>CAJUKT010000102.1 GCA_910587255.1 uncultured Oscillospiraceae bacterium
TGGTACAGCTTCTTAGAAGCTGTACCAATAGCCTCAGCACCCAGCTTTACCGCCAATCTGAATACTTCGGCTATTCGTACAGCTTCTTAGACGCCCGGCCCAAAGGGAGCTCCGCCGCGTGAGCGCCGGTTCCCGGCGGGCGATGAACTGCGGGAATTATAAAATCCCTGGCAGGGGCCGCGTCAGCGCTCCCCGCCAGGGATGTTCTTTTGTACGTTCCGCGCGCCAGGCCCCGCCAGGCGTAGCGCCACGGGGCTGCGTCAGCCTATGCGGCCCCGCCCTGCCCTGGCGCCGGGGCCGTCGGGACGGCCCCCTCATCCTTTCTCATAAACAGCAGCCCAAATGAGCCCGGGCCGCAGTTGCTCGCGATGGCGGACGACGCTTTTTGTACATAAACCCGTTCAAACGGGCAGTGCTGCTGCACCAAATTCTGAATGTATTTGAGCTTTTTCTCATCTAGGCCGGAATATGTGATAAACAAGATGCGGCGGTCGATGCTTCTGGTCTCCTGGAGCACTTTTCTGACGTATTTCTTCGCCACATGCGTAAAGCTGCCCATCTCCATGCTGCCCACTACCATCCTGCTCTTTCGCAGGACAAGAACCGGGTGGAGCAGCAGCGCATCGCACAAAATCTGTATCCGTTTCGATATCCGTCCGGCCTGGCACATCATATGGGTGCTGTTGATGATAAAGGCGGAGGAGATAAAGCGCTCCATCCGCTTGACCGACGCCACGATCTCCGCCTTCGGCACATGGTTTTCCGCCATATGGGCGGCCCACAGCACCGCCAGGCCCATGCTGCTGGACAGGTGCCCGGAGTTTATCACCGTAACGTTATCAAAGGATTTCGCGGCCTCAAGGGCGTTTTGATATCCCACGCTGACGTGCTTTGCCATGGCAATATGGATTACGTTTTGGGCCTCTGTCAGCTTTTCGGCGAAAAACCGCTCATAGTCCTCCACCTCCGGCGACTGGGAGTACCCCTTCCGTCCCTGGGCAATATGGGCCAGCAGCTCGTCCGGCTTCAGCTCCTGGCCGTCCAGGAAGCGCCCCTCATCCGTGCAGACATAGTAGGGGCACACGGAAATGCCAAGCTCCTTGATGAGGGATTCCGGCAGGTCGCATACGCTGTCCGTTGTCACCAGGACGGAACGCCTTTTTGCCTGCTCGAAAATCAGGATGTCCTTCCCCAGCTCCGATTGCCCCGCATCCTCATACAGCCGCACCAGCTCCTTGGGCAGAATGCTGAGAACCGCCGCCTCCAGCAGCGCGCCGCCCACCGGCTTGGCCAGGTAGCCGCTGAACCCTTCCTTTCGGTAGAGAAGCTGGTTGTCGCTGCCTGCGTTGGCAGTCAGGGCAATCACGGGCACATCCTGGCACAGTCCCCCCGGCTGCACCCGCAGGGCGTGGAGGCACTCGATCCCGTCCATTTCCGGCATCATGTGGTCCATCAAAATACAGTCGTAATGGTGGTTTTGGGTCAGCTTCAGGCATTCCGCCCCGCTGGATGCGGTGTCAATCTGAATTTTTGTCTCCGCAAGCAGCTTGGTCACCACCATCAGGTTCATGTCGTTGTCGTCCACCACCAGGATGTGGGCCTCTGGCGCCTCAAAGCTCTGCCGGTACGGCCCGCTGTCATGGAGCTTTGCCCAGGAGGCCAGCGTAAACGTCCCCAAATCCTTATCGTCCACAATGTCCTGCTCCAGCGTGACGATAAACTTTGACCCCTTGGTATAGACGCTGTTCACGCTGATCTCGCCGCCCATCAATTCCACCAGCTGCTGCACAATGCTCAGCCCCAGCCCGGTCCCCTCGATATGGCGGTTCTTTTCCTCGTCCACCCGCCGGAACGCGTTGAAAATATACGGGAGGTTCTCTTTTTTCACCCCCTGCCCAGTATCCTCCACGGAATACCAGACGCGCACCCGGTTCACCCCCTGGCGCTCACAGCGCACGGAGAGGGTGACAGAGCCCTCGCTGGTGTATTTCACCGCGTTATTCAGAAGGTTGATCAAAACCTGCTTGATGCGCACCTCGTCCCCGCAGAGCATACTCGGAATGGACGGATCCACGTAAAGCTTGAATTCCAGCCCCTTTTCCTTGGCCTTGATCCAGATCATGTTGACGATCTCTGAAAAGAGCGTCCCCGTCTCATAGGAGGCGTTGACAATCTCCATCTTGCCGGACTTGATCTTGGAGATATCCAAGATATCGTTGATCAGCGTGAGCAGCAGCTTGCTGGCGCCCTGGATATTCCTGGCGTTCTCCGCCACCTCGTCCGGGATATCACCCCGCAGCGTGATCTCGTTTAATCCGATGATCGTGTTGATGGGGGTGCGGATCTCATGGCTCATACTGGAGAAGAAATTGTTCTCCGCCTGGTTGAGCTCCTCGATCTCCTTTTTCTGCTGCTGGGTGAGGGCGTTTTCCTCCTCATACATCCGATTCAGGAACATGAGCAGCACACTGGTGAGCAGGCCTACCATAATCATGGAAAACGCGGAGTCAAAGAAGGAGCGCTGCTGGGAATTCACGGCGGCGATTTCCGGGAAGTAGTAGGCGATGCCGTAGCACAGCATCGTCTCCGCCATGCACAGCCCGAAAAACACGGCCATGCGTTTCCCCCGCAGGGTGATGCAGACATAGATGAAGCAGAGCACAAACCACTCCGGCACCCCGCTGTAGAACCCGCCCGCGGAAAAGAATGTGAAGGGGAAGAGCACCAGCAGCAATACCACGATGGCCGTGGCCCCCGTCTGGATGCGCTCCTTTCGGATGCTGAGCTTCACGATCACCGCTATGGCCGCCAGGCTTATCACGAGGATCACGAGATTCAAAATACTCCTGCCCATAGGCAGGGTGAATACCAGCGCAACCATGCAGATCACGGTCACAATGCGGAATATGCGCTCACGCATACTGATCCTGTGATTAGAGAGGATCTCAAACCATTTTTTAATCACGCAGTCTCCCACTCCTTTTGATACGGCGTTTCAGGAAAAGGCCGGGACGCCCTATATCCCGGCGAGCTGCCCGCACAGCTCATCATACGCGCGCATCAGCGCGGCGTGGTGTTCCCGGATAAAGTCTGCGTCCCCTCTCTTTCCCGCCAGCTCCAGCTCCTTGGCCTGCGAGGAAAGCGCCTGCGCGCCGATGGTCAGCGACGTACTCTTCAGCGCGTGAACCTTTACTGCGTAATCCGCCCAATTGGCCGCCTCATACAGCGATATGATCTCCGCCTTTTTGTCCCCGCTCTGATCCCGGAACATGCGCAGCATATCCTTGAAGAAGTCCTCGTCTCCACAGCAGTAATTCAGCCCCATCTCCACATCGACGCCGGCCTGGGCCAGCCGGTCATAGGGGGCGGCCGGCCCGTCCGCCGGGGCCTGCGTCTCTCCCGCCGGTTCGCTCCCCGCTTCAGGCGCCTGGACCGAAACGGCCTGCGCCTGCTCTTCCATGGACGGGTTCTCCTCCCCCGGGCCTTCGCTGTACTGGATAAAACGCTTGGGCAGCACCCTGCGCAGCACGCGCTCTAAGACGGTGCGCTCAATGGGCTTGGGCACAAACTCCGTAAAGCCCTCGCCGCGGAACATCTCCCGGGCCCCGCTGACGGTATTGGCGGTCAGCGCGATCACCGGCAGGTCCTGATAGAGGCCGTTCTGGAGCTCGCGGATCTTTTTCAGGGTCTGTACGCCGTCAAATCCCGGCATCATGTGGTCTAAGAAGATGATATCATAGGAAACGCTGTCGCACTGCGCCACCGCCTCCCGTCCGCTCAGGCAGGTATCCACCTCAATCCCATAGCTCCCGAGAACGCCCTTGGCCACCACCAGGTTCATCTCTTCGTCATCCACCGCCAGCGCCCGCACACCCGGGCAGGTGAACGGCTTCCGGCCTGCGGCCTGGGCCTCGGCAAAGCCGCGCGCCCCCAGCTCCCCATTCAGCAGGTTTGCCACGGAAAGCGCGGAAAAGGGCTTGTGGATCAGAAGCAGGCGGCTTTCGCTGTCCAGGGAAAACTCCTTCTCCGCAATCACGATAACCCACAGCGTACCCGCCAGCTCTTCGTAATACGGCCGGTTCTCCTCATACTCCGACTGGGCGATGAACACGTGGGTCAGCTTGTGGCTGCGCTGCAATTTGAGCAGCCCCTCAAAATTATGCGTCTGATGCCCGTTAACGCCCAGGCCATTCACCAGATTCAGGATCAGCCCGTCATAATATCCCCGCACCTCATCGCAGCTGTACCGCTCCGGCCTGAAATAGCAGGCAATACACAGCTGCTCCGGGTGGTTGAGCACAATGCAGGGCCCCTTGTCCACCACGCCCTGGGGGATCACGATATGGGCGTGCAGGCCCTGCTGCCCCTTGCTTTCAAAATGGATAAATCCGCCCATGGCGTTGAGAAGCCCCCGGGCGATGGGAAGCCCCAGGCCAAGGCCGCCCACGAAGCGGCTGCTTCCAGAATCCGCCTGGTAGAAGTCGTCGTACATCTGAAGCATCTGGGAATTGGTCATACCAATTCCTGTGTCGCGGATATCTATAATCAGGTTGACGCCGTAGCTCTCCATCCGGTATCCGATGCGGACGTTCACGCCGCCCTCTTCCGTGAACTTGATGGAGTTCTCCACCAGAATTTTGAGCACATGAGAAATTTTCTCCGCATCTCCAATGAGAACCGCCGGAACCTTCGGGTCGATATCGAACACGATCTCCAAGTGCTGCCGGTTGCTTTGCAGCGCGGTCATGGTGATCACATCGTTCAGCACCGAGGTGATCATGTACTCTTCCTTTGCCGGCGTCAGCGTGCCCTCCACGATCTCCGTATAGTCGAGCATATTGTTGATCTGGTTGGACAGGCGCTTTCCCGCCAGCTTTATAGAGGTCATATCCGAGCGAATATCCGGGGACAGGCTTTTGCCAAGCGCCACCTCGCTAATCCCGATTACCATATTGATCGGCGTGCGCAGCTCGTGGGACACGTTGGAGAGGAAGACGGCGTTTTGCTTTCCCGCCGTCTCCAGCTCGTTAAATACGCGGTCATACCACTCCCGCTGGGCGCTGCGCCGCTTGATCCAGTATTCCGCAAGCACAGCCCCGCCAAAGGTCACAACAGCACCAAGTCCCAGGCGAAAGGCATCCTGGAACTCGATATCATAAGAAATCGTATGAAGTATCAGGGCATGGTACGCAAGCTCCAGCACATACAGGGCCTCCACCGCATACACCATCCACTTTTTGTTGAGCATGAACAGCGCGAGGATGGTAATGCAGGCCATGGCGGGTATGTCGTAAAGGCTGGCCTCATGTACGCCAAAGAAAAAGAATTGCAGGAGAATCAACCCCGCGCAGAGATTTTCATAAAACGCGTCCGAACCAATCTTGGCAATATGCAACAGCCATATGCTCAAGCAGCCGGATACCATCAGCGGGATCGTCCAGAATTCCCACGCCATAACAACCGTGACCAGACCCAGCATTGTGCTGAATACTGTCGTGATAACAGCCAGCAGCAGGTGCTTGCTTGTCTGTTCCTCGGCTCTCATCGCTTTTCAAGCTCCTGCGTAACCCGCATTAGCAGCTCCTGGGGCGGGAACGGCTTTTTCAGGTAGTTCACCGCGCCCAGACGTATCGCGCTTACAACGTCGTCTTCCTGGCCCGACGCCGTTAAGAAGATCACGGGGATATCGGCGGCAAACTCCTTCATACGCTCAAAGGTTTCAAACCCGTTCATCTTGGGCATCTCAATATCCAAAAGGACCAGATCCATCTCCTCCCGCTTCAGGGTATCCAGCGCCTCAATCCCCGAGCTGGCAAAAAACACATCATAATCAAATCCCAATATCCGCTTGGTCCTCATCAAATTCATGTCATCGTCGTCAACCACTAAAATGCGTTTCTGCATCACAGTTTTCCCCCCCTGTTTTTAATCGGGCCTTCCCAACCCATCGGGTCTATTTTAAATGATGCGCAGGAGAAAATCAAGCGGAATTGAAAAACCATTTTGCTTCGGCCTCCTTCTTACAGTTTCTGGGCCTGCGGCCTGGCAGCGGGGAGGCATATTCCACGGCTTATCCCCATACATATGGGATTGAGTATGCGTGAGGAGGGTTCTGCTTTGGAAAACAAACTGTATGAGGATATCGCCCAGCGTACCCAGGGCGACATCTATATCGGCGTGGTGGGCCCCGTGCGCACCGGGAAATCCACCTTCATCAAACGGTTTATGGAGACACTGGTGCTGCCCAAGATCGAGAACAGCTTCATTCGGGACCGGGCCCGGGACGAGCTGCCCCAGAGCGGGTCGGGCCGGGTGGTGATGACCGCCGAGCCCAAATTTGTCCCTGAGGACGCGGTGGAGATGGCTATGGACGATGGCGGGGTATTCTCCGTGCGGCTCATTGACTGCGTGGGCTACATGGTGCCCAGCGCCCTGGGGCAGATGGACGGGGAGCAGCCCAGAATGGTCACCACCCCCTGGTTCGACCACGAGATTCCCATGACCCAGGCGGCGGAGTACGGCACGCAGAAGGTCATCACCGACCACTCCACCATCGGCATCGTGGTCACCACCGACGGCTCGGTCACCGACATCCCCCGGGAGGACTACCTGGAGGCGGAGGAGCGGGTCATCAGCGAGCTCAAGGGGCTGGGGAAGCCTTTCATGGTGCTGCTCAACTCCGCCCAGCCCTACGGCGAACGGGCGCAAACCCTTCAGGCGGATATCGCCGAGCGCTATGACGTGACCTGTCTGGCCGCCAACTGCCTTACCCTGGACGAGGGGGCGGTGAGCGAGATCATCCGGGCGGTGCTCCATGAATTCCCGCTGAAGCAGATGGACCTGTTCCTGCCCCCCTGGGTGGACGTGCTGCCCTTCGACCACCCCATCAAGAGCGGCCTGTACGCCATGATTCGGGAGGAGACGGCGGGCCTGATGCGCCTGCGGGACGCAGAGGGCGCGGTGCTGGCCATGGGGGACCGGGAGGAGGTGAGCTCGGCCGCCCTCAATCGGATGGACATGGGCAGCGGAGTGGTCACCGCCACCTTGGAACTGCCCCGGGGACTGTTTTACTCCACCGTCTCCGAGCGGTGCGGGCTGGAGATCCGGGACGACGGCGACCTCATCGACCAGCTCACCCAGATGGCCGCCATGAAGCGCAGCTATGAGAAGGTGGAGGGCGCCCTCCGGCAGGTGGAGGCCACCGGCTACGGCATCGTCATGCCCGACCCGGAGGAGATGACCCTTGAGGAGCCGGAGATTGTCAAGCAGGGCGGCAGGTATGGCGTGCGGCTCAAGGCGTCCGCGCCGTCCATCCACATGATGCGCGCGGATATCCGGGCGGAGGTGTCCCCCATCATGGGCACCGAAAAGCAGTCGGAGGAGATGGTAGACTACCTGCTGCGGCAGTTTGAGGGGGACACGGGTAAGATCTGGGATTCCAATATCTTTGGCCGCTCCTTCCATGAGCTGGTGGGGGAGGACTTGAACGGCAAGCTGAAGCGGATGCCGGAGGAGGCCAGGGAAAAGCTGCGGGAGACCCTTCAGCGGATCATCAACGAGGGGTCCGGCGGGCTGATCTGCATCATTTTATAGGTTTCAAGGCGCCCCTCCCGAACGCAAAATCGGGAGGGGCGCCCTGTCTTTACAGATTTTCGCGGCAAACGAACAGCGCCCTTCTATACACCATAAGGATCGCGGCCCGCCCTAAAAAACCATTTCCGCGCTATATCATGGCGAACGCCTGGGAAGCTCAAAACACCTCCAGCTCAGACAGTCCGGCAGCTGTGCCAGACACATCATTGATGGTAAAGCGCACCCAGGTGATGCCGTCCTTGCTGACGGGGACCGTGAGCGGCTTTCCGTCAACGGGAAGCTGCGATACGGAAATGCTGCTGCCATCGCTGAACGTCAGCACCCCTTCGGTGACATTGATATCCCTGTCAGGAATGTCATGCAGAACAATCCTGGTGATGCTCTGACCCTCAGCCCAGTCCAGCTGCACCCATGCGCCGGCTGTTTCGTTCTCAGCCATCCAGTCCCGGTCCGGCAGCTGGAGGTATCCCCCCACCATTCCGTCAGCAATATAGGCGGCGGGGGCTTGCTCTGTGCTACTGGAGGCTGTTATGGACGCCCTAAAGGCGAGATTTGAAAAATCCTTTGCCCAGAAAAACTCGTCGGCCTTGGTAAAGGACCCGATCCAGCTGCTGTACTGGGAGGTATAGGTGGCCAGACAAACATTTTTCATATTCCCGCTTCTGGGGATGGTCTGCATATCCATGGGCATCGGCACAGAAACGCGGTCCTCCCAGCGCAAAGGAATTTCGTCCATATTGGCCGGGGCCGTGTAGTATTGCAGCGGAGAGGGGTCCCTGTCCAAAACGGGCCAGAGCACATCGCCGTCGGTGGAATGCACGATCATCTCATACATAACCGGCGCATAGGCGGGGTTCCTATCCACTATGCCGCGCACAATATCCGTAGCAAACACGTTCAGGTATCCATGGTCCCCGTGCCGGTCGTAGGCGGAGGTAGTATAGATTCGATCCGGCATGTATTCTTCTATGTACGAGGTCAAGTCCCAGACGAAATTCTGGCGCGTATAGCTCCCATGCTCTCCTGTTTTCTGGTAGTGGTAGTCATCCAGCACCTCGGGCACACCATAGGTCTGCGTATTTCCAAAATTGCTGGAAAGGACCTGCGTGTCAGAAGAGGCATGGTACAGCTTATACAGGAAGCTGTCGGCATAGCGCGTCCACGGTTCAAACCCTCCGGTGTCCGAGTAGCCGAACACCGTGATATTCTCACGGGACAGGCCAAGAACCTCCATCGCGGCAATGCTCTCATTGATACGCTTGATGCCCAGCGACTGGTTCCAGCCATTGCAGTCTCCGTTTGTCACAATGGCGACTTTAACCGTGTCACCCTCCAAGATGGCGTTGTGGATGATTCCCGCGGCGATAAGCGCCTCGTCATCCTCATGGGGAACCAGGACCAGCAGCTTTTCAGGCTCACCCGCGGGGGGCGCCTCCACGCCAAACAGCTCCAGCTCACCAAGGGCCGTCCAGGCGCTGCCGGGTGCGGCATCAAAAATGACGCGTACATAGCGGGCCGCCATGGGGGTCAATGGATACGCCTGGGACTTCCGGGCGAAATTGCCGGCGGTTTTGTCAACCACGGTAATCCAATCGGCGTGGTTAACGGAAACCTGCACCTTATATTTCCAGACCCTCTCCCCGTTTTCAAAGGTCAAGCGCAGCGCGTTGACGCTGTAGCGCCCACCAAGATCCACCTCAAGCCAATTGCCCGCGTCGCCGTTTCCAGCGATCCATAGCGTGGACAAATCCCCGTCCACAGCCTTTGCGGCGCCTCGATCCATGTTTTCCTCGCTGACGGCGGCCGCGCTTTTATGCAGCGCAACATTGGAGCCGGTGATTTCAAAGGTGTCCTCCCCCCAGAGCCGGACCTCACAGATGGCAGTCCATCTGGACGCCGGAACCCCGGTCACCGTCACCCTGACATAGCGGGCTGCGGCGGTAAAGTCCAGCACCTGGAGCTTCGCCCCGGACGTATTGCCGGAATTGTCCACCAAGGGTTCCCACGAGAGGCCGTCAGCGGAGCCCTCAACCACATACTGCCAGATATCGCCTTCCTTTTCAAACAGGATCTCCCCGCCCAGTAAATTGGTGGTCTGCCCCAAATCGACCATCCACCAATTGCCGGAATCCCCGTTGTTCGCCACCCACATGGTTGAGGCATTGCCGTCAACAGCCCGGGACGGCGCCCTTTCCTCGTTCTGATAACAATTTGCCGAAGCGGCCTTCCCCAAGGCCACATTTGCGATATAGACATCCTGCTGGGGGGCGTCCCCCTGTGCCGCAACCGCCGTCGTGATCGCGGACAGCATTAAAATGACGCTGAGGAAAACTGCAAGGGATTTCGTCCAGCAACCTTTTTTTAGCATAAAGCATACTCCCTTCCGCTATGTTTCAGCTGTGCTGTCATTGGCCTTCTGTTACCCCAAACACTTCAAACTCCCGGAATGCCGCCCAGCAATCGTCGGGGAGCGCTGTGAACGTAACCCTGACATACCGGGCTGCCGCAGTGTAGGCGTGTGCCTGGACTTCAGCCGTGCTCCCATTATCCGAGCAATCGGCAAGCACCGTCCACGCGACACCGTCCTCTGACCCTTCAATATAATATCCCCATAGACCACCCTCTGTCTCAAATGTAATTTTGGAGCCGCTCAGCCTGTGGCTTTCCCCCAAATCAACCATCCACCATTGATCCAGGCTTCCATCTCCAGCAATCCACATGGAAGAAAGGTTCCCATCGTTGCCACAGGAGGGCCTCCGGCCGGAGTTTTCAAAGCTGGAAGCAGCGGCGGCCTTATTCAGCGCGACATTGACGGCCAGCGGCGCGCCGTAAAGTTCAAGCTCCCTAAACGCAGTCCAGCAGCCGTCAGGGCATTCGGTCACGGTAACCTTCACATATCTGGCGGTGACATCACCCGCAAACTCCTGCACGGGCGAGGTGAGGCTGTTTTGCGAACGGTCAGCCACGGTGGTCCAGCTCTCCCCGTCCATCGACGCTTGGATCTGGTATTTCCAGAGCGCTTCCGCCTCAAACGAGATCGACCCGCCCGTTATCTGATAGGCTTCGCCCAGATCCACCATCCACCAGTTTCCCGGATCGCCGTTGGCCGCAATCCACATGGTTGATCCATTCCCATCGTTTCCCTTATCCGGCGCGTGCGCGGCATCCTGATAGCTGGCGGCAGATGCCGCTTTATTCAATGCGATGTTCACCGGGACCGCCGGAATGGGGGTGGGATCAAAAGGAAGCTCATCCGGCGGTTCCACCGCCTGGCCGGACAAGCTATAGCTTTGAATGCCCGGACTGACAGGCATTTCCACCCCATTCACCTTCAGCGTGTAGCTTCCATTGCTTCGGACGGTTACAATACCGTCATTGGCAACAATATCTGTGGTAATGTTGCCAAAGGTGAAATTTGTGATGCCATGACGCCCCTCCTGGTGGAGCCGCCACTCGATAACCCGATCCACCGCGTTAACCTGATGGAACCCCAGCACGTTCTCAATAAACAGGGAAATCGGGCCCAATGCGGACCAGCCGCAAAAATCCTGGCGAACGATATTCCCATATTCCGTGGAGGGGGCATTGGCGCTGGGAGCATACGTCTCCCAGATCGTGTGCGGGACAACGTTTTTATAGGTTTGATATTGCTGCTCCAGGATTTTTTCTGCTGCCTCGTCCGCGCGGGCCGCGTAGCCATAGTTCTCCAGCCCCTTGATGCCCATGTAGGCGGTCGGAAGCCACAGCCCGCCGCGCCAGTAGGCCCCTGTCTCATTATCAAAATCCGGGTCATCCCGGGCAACGGAGGGAAAGTCCACAAAGCCTCCGAAGGAGGCGGGGGAGTTCACATGGGCCAGCAGCGCCTCGGCCTGGGCCGCGTCAGGAACCAGCGCCAGCATCGGCCAAAACGAGGCCACGGTTTTCACCTTGTCCTTTAACAGCGGATTGGTCTTGTTGATGTCGTAATAGATGCCGTCCGCCTCGTCCCAATAGTATTGGTTGATCAGCGACTTCAGCTCATCGTAATAGCCCAGATAGGTTGTTTTGACCTGCTCATTTCCGGCAGCCTCCGCCAGCTTTGCGATATAATAGGCGGACAGGGTCTGCTGAGATATCGTATCAATCCACAGGATTCCGCTTTCTCCAAACGTCCGCCCGCGGGGGCTGTTATCCATGCCGACAATCTGGTTTGACCCGGTATACCCATAGGGGGTGCGCTCGTGTGCGATCCTGTGGGAGCTGTGGGGAATCGTATCGCCGGGCTTTGACGTTTCCATCATCTGATAGTGCTGCTGTAAATACTGCTTCTCATTGATCAGCCATTTGACATGATCCACATCGCCGCTCATCATATAATTTTCCCACTCCACCCAGGCCAGCAGATTGGGATTATCCGCAAACCAAATGGATTGGGTGGTATCCGCATTATCATACAGCGGCATATAGATGTTATTCAGATTGGCAACGCCCGGGAAATAATCGTCCGCCGCATATCGGTTGAACAGGGTCATGAAGCAGGAATCCCAAATCCAGATCACGTTGTCATAGCACACCTCGTCCATATACGGGCTGTGGGGTACGCCGGGATCCTCCACAACATGATCGTATGCCAGCTCCCAAGCCTTCCAATATAATTCGACGTAGCCGGGATTTTCATCAAAAACCGGCGTGGGAACTTTCGTGGTGTCAAAGGTCTCCGTCTTTGCGGCAAAGGAAGCGGGCGTCAGGAGCGATACCCCCAGACAAACAGCGGTTGCCGCAGAAAACACTTTTTTCAGCCTTGCCGTCATTCGCAAATCCCTCCTTGTATGCAGTTGCGGCTATTTCCAACCATGCTTTTGATCCGACTGAACCGCAGCCCTCACGGGCTGCCTCTGTTATCCATCTTTTCAAACAGGAACTCCTCGATCATCTGAACCCGCTGGGCTTTGGTCATGTGGGATACGTCCGCCACCGGCTTTACCGCGCCGCTCAGGGGCGTCATGGAAATGATGAAATCGTAGCTGCTGTCCGGGTACACGGAAAACTGGTAGGGGGAGCATATGTCCACGATCTTGATCTGCGGCAGGCACTCCTGCAAAAACTTACGCTGGCTCTGCTGGATGATCACTCCGGCGTTGGACACCAGCAGGGCCCTCCATTTGCTGGTGGTGCGGTCCTGGGCCAGGGCGAAGTGCAGCGTGAGGGAGGTCAGCTCCTGCTGGTCGGGGAACACCCCGCCCAGGCGCTGATAGAGGGGCGCCTGCTTTTTCACGCTGTCATACAGCTCCCGGCAGGACTCCGGCAGCTGGATGCTGTGCCTTGTCCTGGCGCCGGGGTTTTCCTTCTGCTGGTAGATGGCCCCTTGGAGATGGGCCAGCAAGCCAAAAAACAGCACCTTGTCCGAGGCAAACCGCCCGCCGATTTCCCCGTCCACCGCCTCAATCAGCTGAAGGGCCAGCAGCTCCACATTTTCCGGCACCTTCCGCTCCTTCTCAATCTGGGATTGGAAGGCGTTATAGCTCATCAGATGGATGCAGATATAGGTGCACTCCGATTCGGGCAGCCGGATCTGGAAGGTCTCCGCCAGCCGCCCGGCGATAAAGCGGGCCGTGTTCATCTCCTGCCGGGGGAATTCCCCGTCCGGCGGGAGAAATTCCTTGCTGATCTGATGGCCGTGGCGCAGCCGGAAAACGCTGATGGTGATGTGGGTGGCCAGGGAGGTGAAGTATTCGCTGCCCATGAAGAAGTCAAATTCCCGCTCCGCCTCCTCAATGATGCTGCAAACCTTTTTGATATCCTCCTCGGTGTAGACCTGTTCCATCTTTTCCAGCCGCTCTTTGGCCAGGCGGACGGGGTCGGCCTGGCCCACGGCGGCGGGTCCCCGCCGCTCGCAAAGGTCGAAAAAGCCCGCGATGGCCGAGCGCCGGGCCACCTCGTCCCCGGCGATGCCGATGCCCCGGCCCTGGGTTTTGAACAGGCGCAGCTGATACTGGCCCAGCCAGTTTTCCGCCCAGTCCAGGTCGGACAGGATGACAAAGCGGCTGACATAGAAGCTGTCCGCCAAAAACTGGATGGTCAGCTCCTCCCGGGAGAAGATCAGGCTGCGCAGGAGCTCCACCCTTCGGTTCGCGCTGCCGTCGGCCATGGTGAAGTACTGGTTGTTGAGCAGCGTAGCGAGGGTTTGACGGTCCGCAGCGTCCATGTCCAGCCGGATGCCGTAGCCCTGCTTTTTTACAATGCGGACATTGGGCAGCTCGTGCTCCGTCAGCCATCCGTCCGCCTTGTTCAGATAATTCTGCACAGAGCGCTTCGAGATGTCCAGCCCCTGGGACAAGCTGCTGAGGGTGACGAAACCGTTTCCCTCCAGCAATGCCAGCAGCATCTTCCGCATGGTCTTTTCGGAATGGCGCATACCCATCTCCTCTTTCTGCTCAATGTGTCGGCGGCCTCCGGCTCAGCGCTGGGAAGGGCCCCCCGCCCGGGGTACGGTCACTGACTTTACCGCCATATCAAATCCGGTGCGGCACTCCCCGTTGGTGAAGATGGTCAGGCAGCAGATCAAAAACGGAAAGCCCTGGAACAGATACAGCGCCAGCATTTTCAGTGCGCTTCTGACGCACAGCAGAAGGCTGTGGAGCAGGCGTCCCCGGGCGGGATTCTGGGGAACCACCCGCAGCCCCATGGCCAGCTTGCCCAGCGTGGAGCCTCCGGCGGCCAGCTGGCTCAGCGCCTCGTAGCAGAACGCGATGAGCAGCAGCACGCTGTACGCGCTGTTAAACTGGGTGAAAACGGCGGCGGTGAGCGCCTGGTCCTGTCCGCCCGCCGCCTCGGCGGCGTCCATGGCGGCCTGGACCGCAAAGAAATCGGGCCGCCCGGTAAAGCGGTAGACAACAAACGACAGCGCGATGACAATGGCGGCGTCGATCAGGAACGCCAGGAACCGCCTGCCCCGCATCCCGGTGGGCGCTTTCGCGGTTTCAATACCCAGAAAAGCCATGGTTACCTCCTTAAAATAGCGGGGCGGGGGGACAGCCGGAGGCTGTCCCCCCGCCAGTATGCAGCATCTACATCATACGGGATCAAACCAAAAGGGAATTGATTTACGACTTGGCGCCTATGGCGGACAGCTCATCCTGATAGCATTTCTTGTCCCACACCCGGATGAAGGGGAGCCAGATCAGGAACGACACGGCCAGGCCGCACAGCTGGGCCACCACGCCCATGATGCTGCCGGTGGTGAGGAAGCCGCTGATGAGCACCGGGCAGGTCCAGGGCACCATGTTGTTACACAGGGGGAACAGGCCGATGGCGGTGCCCAGGTACTGCACGGACATGGCCGCCATGGGGGACAGGATGTAGGGGATCATCAGAATGGGATTGAGCACGATGGGCAGGCCGAAGGTGACCGGCTCGTTGATGTTGAACAGGCCGGGGGCGATGCCCACCTTGCCCACGTTCTTCAGCAGCTTGGACTTGGCGAAGATCAGCATGTAGATCACCACGGGCAGGGTGGCGCCGGAACCGCCCATCCACACGCCGTTCTCATAGAAGGTGAAGGTGACGATGTTGTGGGCGCCCGAGGAGAGATTCTCCGCCATGTTCATGATCCACAGGGGCTCGAAGATGGGGAAGACGATGATGGCAGAGCCGTGCAGGCCGAAGGACCACAGCAGATGCTCGAAGAAGCACACCACCAGCGTGCCGATGTAGGACGTGCCCAGATGGCGCAGGGGGGTGGAGATGATGGCGGTGACAAACTCGGGGAAGCCGCCCCAGGGGGTGGCGGAGAACACCAGGCGCACCACGGTGAACAGCACGATGATAACCGTGCCGGGCAGCAGGGCGGTAAACTGGGCGGACACCGCCTTGGGCACGGAGTCGGGCAGCTTGATGGTGAAGTTTTTCTGCACCAGCAGACGGTAAATCTCACCCACAACAAGGGCGGTGAGCAGCGCAGTGAACAACAGCGTGGCGTCCAGAGAACCGGCGATCCACGCGTCCACAGCCTCGCCGTCGGCGTTGGTCAGGGCGGTGGGCACCACCACGGCGAAAAATGCCGCCATGGCAATGATGCCTGCGGGGGTGCCGTTCTCCCCGTAGCTGTTCACCAGGGAGCTGGCCACGCCAAAGCAGGCCACAATGGCCGAAATGCCGTAGGTCGCGTTCATGATAACGCCCTCGAAGGCGTTCCAGTTCTCCCCGAACACACCGGCCATGAAGTTCAGGAACGCCTCCACCGGGAACTCCGCGATAATCATGGAGAACGCGCCCAGGATCAGCAGCGGCATGACCATAACCACGCCGTCGCGCAGGGCCAGCAGATGCCGCTGCCCGCCCAATCTGGCGGCTACCGGGAGAAACTTCTCCTCCATAAAGCCCATAAATCCGCCTGTCTCTTTTTTCATGTTTTCTCCTCCTTCTCAGCTCTTTTTCTCTTGATACTCCCGGTACGCCTGCTCGAAGATCTTCTCCACGTTTTGCAGGGCGTAGTCGGACATATCCATGATTTGGATGACGGGCACCTCCCCGCCGTACTGGTCCTGGAACTTCTTGGCCAGGAAACGGACCTGGGGCCCAATCAGCAGGATATCGGTCTGATGGATGCGGTCCTCCACCCGCTGGAAAGCCCTGGCCTCAATGTCAGATTCAATCCCCTTGCCCTTGGTATAGGCCGCCATCTTATCCACCAGGACGCTGGTGGACATACCCAGGTTGCAGATCAGTGTGATGGTAAGCATTTAACCCTTTCCCTCCAATTCAATCAGCTTTTGGTGAACCTGGAGGAATTCATCCGCCACGTCCCGCATCACCAGCGCCAGGTTCAGATGGTCCTGGGCATGGACCATGAGCAGGGATACGGGCGCGCTGTTCCCGCTCATCTCCTCCCGGATCAGGTCCGTCTGTATCTCGTGGGCGGCCACCATGCCGTCGTCCGCCCTGCCCAGCGCCTCCCTGGCCTCGTCAAATTTCCCCTCCTTGGCCAGACCGATGGCCTCCATGCAGCTGCTCCGGGCGTCGCCCGCCTGGGCGATGAGGCCCATCGCCACTTCCATGCTGTCCATGTGCTTCCCTCCCTCTATTAAGCCTTGTCATGTCTCTCCAAATTTTTCCGCGAAGAGGACCTCCAGCGCCTGGGCGGCGGTCTCCTCATCCGGCCCGTCAATTTCCACGGTCACGATGTCCCCGTGCTTGGCGTTGGCCATCATCACGCCGGTGACGCTTTTCAGATCAAAGCAGCGCCCGTCCTTTCGGACATTGACCGAGCTCTGAAAGGCGCTGACGCTCCGGGTGATCCGGGAGGCCACCCTGGCGTGAAAGCCCAGCTTGTTCTGCACCTGTAATTCCTTTACGACCATTTCTTCACCTCCTCCTTCACGCAACTCATGACCTCCTGGGCACAGGAGCACTGAAGCGCCCGGTCCGCCAGCCGCCTGCACGCTACCGCGCCGCATTGGCTGATCGTACGGCGGACCCTGGGGATGGACGGGACGCTGACGCTCAGGTTGTCCACCCCCATGCCAACCCACAGGGGAATCAGCTCATCCATTTCCCCGGCCTGCCCGCAGATATCCACCTCGATGCCGTGCCGGTGGGCGCATTGGCATATGTGGTCTACCATGTGGAGCAGGGCGGGCTGGAAATAGGAGTTGAGGCCGGCTACTTTGGCGTTGTTCCGATCCGCCGCCAGCAGGTATTGGGTCAGGTCGTTGGTGCCAATGCTGAAAAAGTCCACTGCCCCGGCAAATTGGTTGGCCATGATGGCGGCGGCGGGGGTCTCCACCATCATCCCCAGAGAAATGGGGCCGCTTTCCGTCCCCCGCTCCTTCAGCTCCGCCCGGACCTGGGCCACGGCATCCCGCGCCCGCTCCACCTCGGTCATTGTGGCGACCATGGGGAGCATGAGCTGCACCGGCCCCAGGGCGGCGGCCCGGAGGATAGCCGCCAGCTGGGGATGGAAGACCTCGGGGTAGTCCAGGCAGTAGCGGATCGCCCGATATCCCAAAAAGGGATTGTCCTCCTGGGGAATGTTCAGATAGGGGATGTGCTTGTCTCCGCCCACATCCAGCGTGCGCACAATGAGGGGGCGGCCGGCCAGGCCGGTGACAATGGCGGAATAGGCCGCATACTGGCTGTCCTCATCCGGGACTGATTCCCGTTCCATATACAAAAGCTCTGTCCGCAGCAGGCCCACGCCCTCGCCGCCCTGCTTCAGCAGCTCCGGCACCTCCAGCTCCGAGGTGATGTTGGCGTAAACCTTCATAGCCTGCCCGTCCGCGGTGGCGGTGGGCGCGTGCCGGAACTGCTCCAGCTCCTTCTGCTCCGCCCGGTATGCCGCCTCATACTGCTCAAACGCTTGGATTTCCTCCAGCGTGGGCTCCACGATGATCCGGCCGCCCTCCGCGTCCAGCAGAAGGCTCTGCCCATCCCGCACCTGTTCCAGCAGCCCCGCCACGCCAATGATGCAGGGGATGCCCATAGACCGGGCCAGGATCACGCAATGGGAGGACAGCCCCCCCTTTTCCAGCACAATCCCCCGAAGTCCCTGCCTCCCCAGCTCCACCACCTGGGAAGGGGTGAGATCCACGGCGGCGGCAATTTTCGGCCCCGGCCGGACAGGGGCCTCGTCCCGCTGGGACAGCGCCCGAAGCAGCCGCTTTTCGATATCGGTGATATCCGCCGCCCGCTCGTTGAGGTAGGGATTATCCAGCGACGACAGCTCCTGGCGGTAAGCCTGGGAGCACTGGGACACGGCGTACTCACAGTTGACCCGCTCCTCCCGCACCATGCGGGAGATGCGGCCTATGTAGTGGTCGTCCTCCAGCAGGAGAAGCTGGAAGTCCAGGATATCCGCATGGTCCGAGTCGCCCTCCTCCTGGAGCTGGCAGATCAGCTTGGACAGCTCCGCTGCGCACAGCCGGACAGCGGCGTCCAGCCGCGCTTCTTCCGCCTCCACCTGCTCCACTGCGCGGCGGCCCACGTCTGTGTGCTGTTCGGCGATGATATGGACCTCAGCCAGGGCCATTCCGCCCACAGCGATGGTTCCGTTCATAGTCTCCCTCCATTCTGTACCTGTTGCCAATAAGCACGGGGGATTTCAAGGTGCTCTTAGTATATCATGCACAAGCAAAAAGGTAAATGGTGGGAAAATCCAATTATTTTCCACATCAATGTGGAAATGTGGCAATTATCTGATTTATCTTTTTCCTCATGCAGGCGCTGTAATCCGGAGCCCACGGCTGCGGGGGAGCCTATGCCCACAGCCGTGGGCGGACATAAAAAGGCGGCGCTTCTGCTCTCCCTGCCGCGGGATAGAGAAACGCCGCTTCTGCGTCATATTCCGTTTTATCCGTTCTCAGTCCGGCATATCGCAGGCCATACCCCTCACCGGCGGTTCGCCGCCGCGTCCTGGAGCCGGTCGAAAGCCGCCATGCACTCGTCCACCGTGCCGCCGCCCAGCAGCTGCCGGACAATCAGACAGGTATTTCCCCACTGCTCCACATTCATCCCCGCGTTGGAGCCCAGGACATAGACGCCCTCCTCAATTCTATCGTTCAGCGGGCGCAGGGCGGGCACGCAGGCTACCGACACATTTTTAGAGGGGGATATCACCCGGTTTGTCTCGGAATAGAGCTGGAGCGCCTCGTCGGAGGTGACCACATCCAGCACCCGCATGGCGTCCTCGGCGTGTTCCGCGCCGGCCCCCACGGCAAAGCCGGTCATGGGTATCACCGGCATCTGGCCCCGGCTGCTGGGAAATCCTATGACCTGCATCTCAAAATCCGTATCGCCGTAGGCGGTGTCTGTGTTGGCCGCCCCCCAGTAGGCCATGACAATAGGAGTCCTGCCCGCCAGAAAATCCGGCCGCTCCGCCTCGATGGCCTCGCTGACCAGGGCCTTCTCCGCGTCAATATAGCCGCAGTCGATCAGCTCCTGAAGAAACTCAAATCCAGGGCGCATGTAATCGCTGTACCGGGCCTCCCCACTGTTGAGCGCGGCAATCTCCGCTTCCGTATTCCCCCCATTGTACAAATCCGCATAGGCCTGGGCGAGCACAAAGGTCTCCAGCCACCAGCGGTTGGCCCCCACGGGGGTGTCCACACCGTTTTCCTGGAACACCCGGCAGCACTCCAAAAACTCCTCCGGGGTGTTGGGCAGCTCCAAGCCATACTGCCTGAACATGTCCACATTGACAAACAGGCCGTAGGCCACCACCTCCTGGGGGATCGCCACCAGCTTTCCGTCCACCGTGTTGGCAACCCGAACGATCTCCCGCAGGTTCTTCGCGCTGTCCAGCCCCGACAGGTCCATCAGCTTGCCCTCCGCACCCAGGGTCAAAATGGTGTCGGGGTTGAGCAAATACAGGTCGTCCATATCGTTTCGGGCCCGGTCCAGGGCCACCTCGTCATAGGTCTTGTCCTGGTAGTCTTCCGCCGTATAGGTCTGGTAAGCCACCGTCACCCCCAGCCGCTCCTCCGCCATGGCTATGGTCAGATCCGACGCGGTTCTGGCCACATTTTCGGCGTTGGGGTCGGTCTTTTCCATGGGGCTGAACATATTGACCACCTGTTCGCTCTCTTTCCTGCCCGGAAGCAGGTTCTTGTCCTCCCCGTTTATGCCGCAGCCGGCCGACGCCAGCAGCATGGCCCCCGCCGCGCAGGCGGCCGCCCATCTGCGCAGGCCCCTATTCTCGCGCATTTTCATCGCCGGTTCCGTCCTTTCCCTTTACAAATTGCCTGATTGCCCGTTTCAGCAGCTCTACGTCAAGCGGCTTGGCCACGTGCGCGTTCATACCCGCATCCAGCGCCGCTTTCTCATCCTCCGCAAAGGCGTTGGCCGTCATCGCAATGATGGGAATCTGTTTCGCGTCCTCCCGCTCCATGGCGCGGATGGCCCGGGTGGCCTCGTGGCCGTTCATCACCGGCATCTGCACATCCATCAGAATCGCGTCGAACTCGCCCGGCCGGGCGCGCTGGAAGCGCTCCACCGCCAGCCGGCCGTTCTCCACAATCTCGCAGGACGCCCCCTCCAGCTCCAACAGCTCCGCCAGAATCTCCGCGTTAATTTCGTTGTCCTCCGCCGCCAGCAGGCACATCCCCTCCAGGCTGTCCGCCTGCTCAGGCTCGGGCTGGACGGCGTCCGCCCCATCTCCCCAGAGCTCCTCCACCGTCTCCCGGAAGGCGGCCGCAAAAAACGGTTTTACCAGCACGGCGGTGCGCTCCATCTGCTGCGCCTGCTCTATCCCCTGGGCGTCGTACTCCGCCAGCAGCACCAAAGGGATATCCCCCGCAAGCGCCCGGCGCAGCGCCTGGGCCGCCTGGGGACCGTCCAGCTCCGGCCCGTCCCAGTCCAGCAGCACCAGCTGATACGCCCCATCCTCCTCCAGCCTGCCCAGGGCCTCTTCCAGACTGGAGGAGGTGTCCACCTGGATGCCCGTATCCGCCATAAGGGCCTGAATGCTCTCCCGGCCCTCCGGGTCTCCCTCCACCGCCAGCACCCGGACGATGCCCCGGTCCTTCCAGAACTGCCGGTCTGCGTGTCCCTCCTGGATGCGCAGCTCCAGCTCTACCCGGAAGAGGGTGCCCTGGTCCACCTGGCTGGTCACGCTGATGGTGCCGCCCATGAGTTCCACAATGCTCTTGGTGATGGCCATGCCCAGCCCGGTGCCCTGCACCTTGTTGGTGGTGCTGTTTTCCGCCCGGGTAAAGGCGTCGAAAACGGTCTGCAAATACTCCGGCGTCATGCCGTAGCCGTCGTCCTCCACCTCGATGCAAATGTGCTCGTATTGGCTGGAGCGCTGCCTGAGCCCGATGATGCGCAGCCAGATATGCCCGCCCTCGGGGGTGTATTTCACAGCGTTGGACAGCAGGTTGATGAGAATCTGGTTGATCCGGGTCTCGTCCCCCACCAAGAACTCGTGGCGAATGCCGCTCACCTCCACGTGGAATTCCTGGCGCCTGTCCCGGGCCATGGGCTGTATGATGGCGTCCACCGAGGTCACCACGTCGCTCAGGGCAAACTGGTCGAAGGTGAGCACCACCTTGCCGCTCTCAATCTTGGATACATCCAAAATGTCGTTGATGAGGCTGAGCAGATGCTGGCCGGAGGCGGTGATTTTTTTGGTGTACTCCCGCACCTTGGCCGGGTCCCCCGCATCCTTGGACAGCAGGGTGGTGAAGCCAAGCACCGCATTCATGGGGGTGCGGATATCGTGGGACATGTTGGACAGGAAGGTGGTCTTGGACTCGCTGGCGATCTGGGCCGCCCGCAGGGCCTGGGCCAGCTGCTGGCTGTGATGCCGGCGCTCCTCCTCCCGCTCCTTTCTCACCCGCTCCTGCTGCCGCCAGCTGATATAGTACAGCAGCACGCACAGGAAAAACGCGCCCAGCATAGCGGCCACCACCAGAACGATATTCTGATTAACCGTCCGTCCCTCCTGCTGGATGGCCTCCACCGGAACATAGCCCACCAGGAAAATACTTCCCCCGTTCACCGACCACATATAGTTGAGGGCGTTCTCTCCCCGGATGTTGTGGTAAAAGAGGATATTCCGCCCCTCGTCCAGACACGCGGCCACCTCCAGGCGGATATCCGGGTCCTGGACGTTGTTGGCCCGGTAGAAGTCGTCCAGATTCAGATGGCCGGCGCTGCGCTGCCCCATCCCCTTGGGCTTGAGGACAAACCGTTCGCTCTCCGCGTCCATGATATACAGCGACGCCTGCTTATTATAAAACCCGTCGGCGGGGAGGGAACGGTCTATGGCGTCGTAGACATACTCGATGTAAAGCGTCCCCAGCTCCTGTCCGTCCCGCTCCACCGGGCATTTGATGGTATAGGCCCAGGTGCCCATATAATTCACATAGGACTGGGACACCGGCATCCCGGCCACAGCTCCCCCGGCGGAGAAGTCCAGCCCCGCCTCGGTGAAGGCCTCCCCGGTGTTGGAGAAGCCCTGCTCCGCCCCTGCGGGGATCATCGACACCTTGGCCATGGTTCTGTTCTTCTCATAGGCCCGGATAAACGCCTCCGGGTCCTCGGCCCGGGCCAGCTCCCGGGCGATCAGGCTCTGAAACTCCGCCTCGCTGTTCAAAATCGCCTCAATGGTGCACTGGATCAGGTCCAGGCTTTCGCTCAGATTCTGAATGGCGGCGGAGGACATCTCCCTGGACGTTCTCTGTGCCACTGTAAATACGATGGCGCCGAATACAAAAAAGACCAGCAAAAAAGAGAGAGGCAGAAAAAGGCCCCGCCGCTGTTCCTGTTTCTTTGGCTCTTTTTTCATTTCACGATCTCCATTCCGACCCCGGCCCGGGGCGTCTGCCAACCGTTTTGGGCACACACGTCCCCGCGCTTTTCCCATGGCGCGGCCTGCCTGCAGTCGTTTTTTATTATACCATTTTCTTCATTTTAGTGTCAATAGCACCTGGCCCCGGCCCGCGCCATACTTTCCCCAAACCGGCGGCGCGCCCTGCCCCGGCCCCGGGCAAACAGCCGCTCCCATCCCATTATACGCGGCAAGGCGGACGTGGCCCTTCGCCACGCCCGCCTTGTTGTCCCTCTCGCGCCGTCCCGGCGCTCCCGATCAGGAGTCGATGCCCCGGGAAACCAAATATTTCTTGACCATCAGCGCCACCTTGAAGGTGATCGCGTCGTCAAACTCCCGCAGATCCAGCCCTGTGAGCTTTTTGATTTTCTCCAGCCGGTACACTAGAGTGTTACGGTGGACAAACAGCTTCCGGGCCGTCTCGGACACGTTCAGGTTGTTCTCAAAGAACTTGTTGATGGTGAACAGCGTCTCCTGGTCCAGCGCGTCGATGGGATTCTTTTTGAACACCTCACGCAGGAACATCTCGCACAGGGTTGTGGGCAGCTGGTAGATGAGCCGCCCGATGCCCAGGTTTTCATAATTGATGATGGAGCGCTCGGTCTCGAACACCTTGCCCACGTCGATGGCCACCTGGGCCTCCTTGTAGGTGCGGGCCAGATCCCGGATGTGGCCCACAATGGTGCCGATGCCCACCACGGTCTTGACGCCCAGATCCCGGGTGAGGGCCTCCTGGACGTTCTGGGCGATCTTTTGCAGGTCCCGTCCGTCGGCGTTCTCCCCCAGGTGCTTCACCAGGGCCACGTCCGTCTCGTTGACGGACAGCACAAAATCGGACTGCCTGTCGGGATAGAGCCCGGAAATCACGTCCACGGCGGACACGTCGGGTACGCCCAGCTGGCGCACCAGGAGCACCGCCCGGGGCGTTTCGGAGACAAAGTGCAGCTCCTTGGCCCGGACATAGATATCCCCCAACAGGATATTATCGCACAGGATATTTTTTACAAAGGTGGCCTTGTCATTTTTCTCCTCATAGTAGGCCTTGGCCCCGTTCAGGGCGATCACCGACATGGAGCAGATCAGCGCCGCCTGCTCGTCCTCCCCCCGGACGAAAGCCGCGTAGTCAAACTGACCGCTCCAGCCGGACAGGGCTTTAAAGGTAAAACCGTTGCTGGTCACCGGGGAATCCCCCTCCGCGGCCAGCAGCGCCGCCGCGCCCCATTTCTCCCCGATGCGGGTCAGCTCGTTGCACGCCACCACAGTGCCCTGCTCGTCGATGACCCCCACAGCCCGGTCGGTACAATCCTTCATCTGAAGAACGACGCCTTGAAAAATCCTGCTGGACATTGCGTTTTCTCCTTTCTACGCGGCCGGGAGTTGCGCGCTCCGCCACTCTTAAAATTTAATGATCCATCTCGTACCCTACCATTATATCAGAGCTTCATTGCCGGTTTCAATAGTTTTTCAAAAAATTTTTGTGGAAACTGCCAAAAAATTCGCGTCACGCGCGGAAAACGGACTCCCGCTCCTCCCGGGTCAGCGGCCTCCACTCCCCCTTGGCCAGCCCCTCGTCCAGCCGCAGGGGGCCAAAGCGCACCCGTTTCAGGTAGGCCACCGGCTTGCCCCGGGACGCCATCATCCGCTTTACCTGATGGTATTTCCCCTCCCGCAGGGTGATATGGGCGCTATTGCTGGATAAAAGCTCCAACTCTGCGGGCAGGCACACGGTGCCGTCCCCCAAAGTCATCCCCTCCCGGGCGGCCAAAACGTCGTCCTGATCCAGCGCGCCGTCCACCTCCACATAGTATACCTTGTCCACGTGGCTTTTGGGGGCCAGCAGCCGGTGGGCCAGCGGCCCGTCGTTGGTGAGCAGCAGCAGCCCCTCGGTGTCCTTATCCAGCCGCCCGGCGGGAAACAAACCGATATTCCGATACTCCTCCCCCAGCAGGTCCAGCACCGTGCGCTCCCCCGGCTCCTCTGTAGAGGACACCACCCCCGCCGGCTTGTGGAGCATCAGGTATACCGGGGCGTGGTCGGGTATGGCCTCGCCGTCCACCAGGACGGGGGAACACTCGTCCACCTTGGCCTCGCTCGCGCGGCAGGGCGCGCCGTCCACCATCACCCGCCCCGCCCGGATCAGCTCCCGGGCCTCCTTCCGGCTCCACCTGCCGGTGGCCGCCAGCCGCTTGTCCAGCCGTTCCATGCTCCGCTCCCCTTTCCCTTGGCCGCCCTGCGGTCATCATATTGCCGCCCCTCCGAACATATTCTGTTGCTGAGAACTCACAGAACGGAGTGGTACCATGATCATCTTCACGGCGCGTATACCAAAGAGACGGCTGCTGGCGGGGACCTCCGCCGCCCTGTGCTGCGTGTTCGCGGTCCTGGCCTTCGCCCTCACCCTGGGGGGGCGGGCGGTGGCCGCCTCAGCGGAGGTGAAGAACATCAAGGACAACGACGACCGCCTGGCTTATCTCAGCGGCCTGGGCTGGCAGACATCCTCCCAGCCCATCGCCACCGAGGAGCTGCTCATCCCCGAGGAATTTGACGAGAGCTATACCGGCTATCTCCAGCTTCAGGCGGACCAGGGGTTTGACCTCACCCAGTACAAGGGCAGGCGGGTGAAGCGCTACACCTACCAGCTCACCAACTACCCCTCCCAGGACGAGCCGGTGCAGATCTCCCTGCTCATCTACAAAAACCGGGTGGTGGGCGGCCAGATCCAATCCTCCTCCGGCAGCTTCCTCCACGGCCTCTCCCTGCCGGGGCCCGCCTCCGCGCAGCCATCGCCCGCCCCGTCCCAGACGGCCTCCGGGCAAACCATCCGATAAAACAAGGGAGGCGCGTGAGCGCCTCTCCTGTTTTATCGTGCGTTAAACCACCTGTTTCCCGTGGAAAAACACGTTCTTCACATTCAGCTCCCCGTCCAGCACTACCACATTGGCCCGCTTGCCCGGCTCCAGGCTGCCCACCCGGTCAAAGACGCCGATGGCCTGGGCGGAGTTCACCGCCGCGGCCCGCACCGCGTCCGCCAGGGGGATGCCGAAGGAGACGGCGGTTTTCAGGCACGCCATCAGGTCGGTGACCGACCCGGCAATGGTGCCGTCCGCCAGGGTGGCCAGGGGGCCCTTCACAGTAACCTCCTGCCCGCCCAGGTCGTACTTCCCGTCGGTCATGCCGGCGGCCCGCATGGTGTCCGAGATGAGCACCACCCGGTCCGGCCCGAACATTTTGAACACCGCCCGGACCACGCTGGGATGGATGTGGATGCCGTCGCAGATCAGCTCCACCCGGCTCCAGGGGGAATCCAGCGCCGCGCCCACCACGCCGGGGGCCCGGTGGGTGAAGTTCGGCATGGCGTTAAACAGGTGGGTGACCTGCCGCGCCCCCCGGCGGAACGCCTCCAGGGCGGTGTCATAGTCTGCGGTGGTGTGGGCCACCGCCACATTCACGTCCTCGGCCACCTGGCTGATAAACTCCATGGCGCCTGGCTCCTCCGGGGCCACGGACACCAGCTTCACCAGCCCTTCGGCGGCGTCCATCAGCCGGCGCAGCATGGCCGCGTCGGGGGCGTGGAGCCAGTCGCCGTTCTGGGCCCCCCGTTTCGCATAGGACAGGAACGGCCCCTCCAGGTTGACGCCCACCAGGTCCGCGCCGGGGCGGTTCTCCCGGCGGTGGGCGGCGGCGGTCCTGCACACCTTCAGCAGCCGGTCCTCCAGCAGGGTCATTCCCGCCGGGCAGATCTGGGTCACGCCCCGGCTCAGCTCATACTCCGCCATGGCCTGGAGGCCGTCCGGGTCGCCGTCGGACAGGTCAGCCCCCACGCAGCCGTGGAAATGCACGTCGGTGAGGCCGGGAATCACCCAGCAGCCCGCCGCGTCATAGGTCTTACCGTCCCGGCTGTCCGGGGTGAGCAGGGAGCCGTCAAAGCAGACATCCCGCTCCACAAAGCCCTTTTGCAGGTCGAATACCTTTCCGCCTGTGATTTTCATATGCCGTCCCTCACTTGAGGCCGCTCAGCGCCGCCTCGTCGCCGATGATGGTGACGTTGGGGTGGAGCTGAAGGATGGAGGCGGGCACCTCCGGGGTGACGGGGCCGTTCACAGTTTTGCGCACCGCCTCCGCCTTGTCCGCACCGCTGGCCACCACCAGGATGCTGCGCGCGTGCATGATGGTGCCGATGCCCATGGTCAGGGCCCGGCGGGGCACGTCCCCGGCGCTGTCGAAGAACCGGGCGTTGGCCTCAATGGTGCTCTGGGTCAGCTCCACCAGATGGGTGGTTACCGGGAACTCGGCGCAGGGCTCGTTGAAGCCGATGTGGCCGTTCCGGCCCAGGCCCAGCAGCTGCAGGTCGGCGTAGCCCAGCGCCCGCACCACGTCCTCATAGCGGGCGCACTCCGCCGCCGCGTCGGCAGCCAAGCCGTTGGGCACGTTGGTGTTTTCAGGCACGATGTCCACATGGTCGAACAGGTTGTGCTGCATGAAATAGCGGTAGCTCTGGTCGTGGGTGGGGGCCAGGCCCACATACTCGTCCAGATTCACCGAGCGCACCTGGGCAAAGCTCAAATCCCCCCGCTTGTGCCACTCCACCAGCTGCCGGTACGCCCCGATGGGGGTGGAGCCGGTCGCCAGGCCCAGCACACACTCCGGCTTGGACACCACCTGGGCCGCGATGACGGCGGCCGCCCGGCGGCTCATGGCGTTATAGTCCTTCTCACAATAGATTCGCATGGCAATACCCTCCGACATAAATTTTTAGTTGGACGGCGGCTTTCCAGGCGCTGTACCGTCTCATCGTCAATGCCCCGCTTGATCGCGCCGCATTACAACCAATTGTATAGTTCCCGGCTCTGTTTGTCAACACAAAGCGAAAATGATTTTTTACGGATTTTGTAAAATGAAACTTTTTTCCGGCCTTTACAAGTGCTTGTCCGCCAGGGCGTCGGCCACCATCCTGCGCCGCTCCCGGCAGCCCTCCATATCCCGGCGGCACATCTCGTTGAACAGCACGTCGGTGAGGTAGAGCTGCCCCATGCGCGCGGCGATGGAACCCATCTGGAGCGGCCCCTCCTTGGCGCCGCACTCCAGCACGATGTCGGCCAGCGCCGCCCCGGGGGATTTGGGAAAGCGGGTGATGAGCACCGTGCCCGCCCCCCGCTCCCGGGCCAGCTTCATCAGCTCCACCATATCCCGGGTGGAGCCGGAATAGGAGAAGTAGAGCACCGCGTCCCGGCTGGTGAGCATGGCGGCCCGGATAGCCTGGTGGTGGGAGTCCTCCACAGCGTAAAAGTTGGGCAGGGCGGTGGAGAACAGGTGGGCCGCCTCCGTGGCCAGGATCATGGAGCCGCCCAGCCCCATGCACAGCACCTGATCCGCCCCCAGCAGCAGATCCGCCGCGGCGGTGATGGCAGCGGGGTCAATCATGGCCAGGGTCTGGGTGATGGCGTCCACATCCGCCGCGCAGATTTTCCGGCACATCTCCCCCACATTGTCCTCCGCCAGAATCTCCCCGTACAGAGGGTTGACCGGCCGCTGCCCCGCGCTGGCCCCCGCCACCGCCAGCTTGAACGCGCTGTAGCCCCGGTAGCCCAGGCGGCGGCAGAACCGGGACACCGTGGCCTCCGCCACCTCCGCCACCTCTGCCAGCTCGGAGATGGACATATACTGGCAGTCCTGCCGCTGGGAGAGGATGTAGTCCGCAATCTTCTTCTCCGCGCCGGTGAGCTGGTAATACTCCCGGTTGATTTTTGTGAATACATTTCCGTAAGACATAGTTCCTCCTTTCCGCCCGTCCCGGCGGGCTTTTTCCGCAGCTCCCCGTGTCCGAGGACTGGTTTATGATATCTTCATCATATCCTGTCCCCACGGATTCCGTCAAGAGAAAGAGGAAAATTTGTTTCACAAAAATGCAAATTTTTTTGAGCGCCTCCAGCATTCGGCAAAATTTTTCCGCCAATGTCCGTCATTTCTGCCAATCGTATACAAAAAATGGTGAAAATTTGTTTCTTGCCGGCGGACCGCCCCTATCCGCCGATGATCCGGCGGATGTCCTCCTCCGCCTGCCTCAGCTCAAACTCCAGTTCCGCCGCGGACATGCGCACCGCCCCGTGCCCCAAAATGATCATCTGCTCCAGCCCGTCGGAGGTGGCCACCCGGACCCGGTGCTCCCGTCTCTCCTTCGACAGGGAGTAGGTGGTCTTTTCGATATACATGTCCGCCGTCTCCGCCTCTTTGGTGTATACCACCCACAGGTCCCCCAGCCGCTCCACGCTGCCCGGGTTCCCCTTCACCTTGTAGGCATCGAACACCACGATGACCTTGCAGCGCTTCCACCCCTGATAGTTGCGCAGCCGGCCGGTGAGCCGTTCCCGGGCGCTGTCCAGGTCCTCCCTGGCCAGGGCGCGCAGCTCGTCCACGCCATGGATGATGTTATAGCCGTCCACCAGCAGATAATCATCCCCGTCCCGGACCTTCAGCCCCTTCCAGGGCTTAGGCTTGGGCGGGGCGCTCCTCTGCACCGGGCGGAAGGCGTGGGGCTGCTTCACCGGGCCGTAGGCCCGCTGAAAAATGGCCTCCAGCTCGCGGTCCAGCGCCGCCCTTGACTCATAGCTCATAGTCTCCCGGCGGACCGGGGCGGCCTCCTGCGCGGGCTCCGCCCCGGCTGGCCGCCAGCCGCTGTCCAGGTGCATGTGCTCCCGCACCTGATCCCAGGGCACGTTGAACCCCGCCCCGTGGGCGCAGAACACCGACCCGGCGGGGTTGTCCACATCCCGCTCGGGGTCGTAGCCGGCGGCGTCAATAACGGCTTCGGCGTTGTGGCAGGGGCGGTAGCCCTCCACCGTGCAGGACAGCCGCCCCCGCCCCCCGGTGTAAGCCGCCACCTGGGTCCAGTAGCCCCCCAGCTCAGACACGGGGACGCTGCCGGTGAGCACCGCCCCCTCCCCCTGCTGCTGCGGGGGCTGGAGCTCCGCCCCCATCCGCTGCAAATCCGTCATAGCCCGCCCCATGCTCCCCGCGGGCGCCTCCAGCCGGAAGGAATACCAGGGCTCCAGCAGCACGCTCCTGGCGCCCATCAGCCCCTGACGCACCGCCCGGTAGGTGGCCTGGCGGAAGTCGCCCCCCTCGGTGTGCTTCAGGTGGGCCCGCCCGGTGAGCAGGGTGATCCTCATATCGGTGATGGGCGCGCCGGTGAGGACGCCCAGATGGGTTTTTTCCATCAGGTGGGTCAAAATGAGCCGCTGCCAGTTCCGGTCCAGCACGTTTTCCGAACAGGCGGTGTCCAGCGCCAGCCCCGCCCCCCGCTCCAGCGGCTCCAGCAGCAGGTGCACCTCGGCATAGTGGCGCAGGGGCTCGAAATGGCCCACCCCCTCCGCCGGGGCGGCGATGGTCTCCAGGTAGACCACGCGGCCCGGGCCGAAGGATACCCGCGTCCCGAACCGCCGCTCCAGCAGCCGGGAGAGCACCTCCAGCTGCACCTCCCCCATGAGCCGCAGCCGGATCTCCCCCAGCCCCTCGTTCCACTCCACCTGGAGCTGTGGGTCCTCCTCCTCCAAAATCCGCAGCTGGGCCAGCAGGGTGTGGGCGTCCCCTCCCGCCGGGGGCAGCACCTGATAGGCCAGCACCGGCTCCAGCTCCGGCCCCGCCCAATCCTCTTCCGCGCCCAGGCCCTGGCCCGCCCGGGTGCGGGTCAGGCCGGCGGCGGCGCACACCGTCCCCGCCGGGGCCTCGCCGGCGGGGGTGAATTTGGCGCCCGAGTAGAGGCGCAGCTGGGCCGCCTTCTCCTCCCAGTCCGGCCCCTTCACCACATCCCGAACCTTCAGCGCGCCCCCGGTAATTTTCAGCCAGGTGAGCCGCTCCCCCTTGTCGTCCCGGGAAATTTTGAACACCCGGGCGGCAAACTGCGCCGGCCAGTCCGGCTCCAGGGCGTACCGCGCCAGGCCGTCCAGCAGCGCGTCCACCCCCTCCACCCGCAGCGCCGCGCCGAAAAAGCAGGGGAACAGCCTACGCTCCACAATCAGGGCGGACAGGTCCGCGTCATCCAGCTCCCCCGCCTCCAGGTAGCGCTCCATCAGCGCCTCATCGCACAAAGCGGCGTGCTCCAGCACGTCCTCCCACGGGCCGGAAAAGTCGGCGCAGCCGTCGCTCAGCCGCGCCCGGAGCTGGCCGAGCAGCCTATCCCGCTCCGTGCCCGGCTGATCCATCTTGTTGATGAAGAGGAAGGTGGGGATATGGTGGCGCTCCAGCAGCTTCCACAGGGTCTCGGTGTGCCCCTGCACCCCGTCCGCACCGCTGACCAGCAGCACCGCGCAGTCCATCACCTGCACCGCCCGCTCCGTCTCGGCGGAGAAGTCCACGTGGCCCGGGGTGTCCAGCAGGGTGAACTCCCACTCCCCCCAGCACAGCCGGGCCTGCTTGGAGAAGATGGTGATGCCCCGCTCCCGCTCCTGCTCCTCGGTATCCAAAAAGGCGTCGCCGTGGTCCACCCGGCCCAGCCTGCGCACCGCCCCGGCGCGGTACAGCATCGCCTCGGACAGGGTGGTTTTGCCCGAGTCCACATGGGCCAGCATCCCGATGGTCAGCCGCTTCATCTCGCATTCTCCTCACGGCGGTCTGTCCGCCTGTTTCTCAATTGAACAGCTCCGCGTTGTCCTGGAACAGCTCCCGCACCTTTTTGCGCAGCAGGCGGTGGGCGGGCCGCTTCAGCTCCGGGTCGGCGGCCACAAGGGCCTGGGCCGCCTCCCGCGCCTCTTTCAGAAGCTCCATGTCGGCGGCGAAGTCCGCCACCTTCAGCTGGGGCAGGCCGTGCTGGCGCTTGCCGAAGAAGTCGCCGGGGCCCCGCAGGCGCAGATCCTCCTCGGCAATCTGGAAGCCGTCATTGGTGGCGCACAGCGCCCGCAGCCGCTCCCGCGCCGTCTCGCCGCGGCTGGCGGTGACCAGCACGCAGTAGCTTTTGTGCTTCCCACGGCCCACCCGGCCCCGGAGCTGATGGAGCTGGCTCAGGCCGAAGCGCTCCGCGTTCTCAATGACCATGAGCGAGGCGTTGGGCACGTCCACCCCCACCTCGATGACGGTGGTGGACACCAGCACATCCAGCTCCCCCCGGTGGAAGGCGCCCATCACGTCCTCCTTCTCCCGGGCCTTCATCCTGCCGTGGACAAAGCCCACCCGCAGCTCGGGGAACACCCGCTCCCGCAGCTCCCCGGCGTAGGCGGTCACCGCCTTCAAATCCATGCCGGGGCCGTCCTCCCAGCCGCCGTTCTCCTCCACCGCCGGGCACACGATATACACCTGCCGCCCCTCGCTTACCTGCTTGCGGACAAAGCCGTACATCCGCGCCCGCTTGTCCTCCCCCACCAGGAAGGTGTCCACCGGGGTGCGGCCCGGCGGCAGCTCGTCCATGACGGACACATCCAAATCGCCATAGATGATCAGGGCCAGGGTCCGGGGGATGGGGGTGGCGGACATAACCAGGATATGGGGAGGAACCGCTCCCCCTTTTTCCGCCAGCGCCCCCCGCTGGGCCACGCCGAAGCGGTGCTGCTCGTCGGCGATGACCAGCCCCAGCGCATGGTACTCCACCCCCTGGGAGAACAGGGCGTGGGTTCCCACAACAAGGTCGGTCTCCCCCGCCGCCAGGGCGGACAGCAGCGCCTTTTTCTCCCTCCCCTTCACTGAGCCGGTGAGCAGGGCCACCCGCACCCCGGCGGGGGCCAGCAGGGCTTCCATGGTCCGGGCGTGCTGCTCCGCCAGCAGCTCGGTGGGCGCCATAAGGGCGCACTGCGCCCCGTTTTTCACCGCCGCCCAGGCCCCGAAGGCGGCCACCGCCGTCTTTCCAGAGCCCACGTCCCCCTGCACCAGCCGGTTCATGGCCCTGCCCGAGCGCAGGTCGGCGGCGATGTCCTCCATGGCCCGGCGCTGCGCCCCGGTGGGCGGGAAGGGGAGCAGCGCCGCGAACTTCTCCACGTCCCCCTCCATCACCCGGCCCGCCCCCGCCGCGCGCCGGTCCTTGAGCTGGGCCAGGCCGCAGGTGAGGACGAACAGCTCCTCGAACACCAGCCGCCGCCGGGCGATGGCCAGCGCCTCATAATCGTCGGGGTAGTGGATGTTTTTCCGGGCAAACTGGGTTTGACATAGTTTGTGCTCCCTGCGCAGCCCGGCGGGCAGGATCTCAGGCAGGCCGTCCAGGCAGCTGTCCGCCGCCCGGCGGGTGAGCCCGGCCATCAGGTTGTTGGAGATGCCCGCCGTCAGCGGGTATACCGGCATGATCAGCCCGGTGGTCCGGGCCGTCCCCTCCCGCTCGAACACCGGGTTGGTCATTAAAAACAGGTTCCCCTGCCGCTCCACCGTGCCGAAAAAGATATAGCTCTCCCCCCGGCGGACCGCCTCCCGAATGTAATCCTGATTAAAAAAGGTGATGTGCACCGTGCCGGTCTCATCCACCCCTTTCACCTTCACCAGGGACAGCCCCCGGCGGATATAGCTCACCCGGGGCGTCTCCGCGACGACGGCGCACACGCAGCAGGGCCGGTCCTGGGGGGCGTCCCTCAGGGCATAGCACTCCCGCCGGTCCTCATACCGCTGTGGCAGATGGTTGAGCACGTCTCCCAAGGTGCGCAGGCCCAGCTTCTCCAGTTTTTTCCCCCTGGCGGGGCCCACCCCCGGCAGGTCGGTCAGGGCGGTCTCTCGGCTCAGCGGCATTTTCCCACCTTCTTTTCACGCCGCGCTTCAGATGGCTTGGGCTCTGCTTGAACATTGACGGTGTGCCCGGCGGCGAGGGGTTTTTCGCCGGACAGGGCGGCTTGACGCGGAAACACGTTGCGCATTTCAAGTCAAATCAACGTCATATGGCGGAAAAAGGTCCGCCGCTTGGGCATGGCGGCAATGTTCAAGCAGGCCCCAGGGCAAGTATCTAAAACTCTGCTTACTATACCACACATCCCCCGTCGAAAACAATCCCTCCGGGATTTTTCCGCCCTGTCTGGTATAAATTGTAACGCCTCCGTCCACAATAGGGCCGGAGGTGTTGTTATGAACAACAAACGAACATGGATCGAAAAGCTGAGCGATTTCATCTCAGGAAAGGGTTTCTATCTCGTGGTACTCATCTGTGTGGCCGCCATCGCCCTGTCGGGCTACTACCTGGTCCAGGGGGTGCGCGGCAGTCTGGACGGCGCGCTGGACCAGCCCGTGTCCGGCTCCGCCGCCATCCGGGACACGCCTACGGCGTCCCCCACCGTCCGGCCTTCGGCCAAGCCCACCGAACCGTCCGCCCCGCCCTCCGCCCAGGTCTCCGCTCCCCCCGCCATCTCCACCCCGCCCGCCTCCGCCGCGCCCTCGCCCTCCACGGCGCCCGCCCCCTCCGCCGCCCCCGCGCCGCTGGTTTTCACCTGGCCGGTGAAGGGCACGGTGGCCGCCGGTTTCGCGGTGGAGACCCTGGCCTATAACGAGACCATGGGGGACTGGCGCACCCACAGCGGGCTGGACATCACCGCCGACCTGGGCGCCAAGGTGCTCTCCACCGCTAACGGCGTGGTGTCCCACATCTATCAGGACGACATGATGGGCACGGTGGTGGAGATCGACCACGGCGAGGGCCTGGTCAGCCAGTACGCCAACCTGGCTGAGACCCCCACGGTATCGGTGGGCGACGCGGTGACCACCGGCGCGGTCATCGGCTCGGTGGGCCAGACCGCCGCCTCCGAGAGCGGCCAGGCCGCCCACCTTCACTTCGCCATGTACCAGGATGGAGTCCCGGTGGACCCCACCGGCTATCTGCCCGAGGGTTAGAACTAACGTTTCACGTGAAACGTATAGCAGGGCCCGGCCCCCCGCGGGGGGCCGGGCCCTTGCATGTGCGATCCTGGGTATCGTGCGCTGCCTGCGGCGGCGGGCTTTGCCCCTCACGCCGCTCCATCCGCGCTGCTCACGACGGCTCCGCGCTTCTTATCTGTCACGCTGCGAAGCGGCCGGGGCGCTTGGTCGCTTTCCCTCCGTCTCGGCCCAGTCTCCGGGGCGCTGCGCACCCCTGCGCCCGGCCTCGCTTCGCTCCAAGCTCCCTCGCCGGCCGCTCCTCCGCACTTCTTACAGCACCAGCGACGGCGCGGAGTACACCCGCCCGCCCAACTCGCTGTTGAGCATGTACAGGCCCTTGGCGTCGCCGCCGAACAGCTCCATCTTGGTGATGAGGTCGCAGGCGTTCTTCTCCTCTTCCCCCTGCTCCTTCACAAACCAGTCCAAAAACTGGACGGTGCGATAGTCGCGAACCTCCTGGGCGGCGGCGTAGATGGCCCCGATGAGCCCGGTGACGTACTGCTCGTGCTCATAGGCCGCCTTCAGCGGATCGGACAGATCCTTAAACTCCTTGTCCGGCTTGGCCACCGCCTCCAGGGTGACGCCCTGGCCGTTGTTGTGGAGGTAGCGGTACATGAGCATGGCGTGGTCCTGCTCCTCCTTGGCCTGGATCTCGTACCAGTTGGCGAAGCCGTCCAGCCCCTTGGAGCTGTAGAAGTTGGCCATGTCCAGGTACAGATAGGCGGAATACAGCTCCTTATTGATCTGGTCGTTCAGCAGCTGGAACACCTTGTTATCCATGATAAAACACTCCTTATCTTTGAAGCAAGCGCTGATTCAACCCGGCTGCGGCGCAAAATCTCCCGCAAACCGCCCTTGCCGGTTTATCCAGCCCCTCCTATATTACGCGCTATGCCGCGCCTTCCACGTAACAGTATAGCATGATTTGCCCTGGTGTCAACCGTTTTCCGCCGCCCGGGCCAGCGCGTCCCTTACCTGCCCCGCGATATCCAGCAGGGCCTCCTGGTCCACCTTGCGCACCGCCCGGTCGTAGGTGTAAAGCCCGTTGGTCTCCCCCTCCACATCGCTGAGCTGGGTGTAAACGCACCCGCACAGCCCCCTGGGGATGGAGGGCAGCACCATGCCGCCGTACATCTCCCGGATGCGGGCCGTCAGCTCCCTCTCCGAGCGGCAGCGCTCCCCGTAGCCGTAGTTTTTCCGCTCCGGCGCCACATGGCCCTCCACCCGGCGGGAGAAGCCGCCGCACTCGCTGAGAAAGAGGAACTTCCCCGGCCTCGTCCCCTCCAGCACCCGGCTGTTAAAATAGACATGCTCGCTCTCCACGTCGCTCTCCCGCTGGGCAAACCAGCCGGAGGTGGTCATGAAAAACCGGGTGGGGTCGGCTGCCTTGAGCAGGCGGTAGATGCGGTCTGAGTCGTACTGTCCCCACCCCTCGTTGAAGATGGTCCAGCCCACGATGCAGGGGTGGTTTTGCAGATGGGCCACGGTGTCCAGGCAGTGGCGCTCGAAGAACAGCTTGCGCCGTTCGCCGCCGCCCACCCCCAGGTCGCCGCGCTTTTTGCTCACAAAGGTGGGGATCACCGTGTCCCGCACATAGCGGTACTCCCCTGAGTTCACCATGTCCTGCACCACCAGCATCCCCAGCCGGTCGCAGGCGCAGTAGAACGCCTCCGGCTCCACCTTGACGTGCTTGCGCAGGGTGTTGAAGCCCAGCGCCTTCATGCGCAGAATGTCCCGGTCATATTCCTCCGGGTCCCTGGGCAGGAACAGGCCGTCCTGGAAATAGCCCTGGTCCAGCACCCCATGGAGGAAGATGGGCGTTCCATTGAGGCACAGCCAGGTGTGGCCGCCGGCCTCCCGGGTGGTCACGGTGCGCAGGGCGAAATAGCTCTCCACCTGGTCGGTGGCGGTGGCGATGGTCATGGTGTAGAGGTAGGGGTCCTCCGGGGTCCACAGCCGGGGCTGGGGCACCTCCAGACGGAGGGGCGTCCCGCTCTTCCCGGCGGCGGTGAGCACTTGGCCCCCGTCCAGCGCAATGGCCAGGCTGTAGTCCGCCCCGCCGGTATCCGCCTCCACGCTCACCCCGGTCAGATCGGCCGTGAGGCGCAGGGAGGCCACCGCCCCCCGGGCCGGAACCGCCTCCAGCCACACCCCCTGCCAGATGCCCGACACGGGGGTATACCACATCCCATGGGGCCGCTTGTGCTGCTTGCCGTAGGGGTAGTCGTGGGACAGGGTATCCACCGCCTTCACCTCCAGACGGTTGGCCCCCGGCACCAGCACGTCCGTCACATCTGCGGAAAAGGGCAGATAGCCCCCCTCGTGGCGGACCACCGGCGCGCCGTTCACCCACACCTGGGCCACCTGGTCCACCGCGCCGAAGTGGAGCAGCACCCGCCGCCCCTGGGGGGCGAAGCCCTCCGGGAGGGTGAAGGCCGTCTCATAACGCAGCACCTCCCCCACCTCCCCCCGCCAGCCGGACAGGGGCGCCTGGGGCGGCCAGGGAAGCCGGATGGGCCGCCCGTTCAGGGTCCAGCCCTGGTTCAGAGGATAAAAGCTGTCCCGCCGGAGCTGGGGGCGGGGGTAGTGCCGGTCCCATGCGTTTTCTTTCATCGTATTTCCTTCCTTTTGATCGGGATCATGCCCTTTTTCACTGTACATGTGCTCCCCCTTATCATATCACCCCCCAGCGGGAATGGCAACGGTTTTTTGGTCGTTTTGTCGGGCGTCTCCGGGGACACCCCAATTTTTTTGTGCAAAACCCAAAAATCCAGATTGACAAACCACCCCCAGCATGCTACAGTTGAAATGAGTGGATAATGATTCCTATTATTTATTATTATCACGCATCACTATAAAAGGAGGTTCCCGTATGTTGTTCCAGACCACACAGGCCCATGAGGAGCTGCGCGCCAAGATCCGCGCCTTTGCCGAGGCGGAGGTGAAGCCAGACGCCATCCTGATGGACCAGGAGAGCCGCTTCCCCGCCGGGGCCGTCAAAACCCTGGCCAAGATGGGCCTGATGGGCATCCCTTACCCCAAGGAGTACGGCGGCGCGGGGCTGGATGTGCTCAGCTACGCCATCGCGGTGGAGGAGCTGTCCCGGGTGGACGGCGGCACGGGCGTGATTCTCTCCGCCCATGTGTCCCTGGGCACCTGGCCCATCTTTGCCTTCGGCACCGAGGAGCAGAAGAAAAAGTACCTGGTCCCCCTGGCCAAGGGGGAGAAGATCGGCGCCTTCGGCCTCACCGAGCCCAACGCCGGTTCCGACGCGGGCGGCACCGAGACCACCGCCGTGGACAAGGGCGATTACTGGCTGCTCAACGGCCAGAAGATTTTCATCACCAACGGCGGCGTGGCGGACACATACGTGGTCTTCGCCGTCACCACCCCTGACATCGGCACCCGGGGCATCTCCGCCTTTATTGTGGAAAAGGGCTGGAAGGGCTTTACCTTTGAGCCCCACTATGATAAAATGGGTATTCGGTCCTCCGAGACCTGCCAGCTCAACTTCGACGACGTGAAGATACCCAAGGAGAACCTGCTGGGCAAGGAGGGCCAGGGCTTTAAGATCGCCATGGCCACACTGGACGGCGGACGCATCGGCATCGCCTCCCAGGCCCTGGGCATCGCCCAGGGGGCCTACGAGTCCGCCGTGGAGTACGCCAAGGAGCGCGTCCAGTTCGGCAAGCCCATCGGCTTTAACCAGGCCCTCACCTTCAAGCTGGCCGACATGGCCACCAAGCTGAAGTGCGCCCGGATGCTGGTGTACTCCGCCGCCGAGAAAAAGGAGGCCCACGAGCCCTACAGCGTGGACGCCGCCATGGCCAAGCTGTACGCCTCCGAGACCGCCCTGGAGGTCACCAACGACGCAGTGCAGATCTTCGGCGGCACCGGCTTCCTCCGGGGCATGGACGTGGAGCGCATGTACCGCGACGCCAAAATCACCACCATCTACGAGGGCACCAGCGAGGTGCAGCGCATGGTCATCGGCGCGTCCATCATGGGCAAGCCCCCCAAGCGCGAGGGCGGCTCGTCCAGCGCCGCCAAAAAGCCCGCCCCCATCACCGGGGTGCGCAAGGGCCTCATCCTCAAGGAGGGGGACGCCCGCGAGCGGGTGGACACCCTGGTGGCGGCCCTCAAGAAGGACGGCTACGACTTCTCTGTGGGCATCCCCATGGACACCCCCATCGCCCAGGCGGAGCGGGTGGTGTCCGCCGGACAGGGCATCGGCTCCAAGGAGAATATGAAGCTCATCGAGGATCTGGCCAAGGCCGCGGGCGCCGCCGTCGGCTCCAGCCGCCCGGTGGCCGAAACCCACAAGTATGTGCCCCTCAACCGCTACGTGGGCATGTCCGGTCAGAAGTTCAAGGGCAATCTGTACATCGCCTGCGGCATCTCCGGGGCGGTGCAGCACCTGAAGGGCATCAAGGACGCGTCCACCATCGTGGCCGTCAACAAGAGCCCCAACGCCCCCATTTTCAAGAACTGCGACTATGGCATTGTGGGCGACGTGAACGAGATCCTGCCCCTGCTGGCCCAGGCCCTGGGGCTGGAGGACAAGCAGCCCGCGCCCCCCATGGTCAAGATGAAACGGCCCCAGCCCCCCAAGCCCGAGCCCATCGGCAAGCGCTATGTGTGCATGGGCTGCGGCTACGAGTACGTGCCCGAGCTGGGCGACCCGGACGGCGACGCCGCCCCCGGCACCCTGTTTGAGAAGCTACCCGAGGGCTGGGTCTGCCCCGAGTGCGCCGAGGCCCGGGACCAGTTCATCGAGGCGTGAGCGCTGAGCTGTTATTAACGTAAAGGAGGAATTTCAATATGTACTGTGTCCGCACTGTCACCGACAACCTGTACTGGGTGGGCGCCAACGACCACCGCACCCATCTGTTTGAGAACATCCATCCCATCCCCCGGGGCGTGAGCTACAACGCCTATCTGCTCATGGACAAATCCACCGTGCTGTTCGATACCGTGGATTGGTCCGTCTGCCGCCAGCTCATGGAAAACCTGGACCACCTGCTGGGAGACCGCCCCCTGGACTACCTGGTCATCAACCATATGGAGCCCGACCACGGCGCGTCCATTGAGGAGATCCTCATCCGCTGGCCCGGCGTGAAAATCATCTCCACCGCCAAAGCCTTTATGCTCATGCGGCAGTTCGGCTTCACCGTGGACAACCAGGAGCTCATCGAGGTCAAGGAGGGTGATACCTTCAGCTTTGGCGAGCACAACGTCACCTTCATCGCCGCCCCCATGGTCCACTGGCCCGAGGCCATGGTCACCTTCGACACCACCAACGGCGCGCTGTTCTCCGCCGACGCCTTTGGCTCCTTCATCGCCCTGGACGGCAAGCTGTTCGCCGACGAGGTGAATTTTGACCGGGACTGGATCGACGAGGCCCGCCGCTACCTCACCAACATCGTGGGCAAGTATGGCCCCCAGGTTCAGGCGCTGCTGAAGAAGGCCGGCGGCATCCTGGACCAGATCAAATTCATCTGCCCCCTCCATGGGCCGGTGTGGCGCAAGGACCTGCTCTACTTCGTGGACAAGTACGACAAGTGGAGCAAGTACCAGCCCGAGGAGCAGGGCGTGATGATCGCCTACGCCTCCATGTACGGCAATACCGAGGGCGCCGCCCAGGCCCTGGCCGCCAAGCTGTGCGAAAAGGGCTGCACCAACGTGTGGGTGTACGACGTGTCCAACACTCATGTGTCCCAGCTGGTCAGCGAGGCCTTCCGCCTCAGCCATCTGGTGTTCGCCTCCGTCACCTACAATCTGGGCATCTACCCGGTGATGCACGATTTCCTGATGCACCTCAAGGCGCTCAACTTCCAGAACCGCACCTGCGCCATCATCGAAAACGGCTCCTGGGCCGTCAAATCCGGCGACCTGATGCACAAATTCCTGGAGGACGAGATGAAGAACATGACCGTCCTGGGCGACCGGCTCAGCCTGGCCTCCGCTCTCCACGCGGACAAGGCGTCCGAGCTGGATTCCCTGGCCGACGCCATCATCGAGTCCATGGCGCAGGAGTAACCCCTACAACAGGGCCCCGGAGGGAGTTCTCCCTCCGGGGCCTTTTGCTCCGCGCCCTTTTTTACAGCCCTACCATATCCGAAGCAGCTCAGCTCTCCATATGGCGGCCCAGAAAGCCGGCCACCGTCTGGGCCAGCTTCAGCTCCACCTCGCTCAGCGCCGGGGCGTCGCCGTCGCTGACAAAGGCCACACAGCCCAGCACGTCGCCCTCGGACAGGATGGGCACCGCGATGAGCACCTGGTACTTATCGCTGCCGTCGCACAGGGACAGGGCCTGCTCGGCCTGAACGCTGCGGCGTTCCTCCATGATCTGCTCGATCTGCGGGGACACCCGCTTGTCCACCACCTCCCGGCGGGGGACGCCGCCGGCGGCAATCACGCTGTCCCTGTCCGTGATGACGGCGGGCAGTCCCGCTACCCGGCTGATGGTGTCGCACAGCTGGGTGGCAAAGTCGGATACATCGCCCAATTGAGAGTATTTTTTGAAAATGACGCCGCCTTCCCGGTCGGTGTAGATTTCCAAGGGGTCGCCCTCCCGAATGCGCATGGTGCGGCGGATCTCCTTGGGAATCACCACCCGGCCCAGATCGTCGATGCGGCGCACGATCCCGGTTGCTTTCATGGTTTTCCTCCTGCTTCCTGCCGCGGCTTTCCGCGGCTTTGTTTGTATCGTTCCAACTGTATTATCCGCAGGATTTGGAAGGGTATTCAAGTTCATCCGCTGGTTTTCTCTGGAAGCGCGCCGTTTTGTATTTGACCTGCCCGGCAGATCCTTCCAGCAAATGTCTGCGTAAAGCCGGAACTGCCCGGTTTTCGGCGCATACCGCCATCCGAAAATCCCCTCCGGCAAAAGCTTCCGGCACATTGCCTTTCGGCGCGTTTTGTGGTATTTTATAAAAAGCGCATCCCGCTGTCCCCACCATGGACGGCGCAGCGCAATAGCTGTTTCAATCAATCGGCGCCGCTGCGCGCAGGGAGGGCTGGCCCATGCGTATCATCATTTCACCCGCCAAAAAAATGGCGGCGGACACGGATACCCTCCCAGCAGAGGGACTGCCCGCCTTTTTAGCGCACACAGAGCGGTTGAAAACCGCTTTACAGGGGATGTCCCGTCAGGAATTGCAGTCCCTCTGGAAGTGCAATGACGCCATCACCGCGCAGAATGCGGCGCGGCTGGCGGACATGGACCTGCACCGCCGTCTGACCCCCGCCGTCCTCGCCTACGAGGGTATCCAGTACCAGTATATGGCCCCCAGAGTGATGGAAATCCCTCAATTGGACTATCTGCGGGAGCATCTGCGCATTTTATCCGGCTTCTATGGCCTGCTGCGCCCCTTTGACGGCGTGGTTCCCTACCGGCTGGAGATGCAGGCCCGGCTGGCCATTGACGGTTGCAAGGACCTCTACGGCTTTTGGGACGGCCTTCTGGCCCGGACCCTGGCAGACGAGACGGATTTTATACTGAATCTTGCCTCCAAAGAGTACAGCCGGGCGGTGGAGCCCCATTTACCCGGCCGTGTCCGCCTGGTCGCCTGCACCTTTGGGGAGCGCAAAAACGGCAGGATTGTGGAAAAAGGCACTATGTGCAAAATGGCCCGGGGCCAGATGGTGCGCTGGCTGGCGCAGAATCACATCACTGCCCGGGCGGATATCCGGGCGTTTGACCAACTGGGGTATCGCTTTCAGCGTGAGCTGTCAGACGAGGACCACGACGTATTTCTAAAATCCGATTGACGCAAAAAGGGCTCCCCACAGCTTGCGGGAGCCCTTTTCGCGCTTATTTTTCCCCTTTGAGGTAGGCCAGCACCTCCGCCGCGTTGGTGTCCGGCTTCACCTTGGGCATAACCCTTTCGATCACACCGTCCTCGCTGATCACGAAGGTTGAGCGCACCACACCCATACTCACCTTGCCGTAGTTCTTTTTCTCCTGCCATACGCCGTAGCCCTGGATGGCCGTCAACTCCGGGTCGGAGAGCAGGATGAAGGGCAGACCGTGCTTTTCCGCGAACTTCTTGTGGGATGCGGCAGAATCCTTGCTGATCCCGATCACCGCCGCGTTCATCCGCTTGAACTCCTCATAGGCCCCCGCATAGGCGCACGCCTGACGGGTGCAGCCGGGGGTATTGTCCCGGGGATAGAAATACAGCACCACCCGCTTCCCAGCAAAGTCCGCCAGGGAGACCAGATTCCCCTCCGCATCGGGCAGGGTAAAGCCCGGCGCTTTTGTTCCCACTTCTAACATGTCGTTTTTCTCCTTTTAGATGATCTGTTTTTAGAGCAGGCTCCATTCAAAGCTTTCCCGTACCAGACGGCTGCCCGCATCAACCCCCTCCGGCAGCAGGAACATAGCCACCTGGTTCTCCACGCCGGCGTCGCTGATCATGCGGGCATAATCCCCGTCAACGGCGGTGACAGTGTAATAAACGGGTTCCATGGCAGTCACTCCTCTCCAGGGGAAAGTATACCATGCCGGAATCGGAAAATCAATTTTCAGCCGCCGGGATTTTTATTCGATTTTTGACGCGCCGGAACATAGGTAAAGTGCGCCCGGCAGGCAGCCCGCCTGCGGAGCGCACTTTATTTTTCAGCAAATGATACCGGCAGCCAGTCCAGCGCCGCCTTTTCCTCACAAGAACGGATAGAGATCGTCAAATTCCGCCGCCTTCAGCGATCCGTCCGTCATCACCCGGGAGGCAATCCTTGGCGCGATCTCCCCAAACTCCTGCACCCGAATCTGACACACAAACGGCCCATCTTTCGCCAAAATCGCTTTGAATTCCGCCTCCAGATCATCATCTGCAGTAAGCTCACAACTGTCTAGCCCATATGCCGCCGCCACCTTGCAAAAGTCCGGCGTCTCCAGCCCGCTGTCCGGACCAACGCCCAAAAAGCGGTCATCCATATAGTTGTGCTGGTTGTGCCGGATGAGCATATAACCGCTGTTTTGGAACACAAACAGCTTGACAGGCAATTGATTATAGTGCAGCGTAGCAAATTCCTGCACGTTCATCTGTACGCTGCCATCGCCGGACAACGCAATCACCTGCCGCCCCTCCCGGACCGCACCGATGGCCCCCGCCCAAAAACCCATGGCGGACAAGCCGCCGGAGATCAGATAGCGCTGTCCTTTCCGCAGCTCCCAGCTCTGGGACACGATATTGCAGACGCTGCCCGTGTCCACCACAATGTCGCAGTTTGCCGGTGCGCACCGGGATAGCAGCCTTGAAACATGATAACTGTTCAAGGGCCGCTCCTGGGCATAGCCGGACAAGACATTGGGATACTGCCGCCGCATCCCCTGGCAATGGGCCAGCCATGCCGAGCGGTCCTCTTGTTTTAACCCGGCACAGCAATTGATCAGTCCCTTTAAAAATGTCCCAACGTCCATGGAGAGCTTCAAATCCACCGGCACGTCCGGCTTGTCCAGCTCTTTTTGGTCTATGTCTACCATCACTTTATAGGCATTCTGCCCAAACCGCTGCGGATAATAGCCGGTGGTAGATATAGACAGACGGCTGCCCAGAATCAGCAAATAATCACACTGCTGAATGGCAAAATGGGACGCGCGATCCCCATAGCTCCCAGGGCGGCCCACAAAATACGGGGAGTCGGAGGCAATCACGTCAATACCGCCCCGGGATACGGCCACAGGAATCTGGAACATCTGGCACAGCTGGCCCAGCAGCTCCGCCGCTCCTGCTCCGCGCACACCGCCTCCAGCCAGGATCAACGGTTTTTCCGCCTTGGCAAGCCCCTGGGCCACCGCGGTCAAATCCACTTCTTCCACCGCTTGATCAGGCACAGGGCTCCCCTCCATCTCATTCGGGATCTGCTTATTCTGTACATCTACCGGCACATCAATCCACACCGGCCCCTTACGGCCTTCCATGGCTTCATACCAAGCCCGCTCCATCACCCGGCGGATATCGGCGGGTTCCAGCACACAGGCAAAGTATTTCACCATGGGGGATACGATAGGCTCCAGGTTCAGGCTCTGGGTGCCGTGTTGACGGATGCCGGTGTCCATCTCATACCGAATCAGCCGCGAATTGGCCTGCCCGGTGAGCACAAACATGGGGGAAGAATCCACAAACGCCCCTGCCACGCCGGTGATGGCGTTGGTGGCCCCGGGCCCGATGGTGGCCAGGCAAACACCGGGAATGCCCCGGGTGCGGCCATAGCAGTCCGCCGCCATGGCCGCCGCCTGCTCATGGTGGCAGCAAACTGCCTTCAGCATCTGATTGCGCTGAAGCGCGTCGGTGAGCCACATGGCGGAGCTGCCGGACACCATGTAAACGGTGTCGCAGCCCCTTTTTTGCAGAAAATCGAAGATGTATTCGGAGACTGTCATTCCATCGCTCCCTTTATTGATAGCTGTTCATGCACCGTCTGATACATTCCTGTAGATTGACCTGGGGCCGCCAGCCAAGCTGCCGGAGCTTTGTGGTGTCCGGGACAAGTGAATCTCCGGCGGTGTGTAATGTTGCACACAGCGGCCCCACGACCTCAATTTTGCCGCTCTGCTCAGCAATTTGCTGGGCCAACTCTAAAATTGTATAGGTATTTTCTTCATTTCCGATGTTATATATGGCACTTTTTCCGTTCAACAAGATGTACAGTAGCCCACTGACAAAATCCATAATATAACAGGAATCACGCACCGGACTTCCACTTCCCATTACAACGATTTCTGTTTTCTCCAAAGCCTGACGTATCAGATCTGGAAAAAACCGGCCATGTTTAAACGATTCCCCTGGCCCATGTATATTGAATGGCCGGATCACGCGGCAGTCTACACCATATTTTTCGCGGTAATCCTGGCAGAGCAGCTCACCACCCAGCTTGCTTGCAGCATAAACGGTAAACCGAGCCCCATTTTCCATTAGTGCTCCGGGAGCTGCCTCTGACAGACGCCCGTGCTGGTTTTGATAAACCGCCGCGCTGCTGAAATATATAAATGTGGAGCCGTTTTTTCTAGCCTGATCCAACAGATAGTGCGTGGCCAGAATATTGGTCTGAAACAGCCCTTCTGGATTCTTGGCATAGGCCTGCGTATTTGCCGGGCTGGCTGCATGGATGATTATATCCGGCGCAAAATCATGGGGCAAAAATTCCCCCGTGATATCCCCATCAATCCAGTGAATACCAGGTATTGATACCTTTGTTAGAGAACCCGCCCGCCGGAACAGCTTAAGATTCAAGTTGAGATCCTTTTCGCTCCCAAGCTTGCTGAGCATTGTGGCAAGGTAGCTACCGACAAACCCGGTGGCCCCAGTGCAAAAAATTCTGGCACCCCTTAATTTGGCCCAAGGCAAAGGAAGCAGACTAATTTTACCAAAATCCTCATTGATTATTGCGCTGGCCCCCAAACTCCTCACTCCAAACATTCAATATGTGTCATGGGCTCATCTTTTTAACGTGGCAGGATAAGCCCAAATTTTGAATCTGATCAGCAACCTCGTCCGCATACAGAGAGGTTGTAATTAAAATTGTCCCAGAAAATTTATCTTCTGCCAATTTTTCCGGAATGTTAATCGGATATCCCAAGACGATTTTTCCTTGATGTAACGGATTGCTGTCAATTAGGTATTTGATATTCCACCGTCCTCCGACTTCCTTATGCAGTTGCCGCGCAAAATTGCCCATGCCCCATATAGCGACTTCTTCTTGGGGCGGAATGATATTCTCATAGCGGCTCAGGTTTGCTTCAAACTCTGATGCGTATTTCTTGAGAGTAAGGCCACAGCCGCTTCGCGCAAGGCTCGGCTTTTGAAACACGCCCACCACACAAGGATACACATCCTGTTCCGTGCTGAAATGGATATTTTTATGAATGATATTCACAATCCGCAGGCCATTTGTACTTGCCAGATTGCGCATTGATGCCTCATCAAAATACCCGATATGCTCATAATTAAACAGACAGATGGGATAATCGCTGAAGTCCTGGAATCGTCCGGCATCAGGCACTTCAATGTATAGATGTCCTCCCGGCTTCAACATCTGGCTCATATTCCGCATTGCCCCCTGAACATCATAGATGTGCTCCATCACTTGGGTGAGGCAGACGCAGTCAAATTGCTCCGTTAATGGCTTGTGGATTTGGTCTGATATGGCACTGGAAAAAATCCCTCCTAAGTGTGTCCGAAATCCCCTTTGAGCTAAGTTGTCCAGCGATTCTTTACTCAAATCCAAAGCACTCAAGTTCTCAAAGCCCAGCTTTTTCAATTCCTCCAGCAGGAGTCCGTTCGCGGAGCCAATTTCCAAAATTGAGGCATCTCTGGACGCAAATGACGAAATTTCCTTTGCCCACTGTGCATAGACATCGCCGGAATGATCATCCGTCACTGTTCCATATGTAACCCCCAAATTGTCATATACAGAGCATTCAGAATAATACTCATCATATATGCTTTGCGATGTGGCAATATCAGAATATACAAATCCGCAGGCAGTGCATGAAACAATGTCAAATTCCTGTGGAAGCTTATTGAACAAAATCATTTCATCCTGATAATGATACACAAATTCAGCACGGGTGCAGCCGCATATCGGGCATACCCGGTGTGTCCGACTGTAATTTGGCACATTCATCCATGAACCTCCTCATTTAATTTCCATAAAACACAAACGACAAATAGTGCATATAGGATCGTAAATAGACCCTATATCCCGCCTCCAGCATTCGCTCCGGCACCTCCCAGAAATCCCAGGTCTTGTGATACCCCGCGATCATCAGCCTGGGGTGCCAGCGCGGTGGAAAAGTCCCAGACTCAATCCTAATGACAGTTGACCGTTCAGCCAGCACAGGGCTCTTGCCAAATATCCGCAAGTAAAGCCGGTTGCGCCTGTTATGAATATCCGCTTGCCTTTCAAATGATCCCATGGAAGCGCACATGCCGAAATACGCTCAAAATCCTGGGATAATTCTAACTGGTTCATTTAGAACGCACCCGATCTTGTGGAACCGCATAAAACACATAGGTCAAGTATACTAAAGATATTCTGGAAGCCCTTCTCTTTCAAATTGCGCTGGATGGATGGATATTCGGAAAAAATATCATATAGAGCCACAATAATAATCGCATTTTCACTCAAATATTGTTTTGCATCCTTTAAATTTATGTTTTTTTGTGATAAATCAGTCGGCTTTTTCGCATCTAAAAAACATCGAACGGGCCAATCCGCATTTTCAAGCCCCTTCTCCAGCTCAATTCCCAAATTTCCGTGCCCATATACAACAAGCTCCTGCCCATATGTTTGAAATAGCTTCTGCATCTCCCGCTTCTTTTTTTTGCGGTCTGCAAGCTCCTTCGGAATTTGGCCGAGTAATGATTCAATATTCAACATTTTAAGTCTTCCTCCTACTGTCAATAATCAAAAAATCGGAATATCCACCCCTGATACCACATTTGTATGTGCAAGATCCGCAATGCAGGTATACCGAACCAACTCCGACACCCTGCTCGTAATCAACGTACCGCAGGTTGAGATCAATGCCGGGATTTCTTCGTGCTCAGTGCATCGCACATAAAGGCCACAATCGGCGTCTATCCTCTCAGCAAACTCGTAAATGGCCTGTGTTTTCTGTTCTTCCGTGCCATCCTTCGGCACAGAAACGATCAGGCAGTCTTCCTCCGAGTGGCTCAGGGCAAACGATTCCACTACCTTTTGCAAAATGCTGTATGGACTGTCTAAATCTGAGAATGTCAAATAAAGGTGGTTCCGCGCAGTCCCCTCAAGATGTGCATCATCAAGCCTTTGATGTGTGGACATATGCCCCCCCTCCGCGGACACATCAAATTGCTTTGCAAATTCCTCCGGTGGGCGGGTAAACCATTCGCTCCGCATCTTTATAGTCTCCTCATCCCAGTACCACCACTGAATTCTTTGCAGCCGCTCAATCGTCTCCGGGTCAAACCGATATTTGATCACACGTGCCGGGTTCCCGGCCACGATGGCATATGGAGGCACATCCCTCGTCACAGTGGAGTTTGCCGCAATCACCGCACCGTTATGGATCATAACCCCGCCCATGATGGTAACTCCATACCCAATCCACACATCGTTCTGGATTATAATAGATCCCTTGCGCCGTTTCCTGCTGGAGCCTGGGATCAGGTCAGGCACCTGGTTTGACATAGAGACCGACGCATAATCATGATCCACATCAACTAAAAGCATAATCTGATTAGATATAGGGCAAAAGGCCCCAATATACACAGAATAGCATCCTCCCGCTACACCGACCTCTTCGCCAAGCCTTGCCCAGATTGTCAGCCCTTTAATTCCGCTGTAACGGTCTAAGATCAAGGCTGGAAAATCTTTCACTCCGCGCAGATTTGGCTGTGTGCAAGAAAAAGTGGACAAACTCTTCACATTTTTTGACACAACCCCATTTATATTAACAAGCATTCCTTTCCTCTTTTCTGTGCAATCTCTTCACCATTATTCCAATCCATAAAACACAAACGACAAATGGTGCATATAGGATCGTAAATAGACCCTATATCCCGCCTCCAGCATTCGCTCCGGCACTTCCCAGAAGTCCCAGGTCTTGTGGTACCCCGCAATCAACAGCCTAGGGTGCCAGCGGCGAATGGTCTCCTGTGCCCCCTCCAGCGCCGCCAGTTCCGAGCCCTCAATGTTCATCTTGATGGCTGTAGCCCGCCGTCCGTCTAGCAGCTTGTCGATGGTGACCGCCACGGCCTGCGTCTCTCCATAGGGAACGGCAAAGCTCCCCGGGCCATGCAGAGCGTAAAGCGAAACCTCTCCCCCCTCGTTCCAGGCCGCGCACGGAGACAGGGTGAGCTTCTCCCTCAGCGCGCCCGGCAGCTGCTCGGCAAAGCATTCCAGACGCTTATAATTAGCCGGGTCAGGTTCCATGGCATAATACGCCCCGATCCTATCTCCAGTCAGCGCCAGAAGATCCCGCAGTGTCTGCCCATCAAAGGCCCCACAGTCCACAAAATGCTCCCCAGCAGACGGGGTAAACAGCTCCTTTGGAAAGTACTTCTCCTCCTGGGCCAGAGTTGGGATCTCCGGCCCATCGCCAAACAGCCGAAAGGTAAGGATGTTGGCATAGATTTCCTGGGAGCGCCCCTCTGCCAGTTCCCTGTAAACCCGTGCAATCCTCTCCCTGTTCTCCCATATGCAGTCCACATCGGGACAGGATGGCAGATTTCCTGTATTGTCCCCCCGGAATAGGGCAAAGCAGCGGCGCAGGGCAATATAGTCCACCACGTTAACGCAGCCGCAGTCGTGGAGCCGCCGGTGAACGCCGCTGTGCCCCCCCTCTCGCAGCGCCTCGTCAAAGCTGCGGCAGTAGGCATGCCCATCAGTATTGATACAGACAAATACCAAAATATTAGCACCAAAACGCTCCGTCAGCGCCTGGGGCGGCACCACTTCCAGCCCCATACATATCGTGCCCCACTTTTCCAGCGCGCCATCGGCAAAGCACAGTGGTTCAATGTCCGCACGCCGCAGAGCCAGCAGCAGGGCAATCCCGCTGCTTCCCGCACCGTAAAGCACCACACCTTCATAACGGCCCAGGGCCAGTTTCAGCTCATCCACCGTCTGTTCCAGCCGAGAACGCTCCCGCTCAAACCGATCAAAAATTTCTCCAATCACACCGTTCATTTCCCGTCACTCCACCGCCTCCACATATTCGCCGCCACCTTTTGGGGGGACAGGCCGAAATAATCCAACTGATACTCCCGAGAACCTGTCACCATGGCGAAGGAGTCAGGTACACCATACCGATGGAATACTGCCGGACGCTCTCCCCGTTCCGCCAGCAGCTCAGCCACGGCGCTGCCCAGCCCGCCAGTTATCCCATGCTCCTCCATGGTGAACACTGCCCGGTGCCCGGCAGCGCAGGCCAAGACCGCCTCCTCATCCAGCGGCTGCACACGAGGCACGCTGTACAGCGTCACCGAGCATCCCTGCTCTTCCAGAAGTGACGTTACCTGCACCGCCTCCCGCAGAATAGTTCCGCAGGCCAAAATCGCAATATCCCTCCCCTGTGCCAGGGAAATCGCTTTTTCTACCGGCGCGTCCACCGTGCCCTGATGAATCGGTGCATCCACACTTCTCCCAATCCGAATATAAGCTGGGAGCTGCCGGCGGTAGGCAGTCATCATCACCGCCTCCATCTCCGCCGGATCAGCGGGACAGTATACATCCATGTTGGGAAATGTCCGCATCATGGCAATGTCCTGAAGGGCATGATGGGTTGGTCCAGCACTGCCGTAGGCAAAACCGCCCCCCACCCCAACTAAGATCACCGGGTTCTCCTGGTAGCACACATCCAACATGATCTGCTCCGCACTGCGCAGCGTCATGAAGGACACCACATTATAGGCGAAGGGCTTCATTCCTGCCGCGGCTAACCCTGCGGCAAAAGATACAAAACTCTGCTCCGCAATGCCCACATTCACAAAACGCGGGCCAAACTCCGCCTCAAAGGGCTCCATCACAGAAAAACCAGTGTCCCCGATCACCAGCATAACCTTTGGATCCTCCCGGGCCAGGCGGGATATGGTCTGAACAAATGTGCTCCTCATTGGCTCAACTCCTCCAACGCCTGGGCAAGCTGCTCCTCATTGGGCGACTTGAAATGCCATTCCAAGCGGTTTTCCATAAACGATACGCCCTTACCCTTTACCGTATTCGCGATCACCACAGTGGGCTGGACCGATCCGTCCAGTCCCGTATGGGAAAACAGTGCCTCCAGTGCGGCATAGTCGTGTCCGTCCACCTCCACAGTGTTGCAGCCGAAAGCCCGGAACTTTTCCGCCATGTCCCCCATGTTCAGCACCTCTTGATCGCTTCCATAGGACTGTAAGCGATTGCGGTCCACAATCATCACCAGGTTGTTCAGCGAGAACCGGGCAGCGAACATGGCCGCCTCCCAGACACTGCCCTCATTGCACTCCCCGTCCCCCATCAGCACAAAAACCCGGCCACCCTGTCCCTGGAGCTTCTTAGCGTAGGCAATGCCCGTACCCACATTGGCCCCGTGCCCCAGAGAGCCTGCGGACATCTCCACTCCGGGAACCACAAATTTACGGGTGTGCCCCGCGTAGTTTTCTCCGTCCACCACATGGAGCTCCAGATCCTCCATTGGGATCAGCCCTGCATAGGCCAGCGTAGTGTAAAAGGTGGCTGCAATGTGCCCCTTGCTCAGCAAAAACACGTTGCGATTCGGGTCGTCTAGGTTTTCCGGCGTCAGTCCCAAAATTTTGGTGTACAGCACCGCCAGAATATCCGCCGATGAGTAGCCGCCTCCAATATGTGAATCCCGGGTGCGCATCAGCGTCTTTGCCACGTGCATCCGTACCGCCCGGGCAAATTCTTTCGGATCGCCGATCATCACGATGTCCTCCCCTCTCTGCGGTGGATTTCCTCCGCCATATCCAGCCCGCGGCCCACCGCCTCGTCCATATTGTAATATCGAAAGTCCGCCAGCCGCCCTGCCGCATAGAGATGGGGAACCTGTTCCAGCAACTCCCGGTAGCTTTGATGGCGTGCCTTGGACTGCTCTGTCAGCACCACATAGTATGGCTCGTCCTTTGCCCCCTCCATGGGTCCGGGCTTCTCTCCCACCAGCAAAGTCCTGTCCATCCGCGGTGGATTGCCCGGCAGATGGCGGTAGTCCGTTCGCCGGGTCCACGGAATATCCTGCTCCGGGTAGTACATAGCCAGGCAGGGCAGTCCCTCCTCAACGGCGCAGTATTCCATATCAAATCTCAGTGTGCGGTAGGGAAGCTCTCCCCTCCGCCAAGAAAACAGCTCATCCAGTCGCCCGGTATAGAGAACGGCGTTCCACGCTCGCCCGCTTTTCCAGATAATTTGCCCTGCTGAAACATCCAGCAGCTCCAAAGCATCCCTGCCGGTCAACACCTCAATGGCGGGATGATCCAAAACAGATTGGAACAATGCGGTAAAACCATCTTCCGGCATGAACTGAAAACGCTCCGGGCGGAACTCCTCTCGATCCTCCAGATAGACCGGGGCCCGGGCGGTCACCTCCGGCGACAGCTCCTCCGGGCACAGCCCCCACTGTTTCTGATTATAAGGAGCGCAGTCACACTCGTACAGCCGCCGACCGGCCCGCCTGAGCAGCGGATCACTGGCGTTCATCAACTCCAGTACAGTAACTTGCTCCCGGCCTGCAAATTCCCGGCCTAAGGCAAATCGTACTGACTCTCCATCCTCCGGCATCAGGCGCCGCAGCGTCTCCGGCTGAAAGGGCATGGGGTGGCTGTCCCCCTCAATCCACACCCGCAGCGCGCACCGAAAGGGCGTCCACCGGGCAAAGGGTGCCAGAAACTCCCACACCCGGTCCTGCCCAGTAAAAAAGATGTGGGGACCATACACATGATATAGAATGCCGTTCTTGTCCCGCCGGTCATATGCGTTGCCACCCACATGATCCCGCCGGTCTATAACGCTCACCTGCCAGCCGTACTCCGCCAGACGGCGGGCGGCAGACGCGCCACAGCAACCCGCACCCACAATCAAAGCCCTCATCCCTGCGTCCCCTGAAGGCGGCTTCTGTATTGTTCTACCTGCTCCCGGCACAACTGCGCCGGGGAGGCATAACCCAGTCCCCTTTGAAACGCAGCGGCCTGGGCCAATGTCTCCTCCAACGTATACTGGGGCTGCCACCCCAAACATTCCCAAGCTTTTCCGCTGTCCAATCGAAGCAGCTGTGTCTCGCCGGTGCACCCCTCTGTCCCCAGCTCATACCTCGCACCGGGAAAATGGGATGCCAGCAGTTCCGCCACTCTCCCCACTGTCTGGAACCCATCGGGGGCGGGGCCGAAGTTAAAGGACGTATCCCCCGTCACCCCGCCTTCAGACAGCACCTTGCCCAGCGTCAGGTATCCCCAGAGTACGTCCAGCACATACTGCCAGGGGCGGACAAAGCTGGGATTTCGCAGTTTTGCAGGGCGGCCAGAGGAGAAACAGTCCAGTAGATGGGGGATAAGCCGGGTTTTGTTGAAATCTCCTCCTCCAATGGTGTTGCTTGCCCGGGCAGTGGCTATGGGCATATCTGGGAAGGAAATTCGGTAACACTGCGCTGCCAGATCCTGACATGCCTTGCTGGTGGAATATGCCTCCGCCGCTCCGAAAGGATCGGTCTCCTGACAGGGCTTGCCCTTCAGTTCCTGGGCATAACACTTGTCGCTGGTGACCACCACAATGGGAACACGGCGTTTACTGCGGCGAACCGCTTCTAAAATCCCTACCGTTCCCATCACGTTAATTTCAAAAATATTCGCCGGATCCTCGTAGGAGCCATCTAAATACGCGTGGGCCGCCAGATGGATAATCATGTCCGGCCGAAATTCTGCTAGAGCCCGCTCTACCCCGGCATGATCCCGAACATCTGCAAATATCTCATCCGCCACCGGCGGACGGGCGGTTTCATACAAACACCTGGATCGGGGCGGGAGGGCATAGCCATAGGCCTCTGCCCCCATGGCGGACAGTAGCCAGCACAGCCACGCCCCCTTGAATCCCGAGTGGCCGGTCACCAGCACCCGCCTGCCCTGGTAAAACTCTTCGTGAGACAGCACCCGTTTTTCCCCCGTTTCCTCAGCTTTTCCTTCTCCATATGCTGAATTTGCCCAAGGATTGCAGCAGGCTCTTCGCCTCGCCGCAATTCTGAAGCCCCAAAGCAGCCGCCAGCCCCTCAGCAGTTGTTCCCCACGACTCATTGTTTAGGTAAATTGATCTCTCCAGCACCATTCCATTTTGTGAAAGCTCCGCGCTCAGCACGCCGTCGTTGACAATACGCAGGCTGAGATTTTCCTCCGGGTCACGAAGGAATATCCCCTCCTCCGGCGGCTTTCCTGACAGTGCCGCACTCAAATTGGATACGCTGTAAAAGTTTTCACTCTGGACGATAAGCAGTCCTCCAGCCTTCAATCTGCCGGCCGCCGTCTGGAGCACACTCCGCAGATCGATGCACCGTCCAAGATTACACCCCACAATAGCGAGATCATACTGCCCTTCCAGCACCTGGTCTTTCTCCTGCAACAGGCCGCCACGGCGGAACAGTCCTTGCGCATCGTCCAGATACCCTTTCTCCTCGGTCAGAGCGTCTACCGTTACCTCACTGCCTCCACAAGCCCTCAAGCGGTTGGCTAACGCAAGCACACTCTCGCCAAACATCGGGTTCAGCGCCAAGATCCGCACAGGGCCCGAAAAGGATAGTGAAAAATTACTCAACGCCGCGCAAAGATCCATGCCCAGCGAGGCCCAACCATCCACACCATACTTCTGACGGAATTGCTCCCGTCCCAAATCCATCACCTGGAACTGGCCCGCCCCGATGGTTGCGGAGCCATAGTGGTGAACAAACACATCCTTACAGAGCACCTGTCGGTAACCCATGCGGCGCAGTACTGTGCTGTGATCGTCATCGGCAAACATATCATAGCAAAACATAGGATCAAACGCCAAACGCATTTGCCGCAAAACCTGAGGGCGATAACATGCCATGATCTGGAACAGCCGTGTCCGATCCTCCCATTTTCTTGGATTGCAGTGGTTATAACCCTCGGCAAAGGAAGTCATCCCTATAAGATCATTGTTCGCGTAGGGTACGGAAATCGCTTGAAAATTACTTGCCGAATTGCACACGGGCACCGCTATGGCAATGCGGGGATCGCTCTCCATGCACCGCCAAAGGATCTCATCGAACCTTGGCGTGGAGATCACATCATTACTGACGTACAAAAGGTATTTCCCCTCTATGTAATAAGGCGCCATTGTGAAGATCAGGTTGCCTGCAGCAGAAGAGCCCATATTGTGAGGATAGTAAATTTTCTTCACATGCGGCAGTCCCTCGCACCATGCGGTGGTCTCAGGATCACTGCCATTGTCAAACGTAATCAGTTCATAACTGTGGCCTTTTGTATGGGCCTCAATGGCGTCCAAGCACTCCTTAGTCATCCTCTGATTGCCGTAAAACAGCACGACGACAGAAAAATCGTAACGGTATTCCTGGGTCTCCTCCCACTTCGGCAGTTCTCGAATCTGTCGGATACGGTCCCACTCTTGAACATGCCAGTCCTTCAGCGCCTCCTCATCTACCGCGCGGATCAGAAAAAACTCCGCATAACGCCTCCAAAACAGAAATAGTGGAACAAAGGTGCAGGTGAACTGCACCCGCGCTTCCTCCGCATTCCCTTTATCCAGCAGAGCTGAAACCCGCCCAACACTCAGCGGCGCATTTAGGCCAATCTCCTTGAGTTTGTTTTTCAGCGTGATTTGAGGTGTCAGCTGCTCAACAGCAGATGCGATAGCTGCGCACAGCGTATGCAGATCCTCCAGAAGGTATTGGTTTTCCGCCATCTCATGTCTGTTTAAAAAATTGATCGCCTCTTCCCCTGTTTCAAAGAGCTCAAATATCTGCGAAATCAGCATCTCTCCCGTGTTTTGTTCCATCCGTCATTCTCCTGATCTTAGAAGCCGTACCAATAGCCTCAGCACCCAGCTTTGCGCCAAAATTGCCGCCGGGCCGCGTTGAAAAATCTTGAAGTACACCAAGTATTCCCGCGATTTTTCGCCTTGCCACCGGCAATTTTGACGCACGAATCTGAATACTTCGGCGATTGGTACAGCTTCTTATATTTTACAGCCTGCGGAATACTCACTTTTTGCCGAGCACCGCCGCTATTGCAGATTCTCTGGAAACAGCGGCAAATCTGTTCCATACAGCACCTTTGTTCCATACCGATCAGCTAGGCAAGAGCGGCGAACAGTGTCCTCACTGCGCGTTGCAATATAATAATCCGCCCCTTGCATCAGAATGTGTTCATCCAATGTAACCCCTACCTGAAATGTGACGCAGCTGTCCCTCGCCTCATATTTTTCCAGAATAGCGCTGACCGCACGAATATTCCCCTCTGTTGAGAGCTGTTCTGGAATATAGATTAAAAGTTCCACATTTGGCCGGTCTTTGGAAAAATACTCCTCCAGTACCTTGGGATAGAGTGGAAACGGTTCCCCCACGTCAATGGGAAACAACAAGGTATTGGAGCCATGCCCCTCTCGGGGTGTGGCTCCAATACCTTCCACAGGCGGAAGGTATTTTTCGACAAACGCTTCTACGGGCAGATAAAAATCCTTTTTGCGTTGCCGCTGTATCCTTTCGTCCCAATCCCACCACGCGATTTTTTGCAGTGCGTCAATGATATCCTTGTCGAAGCGATAGCGCAAAACTCGGGCCGGGTTTCCTCCAACAACCGCATAGGGCGGAACATCTTTTGTGACAACCGCCTTTGCCGCGACAATACATCCATTGTGGAGCGTTACGCCGGGCATGATGGTTGCATCCGTAGCCACCCAAACATCATTTTGCATGATGATTGAGCCGCGCCGACGGGTTCTGCCTCCCATCAGCCCACCCAAAGATTTCAAATCGCCCTGCACAACCGAATTAAAATCGTGATCCAAATCAATTATCAGCAAAACGCCGTCCGCAACAGAGGTCCCCTTTCCAATCGCGATACAGTGGCATCCCACTTCAGGACACATGTTGATTCCAGAGTGGATTTCAGCCTGTACAATATAGCTGTCCCGATCAATAGACAGCAATGGAAATCCATCCAGCGGGTTCCCGCCGGCTGAAATGGTGACGTTAGTATAACGTTTTATTCCCTCCGGCGGATTGACCGTTATGTTTTGAATCACAGGAACTGCCCCCTATCCACCTAATTAGTTTTGCCACTCCGGAGAAAACTGCTTTCCAATCTGCAAAAACGACTCCTTTTTATTCCAATTGGCATAGGACGACTGATAGCAGTTCCGACAGGACTGCGCCATCTGCACTCCGTTGACCCGTTCACGGTGCTGCCGGTACTCCTCCGAGTTCCACATCTCCAAAAAGCTCTCATACTTCTGGAAGGTGAACAGCTTCTCCGCAGTGGACATGCACGGCCGCACAAAGCCATCCGACCCCAGGAAAAAGTCTCGCCATGCGGTATAGCAGGTCTTATGGCACTGCTCCCCGGCAGGGTCGTCTCCAACCAAGTGGGGCAGCTTCAGCGACACGCCACACTTCCGCCCTATCTCCACCGCCGCCTGGAACACCTCCTGGGTTCGGGCCATCTTGTCATAGAGCACCTCAGGAGCCATTCCCTCATCAAAGGCCGTGAGGTACACTGCTTTTACCTCGTCCAATCCCACCTCTCCAGCCAGCCGCACCAGCTCCGGCAGTTCGCCTAGGTTCTGATCCATGGCAGTAAAAACAAAGTTCATGTAAGGAAATTCCAAACCGTGGGCAGCCTTGTACTCCGTAATAGCAGATGTGTTCTTCAATATCTTATGGAAATCCGCACCCCGGCGGATCTCCTCGTTAGTCTCGGCGCAGGCTCCGTCCATACTCACGGCAATAATGTCGGTCTGTGTGCGGAAAATGTCGTCAAACAGCTTATCCAGACGCATCCCATTGGTGCAGAAATACTTCCGCAGGCCCAAGCGGTGGGCCCAGTCCAAAAACTCTGAGAAATGGGGGTGAACTGTGGGCTCCCCCCATCCCATCAAGGTAACCTCCTCCACCTGTGGAGCCACTGGCTCGAAATACTTCAGCCACTCCATCTGGAACCATGTGGGCTGGAACTGGGCGGAGTTCCGTCCACACATCTTACAGTTCAAATTGCAAGCATTGGTTAGTTCAAAAACAAACCGCCGGGGCATGGATTCCAAGACCAGCTTCCCTGCAAGCGCCTCCTCCTCATTTTTTTTGCTATTTGCCTGCCGCTTTTCCGTCAGCGGACGGGTTAGGCGCAGATCCAACGTTTTTGCCCGCAACAACTTTGACTCTTTCATTCCGCTTCTCCTCTCAGCCACGGCGCCCATGGCGCGCTTCCTTTATTCCAAACCGCTTCCAGCTGACTGCGGTCCCGCTGAGTGTCCATGCACTGCCAGAAACCGTCATGCTTGTAAATGCCCAACCGGCTGTCATGGGCCATTTTTTCCATCGGTTCCTGCTCCATCACACAGCGTTCATCCACGCTGAGATACTCAAACACTCCATGCTCCATCACCATGAAGCCGCCATTGATCCAACCGCCATCCTCCTTTGCCTTCTCTCGAAAGCCGGTGACGGTCTGCCCTTCCAGATCCAGCACACCAAATCGTCCTCCCGGCTGAATTCCGGTGAGTGTAACGGTCTTTCCCGACTCTTTATGCTGCTTTAGCAGTTCATTTAGATCCACATTGCTCACCCCATCGCCGTAGGTGAGCATAAAGGTTTCCTCTCCAAGATACTTCTGTACCCGTTTCACCCGGGCACCAGTCTGGGTATTCAGTCCCGTGTCCACCAGTGTTACTCTCCAGGGCTCGGCAATGTTGGAATGGACCGTCATGCGGTTTTCGTCAGAGAAATCAAAGGTCACATCGGAGCGGTATAGGTAATAATCCGCAAAATACTCCTTGATGATATGCCCCTTATAACCGCAGCAGATAATAAAATCGTTAAAGCCAAAACTGGAATAGTATTTCATAATGTGCCACAAAATGGGTTGGTCGCCAATGGTAATCATAGGCTTGGGCTTCAAATGGCTTTCTTCGCTGATGCGGGTACCCAGGCCACCAGCTAAAATTACAGTTTTCATTGCATCGCGCCTCCTTGCGCATTGCGCCGTATATGGTCGAGGGCCAATATTATCAATACTTGATATTTTCCTTGATGTGATCCAGCTCAATCGCATCAAAATCATCCTCAGGCTCTGGGTCATAGATCTTCTCTCACGCCAGCATAGATAAACTTTCTGCGTATTCCTTTGGGGCAGGTAGATTAGGCCATCGATGTCAGTATCGGCCTTTACCTCAAACCAGCACCCAAGCTCCTCCGTCCTGACTGCCTGCGTATAAGTCTGCCCCTGGTAGATTGGCTCCGTATAAACGTAATCTCGGCCGGGCCCACCAAAAACGCAATGATTCATATGGTTGGCATGATTTTCCAAAAGGGCGCTGAAAATCCCCGTCTCAGCCGACTTATCATTCTGAGAAAAAATACTACCACCGCCCTAACCGTATCAATCATACAGTCAGCGCTAGATCAACTCATATTCATCAATGTAAGCAGTCAATTGGGCACGGCCCAATTGCTTATGCTCCAAGGTATCGTTTAGTATGCTCACTGCAGCTGTCTCCCCGCCACTGGCGGCTCAAGGCCCTCAATGAGATACGCCACCTTCTGATACGCCTCGCTCTGCTTCAGCGCCGCCACCGCCGGATCATCCGGGGAGAACCTGCCCAAGACCGCCCGAATCTGATCCGCCAGGGCGCTCAACTCCTCAGACGGACTCTTTAACGCCTGGGTACTGTCCAGCAAAAATTCTACCATCTCCTTTGCGGCCCCACAGAGTGCCAGCCCCTCCCGCAGCAGCCGTACATAGCCCGCCGCGTCCCCGGCATTCAGCGCCTCAAACGCCTGGGCGCAGTAAAAACCAAAGCGATGCAGCGGCGGAAGGGCAAACATCCGCTCTGCCTCGAACATCTCCGGCATATAGCAGCGCGGCAGAACCTTCCCCTCAATTTCTGCGAACATCCGGGCCAGCGCCATGCCCTGCTCTGCGCTCTGCCCCTTTGCCGTCCAGGAATATGTACGCACAGCCGCCAACGCCAGTGACTCCGACCACATCAGCTCCTGCCACCGGCCACCGCCGAAGCCGCCTGCAAGACGCAGAGCCAGTGTACAGAAATCCGCGCCCCTTTTGGCAAGCCGGGACGCAATGCTGTTCATCTCCTCTATATTCAGCGGCCTCTCCGGCAGCGGGAAGCGGGCCCCGCACTCCAGCGCGTGGGCCAGGGCATGGATGGAAAAGCCGTTCCAGTCCTCTACCTCGTTTAATACCGCCTCCATTTCAGGGACGGTCTCCATATCCATGACTGCGGCCGCGCGGCCCAGGTCGCACTGCTCCCGCAGGGGGAGATACAGCGTGTACGCATGGCGGACAAAGTTATCGTTGCTCTTTTCCGCCTCTCTGTTTTTGTCTGGGAAGGTTCCACCCGCCACCTGGAGGAACGCCCTTTTCCGCTGGATATTATTCTTGCGTTCCTCCTCCGGCCGGTTGACCTCCTCCCAAATCCCGGTGACGACAGCGGCCGTATCAAGGGTGCTCTTAAAGTGGATATCCTGGAGATGCCCCATCAGCCCGGCGATTTGGCTGTGGTTCAGCAGGGAATAGTTCAGTCCCCTTGCCAGGTCAAGGGCCTCCTCCTCGTGGCCGCTGTTACAGCATACGCCGATCAGGGCGATCTTCGCCTTGCACTCGGAGAAAGGCGTGGCCATCTCCAGCGGGCTCATCATCTGCGCCAGCGGGTCCGCCCCGTTCCGGCATTCCTCCAGCGCCTGGAGGTAGAGCCGGCCCCGACGGATGGCCTCCTCGGCATCTTTTTTCGTGTTCCAAATGTGTGCGAATGCAGCATACTGCACATCCAGGCGGGTAAACATGGAATGGGGGAACATTTCCTCCGCCAGCCCCAGCCATTCCTCCAGCTCCGGGAGCGACAGCTGCTGCGCCTTATAAACGGCAAACCGCAGCACGGGCGGACCCAGGCGCTCCCACCCGGATACCTTCTCCTTGACCAGCCCGACCGTCCGGCGCAGATGCCCCAAATAATCCGGCACCATTTCGGCAGAGCCGGATTCAAGCAGCTGCATACACAGCAGCAGGTTATCCGGTTCCTCCTCCAACCCCTTGCGGATCAGCCGCACATTCCGCTCCTGCTTCGCCTTACCCACCGTGTCGTTCAGCCGCATCCCCACATACCCGTCGTGGTGCAGAATGGTTTTACCCAGCGGGAGCACCGGGATCTCCGAAGCCGAAATCACAAGATGCTCGTGGATCGCGCCCTCAAAGTGCAGGCCGGGAACCATACGCACAATGCGCGCCGCCGCAAAATCCGAATAGTCCCCTTCTAATTCATAGTTGCCGTAATTGCGCACCACCACGGTAGCGCCCATTTCAGGCCGTTTCTTGCTCCCGCGGAGAAACCGCACCAGCTCCGACACGTCCTCGTCCAGGTACTCATCAGTATCCACAAACATGAACCACTTTCCCGAGCAGCGCTTCAGCACAGAGTTGCGGGCGGCGGCAAAATCATCAATCCAGGGGAAGTCAATGAGGATATCGGCGTACTTTTCCGCCACCTCCCGGCTGCCGTCGGTGGAGCCGGTGTCCGCAATCACAAGCTCTGCGGGCACGGCGTCCCGCAGGGGCTGAAGGGCTTTCAGGCACCGCTCGATGCAGCGGATGTCATTTTTAAAAATAATCCCAATGGATATCAGGGGGGTAGGCATAGCAATTTTTCTCCTTTCCGGCTTTGGGGCGCATGGGAAAAACGCCGCTTCCGGCGGCTTTCCCACGGGTCCCATCATGAGAAGACGGGGGCGGGCAAGCGCCCGCCCCCGTCCTGATGCGTTGGGCTTGTGTGCCTTGCGGGGTGTTGGCAGCTTCTTACTGGAGGAGCTGGAGCACGCCCTGAGGCACCTGGTTGGCCTGAGCCAGCATGGCCTGAGCGGACTGGATCAGGATGTTGTTCTTGGTGTAGGCCATCATCTCCTCGGCCACGTCCACGTCGCGGATGGTGGACTCGGCGTCCTGGATGTTCTCGGTCATCACGGACAGGTTGTTGATGGTGTGGTCCAGACGGTTCTGGGTGGCGCCCAGGGTACCACGCACGTCGGACACCGTGTTGATGGCAGCCTTGATCTTGTCAATGGCGATGGCCGCACTATCCTGGTCGGCAATGCTGATGGAGTCAATGTCCAGGGAATCGCAGTGCATGTCCTGGATGTTCACCTTCAGCTTGTTCCAGTTGTCGGCGGTGTCGCCGATCTGCAGGGTCAGGCCCTTGGTGGGGTCACCGGCCTGGGTGCTGGTGAAGGTGACCACGCCGCTGTGGGCGTCGCCCTTGACGTTGGCGTTCCAGCTGCCGTCAGGAGCAGTGCCGGCGCCGCCCTTCAGATCCCACTCGGTGCCATAGTCCACCTGGCCCTTGCGCTCGGTCAGGGTGATCACGCCGTCGCCCTGGGTGGTGACGTCGAACTTGCTGGACTTGTTGCTGTTGACCAGCTTACTGAGCTCTTCGCCGGCCTTCTTGAGCAGATCGGCGTCGCCCTCCTCGTACTTGGACAGGTCGATCACATTGTCGCCGGTGGCCTTGCCGTCCTTGCCCACCTTGAAGGTGTACTCGGTGCCGCCGATGGTCAGCTTGTTGCCGTCCTTGACCATATCGGCAGTCAGGGTGAACTTGCCCTGGGCCACCTTGTTCATGGCCTCGATGGCAGCCGGGGTATCCACGTGGAGGCCCTGGTCCCAGCTGTTGTTGCCGTTACCTACGCTAGAGGTAATGGTGACCTTCATATCGGCGCTGGTCATGAGCTGATTGGTGCTGGTGGGGGCCTTCTGCTGGGTCAGGGTGATCTTGGTGCCGTCAATAGACACGGTGTAGGAGGCGTTGGCGATGGTAACCGACGTACCGCCGCCCACTGCGGTGGCAATCGCAGCGGCGACAGAGGCGGCGGACGCCTTGCCGTCGGTGAGGGTCACAGTAGCGGTAACGGTCGCACCGCCAATATCGATGCTAAGCGTGGCCGTAGTAGCCGTCCCGGCGCCGCTGATCTCAAAGTCCTTGACATCGAAGGAGTAGACGCCGGCCGCGCCGGCCGCGCCGCTCTGGTCGCCGTCGGCCACCGCAGTCACGGCCACGTCATTGACAACCTCAGTGCCCGCGCCGTCCATATCGCCGTTGAGCAGCTTGATGCCGTTGAAGTTGGCGCTGTCGGCGATGCGGTCGATTTCGTCCCGGAGCTGGTCCATCTCCTTCTGGAGCTGGAAGCGGTCGGTCTCGTTGTCGTAGGTGCCGTTGGCGGACATGGTCGCCAGCTCCACCATACGGTTAAGCATGTCGTGAACCTCGGTCAGGGCGCCCTCGGCGGTCTGCACCAGGCTGATGCCGTCCTTGGCGTTCTTCTGGGCGGTCTCCAGGCCGGTGATCTGGGCACGCATCTTCTCGGAAATGGCCAGACCGGCGGCGTCGTCGCCGGCGCGGTTGATCTTGTAGCCGGAGGAGAGCTTCTCCAGGTTCTTCTTCATCGCGGAGACGTTGTTGGTGTAGTTGCGGTAGGCACTCATAGCCATAATATTGTGCTGAATGCGCATGATACAAACTCCTTTTATAAAATTATTTTGTGTGCCTGGGCCTTCCTTTGCCGCAGCACATAGAACCTCCGGCCTGACTGGGCGGCCTGGCCTTGGCCGCGCGGTCTGTCCGGCGCTGGGACTATATTTCAACCGGCCCGGAACCGGTCAAAACCTAAATTGGGTTGCCGCTTTTGTGGCCCTTTTGGGGAACCTGGGCCAGCTTTGCCGAGGGCTGCGCGCCCTCCCGCTCCCGCACCGCGCCCCGCACAATGGGGACTTCCCTGGGTGCGTCGATGGCCAGATAGGTCCGCCCGTTCTCCGCGCGGTACACCTGAACCACCACATTTTCCCCGATGGTGAGGTACTCCCCCGGGGCCAATGACAGCTTTAGCATGACATTCCTCCTGCACGGTCACACTGCGGGGCTCTCGGCCTGCCGCTCCCGCCGCAGCGCCGCGTTGTAGAACGTACCCCGGGCCATGCCGCAGCTCTCCGCCGCCTGCTTGAGGGAAATCCTCCCCTCCCGCCACGCCTGATGGAGCTGGTCGAAATTATCGGGCACCGGCCTTGCCGTCCGTCCGAAGCGGACGCCCCGGGCCTTGGCGGCGGCGATACCCTGCGCCTGCTTCTGGCGGCGGTCCTCACGGCGCTGCTGCTCGGTCACGCAGAAAAACAGCTCGGACACAAAATCGCTGAGCAGCTCCCGCCCGCTGGCGGCGTCCACCGCAGACAGGCTGCCGGCAATCTCCTGCGCCAGCTCCCGCAGCTCCGCCTGGAGCCGCTCCTCATCGGGGGTTCGGGTTTGTTCTGCGGACATGGCTGCTCTCCTCATCAAAAAGTCCAATTCTGCGGGCTGTTCAAAAAGTATAGGTTTCGTACAGCGCATTTTGGACATCCCGTGTGGCCGTTCACTTACTTATTCGGCAGGTTTTGTGAAAAGTTTAGCCTGTAGCGCAAAAATTTTTAACCGGCGGGAGCCATGCACGAAACCTATGCAATCTGTGCACTCATTTCATGAAAAAGCACATGAAAAAAGCCTGCTGAACGGGTTTCAGCGGGCTTTTTTCATCTGCAATTGAGCTGTTCTTATATACGTGAGGGCGGGTTTTCGATAAAATATACTGATATTCGACAGATTTCACAAGGAGGGACCGGGAATGTCAGGAAAAACCTATGGCTACGTGCGCGTGTCCACCAGGGCGCAGAAAGAGGACCGTCAGCTCATCGCCATGCGGGAATTCGGCGTGCCGCCGGAGCGGATCGTGGTGGAGCGGCAGTCCGGGAAGGACTTTGAGCGGCCGGTGTATCTGCGCCTGCTGCGCTCGCTCCGGCGCGGGGACGTGCTGGTAGTCAAGAGCATTGACCGATTAGGCCGCAACTACACGGAAATTTTGGAGCAGTGGGGGTGCCTGACCAAGGAGAAGCGGGTGTCCGTCGTGGTGCTGGACATGCCTCTGCTGGACACCCGGGAGGACCGGGACCTCACCGGCATACTGGTGGCGGATATCGTCTTGCAGCTGCTCAGCTACGTGGCCCAGACGGAGCGGGACTACATCCGCCAGCGCCAAGCGGAGGGCATCGCGGCGGCTAAAGCGCGCGGGGTGCGCTTTGGCCGGGAGCGCATCCCCATGCCCGCCGGGTTTGAGGAGCTGGCCATGGGCTGGCGCCAGGGCCGGGTCACCGCCGTCCAGGCCGGACGCGAGCTGGGGGTGTCACGCACCACCTTTAAAAGGAGGGCGGAGGAGTGGGCGTCGGGCGGGGATGGGCGAATTTAGGCCAGTCCATCTCGGATTGGGGAACGGCCGCCCCCCAATCTCCCTTGCTCCCTTTTCAAACGCGCCGGAGCTGCCGATAATATATAAAAAGGTATCAATTTCGGGTGTCGCCTCCTGTTCCGGCCAAAGCCCTTTTCGCCGCAAACCGATTTCTATGTCCCCCCGCCCCAATTTTCCGACATAAAAAAGTTAAGGGAGCTTTAACCATATTTTTTACACGGCGGCAGCGGCACCACAAACCGCCGTCTGCCGGGAGGTGAGTGAGTGAAGCGCTGCGAGCCGTGGAAGGAGACGGTGGAAAAACTGTATAAGGAGATGTATCCGGCCCTTCACGCCTACGCCCGGCGGGTGCTGGAGGACAGCGCCCTGGCGGAGGAGGCCATTCAGGACGCCTTCTGCATCGCCTGCGCCCGGCGGGATCAGTTCCTCACCAGCCCCAACCCCCAGGGCTGGATCATGCTCACCCTGAAGCACGTCATGCAGAACACGCTGCGGGCCCAGGCCAAGCTGAAGGCCCTTCTCGCCCTGGATGCCGGGGCGAAGCAGGCTTCCGGGGAGCCGGAGCTGATGAGCGTGGATCTGCTGTTTTGCGATGTGTCGGACAGCGAAGACTTCCGGCTCCTCAAACAGATCGCCCTGGAGCGGTGCACCATTCTCGAGCTGTCCGAGGAGCTGGGCGTGTCGGTGGAAGCCTGCAAAAAACGGGTACAGCGGGCCAGAAAACGGCTGCAAAAAAAGCTCAAGGTCTAGAATAAAAGGAGGCATCCGCGTGACAAAGCAGACGTATCACAGCGGTGAGGACCCCGCCGCCATGGAACAGCTGAGCACCCGCCGCCTGGAAGAGCTGCTCCTCCAGGATTTCCACGCCCCGGACAATGGCAGGCGCGATATGTCCGGGCTCTATCACGCCGCCCAGGAACTGGCCAGCCGGGAGCCAAGCCCCAATTCCGAAACAGACCGGGCCTGGCGGAGCTTCCAGGAGAATTACCTCCCTTTTGCTGAATGCGCCTCGCAGGACAGCGTCTATGATGACGGCGTGCCTGGGCGGCGTCCCCTCTTCAGGAGCCGGCGGTGGCTGCGGGTGGCGGTGGCTGCGGCAGTTCTGGCGGCGGCGCTGCTCTCCCTGTCCCTTGTGGCCGCCGCCAGCGGATTCGACCTATGGCGGCGCCTGGCACAGTGGACGGATGAGGTCATTCAGCTCACCCCGGCCCAGACCGGCCAGGCGGACATGGACGATATCCGCCTGCCGGAGGAGCCCAAGGAATACGCCACCCTCCAGGAGGCGCTCAGCGACTGCGGGCTGGCGCGGTCCGTTGCCCCCCGGCAGATCCCGGACGGCTTTCAGCTGGTGGAGCTGGTGGTGGATACCCTCTCCACCAATTCCTTGATTTTCCACGCGGCCTATCAGCGGAATGAGGATGTGCTCACCCAGTTCATACGCATCCATCTGCCTCGGGAGGACGGGGGAACCGACAGTTACGCCCACTTCCAGAAGGACGAGGGGGACCCCATCCCCTATGAGGCGGGCGGCGTCATCCACCTGCTGTCCACCAACGCAGGGCGGGCCGTGGCCGTCTGGGCCAACGGGCCGGCGGAGTGCGCCATCAGCGGGGATATCACCATAGAAGAGCTCCAACAAATTATTGATTCCATTTATTGAGCAGGAGGTTGTATCAAATGGAAGAACAGCGGAAAAAGAGACAGGAAAACATAGTGGCCGGCGTGGTAGGCGCCTTTTTGGGCACCCTGCTGGGCGTGGTGTGCACCGTGGTCATCGGGCAGCTGGGCTATGTGGCGTCCGTGTCCGGCCTGATCATGGCCGTGGGCGCGCTGAAGGGCTATGAGCTGCTGGGCGGCCGGCTGAGCAAAAAGGGGGCGGTGATCTCCTCCGTCCTCATCCTGGTGATGACCTGGCTGGCCCACCGGCTCACCTGGGCCATCGCCCTGGCCTCCGCCGCCGGCCTGGGGGTGTTTGAGAGCTTCCAGACCATCCCCGAGCTGCTGGAGGCGGGCCTTTTGGAGGGCCCCGCCTACTGGGGCGACCTGGTCATGCTGTACCTGTTCACCCTGCTGGGGGCGGTGCCCACCATCATCGCGGGGCTGCGCAGCGCCGACCTGCCCGACCTGCCCCAGGGGACGGCGGCATCCGCCCAGGGCGGCGAGCTGCCTGCGCTCACCCTCTACCCCGGCAGCGTGGCCTGGATGCGGCCCCTGCGGCTGAGCGCGGCGGGCGCCATGTTTATGGGCCTGATACCGGGGATCGCGCTGCTCCTGGGCGGCGTTGCCAACGGCGCCTCCCTCCCCTTTACCCTGGCGGCGATGGGCTGCATTGTCGCCAGCTTTGTCATGATGTTTTTCGCCATTCCCAGCATCCAGCTGTGCTACCGCTCCATGAACCTGATGGCCCGCAGCGGCAGCACCGTATGGCGGGTCACCCTGCCCATGCTGAACAACGCCGATACATACCGCTTCACCAAACGGACCGGGGCCTTCCGGGCCATCCGCTGGGAAATCCTGAACGAGCAGGAGCGGGAGCAGCTCAAGGTGTCCATCCAGCGGGCCGTCGCCCTGCTGAGCAGCGGCCAGGTGATGCCCGGCAGCGCCCTGAGCGCGGCGGTGATGCCCCTGCCCAGCCTCCGCATCTATAAGGAAACCCGCTGGGCCTGGAAGGGCGTCTACTCCGGCCGGGACGGCAGGGAGAAAAAAGTAACCATCCCCAAGGCGTACCAGGGCTTCGCCCCCGATCAGGAGCTGGAGCCCGCCCAGCAGCCTGTCCCTCCCCGCTGGGGGCTACTGGCGGCGGCCGCGGCACTGACGGCGGTGCTGGCACTGGCCGGCGCGGCGCTGGGCCTGCTGGCGGACGGCGGGCTCAGCGTCCCCGACGCCCGTGATCCCCAGCCCTCCCCCACCGCCACCCTTCCGCCCGAGCCCTCCCCCACCGTCCAGCCGGACCCCCAGGATCTGTTCCACGTGGGGGAGGAGCTGGGGTACGAGTTCACCGCCGTGGGCTACATCAAGGCCCCGGAGGGGATGTTCGGCCAGGGCGAGTCCTATGTGGACGCCCACGTCCCCTACAGCGAGGAGCCGGTCTACCTGGAGGACGGCTATGCCATCCGTTCCGCCGCCCACGGCATGGAGGTGAGCGTCAAGATCGTCCAGACCGAGGGGAACGCCGCCAATGTGGTGAACCTGGCCTATGAGCTGATGGTCTCCTCCGGCACAGACATCTACGAGGAAGGCGTGCAGGAGACCTACTACTTGGACGAATACGATATCGCCATCAAGCAGGTGTCCTATTTTGAGGAGGACCGCACCAAGGTGCGCGTGGCGGTGCTGTACGCCGACTACAAGCAGGATGGATACTACCTCTCCGCCGCCATCGTCTACCAGCCCGAGCTCATGGACGAAGATTATCCCGCCCTGCTGGCGGAGCTCAGCGACGCCTACGCCCTGAACCTGCCGGAAATCCCGTCCATGGACGAGGCATAGCCGAAGTCTGCCAAAGCCGTCCTCCCCAGGGGAGGACGGCTTTCTTTCCCCGCCCCATGGCGGTGTTGAAATTCCGGCCAAAAGCTGGTATACTGTGCAGTTAAAGGCCAGACAGGCCGGTTTTGCCACACTCCTTTAAGGTCTGTGTGCGCATTCCTTTAGGCGGTGATCCTATGGTTTTCAGCAGCATCCTGTTCCTGTTCTTTTTTCTTCCCGCGCTGCTGGCGTGCTATTTCTGCCTGCCCCGGCGCCTGCGCGCCTGGCGCAACGGAGTGCTGCTGGCCTTCAGCCTTCTCTTCTACGCCTGCGGCGGTCTGAGCTATCTGCCGGTGCTGCTGTGCTCCATCGCCGTCAACTACCTGTGCGGGCTGCTGGCCGCCCCCGGGCGGCCCCGCGCCCTCCGGCGGGCCGGGCTGTGGGGGGCGGCGGTCCTGGGGCTGGGGCTGCTGGGCTGGTTTAAGTACGCCGGGTTTCTCTGCGCCAACCTCAGCCGCCTGGGCGTCCGGCTGGACCTGCCCCAAATCGTCCTGCCCATCGGCATCTCCTTCTTCACCTTCCAGGGGCTGAGCTACGTCATCGACGTGTATCGCGGGGACGCCCCCTGCCAGCGCAATCCCTTCTATGTGGCCCTCTATGTGGCCCTGTTTCCCCAGCTGGTGGCCGGGCCCATCGTGCGCTATTCCACCGTGGCCCAGGAGATCACCGGCCGGGAGGAGACCCTGTCCGAATTCTCCCATGGGACAGTCCGCTTCCTCTTCGGGCTGGGCAAAAAAATGCTGCTGGCCAACGCCATGGGCGAGGTCGCCGACGCCGTGTTCGCCCAATCCCCCGCCGCCATGGCCGCCGGTACGGCGTGGGTGGGGGCGGCGGCCTATACCCTCCAGATCTACTTTGACTTCTCCGCCTATTCCGACATGGCCATCGGCCTGGGGCGGATGTTTGGCTTTCACTTTCTGGAAAACTTCAACTACCCCTATATCTCCCAGTCGATCACCGAGTTCTGGCGGCGGTGGCACATCTCCCTGTCCTCCTGGTTCCGGGATTACGTCTATATCCCGCTGGGGGGAAGCCGCCGCTCCCCCGCCCGAAACATCCTCAACCTGGCCGCCGTGTGGCTGCTCACCGGGCTGTGGCATGGCGCGGCGTGGACCTTTGTGCTGTGGGGCTCATGGTTCCTTCTGCTGCTGGCGGGGGAAAAGCTGCTGTGGGGCCGGGGGCTGGCCCGTCTGCCCCGGGTTTTCCGCCACGGCTATACCCTGCTGGCGGTGACGGCCAGCTGGGTGCTGTTCCGCTCCCCCTCCGCCGCCTACGCCGGGGCCTATTTCCAGGCCATGCTGGGCCTGGGCGGCGCGGCGGATGGGCAGGCCGTCTATTACCTGCTCCAATACTGGCCGGAGTGGGCCGCCTGCCTCATCGCCGCCCTGCCGGTAAAAAACCGGCTGCAATCCAAGCTGTCCCGGCGGGAGGGCGGCCCCGCCGCCCTGGCCCTGGTCTGGTGCCCCAAGCTGGCGGCGCTGGCCCTGCTGGCCCTGTCCTACCTCAAGCTGGCCACGGGCAGCTTCAACCCCTTCATCTACTTCCAATTCTGAGGAGGCGGTCAGTGTGAAACGGATTGCGCATTGGTTTATGGCCGTCTGCTTTGTGGGTTTCCTGGGGGCGGGGCTGGCGGCCTCCCTGCTCCGCTCCCCCCAGGACTTCTCCTTCTGGGAAAACCGGATGCTGGCCTCCCTGCCGGAGCCCGCTCCCCAGAGCGTGGGGGACGGCGGCTACTTTACCCAGCTGGAGCGCTATCTGGCCGACCACGCCCCCCTGCGCTCCACCCTCCTCCGGTTCAAAACCCGCTGGGATCTGGCCCTGGGCCGCCCGGTGGTCAACGACGTAGTGGTCACCAGCGGCAGCCTGCTCCCCTTCCTGCCCTACATGGCCGACGATGAGCAGGACATTGCCCACTGGGCCGCTCTCATGGCGGACAATCTGGCGGACATCAACGCCGCCGTGACAGAGTACGGCGGGTATTTCTGCTACGCGGTGGTTCCCTGCCAGTCCGTCTCGCTGGCGGATGAATACCCCTGGTTCCTCAACAGCCAGGCCCGGCGCAGTCAGATGAAGGCCGCGGCCATGGCCCAGGCCATGGCGGAGCGGGGCGTGCCCTATCTGGACGTGGAGGCTGTGCTGGCCCAGTCGGGGGGCTCGGCGCAGTACGCCTCCCGGGTGGACAACCACTACACCATGGAGGGGGCCTTTGCGGCCTATCGCCTGATTTTAGAAAAGGCGGCGGCAGACACCGGCCTCCGCTTCCCCATTCTGGGCCCGGACGGCTTCCGGCATGAGATCCTCCCCAACGAATATATCGGCTCCCGGGAGCGCAAGCTGCTCAACCTGGAGCGGCGGGAGGAGCAGCTGTCCATTCTGCTGCCCAACGAGCCCGTCCCCTTCACCCGGGCAGATAACGGCGTGTCCGTCGACCCGGTGGTATACCGCCTGCCCTCCGGCGGAGACGAGGCGGTGGACTACAGCCTCTACATGGGGGGCGACATTGCCCGCACCGTCATCGACACCGGCCGGGACAATCTGCCCAGCATCCTCATCTACGGGGACAGCTTCACCAACCCCGTGGAGTGCCTGGCCTATCTCAGCTTTGATGAAACCCACTCCCTGGACCTGCGCCATTACCACTACATGGGCCTTTTGGACTATATCCGCCAATTCCGGCCGGATATCGTGGTGTGCATCCGGGATTACGACTTCATGATGGCCACGGACGGCAACGGCGGCGGGGACTGATCTTGGAGCGCAGCGGGGAGGGTGTCCGGCGGCAATGCCGCCGGACGCCCTCCCCGCCGTTTTTTCTCCTATTTCCCCAGCTCTGCGCTGCGCCGCCATGCGGCCAGCACTGCGTTCATGGCGGCAGCGCGCAGGCCGCCCCGCTCCAGCTCCGCCACCCCGGCGATGGTGGAGCCGCCGGGGGAGCACACCTCGTCCTTGAGCGCGCCGGGGTGCTTGCCCGTCTCCAGTACCATGGCCGCCGCCCCCAGCACCATCTGGGCGGCGTATTCCACCGCCTGGGCCCGGGGCAGGCCGGCCATCACACCCCCGTCCGCCAGCGCCTCAATGAAGGGATAGACAAAGGCGGGGCCGCACCCGGCCACGGCGGAAAACTGGTCCATCAGCCCCTCGGGAATGCGCTCCACCCGGCCCGTGGCGGACAGGATTTCCTCCACCCCCCGGACATGGGCCTCATCCTCCCCCTCCCGTGCGCACAGGGCGGTCATGCCCCTGCCGATGGCGGCACAGGTATTGGGCATGATGCGCAGCAGGGGCACGCCGTACCCGGCCTCCCCCAAACGCCCCCGCAGATCATCCAGCCGCAGCCCCGCCGCCATGGACACCAGCACCTTGTCCTCCCCCGCCTCATGGCAGGCGCGGATCACCGGGGAGAGCTCCTCCAGCAGCGCCCCCATCCCCTGGGGCTTCACCCCCAGGAAGATATACTCCGCCGCCCGAACCGCCTCCCCGCCGCTGCACGCCGCTGCGCACCCCAGCTCCAGCCCCAGGGCCTCCGCCTTGGCCGGGGTACGGTTGGCCAGCACAACCTCCTCCGGGCCCAGCGCCCGGCATGCCGCCCGGGCCAGCGCCCCGCCCATGTTCCCCACGCCGATAAAGGCCGCCTTTTTCATTAAAATCCCCGCCTTCCGAAAATTCACCCCAATGGCAGGCCGCTGGCGCGGCCCTAGGCGCTGTTTGAACATTGACGATGTGCCCGGCGGCGAGGGATTTTTTCGCCAGACAAGGCGATTTGATGCAGAAATACTTTGTGTATTTCAAGTCAAATCAACGATATATGGCGGAAAAAGACCTGTCGTTTGGGTATACTGGCAATTTTCAAACGAGCCCCAGCGGGGCGTTTTTCCGATATTATAGCCCGCCCGCCCCAAATCCGCAAGTTGAAATTGACGAGCGGGAAATTTTTCGGTAAAATAAAGCGCCAATTATTAAAGAGGAGGGATTCCCATGGATATCAAGAAAATCATCGAGGACATTGTGGACAAGATCAAGAGCGACGAGGACCTGCAAAAGCAGTTCCTCAGCGACCCCGCCGGAGCCCTGGAGAAGCTCACCGGCATCGACCTGCCCACTGATCAGCTGGAGGCGGTGGTCAGCGGCGTCAAGGCCAAGCTCACCGCCGACAACCTCGGCGACGCCCTCAAGGGCCTGGGCGGTCTGTTCAAAAAGTGAGCGGCTGCCTGTACAGCGTTTTCATGAAAGAGAAGTCCCGCCGTGCGCCGGCGGGACTTCTTCGTTTTTGCCAGCGCATTCCCCGGCTTAGAAGCTGTACCAATCGCCGAAATATTCAGATTCGCGAGTCAAAATTGCCGCTGGCAAGGCGAAAAATCGCGGGAATACTTGGTGTACTTCAAGATTTTTCAACGCGGCCGGCGGCAATTTTGGCCGCAAAGCTGGGTGCTGAGGCTATTGCTACAGCTTCTTAACGCTGATATATCATTCTCAGCTCCACAGCGGGCGTGCCCAGCATGAGCTGCGCCTGCGTGCCGTCAAAGCGGAAGCCATAGCGCTCGTAGAAGCGGATGGCCCGCTCGTTGCCCTTCAGCACCCAGACGGCCGCCCTGGCATAGCCGGACAGCCGCGCAAGGGCGGCGCGCATCAGCCCATAGCCCACCCCTTTGCCCTGATACTCCCGCAGCACATAAATGGCGGCGATTTCGCCGCATTCCGGCAGCGTTGCGTCCCGGTACGCGCCATAGCTGGCAAAGCCCACCACCCGCGCCCCATCCTTGGCGATCAGGGTGTTGTCCCGATAGCGGCGGGCGGTCTGCGTGCATTTTTCCAGGGTGACGCCCGCCATATACCCCGCGTCCACCAGCCCCGTGTAGGTCTCGTGCCAGGACTTGTAGTGCACATCCCCCTTGCCGTCCATCTCCTCCCCGGTCTCCATGGGCTTGATGACAAGATTCAAGCGGCGCACCCCCTAGCTTTCCTGCAAGGACCGGTTGATGGCGCAGAGGATCGCCCGCAGGGAGGCCCGGTTGATATTGTGGCTCTTGCCCACGCCGAATACGTCCCGGCCGTCGGGGGCCTTCAGGTGGATATAGCACACCGCCTGGGTGTCCGAGCCGGAGGAGATGGCGTGCTCCTTGTAGTCCACGAACTGGTACCCCTCGATGTGCCCCTGGGGCAGGTCGTGGAGGGCGTTGAAGAAGGCGTCGATGGGGCCGTTTCCCTCTCCCCGGGCGGCCATCACCTTCCCCTGCCAGCCCACCTCGCCGATAAAGACCACCCGGCTGGCGTCGCCGTGGCGGGCGTCCTCCAGGAAGGAGTGCCGCTCCAGCTGGTAGATCTTGGGCACGGACAGGTATTCCTGGTCGAACAGGGCGAAAATCTGCTCCGGCTTCAGCTCTTTGCCCACCCGGTCGGACTCCTTCTGTACCACCGCGCCAAATTCGGCGTGCATGGCGCGGGGCAGGTCGTAGCCGAAATTCTGCATCATCACAAAGGCCGCGCCCCCCTTGCCCGACTGGGAGTTAATGCGGATGATGGGCTCGTACTGCCGCCCCACGTCGGCGGGGTCGATGGGCAGATAGGGCACCTCCCACTTGTCCGAACCGCTCTCGTTCATATACCGCACGCCCTTGTTGATGGCGTCCTGGTGGCTGCCGGAGAAGGCGGTGAAGACCAGCTCACCCACATAGGGCTGCCGCTCTCCCACCTTCATCTTGGTGCACCGCTGGTACATGTCCCGTATTTTGTTGATATCGTGAAAATCCAGGCACGGGTCCACCCCCTGAGTCCACATGTTCATGGCCAGCGTCACCATATCCACGTTGCCGGTGCGCTCACCGTTTCCGAAGAGGGTGGCCTCCACCCGCTCGGCCCCGGCCAGCAGTCCCAGCTCGGTGGTGGCCACGCCGGTGCCCCGGTCGTTGTGGGGGTGGAGGGAGATGATGGCCCGCTCCCGCCCGGGGAGCCTGCCAATGAAGTATTCCATCATGTCGGCAAACTGGTTGGGCAGGCAGTTCTCTACCGTGGTGGGCAGGTTGAGAATCACCTTGCTGTCCGCCGTGGCGTGGAGGTGGTCCAGCACCGCCGCACAGATATCCACGGCATAGTCCATCTCCGTCCCCATAAACGACTCAGGGGAGTATTCATAGCGAAGATTCATACCGTCTGCGACCACCGGCTGGGCCATCTCATAGATCAGGTCTGCCGCGTCGGTGGCAATTTTGGTGATACCCTCACAGTCCATATGGAATACCACCTTGCGCTGGAGGGTGGAGGTGGAATTATAGAAGTGCAGGATGACGTTTTTGGCCCCCGCAATGGCCTCAAAGGTTTTTTTGATGAGGTGCTCCCGGGCCTGGACCAACACCTGGATGGTCACGTCGTCCGGGATGTGGCCCCCCTCTATGAGCTCCCGGCAGATCTCGTACTCCGTCTCGCTGGCGGAGGGGAAGCCGATCTCGATCTCCTTCACCCCGATGTCCACCAGGGTGTGAAAATACTCCAGCTTTTCCTCCAAATTCATGGGGTCGATGAGGGCCTGGTTCCCGTCCCGCAGGTCCACCGAGCACCACACCGGGGCGCGGGTGATGGTCCGGTCCGGCCAGGTGCGGTTTTCAATGGGCTGCGGGACAAAGGGGATGTACTTCTCAAATCCGGGCTTCAAATTCATGGTTTTTCCTCCTTTGGCATTGCGGGGGATAAAAAAACGCCCCCGACAAACTAGTCAGGGGCGAAATATCTGGTCACGCTGCGCCTGTCCGCGGCGCGGCCCTAAGCCCTCCCGCTCCAGGAAAGCCCTCCCGGGGCCTGCGGCCCCTTCTTCGGCTGTTCCCTGCGTTTTGGTCTTAGCCCGCTGCTCACGGCGGCTCCGCGCTTCTATTCCGCGGTACCACCCTAATTCCGCGCACGGTCGCCCGGTGCGCGCTCCTGGCCTCCAGCAAGGCCGTGACCTGTAACGGGGTCTCCCGTCCGGCCCTACTTCCCAAGGTTCAGGCCGGCGGCTCCGGGGCCAGTATCCACACGGCTCCCCGCGCCGGTTCGCACCAACCACCGGCTCTCTGAGCGGGGGACGCTCCGCGTCTTCTTCCCATCCACGCCTTTTCTTGGGGGATATTATACCGTGAGGGCGGTGGAATTGTCAAGGGGCAGTTTCCCCCCTTGACAAAGTCCTCCCCCGCTGCTATAATTCAAATAGTTCAAAATAGAACAAAAATAGGAGGCATCTCCATGACGGAAGGATTCTGGGACAATGTGCTGCTCCTCAAGGGCCTGTATGACCAGACCCTTGACCCGGTGGCACAGCGGTGGAAGCTCACCCGGATGGAGCTGGATCTTCTGCTGTTTCTCCACAACAACCCGGACCACGCCACCGCGGCGGAGGCGGTCCGCCTGCGCCGGTGGACCAAATCCCACGTGTCGGCGGCGGCCCACTCTCTGGAGGAAAAGGGCCTGCTCTCCCTCGCCCATCCGCCGGGCAACCGCAAAACCCTGCTTCTCACCCCTCTGCCCGCCTCCGGGCCTGTCCTTCAGGAGGGACGGCAGGCCCAGCGGTCATTCTTTCGCTCCATGTGCCGGGACTTCACCCCCGAAGAGGAGCGGGCGCTGGACGCCATTGCGGAAAAAATCGCCCGGAACATCCGGGACGCCATGAAAAAGTGAGGTCTTTTTGTGTTTACCTTCATCATTTGCTTTCTGGCCGGTGCCGGCGCAGGGCTGGGCACCGGCTTCGCGGGGATGAGCGCCGCCGCCGTCATCAGCCCCATGCTCATCACCTTCCTGCATATGCAGCCCTACGAGGCGGTGGGCATTGCCCTGGCCAGCGATGTTCTGGCCAGCGCCGTGTCCGCCTATACCTATGGAAAAAACAAGAACCTGGACATCAAAAACGGCCTGGTGATGATGTTCACCGTGCTGTGCTTCACCCTTGTGGGCAGCTGGGTGTCCAGCCTGGTGCCAGCCGCCGCCATGGGGGGCTTTTCCACCTGGATGACCCTGCTGCTGGGCATTAAATTCATCCTCAGGCCGGTGATGACCACCAAGGAGTCCATGTCGGCGGCGGACCCCGGAAAGCGGGCGGTCCAGTCCGTCCTGTGCGGGATGCTCATCGGCTTCATCTGCGGCTTTGTGGGGGCCGGGGGCGGCATGATGATGCTGCTCATCCTCACCTCTGTGCTGGGGTACGAGCTGAAAACCGCCGTGGGCACCAGCGTGTTCATCATGTCCTTCACCGCCTTTACCGGGGCCGCCGGCCACTTCGCCATCGGCGGCGCGCCCGATCTGACGGTGCTCACCCTCTGCGTGCTGTCCACCCTGCTGTGGGCCCGCGTCGCCGCCCGGTTTGCCAACAAGGCCAGTCCCACCGTTCTCAACCGGGCCACCGGCGTGGTGCTGGCGGTGCTGGGCGGGGCCATCCTGGCGGTGAATTACCTGACCTAAAAGCAGACGGGCGGCGGGGGATTGCTCCCCTGCCGCCCGCTATTTTTGGCGCATCGAAAAGGCGATGCGCCCGCCGCACATGGACGCCACCGCGCACACGTTCCAAACTGCCACGAACGTCCGAAACCCTTCGGGCGTTTTCCACAGCGCCAGCACATAGACGCCCGCCAGCACTGCGCCCGCCGCCAGGGTAGGCCAGCGCAGCCTGGGGCACTCCGCCGCCACAATGGCCATATCGCTCACCAAATAGATATTGCCGATGAACAGATAGCTCACCGCCTCCCCCAGGTGGAGGGTCACAAACATCCACAGGAAAAACGGCAGGTACTCCCCCTCCGGTCCGGCGGCCCACAGCAGCGCGCCGCCGGCCAGCGCCCACAGCAGGTTGGCCCCCACGCCGCCATAGGCGGCCGCCGTGCGCTTCCACGGCTCCAGCGCCCAATACCGCTCAGCGTCCACCGGCCCGGGGGTTGAATAAAACAGGTAGGGCTTCACCTGCACCTGAAGCCAGCGCTCCTTGCACCCGAAGCTGTGGTCCAAGACGGCGTGCCCCAACTCGTGCAGCCAGATCACCGCGTACAGCGCCCCATATCCCAGCGCCGCGTACAGCAGCCACCGTATCATATCCAGGCCCTCCCATTTGGCACAAGCTCGTGGGGCAGGGGAAACCCCTGCCCCACGCTGCTTTCTATTTGAAACCGGCCCAGGCCCGGAATCACGCCTCGTCCTCGATGAGCCCGTAGCCGCCGTCGTTGCGCTTGTAAACCACGGCGAACGCGCCGCCCGCCTCGTCCTTGAAGGCGTAGAAGCTGTGGCCCAGCAGGTTCATCTGGAGAATGGCCTCGTCCACCGTCATGGGCTTGATGGGGAACCTCTTCGTGCGCACAACATGGAACTCGTCCTCCTCCACATCGGGCACAAAGGAGGTCTCCTCCGCGGGCTCGGCAGGGGCGAACGCCCCGGTGCGAAGGCGCTTCTCCAGGCGGGTCTTATGCTTGCGCAGCTGGCGCTCCATGGAGGTGACCGCCGCATCCACCGACGCGAACATGTCGGAGGTGCTCTCCGCCACCCGCAGAATGGTGGAGCCGGAACGAATGGTGAGCTCCACCTTATTCCGATCCTTCTCCACAGAGTAGACCAAGTTGGCCTCCGCCTCGGTCTTGAAGTAACGGTCCAGCTTGCCTACCTTCTTCTCGGCGTAATTGTGCAGGGACTTGGGCAGGTTGACCTTTTTGTCTGTAAACGTAAACTTCATGTGCTCAGCTCCTTTCGGTTGGGGGCGGGGACCGCCTCCGTATTTGTATTATAGCACAATTGCACACCAATAGGCAATTCTTTTTTTGTCTCATTTCACCCTTTGGAGCGGGAATTTCAACGGCACGTGAGGCGCAGACATGCACAGCGGCGGCGGGGGGCGCATAGCTGTGATTGGGGGCCTCCAGGCTGGAGCGTCCCGCCCCGCATCATAATTAAAGAGAGGTGGATTCGGATGAAAGAAGCGATATCCCACCGGCTGACCCGGCTACTGTGCGTCAAATCCCTGGTAACGCTGTTACTGACGGTAGTGTTTGCCGTGCTGGCCCTGCGGGGAGAGGTTGGCCAAGATTTTATGACGGTGTATACCGTCATCATCGCCTTCTACTTCGGCACCCAGCTGGAGCGGACGGCACAGAAAGGAACAGGCGCCGGATGAATCTGTTGAAGTGCATCCTCACGGAGAACGACTGCTGTAAGACAAGCCGGACCATCAAGCCCGCGGGCGTGATGGTCCACTCCACCGGGGCCAATAACCCCGCCCTGCGGCGGTATGTCCAGCCCGTCCCCTCCACCCCCGGGCGGGAGGAGCTGCTCCAGGCCCTGGGCGAAAACAAGAACGGCAACCACTGGAACCGCCCGGGCCTTGACGTGTGCGTCCACGGCTTCATCGGCCGGCTGGCCGACGGCACGGTGGCGGCGGTGCAGACCCTGCCCTGGGCCCACCGGGGCTGGCACGCGGGCACGGGAACCAGCGGCAGGAGCGCCAACGACACCCACATCTCCTTCGAGATATGCGAGGACGGCCTGACCGACCCGGCGTACTTCGAGAAGGCGTACCGCGCCGCTGTGGAGCTCACCGCCATGCTGTGCCGGGACTACGGCCTGGACCCGCTGGCGGACGGGGTGGTCATCTGCCACCAGGACGGCTACCGCCGGGGCGTGGCGTCCAACCACGGGGACATTTACAACTGGTTTCCCCGGTTTGGCTTTGATATGGGCGATTTCCGGGGCGACGTGGCAAAGGCCCTGGACGGAGAGGAGGAGGACGGGATGGTGTATTACAAGACCCTGGACGACGTGCCGGAGTACTACCGGGACGCAGTGGCCAAGGCGGTGGACAAGGGCGCGCTCAACGGCACCGGGAACGGTGAGCTGAACGTGTCCGAGGATCTGTGCCGCACGCTGACGGTTTTGGACCGCATCGGCCAGCTTGGCTGAATCGGCAAAGGGGACGCCTGAATGCTCAGGCGTCCCCTTCTTGTTCCGCCATTGCTTTCTCAATGGCTTCATTTATAAATTTGTTGGTGCTCTTACCCTGCTTTTGGGCAAATTCCTTGATCACTTGCTTTTTACCCTTCCGAACAAAGATCTCAATCCGATCATAAGTCTTCTTATTATACCTGGCGGTCGCCGCTCTCTGCGATTCAATTATCCCAATCACGGCACCCCCAGCTGATTTACTGGACTCAGTATACCCACTAAATTGAGCGTATCATATAATTCCGAGATTATATTTTTGTCGAATTTACCAATTTTACTTTCTCCTACTTTGTATTATAATGAAAGCGCCGCCGGGGGCGCCTCCCCTCCTGAAACAAGCCTGCCGGACTTAGCCGTATCCGCAGACAAAGCCACCTCTCCTCCCAGCGGCAGAAAGCCCCCTCCCAGCGGCCTGGGAGGGGGCTTTCTAAGAAGCTGTACCAGGAGAACATTTGTCAAGGGGGATTTTACCTAAAAGATGAAATCCCCCAATAAACTGGAATTCTGATAAGACATAATTTATTACATTTATGGTTGCACTTCAAAACGTTTTCTTTTCATTTTAATTCCAATACATATTTGTATGCACTTTCATCGGGGTTTTGAAAATATTTCTCTTCGATCCGATCCAGGTGATAACCACATTTTTCAAAGACTGTTTGCATTGCTTTATTGGAGCTTCTTGTCTCTCCGCAAAAACGCTTCATTCCTATCACTGACATCTCATCTCGAACATGGTTCATCAATTTACAGGCCAGGCCATGTCCTCTATATTTCGGATGGACGGAGATATTCATGATCTTAATATAGTCTTTTTCGCCCTTCCAATTATAGATAAAGGCATTAGCTACTAAGTTTTCCTCATCCAAAAATGCATAATATAAAGCTCTTTCATCCTCCATCAAGTCTTTCCAGTCCGCTGCTTTCCAGAAATCCGTCGGAAAATTAAGCTTATCAAAAGCCATAACTGTTTCCAAGTACTCAGAATCAAGTTGCTTTAATCTGATCATCTTGCACCCTCCATTCAAATTGAGATTTGTCGATTTGTCACGAGCCAAGTATACCACGTATTCCTGCGATTTTTTGCCTTTCCGGCGGCAATTTTTTCTCGCAAGCCTGCATACTTCGGCTATTGGTACAGCTTCTAAATACAGCATCAGGAGTGCATGAGCGCGCTTACAATCCCAAACAGCAGGAGCGCCATATACCCCGCTAAGCAAACGCCCATCACAGCGTTGACGGTTTTTTGAAACGCCAGCTTCAACTTTTCCAGTCCTCCCTCCGCTCAGCAGCCCATATCCAGCAGGCCCCTGACGACGTATATAATATTGCCGAACAGTATGATTGCCATAAACAGCGCCAGCATAAAACCGGCCGCAAAATTGGCAATTTTTCCCGCAATCTTCCCCATTTTCTTCCCCTCCGTTTGTTTTTCAGTATATCATGTCCCACCGCCCTGTCAAGACCCACGGCAGGGGAGGCTTCATAAATTCCCTCTTGACTTTCATGGTTAAAAGTGCTAGAGTATTGCCAGCATAAGCAGGGAGGGATTCCGCATGACCAGCCGGAACTATGGGTATGGCGGCTGCCGCTATTACGGCAGCGGTATTTTGTCATGCCCTTGAGCGGCGGTGCGGCATAGGATCTGTGCGGCGGCCCCAAGGGGCCGTCTTTGTTTTGTCCAAAGTCTCGGAGCGAACCGGAACCGGGCGGAGGGGCGCGCCCCGCAGGCCAGCCGGGCGCGGCAATGGAACCTCAACGGATAAAGGAGCGAATTCACCATGGTAGTGATTATGAAGCAGGAGTTTTCCCCCGAACAGCTGCAAGCCGCCATCCAGGCCATGGAGGCGGGCGGCGTGCGGGTGATGGTGTCCAAGGGCAGCGAAACCACGATTTTAGGCGCGGAGGGCGACGCGGGCGCCCTGAGCCAGGAGCAGCTTTCCCAGCTTCCCGGCGTAGAGCGGGTCATGCGGGTGAGCGAACCCTATAAGAAGGCCAACCGCAAGTACCACCCGGACGACTCCGTGATACACATCGGCGGCGGGGTGTCCGTGGGCGGCGGGAAAATCGCCGTCATCGCCGGGCCCTGCTCGGTGGAGAGTGAGGAACAGATTTTGGAGGTGGCCCGATCCGTCCAGCGCTCCGGGGCGGCGGCCCTGCGGGGAGGCGCGTACAAGCCCCGCACATCCCCCTACGCCTTTCAGGGCAAGGGGGTGGAGGGCGTCCTTCTGCTGGACGAGGCCAGAAAGGACACCGGCCTGCCCATCGTGTCGGAGCTGATGAGCGCCGACCAGCTCCCCCTCTTTGAGGAGGCGGTGGACGTGATCCAGATCGGGGCCCGGAACATGCAGAATTTCGACCTTTTGAAAAAGGTGGGCCACACCAGCAAACCCGTCCTGCTCAAGCGGGGGCTGTCCTCCACCATCGAGGAGTGGCTGATGAGCGCGGAGTATATCATGGCGGGGGGCAATCCCAACGTGATTTTGTGCGAGCGGGGCATCCGCACCTTTGAGACCTACACCCGCAACACACTGGACCTGTCGGCGGTGCTGGCGGTGAAGCGGCAGAGCCACCTGCCCGTGGTGGTGGACCCCTCCCACGCCTGCGGCAGGGCGTGGATGGTGGAGCGCATGGCCATGGCGGCGGTGGCCGCCGGGGCGGACGGCCTGATCATCGAGGTGCACAACAACCCCGCCTGCGCCCTGTGCGACGGGGCCCAGTCGGTGACGCCGGAGCAGTTCGGCTCCATGATGGACAAGCTGCGGGCGGTGGCCCGCTGTGTGGGCCGTGAGCTCTGACATGAAGAACTGGTTTACAATTGAGCAGCTGGACGGGGATACCTTCGCCATCAGCGAATACCGGCACTGGGAGGAGACCCACTGCTACCTGCTGCTGGGGTCGGAGCGGGCCCTGCTGATTGACACAGGCCTGGGAGTGGCGGATATTGGGGCTGTGGTTCGAGCGCTGACCCGGCTCCCCGTCACGGCGGCCACCACCCATGTCCACTGGGATCACATCGGCGGACACGGGTGCTTTGACCATATCGCGGTGCATGAGCTGGAGCAGCATTGGCTGCGCGGACAGTTCCCCCTTCCCCTGGCGGTGGTCAGGGGAAATCTGACGGCCAAGCCCTGCGCTTTTCCAAAGGGGTTCGACCCGGAACGGTATCAGGTCTTTCAGGGCGCTCCCCAGCTGGTCTTTGGCGATGGCTTCCAATTCGACCTGGGCGGCAGGGTGGTGACCGCCGTCCACACACCGGGGCACTCGCCGGGGCATTGCTGCTTCTACGAGGGGGAGCGGGGATACCTGTATTCCGGCGACCTGGCCTACCTGGGCTGCCTGGATGCGTTTTATCCCACCACCGACCCCAGGCAGTTCTTTGAATCGGTGCAAAAAATCAGCCGTTTGTCCGTTCAAAAGGTACTGCCCGGCCACCACCAGCTGGACGTTCCGGCGTCCCTGATTGGGGAAATCGAGGCGGCGTTCCGCCGCCTGTCCGAAGACGGAAAGCTGAGGCAGGGCAGCGGCGTATTCGACTTTGGGGTATTCCAGATCCATATTTAATGCGGAAAATAGGCGCTGTTTGAACATTGACGGGGTGTTGAAATGAAAAAAATCTTAGTGGTGGGCCTGGGGCTCATCGGCGGCTCGCTGGCCATGGCCCTGCGGGGCTTTGAGGATTTTGAGGTGGTGGGGGCGGTACGCTCCCAGTCCACCTACAGCAAGGCGGCGGAGCGTCACGCGGCGGACCGGCTCACCTTCGACCCTGCCGGGGAGCTGCCCGGCGCGGACGTGGTGGTGCTGTGCCAGGACCCGGCGGGCATCATCGGCTTCCTGCGGGAGCACCGGGACCGCTTCAAGCCCGGCTGCCTTATCTGGGACGTATGCGGCGTGAAAACCGCCGTGATGGAGGCGGCGCAGTGCCTGCCGTCCGGGGTGAACTTCATCGGCTGCCACCCCATGGCGGGCAAGGAGGTGTCCGGCATCGACAACGCCGAGGGCACCCTCTTCCGCAACACCCACTTCATCGTCACCCCCGGCCCCGCCGCCACGGCGGAGCACCTGGAGCTGCTGCGCCGGATGGCGGACCACTGCCGGTTCGGGGATGTGATCATCACCACCCCGGAGCGCCACGATGAGATGATCGCCTACACCAGCCAGCTGATGCACGTCATCGCCGTGTCGGTGTGCGCCGACGAGGGGCTGTTCTCCTGCAAGGGCTTTGAGGGGGGCTCCTTCCGGGACTGCACCCGGGTGGCCGCGCTGGACCCGGCCATGTGGACCCAGCTGTTCACCCTCAACGCCCCCGCCCTGTGCCAGGTGGTGGGGGCGCTGGAGGAGCGGCTGAGGCAGTACCGGCAGGCCATCGAAACCGGCGACCGGGAGGCGCTGTCTGCCATGCTGGCCTGCGCGTCGGGCCGGAAAAAGCAGATCGACCTGGAGCGGGCCCGGGGCGACGACGTGCGCCCCGCCTTCTGACAGGCCGTATCAGGCAGTATTCCCGCGGCCAAGCATGGGAATCCTCCCGCTGTAGGCACAGCTTCCAAATCAATTGACGCAGGCCGTCCCCGGTGGTATACTGGGGGCGGCGCAGCTTTTATTCGGGACAATTTGCAGCTGCGGGGAGGCCGCTATGGGCTATATCATGGATCTGCGCGCTTTTGTGGGCCACCGCCCCCTGATCCAGGTGGGGTCCAGCGTCATTTTAGAGGACGGGCAGGGGCGCGTCCTGCTCCAGCGGCGCAGCGACGACCACTGCTGGGACTGCGCGGCGGCCGGCTCCATGGAGCCGGGGGAGTCGGCGGAGGACACCGCCCGCCGGGAGCTGCTGGAGGAGACCGGCCTCACCGCCCACAGCCTGGAGCTGGTGGAGGTGCTCTCCGGGAAGGACCAGCACTACGTCTACCCCAACGGCGACGAGGTGTATAACGTGGATTTCGTCTTTTTCTGCCGGGACTGGTCCGGCGCCCTGCAATGCCAGGAGGGGGAGGTGGAGGAGCTGCGCTTCTTCCCCTGGGACCAGCTGCCCGCCGACCTGTCCGCCCCTATCCGCACCCGGCTGGCAGGCTGGGGCGGCCGTCCGGGCGCGGCCTTTGGAAAATCTTAAATTGACGCCGCCCGTCCGCGATGGTAAACTGAGAAGCTGTACCAATAGACCCCAGCACACATCCTTGCGGCCTAAATTGCCGCCAGGCTGCGTTAAAAAATCTTGAAATACACAAAGTATTCCTGCGATTTTTTACCTTGCCGGCGGCAATTTTTCCTCGCAAGCCTGCATACTTCGGCTATTGGTACAGCTTCTGAGAAAAATATGGAACTAGGGGAGTCGCTCTATGGAAAAAAAGCTGTTTCGCAGTCTGATCCTGCTCATCACCTACGCCGTGGTGCTGGTGGCAGTCATCGTCAAGCTGGACGCGGTGGGTGGCTGGCTGGGCGGGGTGCTGGCGGCCTTCCAGCCGCTGATCGCCGGGCTTGTCATCGCCTTCATCCTGGACCGGCCCTGCAATTTCTTCGCCCGTCAGTACGCAAAGCTCCTCCCCCGCCGGGCCGGCAGGGCGGCCCGCCCCCTGGCGGTGGTCACCGCCTATCTGGCGGTCATCCTCTTCATCGCCGTGCTGGTGGCCCTGGTGGTGCCCGAGCTCACCCACAGCATTGAAATGTTTATCGGCAACATCGGCACCTACGCCGCCAACTTCCAGGACCTGTACGACTGGGTGGTGGCAAAGCTGGACCTGGAGCAGCTGGCCAGCCTGGACCTGTCCTCCGGCATCAGCGACACGCTGAAGGACCTGCTCACCGGCGCGCTGGACACCCTCACCAACACCCTGCCCCATCTGGTCACCATGACCAGCGTGGTGGTGTCCGGGGTGGTCACCGGGGTGCTGGCCCTGGTGTTCTCCATCTATATGCTGTCCGGCGCGCCCCGCCTCACCGCCCAGTGCCGCCGCCTGGTGAAGGCATACCTTCCCCCCCGCCTGTCCACGCCGCTGCTGTCCGTGGCCCACCTCACGGTGGACACCTTCTCCAAATATGTCAACGGCCAGCTTGTGGAGGCATGTATCCTGGGCGGGCTGTGCTTCGCCGGCATGTGCGTCTTCCGCTTTGACTACGCCCCCCTCATCTCGGTCATCATCGGCGTGTCCGCCCTCATCCCCATCGCGGGGGCCTATCTGGGCGCGGGGGTGGCGGTGCTGCTGCTGGTGATGATCCGCCCGCTGGAGGCGCTGTGGTTTTTGGTGTTCCTGGTCACCCTGCAGCAGCTGGAGGGTAACCTGATCTATCCCCGGGTGGTGGGCACCACCATGGGCCTGCCCGGCATCTGGGTGCTGGCGGCGGTCACAGTGGGCGGCTCCCTGCTGGGGCTGGCCGGCATGGTGGTCAGCGTCCCCATCGCCGCCGTGCTCTACACCCTGCTGAAAAACGACCTGCGGGCCCGGCTGTCCGCCCAGGGCACGCCCCCCGCCCCGGAGGAACCCGGCCCGGAGGCTTGATTTCCACTCATAATTTTCGGACAAACCCCATATGATGGACCATCTGAGGATCAAGGAGATGGTTCTATGGCATATGAAGGCGGCCTGCCCGCCCCCCACCACGTAGTAATCGAGGACCGAAAGAGCCTCACCGTGTCCGGCGTGGAGGACGTGGAGCGGTTTGACGAAAACACCATTGTGCTGTCCACCTCCAGGGGCGCCATGGTGGTGGCGGGGGAAAATCTGCACATTGAAAAGCTGTCGCTGGACGGCGGCGACCTGAAGGTGGACGGGGACATTGATTCCGTCAGCTACGAGGAGGAGAACGTGGCCAGGGGCGGCTTCCTCTCCCGGCTGCTGCGCTGAGCATGCACGTGGACATCGCGGGCCAGGCCGCCGTATTCGGGCAGGCGCTCCTGCTGGGTGCGCTGCTGGGGCTGGTCTACGACGCCATGCGCACCCTGCGGCGCACCTGGCGGTCGGCCGGCCTGGCCTTTGCGCTGGACCTGCTGTTCTGGCTGGGGGCTACGGCGGCCCTGTTCCTGCTCACCCTGTCCCGGGACGACGGGCGGGTGCGCATCTTCCACATGGCCGCGGTGGCGCTGGGGGGCGGGGCCTATTTCCTCACCCTCAGCCGTCTGGCGCTGCCCGCGCTGCTGTGGGCGGCCGGGCTGGCCCGCAGAATCTGGCGGCTGCTCACCGCCCCGCTGCGGGCGCTGGCGCGGTGGACGAAAAAATTTTTGGAAAATCGAAAAAAACTCTTCCAAAATTGGCTGGCTTGGTATAAAATAAATATGGTATACCGTTTCCTGGAAAACGGGAAGGAGGGAGCGGCAGGTTATGAAGCTCAAACGGGCAGGCGTCGCCACAAAAATACTCGTACTGGTGCTGCTGGCTGCGGTGGCCACCGCTCTGCTGTCCACACAGGCCCGGCTCAACGCCGCCCAAGCGGACCAGGAGGAGCTCAGCCGCCAGGTTCAGGCGCAGAGGGAGGCCAACGCCGCTTTGGAAGAGGGCATCGCCCGAAGCGCCGACACTGACTATCTCGCCTACATCGCCCGGAGCAGGCTGGGGCTGATGGAGCCGGGAGAAATCGAGTTTGTGGACTCCTCCAAGTAAGAAGCGCGAGAAGCGGACAGCGAGGAAGCTTGGAGCAAAGCGAGGGCAAAAGCCCAGCCGCCGCGCAGCGGGGGCGGGTTTTGCCCGAGGCGGAGCGAAAGCGACCGAGCGGTCTGGCCGCTTCGCAGCGTGACAAGAAGCGCGAGAAGCGGACAGCGAGGAAGCTTGGAGCAAAGCGAGGGCGAAAGCCCAGCCGCCGCACAGCGGGGGCGGGTTTTGCCCGAGGCGGAGCGAAAGCGCCCGAGCGGTCTGGCCGCTTTGAAGCGTGACAAAAAGCGCGCAGGCTGCGCAAAAATCCAATACATACGGAGAGGGAAAAAAGAGATTTATGGGGATTGAAGTTGGTTCTATTCTGGATGGCAAGGTGACGGGAATCACCAAATTCGGCGCATTTGTATCCCTTCCGGGCAACCGCTCGGGGCTGGTACACATTTCGGAGATCGCCTATTCCTACGTCAACGACGTGCACGACCTGCTCTGCGAGGGACAGGATGTAAAGGTAAAGGTCATTGGCATTGATGACAACAACCGAATCAACCTGTCCATCAAGCAGGCCCTGCCTCCGCCGCCCCGCCCGGAACGCCGGTCCGGCGGCCCCGGTCCCCGGGCTGAGGGTGACCGCCGCCCGCCCAGCCGCCGTCCCGCCCCCGGGCGCAGTTTCACCCCGGAACCCGCCCAGCCCAGAGGGCCGGCCAGCTTTGAGGATCAGCTCAAGCAGTTTATGCAGAGCTCCGACAGCAAGCTGTCCGAGCTCCATATGAACGAGAAGCGGGGCAGCCGCCGGGGCGGAAGAAAATAGACCCGACACCACAGGGGGGACGCGGCTGCGTCCCCCCCTTTTTATAAAGGCGCGGCAATGCCGCTTCCGCAAAAAAACGGCTCTTTCTCCATCGGAGAAAGAGCCCAAGGGTAATTGCGCGGGAGAATGGAATGACCGCATGGGACGCTCCCATGCCGCGGCTGTGCCGCACCTACAGCATACCACACCGGCGGGCAGAAGCCTGTCGAACCCTGACGCAGGAGGAATAACCCATGCTCATTGTCAACGGCGTAGTCCACACCATGGAAAACGGCGTCATCCCCAACGGCTTTGTCCTGGTCCGGGGCAGCCGCATCGGCCAGGCGGGCCCCATGTCCGCCCTGCCGGAGGACGCCGGCCCCGGCGGCCTCATCGACGCGGGCGGGGGCCATATCCTCCCCGGCTTTATCGACGCCCACTGCCACCTGGGCCTTTACGGCTGCGGCGGCGAGGAGGATGACCTGAACGAGTCCCCCGCCCCCTGCACCCCGCACCTGCGCGCATTGGACGGCGTGGACCCGCTGAATCCGTACTTTGAGGAGGCCCGCCGGGCGGGCGTCACCTGCGTCCACACCGGGCCCGGCTCCGCCAACCCCATCGCCGGGCAGTCGGCGCTGCTGAAAACCGCGGGCCGGGTGGCCGACCGCATGGCGGTGCGCGCCCCCGCCGCCATGAAATTCGCCCTGGGGGAAAACCCCAAGCGCATCCACAAGGACGGCGGCCCCGCCACCCGCATGGCCACCGCGGCCCTCATCCGGGACAAGCTCACCCAGGCGCTGAACTACGAGGCAAAATGCGCCCGCGCCGCAGCGGGCAACGCTTTGGACGATCCCGAGTTTGACCCCCAGCTGGACGCCCTGCGCCCGGTGGCGGCGGGCCGCCTGCCCGCCCACTTCCACGCCCACCGGGCGGACGATATCGTCACCGCCGTCCGGCTCTCCCGGGAATTCGGCCTGGACTGCGCCATCGTCCACGGCACCGAGGGCCATCTCATTGCAGACCTCCTGGCAAAGGAGGGAATCCCCGTCATCACCGGCCCCTTCCTCACAGACCGGGGCAAGCCGGAGCTTGCCAAGCTCACCATGGAGAATACCGCCATCCTGGCCCGGGCAGGGGTGCTGACGGCCATCTGCACCGACCACCCCGAGACCCCCATCGCCCTGCTCCCCTTCTGCGCCGCCATGGCCGCCCGGGCGGGGATGGACGAGGAGGAGGCCCTGGCCGCCATCACCATCAACGCCGCCTGCATCTGCGGGGCGGGAGACCGTCTGGGCTCCCTTTCCCCCGGCAAGGACGCGGATCTCGTGGTCATGGACGGCCACCCCTTCCACTGGCGCACCCGCGTCACCCATGTGCTCATCGACGGACAGGAGGTTATCTGACATGATACGGGAAATTGAGGCGAAAGCGCTGTCCGCTGCGGTGCGTACCCTGTGCATTGAGGCCAACACCATTCTGCCCCAGGATCTGCGCACGGCCATCTGCAAGGCCGGACAAGACGAGCCCTCCCCGGTGGGCCAGGCCATTTTGGGCGACCTGGTGGAGAATTACCAGTTTGCCCAATCCAAGGGCCTGCCCATCTGCCAGGACACCGGCATGGCGGTGGTATTCCTGGACTGGGGCCAGGACTGCCACCTCACCGGCGGCTGTCTGGAGGACGCGGTAAACGAGGGCGTGCGCCGGGGCTACCTGGACGGCCATCTCCGGCTCTCCGTGGTGGGCGACCCCCTGCGGCGGGCCAATACCAACGACAATACCCCCGCCATCCTCCACCTGCGCATGGTTCCCGGGAATCAGGTGGATATCACCGTGGCCCCCAAGGGCTTCGGCAGCGAGAACATGACAAGGCTCAAAATGTTCAATCCCTCCGTCAGCCAGGAGCAGGTGGAGGATTTTATCGTGGAGTGCGTATCCCGGGCCGGTTCCAACCCCTGCCCGCCGGTGGTCATCGGCGTGGGGCTGGGGGGCACGTCGGAGGCGGCGGCCCTGCTGGCCAAGCGGGCCCTGCTGCGTCCCGCCGGGGAGCGCCACCCCGACCCCTTCTACGCCGCCATGGAGGAGCGGATTCTGGAGCGGGCCAACCGCCTGGGCATCGGCCCCCAGGGGCTGGGGGGGCGGACCACCGCGCTGTCCGCCGCGATTTTGACCCAGGGCACCCACATCGCGGGGCTGCCCTGCGCGGTGAACCTGGGGTGCCATGTGACCAGGCACGCCCATGTTGTGTTATAAAATGCTTTGCTTTCTTCTGTTCCTGTGGTATACTATGAAAACTGCGCTTTATTTAGGAGGTCCTTCCCATGTAAAAAGCCCTTTCCAATCAAAAATCACCCTTTGGAGGGACTGTCATGTCACAATACGAATCCGAAATCAAACGCCGCCGCACCTTCGCCATCATCTCCCACCCCGACGCGGGCAAGACCACCCTGACGGAAAAATTCCTGCTCTACGGCGGGGCCATCGCCCAGGCCGGGGTGGTGAAGGGCAAAAAGAACGCCCGAGCCGCCACCTCCGACTGGATGGAGATCGAGAAGCAGCGGGGCATCTCCGTCACCTCCTCCGTGATGCAGTTCCAGTACGAGGGCTTCTGCATCAACATCCTGGACACCCCCGGCCACCAGGACTTCTCGGAGGACACCTACCGCACCCTGATGGCGGCAGACAGCGCCGTTATGGTCATCGACGCCGCCAAGGGCGTGGAGGCCCAGACGCGCAAGCTCTTCAAGGTGTGCCGCCTGCGGGATATCCCCATCTTCACCTTCATCAACAAGATGGACCGGGAGGCCCGGGACCCCTTCGAGCTGTGCCAGGAGCTGGAGCACGAGCTGGGCATCGACACCTACGCCGTCAACTGGCCCATCGGCTGCGGCAAGGCGTTCCAGGGCGTGTACGACCGGGAGCGCCGCCGCATCATCCACTTCACCTCCAACGGCGGCTCCAAGGCGGCCACCGCCACCGAGGTCAGCCTGGACGACCCGGCGCTGGCCGGCCTCATCGGCCAGTCCTACCGGGACCAGCTGAGCGATGAGATCGAGCTGCTGGACGGGGCCTCCTGCCAGTTTGACATGGACCGGGTGCGCCACGGGCAGCTCTCCCCGGTGTTCTTCGGCTCGGCGCTGACCAACTTCGGCGTGGAGCCCTTCCTGGAGGACTTCCTGCGCCAGACCCGCGCCCCCCTGCCCCGCACCGCCGGGGACGAAATGATTGATTCTTTCGATGACAATTTCTCCGCCTTTGTGTTCAAAATCCAGGCCAACATGAACAAGGCCCACCGGGACCGCATCGCCTTCATGCGGGTGGTGTCCGGGCGGTTTGACGCGGACAAGGAGGTCTACCATGTCCAGGGGGGCAAAAAGCTGAAGCTCTCCCGGCCCCAGCAGCTCATGGCCGCCGAGCGGGAGATCATCGAGGAGGCCTACGCGGGGGACATCATCGGCGTGTTCGACCCGGGCATTTTCTCCATCGGGGATACCCTGTGCACCGCCGCCCACAAGTTCCAGTTCGACCCCATCCCCACCTTCGCCCCCGAGCACTTCCGCCGGGTGCGGCCGCTGGACACCATGAAGCGCAAGCAGTTCCTCAAAGGCATGGAGCAGATCGCCCAGGAGGGCGCCATCCAGATCTTCAAGACCCCCTATTCCGGCATGGAGGAGGTCATCGTGGGCGTGGTGGGCACGCTGCAGTTCGACGTGCTGGAGTACCGGCTGAAAAACGAGTACGGCGTGGACCTGTACGCCGAGGGCCTGCCCTACGAGTACCTGCGCTGGCTGCGCCACGAGGGGGACGAGCCCCTGCGCGCCGACGAGCTCACCCTGCCCGGCGACGCCATGCTGGTGGAGGACTACCGGCAGAACCAGCTTCTTTTGTTCGCCTCCCAGTGGTCCATCAACTGGACGGCGGAGCGCAACAAGTCCGTCACCCTGTCCGAGTTCGGCGGGGCAAAATTCTAAAAGTCTGGCCCTCCCTGCCGGGGAGGGCCGAGCTTGTGGAAAAAGCCTCGCAGAGTTCGCGCCCGCAGGCGCGAAGAAAATGGAATCCGTTTTCCCCGGCGGCCTGTGCGTCGGGGAAAACACTTCTCGGCCGAACAGTGTGCGAGTTGGCCGCCTCAGGCGGACAGCGAGTGCGCGCATGAGGCCGCAGCTTTTCCCGTCGGAAAAGGCAAAGCCTTTTCCGACGGACTGGGCCCTCCCCGGCGGGGAGGGCCTTTATCTGTCCACCGCCTGGTCAATGCGGGAAAAGAGCGCCCCCAACCAGCCGGACGCCCAGCTCCTCCCGCCCCACCTCCCCCCGCTCCCACAGCAGGGCCAGCACCTGCTCGGCGCAGTCCGGCGGCAGCTCTATCCCCTCCGCCGCCAGGCCAAGGCCGTTCAGCGCCCCCCCCTCGTACAGCTCCACGCTGCGCCCCCAGCGCCCGCCCTCCGGGCCGAAGGCGGCGGTCACGTCCGCCCCCGCCGCAGGGGGCGTCACCGGCAGGCCGAACCGCGCCTGGAGATACCGGGCGTAGTCCCCCCCGCCCGGCGCGTCGATGAGCAGGCCCCGCACCTGGGGACACAGCCGCTCCGCCGCCCGCTCCAGCTCAGGGCACAGCCGGGGGGCGGACAGGGCCACCCGGCCCCGGCGGGGGGGCACCCCTTCCGCCGCCAGCGCCCCCAGGGCCAGCACGTCGGCGCACCCCCGGCGCAGGGGGAGCACATCCACCGGCCGCAGCAGCGCAAGCCGGTCCCGGTAGGGGAAGTCCACGCCCAGAACCACCCGGCCCGCCCCCGCCCGCACCAGCGCCCGCTCCGCGCGGCGCAGCCGCCGCCAAAGCCGCCAGGGGGCCAGCCCCTCCGGCGCGTACACCGCCGCCCGCACCGCTTCCAGCGGCCCCAGCCTGTCCTCCACCAGCCGGAAGCGGCCCTTCCCGCCCGCCAGCACCAGCCGGCCCACCATGCCCATCACCTCACCCACACCTATGCGCCCCCGGGCCCAAACATTCCCGCCTGCCGCCTGGGGGATTTTTGGAAAGCCTCCCTTCCCGGTTGACATGCCTGGGGGAAACCGATATAATAGGAACTGATTCCGTCCGCGCAGAGATGGGCGAGACCTTGACTATGACACGGAGATGCGGGCCCATGATACGATTGATCGACGTACATAAAGAATACGACAACGGCACCAAGGCCCTTCGGGGGATCAACCTGCGCATTGAGGACGGGGAGTTTGTATTCCTGGTGGGCCCGTCCGGCTCGGGCAAGTCCACCATTGTCAAGCTGCTCACGGCGGAGGTCACCGCCTCCCATGGCCGGGTTATTGTCAACGGCTACAACCTGAACAATATCCGCCGCTGGCAGATCCCCCACATGCGGCGCACCCTGGGCATCATTTTCCAGGACTTCCGCCTCATTGAGAAAAAGACGGTGCAGGGCAATCTAGAATTTGCCATGCGCACCGTGGGCGCCAGCGGCCGGGAGATGCGCAAGCGCATCCCCTACGTGCTGGAGCTGGTGGGGCTGGACGGCAAGGAGGACGCTTTCCCCAACGAGATGAGCGGCGGCGAGCAGCAGCGGGTGGCCATCGCCCGGGCGCTGGTGAACAACCCCAACATGATCATCGCCGACGAGCCCACCGGCAACCTGGACCCCCGGCGCTCCCTGGAGATTATGACCCTGCTGGAGCGGATCAACGCCATGGGCACCACCATGCTGGTGGTCACCCACGAGCGGGATTTGGTCAACCGCTTCTCCAAGCGGGTGGTGGCCATCAAGGACGGCGAGATGATACGGGACGGTCAGGGAGGCTACTACAGAGCATGAGAAAATTCAACTTGGGCTATTTCATCAAAGAGGGCTTTGTGAGCATCTTCTCCCACGGCCTGATGTCCTTTGCCGCGGTGTGCATGATCGTGGCCTGCCTCATCATCATGGGCTCCTTCTCCCTGCTGGCCATCAACGTGGACGAGCAGCTGAGCAAGCTGGAGGAGGAAAATGAGTTCCTGGTCTACGTGGACGAGTCCTTCTCCCAGCAGCAGATCCAGCAGCTCATGGAGCGGGTGCGGCAGGTGGACAACGTGGCCGAGGTCACCTTCGTCTCCGCCGACGAGGCCAAGGCCAAATTCCTGGAGGGCCGGGAGCACCAGGGGCTGTACGCCAACCTGCCCGACGGGGTGATCCGGGACCGGCTTTCCGTCCACGTGGCCGACCTGGAGCGCTTCACCGAGACGGTGGACGCGGTGCGCGCCCTGCCCGGGGTGGCCAACTACCGGGCGGAGGGCAAGGTGGCCGAGGGCTTTGTCACCGTGCGCAACGCCGTCACCGCCCTGGCCTATGTGCTGGTCGGCATTCTGGCGGCGGTGTCGCTGTTCATCATCTCCAACACCACAAGGCTGGCCGCCTTCTCCCGCCGGGAGGAGATCGCCATCATGAAGATGTGCGGCGCCACCGACGGCTTTATCCGCTGGCCCTTCATTGTGGAGGGGCTGATCCTGGGTCTGATGGGCGCGCTGGCGGCCTTCTTTCTCCAGTGGGGGGTGTATGCCGCCGTGTGCAGGGCGCTGACGGAGAACGGCGCCGCCACCCTGTTCGCCCTGCTGGACTTCCGGGCCATCTGGGCCCGGGTGCTCCAGGTATTTCTGCTGGCCGGCTCCGTCATCGGCGCGCTGGGCTCCAGCTTCGCCATCCGCAAGTTCCTTCACGTCTGATCCGCCTGTGAGGAGGCCGCTATGAATAAAAAGACCCAGCGCATCATCGTCATCGTGCTGGCGGCGGTGCTGCTTTTATCCCTGCTGGCGTCCGCCCTGGCCGCCATCGCCTACGCCGACGTCACCAAGCAGGACATCCAGAATATCAAAGACAACCTCAGCGACATCCAGGCCCAGAAAAAGGAGGTCCAGAAAAAGCTGGACTCCATCCGAAACGACCTGTCCAAGGCCAAGGAGCAGGTGGAGCTGATCCAGGGCCAGGTGCTGCTCACCGAGGAGGAGATCAACACCAGCCAGGCCCTGCTGGACCAGTACGACCTCCAGATCGCCCAGAAGGAGGCGGAGATTCACACGCTGGAGCAGCAGGAGGAGGAGCAGTACCAGGAATTCTACCGCCAGGTGCGCTGGATGGAGGAGACTGGGGGCACGTCCTACCTGTCCATCCTGTTTGAGGCGTCCAGCTTCTCCGAGATGCTGGACTACGCCATGCTCATCACCGACATCATGGACTACTCCAACCGCATCATCGACCAGCTCAACGCCACCCAGGCCCAGCTGGGCGCCGCCCGGGACGACCTGGCCGTGGGCCGGGCGGACCAGGCCGAGGTGCAGCAGGCGCTGGAGGCCAAAAAGGCAGAGCTGGAGGACCAGCGAACCCAGGCCCAGACCCTCCTCAACCAGATTGCCGCCTCCGAGAGCGAGTACGCCGCCGAGGCCAAAAAGCTGGCGGACAGCGAGGCCCAGATCAACAAGGAGCTGAAGGAGGCCGAGAAAAAGTACCAGGCCCAGCTGGAAGCCCTGGCCCAGCAGAACAACGTGAACATGACCAGCGGCGACTGGTATTGGCCCCTGCCGGGGCGGTATAAGATCTCCTCCCTGTTCGGCAACCGCGCCGACCCCTTCACCGGCAAGCGGGATAACCACACCGGAACCGACATACCCGCCCCCAGCGGCACCCCCATCTACGCCGCCAAGACCGGCGTGGTCACCACCGTGAATAAAAACCAAAACGCATCGTCCTACGGCTACTACTGCATCATCAGCCATGGCAACGGCTACGCCACCCTGTACGCCCATCAGAAGCAGGTCCCCATCGTCCAGGAGGGGCAGACCGTGCAGAAGGGCCAGGTCATCGGCTATGTGGGCACCACCGGCCGCTCCACCGGCAACCACCTCCATTTCGAGCTGCGGGTGAACGGTGTGCGCAACGACGTGCTGCGCCTCTATCCCGGCATGACCTTTACCTCACCCAGCGGCGGAAAGATGAGCGGCGGCTGACGCGGGGACAGCGTCTGCAATCCCGCTTTGCACAGGCCCAAACCATATAAACCCAGGGGCGCGGGAACTCCCTGCGCCCCTGCTCCATTTTCATCAAGGAGGTCCAGATCATGGAAGAGCAAACGGTGTACACGCGCAGGCGGCGGTGGCGGCTGGCAGGCTGGGCCAAGATCCTCATCACGGTGGTGCTCACCCTGGCGGTGTCCGGGGCGGTGTGGTGCCTGCTGCTGGGGAGAAGCGGCCTCTCCCTGGTGCAGACCTACCTGCTGGCCCGGTTTGCCTTTGTGGAGGCGGACGCCGATCTGGACAAGGCCGTGGACGCTGGGCTGGACGCCTTTGTGGACGGCCTGGGCGACCGCTGGTCCTACTACCTGGACCAGGAGCGCTACCAGGCCACCAACCAACGCCGGGCCAACAGCTATGTGGGGGTGGGCATCACCGTCGGCTATGAGCGGGAGGAGGGCCTGCTGGTCCAGTCGGTGACCAGGGGCGGCCCCGCGGACAAGGCCGGGGTGCTCCCCGGCGACATCATCACCGCCGTGGACGGGCAGTCCATCGCCGGGGACGGCCGGGAGCTGGGCTCCGACCTGATCCGGGGGGAGGACGGCGCCCAGGTGGCCCTCACCCTGCTGGGGGAGGACGGCGCCGTCCGGGAGGCAGTGTGCACCCGCGCCGCCGTCCACAGCCCCTCCGCCAGCGGGAAGCTGCTGAAGGACGGCGTGGGCTATGTGAAGCTGGACAATTTCTACTCCGGCTCCGCCAGCAGCTTCCGGCAGGAGGTGGACGCCCTGTTGGAGCAGGGCGCGTCAGCCCTCATCGTGGACGTGCGCAACGATCCCGGCGGCTATGTCTCCCAGCTGGAGCACATTTTGGATTACCTGCTGCCCGAGGGCCCGGTGTTCACCCACAGGCCCCGCTGGTGGTTTGAGTCGGTCACCCAGTCCGACGCCAGCTGCGTGGATCTGCCCATGGCGGTGCTGGTGAACAAGGACAGCTATTCCGCCGCCGAGCTGCTGGCCGCCCAGCTGCGGGAGAGCGCGGGGGCCCCCATTGTGGGGGAGCTCACCTCCGGCAAGGGCTACTCCCAGATCACCTTCCCCCTGATAAACGGCGGCGGGGTGGGGCTGTCCACCGCTGCCTACTGCACCGGCAGCGGCCATTCCCTCATCGGCGAGGGGCTCATCCCCGACGTAGAGCTGTCCCTGCCCGAGGGCGCGGTTCTGGGCGGGGCGGACGACGTACAGCTCCAGGCAGCCGTGGAGCTGCTGACCCGGAGCGCCGGATAAAATCTCGAGAGCCCGCCGCCGGGTCACCGGCGGCGGGCTCTTTCCCTGTGCTTAAAACAAATGTTTCACGTGAAACGCGCCCCGCTCACTTGCGCAGGAAGATGACCCCCAGGGTATTGGGGCCGCAGTGACACGAGATGGTGCACCCCGCCACGGCGGTGACCACCTCCCGGAAGCCGAACTGCCGCACCATATCGCACACATTTTCCGGGATGCCGGGGGCGCAGCGGGTGTGGACCACAAAAACCCGGTCCGTATCCACATCCCTGCCGGACAGCTGATCCAGCACGTAATCGGACAGCACCTTGTCAAAGGCGCCCCGGTACTTCTTGCCCACCGCCATCCTGCCGTCGGACAGGACAATGCAGGGCTTCAGCTTCAGCAGGTTGGCCCCCAGGGCCACCACCGACGAGCACCGGCCCCCCTTGGCCAGATAGTCCAGCTTGTCCACCACAAAGGTGGTGTCCACCCGGCCTATCATCCCCTCCAGCATCTTCAAAATGTCCTCAATGCCGTCCCCCCGCTGGGCGGCCTCCGCCGCCTTGAGCACCAGGATGCCCTGGCCCACGGTGAGGTTCCGGGAGTCCACCACGTACACGTTGGGGTAGTCCTCCGCCGCCACCAGGGCATTTTGATAGCAGCAGGAGAACTCGCTGCCGATGGTGATATGGAGCACGCTGTCATACTGGGGGGAGAGCTGGGCAAACAGCTCCTGATAGTCGGCGATATTGACGGCGGCGGTGGAGGGCAGCTGTCCGCCCCCCTCCACGTGGCGGAAGATATCCTCGGGGGCGGCGTCCACGCCGTCCCGGTAGGTGCCTCCTCCAAAGGATACGTACAGGGGAACCATGGTGATCTGATAGCGCTCCAGCAGCTGGGCGGGCAGGTCGCAGGTGCTGGTGGCGGTGATTTTCACAGACATTTCAAACCCTCCATTTGCATTTGACCGCGCGGGCAAAGGGGCGCGGACGGCTAAATCCGGCACGATTATATCAGACCCCGCCGGGAATTGCAAGCGGGGAAGGGCGGCCTGTCACAGATATCCATACTTTTTTCTCTTGCCCGCCAGGAAGGCCAGCGTCACCGCCACCGCCATCACCTCCGCCGCCACGATGGACCATCAGATGCCGTCCAGCCCCCACAGGGCGGAAAACAGGAGGACCGCGGCACACTGGAACACCAGGGTGCGCAGAAATGAGATCAGCGCCGAGGTCAGGCCGTCGTTCAGGGCGGTGAAAAAGGAGGAGCCGAAGATGGCCAGCCCGGAGAACAAAAAGGAGATGGAGAAGATGGAAAAGGCGTGGGCGGTCATGTCCAGCAGCGCCCGGTCGTAGCCCACAAAGAGGATGGCCAGCGGCCTGCCCAGCCCCTCCCCCGCCAGGCACATCGCCACGGAGAAGCTGCCGATAAGCACAGCGCTGCGCCGCAGCAGGCCCTTGAGCTCGTCCCGGCTGCCCGCGCCGTGGTGGTAGCCCACAACGGGGGCCACCCCCACGGAATAGCCGATAAAAATGGCCTGAAACACCAGGCTGACGTACATCAGCACCCCATAGGCGGCCACGCCGTCCTCCCCCGCCTTGGCCATGAGCTGGGCGTTGTAAAGCATGCTGACCACCGACATGGAGATGCTGCTCATCAGCTCGGACGCGCCGTTGGCACAGGCTTTGAGCACCATCCCGCCGTCAAAGCGGCACCGGCCCAGCCGCAGCAGGCTGCTGTTCCGCCGCCCGAAGTAGGCCAGCGGGAGCGCACCCCCCACCAGCTGGCTGACGGCGGTGGCCGCCGCCGCGCCCTCCAGCCCCCAGCGGAGCACCCCCACAAGCAGCGCGTCCAGCACCATGTTTACCGTCCCCGCCGCCACCGTGGCGGCCAGCCCCAGCTTGGGCTTTTCCGCCGTGACAAACAGGCACTGGAACTCCGACTGGAGGATGTAAAAGGGCAGCGCCAGCACAATGATCCGCCCATAGCGCACGCTGTCCCGCAGCAGCTGTCCCTGGGCCCCCAGCCGGGCGGCGATGGACGGCATGAGGACAAAGCCCAATACCGCCAGCACCACGCCGCAGGCCGCCCCCCACGCCACCAGCAGGGAAAAGATCTCGTTGGCCCGCCTGCCATCCCCCTCCCCCAGGGTCTTGGCGATGAGAGCGCTGCCGCCGGTGCCGAACATAAACCCGGCGCAGCCCAGGATGATCAGCACCGGGAAGATGAAATTCACTGCGGCAAAGGGGGTCTTCCCGGCAAAATTGGACACAAAAAAACCATCTACCACCCCGTAGATGGAGGTGAACACCAGCATGACGACGGATGGGAAGGTAAAGCGCAGCAGGCGCTTGTAGTCAAAATGATCGGATAGCTGTATCATTGTCTTTTATACTCCTGCAAAAATTTGATCCCCGCCGGGCGGCCCCGGCACAGCCGGGCCCGTCAGCGGACGTTCAGCCCCCTGGCCGCCTCGCGCAGGGCGGAGAGATACTTTTCCGTCAGCGCCAGGTAGCTGTCCACCTCCTGGTCCGTCCAGCCGGAGAACGCGGCGTTCTCCGCCTCCATAATCCGAACCACGGTGCGCTTTGCCAGCGCCGCGCCCTGCGCCGTCAGGCATACGTCCTTGTGCTTTCCCCCGGCCCGCTCCAGGCACACCAGCCCCTCGCCCTCCAGCCTGCGCAGGGCGGAGTTAACGGTCTGCTTGCCCAGGCCGCTGCGGCGGCGCACCTCCCGCAGGGGACAGCGCATATCATCCCCGTAGTTCCAGACGGCATACAAAATCTCAAATACGCTGTGGGTCAGCCCCAGCCCTGCCGCCGCCTCGCGGTAGACCAAGTCCGTCTCGCAAAACAGCTGATAAAAGCGCCGGACCAGATTTGCGCGGTGCTCCATCCTGCCCGCCTCCTTTGTATGAAATCGTACTATCCACGCATTATAGTACGATTTCATACCATTGTCAATCCCCTCTTTCCACGGTAAGCGAGCCTTCCGGTTGCGTTGACGGCGGACGCCGTGTTGCAATTTGGCAACACATGGGCCGCCGCTCCTATTCAATTTCTATTCATAAAAATGAAATCGCCAGTATATCGTCTGGCGAATAAGGAAAATCTTTCCTAAACTAAGTATGGGAGGGATTTTATGACGAATGCAGCTGAAATCGGTCGAAACATCGTGCTGTTGCGGAAGGCGAAAAACATATCTCAAGAGCAGCTGGCTCTGCGGGCGGAGATGAGCGTGTCCTTTCTGCGGGACATTGAGCATGGGCAGGCAAATCCCAGCCTGGATAGTCTTGAGCGGCTGGCGGATATATTAGGCGTAGACGTATGGGTATTTATGCTGTTGTCCAAAAACGACGGGAGCATTCTGGATACTTTACATGAATTGCGGCGCAAGCTGAAAACTGCGGTTGGAAAGGCGGGGGTGATGTAATATCAAAGGCGAGTGCATGGAGATATGCGCGCTGCTCTACCAGCTTGGGGTGACCCGGAATTACAAGGGCTTTCCCCAAACGGTGCTGGCGGTGGAACTGTGCGCGGAGCAGCCGGACCGGCTGCTCCAGGTGACAAAACTGGTTTACCCAGACGTGGCAAGACGGTATGGGACAAGCTGGGCGGCGGTGGAGCGGAATATCCGCACGGTGAGCGGCGTCATCTGGCGCTCAAACCCGCTGCTGCTCAATGAGCTGGCCTATGTATCCCTTCCCCAAAAGCCCTGCCCCGCGCAGCTGCTGTCCATTTTGGCTGCTTCGGTAGGCTTCAGGTAACCCATTCCCGGCCGGCTCCACCCTCCCATGTGCCACGGGCGCGCTTCCGGCCGGACGGCCGCTTCATTTGTCATACTGCTTTGCGCGGGCCAGGGAAAGGGCGGCGGGGAAAATTCCCCGCCGCCCCTATTTTGCGTCCCGCGCCCTCATCCCACTCCCAGCAGCCCCGCCGCCGCCGTCACCGCCAGGCACAGCCCCAGCCCCAGCGCCGTGGGCAGGACGACGGCCAGCGCCGTCCATTTCACGCTGCCCGTCTCCTTGTACACCGTGAGGCAGGTGGTGGAGCAGGGCCAGTGGAACAGGGAGAACAGCATGGCGCACACCGCCGTCAGCCACGTCCAGCCCTGCTGGGTGAGCAGCTCCCCCAGGGCGGCCAGGCTGTCGAACTCCACCAGGCTGCCCGCCGACAGGTAGGCCATGAGCATCACCGGCAGCACAATCTCGTTGGCGGGCCAGCCCAGGATAAAGGCCATGAGGATCACCCCGTCCAGCCCGAACCACCGGGCGAAGGGGTCCAAAAACCCGGTGCAGCGGGCCAGCAGGGAGATGTCCCCCACCGTCACGTTTGCCATCAGCCAGATCGCCGCCCCCGCCGGGGCGGCCACCGCCACCGCCCGCCCCAGCACAAACAGGGTGCGGTCCAGCACCGAGCGGACGATCACCTCCCCCACCCGGGGCTTTCGGAAGGGGGGCAGCTCCAGGGCAAAGGAGGAGGGCATCCCCTTGAGCAGCGTGGCCGACAGCAGCCGGGAACACCCCAGCGTCCCCGCCACCCCCAGCACCAGCGTGGCCAGCAGCAGCGCCGCCCCCTCCAGCGAGGCCAGCACCCCGGCCCGCCCGCCCACAAAAAAGATGGTGATCAGGGCGATGAGGGTGGGGAATTTGCCGTTACACGGCACCAGGGAGGCGGTGAGGATGGCAATGAGCCGCTCCCGGGGGCTGTCAATGATGCGGCAGCCCGTGACCCCGCAGGCATTACAGCCCAGCGACATGCATATAACCTATATGATTTTGCCCCGCGCCAAAAAAAGCAGGGGGCGGCGGGCTATCCGCCCTGTGCCCCCCGGCTCTCCGCCTCCCCCGCCAGCCCGGCGAAATGGACAATCAGCCGCCTGGTCAAATCGGGCAGCCCCTCCGCCCCCCGGACGCAGCCCGCCATGTCATCCCGCTGGGAGCCGTCCGCCAGGATATTGCGCACCACCGCGCCATCAAGCCCGCTTTTTTCCACCTTCATCACCCCGGCCATAGCTATGCGCCCCCCGGCCCGCCTATGCCCGCCCGAAAATGGTTGCAAAAAACGGCGGTCCATGCTATGATAGTTTCGCGCGGTTCCGACCGCTCCGGGCGGGCCGTTTCACCATCCGGCCGCCCCAGTCCGACCAAGACAGAAAGAAGGAATCGCGTTGAGAATTTGGAAAATCGGCTCCGGCGCACTGTCCGCCGCCCTCAGCCTGTACGTGGTCTGCCAAGCCTTTTGGGGCGGGGCGCTGAACCTCTTGGCGGGGGAGGCCCCCTCCGGCGCCGCCGGCCTGGTGGTGGCCGCCACGCTGCTGGCCGGCGGCATCGTCTCCATCGTCACCAGCGGCGGCAGCCTGGGCGCCGACATCGCCCTGATCACCCTGCACGGCCTGGGCGCGCTGGTGGGCTTCACCATGTCGGGGCGCTACGCCGATCTGATGATCTGGGCGCTGTGGTCCTTCCTGTGCGCCGTGCTGGCCCTGGTGGACTTCGTGGTGGCCTATAACCAGGACGACAATATTTATGAGGACTTCTCCACCCACGCCCCCCCCTCCGGCCCCCCCACCCTGCGCGCCGTGGTCATGGAGCCCAACCAGAAAAAGCGGGAAGCCGCCATTGATTCCCTGCCGGAGCACGAGGTCAGAAGCTACCTCAAGCAGCTGGTCACCGCCTTCATCAACCGGGAGTCCATCAAGCCCCCCGGCATTGACGACGAACCCCCCAGGGGTCGTGCCGCCCTGACCGTTGTGCTCTCCCTTGTGGTTATTATCGCGGCTGCGGCGGTTATCTTTTTCACGGTCCAGGGCCTGCTGGACGCGGATTCGGAGCCCTCGCCCTCCCCTTCCCCCAGCGCCGACGTATCCCAGCAGCCCAGCGCCCCGCCCTCTTCCCAGCCCTCCGACCCCCTTCCCGCCGGGCCCTCCGGCGACCTGGGGGACTACTACGTGGAGATCAAAAGCGCCGTCCTCACCGCCGATTACGGCGGGAGCCAGGCCATCCTCATCACCTACTCCTGGACCAACAACAGCCAGGAGACCACCAACGCCCTGTCCGCCTTCATTGAGCGGGCCTTCCAGGACGGGGTGCAGCTGGATTCGGCCACCATCCTGTCCACCAACCCCCAGTACTCCGCCGGCACCGCCCTGCGGGACGTGCGCCCCGGCGCCACCACCGACGTACAGCGCGCCTACCTGATTTCGGACAGCGGCTCCCCGGTGGAGTTTGAGGTCTTTGAATTTTTGGGCGACGATGAAACCGCAGTGTCCATGAGCTTTGACCCGGCCAGCCTCCCCTCCGTGGAGTGAGAGGCCCCAGCCGCCAAGACAATCCTGCCGGGCATCCGGCGGACAGAAGGGGAGAACGGCCCGCCGCCGTTCTCCCCTTTTAGAGCCTATATTCCGACAGGGAGGGAGCGCTGTGGACCCACGGCCCATGACGGTGGCGGGCTACGCCCGGGTATCCACCGAAAACCAGCTGGAAAACTACTCCATTGAGGAGCAGACCGGGCGGCTGCGGGCGTTCTGCGCCGCCAAGGGCTGGACCCTGGGGGAGCTGTACGTGGACGGCGGCTACTCCGGCGGCAATACCGACCGCCCGGCCCTGCGGCGGATGCTCTCCCATATCCGGCGGGGCGGCGTGGACGCCGTGGTGGTGTGCAAGCTGGACCGGCTCTCCCGCTCCCAGAAGGACACCCTGACCCTCATTGAGGACGAGCTGCTGGCCCATGGCGCCGATTTTGTGTCTATCAGCGAGAATTTTGACACCTCCACCCCCTTTGGCCGGGCCATGATCGGCATTCTGTCCGTCTTTGCCCAGCTGGAGAAGGACCAGATCACCGAGCGCTTCACCATGGGCCGCATCGGCCGCAGCCGGGCGGGGTACTACCACGGCGGCTCCCGTCCCCCCACCGGGTACGACTACCGGGACGGGCTCTTACAGGTGAACCCGTACCAGGCCATCCAGGTGCGGGAGGCCTTCGCCCTGTTCCTGTCGGGAAAATCCGTCAACGCCGTCAGCCGGGAGCTGTCCGCCCGCTACGCCGGCAGCTGGACCCCCGCCAAGGTGCTGGGCGTGCTGAAAAACACCGTCTACACCGGCAAGGTCCACTTCCGCCGGCAGGATTACGACGGCCTCCACCAGCCCCTGGTCAGCCAGGAGGACTTCCAGGCCGCCGCCCGGCTGCTGGGGCCCGGCTCCCCCAGGGAGGCGGCCAAGACCGCCCCCCAGCGCTCCCCCTTCCGGGCGGGGTATTTTTTGAGCGGACTGGTCTGGTGCGCCCGGTGCGGCGCGCGCTACAGTGCGGTTCACGGCTGCTACCGCTGCTATTCCCGCTCCAAGTGCTCCCCCAAGTTCGTCCGGGACCCGGACTGCAAAAACCGCAGCTGGCCCATCGGCCAGCTGGACGCTCTGGTTCTGGGGGAGCTGGAGCGCCTGCTCACGCCGGAGCTGCTGGCGGATGTCCTCCGCCCGGAAGGGGAGGCGGCTGCCCCGGACTGGGCCGGTCCCGCCGCCCTTGAAAAACGGCTGGACGAGCTAGATCTCCAGACCGGCAGGCTCATACAGCTCTACCAGGTGGGCTCCCTGCCCAGGGAGGAGGTGGAGCGCCGGGCCGCCGCGCTGCGGGCCGAGCGGAACCGGCTCCGGGCACAGCTGGACGCGCCGCCCCCCGCCCCGCCCCCGGAGGGGCCGGACAGCGCCGCCCGGCGCTTCTGGGCGGGCTGGGCCGCCGGGGAGGCAGACAGCCGCCGGGCGCTGGCCGCCTCCCTGGTGGAGCGGGTGGAGGTGGACGGGGAGGCGGTGAGCATCTATTGGCGGGTGTAGCGCAAACTCATATCCGCCATCCACATGGTCAGGCACTGCTTGCCGCAGGCCCGGCATTTCTGAAACGCGTGGTCCATGACAAAGGCCACCCGGGGCAGGTAGCCCAGGTCCTCCAGCAGGGTGAACAGGGGGAAAAAGATGGCCATGGGGGGCAGCATCACCGCCACCACCCAGGCGGTCACCCGGTACACCCCGTCCAGCAGGATGCCGGACAGCCACGCCGGGGCCGGGGCCAGCCACGCCGCCAGCCCCTCCCCCACCCGGGCAAACAGGGCGGTGAGCAGGGCTGACGGGCCGTTGGCCCCCGCCACCGTCAGCCACACCACCAGCCCAAACAGCAGCAGCATCAGCGGGATGCCGGTGGATTTGGAGGTGAGCAGGCGGTCCAGCCGCCGCTGGCGGCGCAGGCGGTCCGCCCGCTCCTCCCGCACCACCTGGGCGGCGTACCGCTCCGCCAGGGTGACCCGCTCCCTGGGCTCCCGCCGGGAGGCGGCGGGGGCGTCCGCCTCCACCAGCCGGGCAATGGCCCTCTTGAGTTCCTCCAGCCCCTCCTGCCGCCCGGCGGAGGTGCCCACCACAGGCGTCCCCAGGCGCTGGGACAGGGCGGGCAGGTCCACCTCCACCCCCAGCCGTTTGGCCTCGTCCAGCAGGTTGACGCACACCAGCACCTTCCCCGTCAGCTCCAGCACCTGGAGCACCAGAATCAGGTTCCGCTCCAGGCAGGTGGCGTCGCACACCACCACCACAGCGTCCGCCTGGCCGCTCTCAATGTAGTCCCTGGCCACCGCCTCCTCCTGGGAGTGGGCGGCCAAGGAATAGGTCCCGGGCAGGTCGATCAGCTGGTACTCCCGCCCCTCAAAGATGTACTCTCCCCGGGCGGTGGCCACCGTCTTCCCCGCCCAGTTCCCCGTATGCTGCCGGAGCTTGGTCAAAGCGTTGAACAGGGTGGACTTCCCCACATTGGGGTTGCCCGCCAGCGCCACCCGCTTCATGTGGCCACCGCCCCGGCAGCCACCTCCTGAACCCGCCGCTCCAGGGCCACGCCGTCGGCGTCCGCCCGGCGCAGGGCGATGAGCGCCCCCCGGATCAGATAGGCGCAGGGGTCCCCGGCGGGGCTGCGCAGCACACAGGTTACCCGGGTGCCCCGCACCAGCCCCAGGTCGGTGAGCCGCCGGTCCATGGCCGGTCCCGCGCTCACCTCAGTCACATAGGCGCTCTCCCCCTCCCGGAGGGTGGACAAACGCAGCGCTTCATACATAATAGACAGCTCCTTTCCCGCGCGGGCCGCCTTGCGGACGGTCCGCAAGCTATCCTATGGCGGGAAGAGGCGAATTGTGAAAACAGCAAAGCCCCCGCCGGCGGCGGGGGCTTTGCTCAGTCATTGTGTATGTGAATATGGTTATTGATGTGGTTGGCGCAGTAGCAGTAATACCCGTCGCACTTGGAGCAGTAGCGGAACTCCATATTGGGGTCGTCCTGGTCGGTGAGGCCGCACACCGCGCACTTGTGCAGGTAGCCGCCGGTCTCCCTGGCCTTCTTCTGGGCCTGCCGCTGGGCCTTCTTGAAGTTGATGACCTGGGGGTCCGCCCGGCGGCGGGCAAAGCCCAGCTTCATGGACCAGAAGGGCCAGGTGAAGATGAAGTAGTTGATAAAGCTGGGCAGGGCCAGCAGGATCACAAACGGGCCGCTCTCCACCCCCTCCAGCAGGATAAGGGCCACGTCCAGCAGGGCCAGCCACTTCATTTTGATGGGAAGCACAAACATGAACAGCACCTGCATCTCGCTGTACATGGTGGCGATGACTAGGAAGAAGGACAGGTGGATGTAATAGATGCTGGCAGCGCCCAGAAGCAGGCCGCCCGCAATGGACAGCGCCGCCCCGCACAGGTAGAACAGGCTGAACTTGACCGTTCCCCACTCCCGCTCCAGCATCTGGCCCGTCCAATAGACCACATAGCAGCCCAGCAGCAGGTAAAAGGGATTGCTGCTGCTGGGGATCAAAACGAAGGTGACCAGCCGCCAGACCTGCCCCCGAAAAATCAGGGCGCGGTGGAAGAACAGGAGGTTGGCCAGCGCACCCCGGAAAAACAGGTCCAGGATGCCCACAGCCGCCTGGCCGATGGCGATATACATGGCCAGGTTGGATATGCCCAGCCGGGGATGCTTGGCGCAGAAACGGTCAATCGGACCGTAATGGTCGTTGCGGTACATCATGGACAAGTCTCCTTTTCGCTCGTTGACACCATTCTACCCCATTCGGACTGGAAAATAATCAATAAACTGTGAATCATTTGCTGTAGAGCTCCACAATATGGCGCAGCACCTCCACCACCGCGTCCATCTCCTCCACGCAGGCCAGCTCCAGCGGGCCGTGGAAATTGTAGCCGCCGGTGCCCAGGTTGGGACAGGGCAGGCCCATATAGGACAGCCGCGCCCCGTCGGTGCCTCCCCGGATGGGCTCCACCGCCGGGGTGAGCCCCGCCAACTCCGCCGCCCGCTTGGCATTGTCCACCAGATGCATACAGTCCGTGAGCTTCTCCTTCATGTTGTAGTAGCTGTCCTTCAGGGTGAGCTCCACCCTGGCGGTGGGGTGGTCCGCCCCCACCTGGGCGGCGGAGCGCTCCATCAGCGCCTTTTTCTCCTCAAACTTGGCCCGGTCGTGGTCCCGGATGATATACTCCATGTGGGCCGAGGCGGTGGTGCCCGTCAGGGCGTCCAGGTGAAAGAAGCCCTCGTACCCATCCGTCTTGCCGGGGACGGCCGACCGGGGCAGCAGGGCGTTGAGCTCCTGGGCGATGAGCAGGGCGTTTTCCATCACGCCCTTGGCGGCGCCCGGGTGGACGGACACGCCGGTGATATCCACCTTGGCGCTGGCGGCGTTGAAGTTCTCGTACTCGATGGACCCCGCCGCGGAGCCGTCCACCGTGTAGGCGTACCGGGCCCCGAAGGCCGCCACGTCGAAGTGGTCGGGGCCCTCGCCGATCTCCTCGTCGGGGGTGAAGGCGATACACAGCCGCCCGTGGGGCAGGTTTTCGTCGATGACCCGCTGACACAGGGTCATGATCTCCGCCACCCCCGCCTTATCGTCCGCCCCCAGCAGGGTGGAACCGTCGGCGGTGATGAGGGTTTTGCCCTTCAGCCCCGCCAGGAAGGGGAAGTCCGCCGCCTTGATCACCCGGCCCCCCTGGGGCAGGGCGATGTCGCCGCCGTCGTACTTCTCATGGAGGATGGGCTTTACATTCTCCCCGGAGAAGGCGGGGGCGGTATCCATGTGGGCCAGCAGGCCCAGGGCGGGGGCGCCCTCGCAGCCGGGGGAGGCGGGCAGCCAGGCCGTGACGATGCAGTGCTCGTTGACGCTAGGGTTTTCCAGCCCCAGCCCCTTCAGCTCGTCCACCAGCGCCCGGGCCAGGTCCCACTGGCCCGGGGTGGAGGGGGTGACCCCCGTTTCCTCCGAGGATGCGGTGTGGATTTGAACATACTTCAGCAGTCTTTCGTAGGCTCTCATATGGCAAAAAACTTCCTTTCGTTTTGAGGAGCTGTACCAATAGCCTCAGCACCCAGCTTTACGGCCAAAATTGCCGCCGGCTGCGTTAAACAATCTTGAAATATATAAAGTATTCCCGCGATTTTTCGCCTTGCCACCGGCAATTTTGGCTCGCGAATCTGAATACTTCGGCTATTCGTACAGCTTCTGAGTTCACAGCATAACCGGGTTTGTGGTCCACTCCAGCCCGCACCGCCCCGGCTCCCGGCGGCACAGCTGGTAGAAGTCGGTACAGCGGGCCTCCAGCTCCAGCAGGGGCTCCCCCCTGCCGTGGGCGGGCTTGGTGAAGACGGGCAGGGCCGCCCGGCCCTTCATCTCCCGCAGCAGGGCCCGGCCCCCTTCGTTGGCCCCCAGCACCCGGAGGTAGGGCGGGTGGGCGGGCCGGTGGGCCTCCCGCAGCCCCAGCGCCCCCCACAGCAGGGCCCGGCGGATGCGGGCGTGGGCATAGCGCTTGGTCTTGGCCAGCCCGTATACCTCCTCCAGCGTCCTCCCCTGCCGCACCGCCCGGTACAGCCGGTGGGACAGCCCCTCCCCGCAGTCGGGCAGGGCGGCAAAGCCGCCCTCGTCCATGGCGCGCAGGACGGCCAGCGCCGCCCGTTCCCCGCACCTCAGCCCGGCGGGGTTTTCCGCGGCCAGCGCCCCCGACAAAATTTGCTCCCGCAAAAAGGAGGCGGAGGGGTACTGGGGGTGCGCCCCCCCGTCGTGCCCCGCCCCCGCCCGGCGGACGGTGACGGGCTCGATCCCGCTTTGCAGGGCGTTCAGCGCCCGGAGGTACTCCACCCCCAGGTTATTGTTCGGCCGGGAGAGCAGCTCCGCCGCCGCCGTCCCCGCCACCTCCTCCGCCGCCCGCTGGCGGCAGGCGGCAAAGGGAAGCCCCTGGTCCAAAAACCGCCGCAGGGCCGTGCGGTAAGCGGGGCTGTCCAGGCACCGGGCCAGCCGCCCAAGCCCCTGGGCCGCCCCGCACTCGCTGCCAAAGGACAGGTGGGTCACCACCCCTGTGGCCGCCAGCAGCTCCACCGCCCCCCGGGCGAAGGTCTCCGCCGAGGACGCCGCCCACACCGTAGGCAGCTCCAGCACCAGGTCCGCGCCCCCCTCCAGGGCGGCCCGGGCCCGGGTCCATTTGTCAAAGACGGCGCACTCCCCCCGCTGCACAAAGTTCCCGCTCATCACGGCCACCACGACGCACTCCCCCAGCGCCCGGCGGGTCTCCCCCAGGTGGAAGGCGTGCCCCGGGTGGAAGGGATTGTACTCCGCCACCACCCCCGCCACGGTCATGGCCCTCCTCCTCCCACTTATTTTCGGCAAAATCGCGAAAACCGCTTGCGGTATGCCGTCCTTCGTAGTATAATGTGTCCGTTATACAGCCGTGCCTTTCGTTATTATACGCCCAAAGGCCGGGCAAAGTAAATACCCAGTTATGTCCCATCACGGAAGCTGGAAATCGTGACTAAAGGAGTGCGGAATATGAAAGTTCTCGTCATCAACGCCGGCAGCTCATCCTTGAAGTACCAACTGCTGGACACCGGCAGCCAGAATGTGCTGGCCAAGGGTCTGTGCGAACGCATCGGCATCGACGGCAAATTCACCTATAAGGCCCCCGGCAAAGCCGTTGTGGACGCCCGCGACGTGGCCATGCCCACCCATTCCGAGGCCATCCAGACCGTGCTCAACGCCCTAGTGGACCCGGAAAACGGCGTCATCGCCTCCATGAAGGAGATCGACGCAGTGGGCCACCGCGTCGTCCACGGCGGCGAAACCTTCGCCCACTCCGTACGCATCGACGGGCAGGTGCTCTCCGCCATGGAGGCGTGCGTCCCCCTGGCCCCCCTGCACAACCCCGCCAACATCCTGGGCGTCAAGGCCTGCTCCGCCGTCATGGGTCCCGACGTGCCCCAGGTGGCCGTGTTCGACACCGCCTTCCACCAGACCATGCCCCCCGTGGCCTACACCTACGCCCTGCCCTATGAATACTACCAGCAGGACAAGGTGCGCCGCTACGGCTTCCACGGCACCAGCCACAAGTACGTCACCCAGCGGGCCGCCGACATGCTGGGCAAGCCCATCGAATCCCTCAAGCTCATCTCCTGCCACCTGGGCAACGGCTCCTCCGTGGCCGCCGTGGCCGGTGGGAAAAGCGTGGATACCTCCATGGGCTTCACCCCCCTGGCCGGCGTTCCCATGGGCACCCGCTCCGGCGATCTGGACGCGGGCATTCTGGAGTACCTGATGAACAAGCACGGCATGGACATCAAGGAAATGCTCAATGTGCTCAATAAAAAATCCGGCGTCCAGGGCCTGTCCGGCGTGTCCTCCGACTTCCGGGACCTGTGCGCCGCCCGGGACGCAGGCAATGGGCGGGCGGCGCTGGCGCTGGACCTGTTCAACTACGGCGTGAAGAAGTATATCGGGGCCTATGCCGCCGCCATGGGCGGGGTGGACGCCGTGATCTTCACCGCCGGCGTGGGCGAGAACGACGCCGCGCAGCGCATGGCCATCGCCTCGGGCCTGGAGTTCATGGGCATCAAGATGGACTCCGACGCCAACAGCGTCCGGGGCAAGGAGGCCATCATCTCCGCCATCGACTCCAAGGTGAAGGTGCTGCTCATCCCCACCAACGAGGAGCTGATGATCGCGCTGGAGACTGCGGCACTGGTGTAAAGGCGGCGCCCATGAAAAAGCAGTTATAACCGCTATTAAAAAATAAAATCACGCATCTTTTCCAACAATAACTCCCCGGCGGGTGTCCGCCGGGGAGTTGTTTCATAAATTTTTAGCCCGCCACATGAGATACCCCTCCAGAATCAGCGATGCCGCCACCGCGTCCACGTTATTCCTGTGGGCCTTCATCTTCTTGCCCGAGGCGTGGAGAATCTGGTGGGCCTCAATGGTGGTGCGCCGCTCGTCCCACAGCCGCACCGGCATCCCTGTCTTTTCCTCCACCAGGGCCGCGAAGGCGCGGTAGAGCTCCGCCCTGGGCCCCTCGGTGCCGTCCATGTTCCGGGGGAAGCCCATCACCAGCTCGTCCGCCTGCCGCTCCCGGGCGAGCCGGGCCAGCTCCTCTGCCGCCCGCTCCTGGCTGCGGGTGTGGATCACGGTGGTATAGCCCGCCAGCAGCCCCGAGGCGTCGGACACCGCCACCCCTGTGCGGGCGTCGCCGTAATCAATGGCCATCACACGCATATTGACCCTCCGTTCCAGAACGGCCAGGCGTCCAGCCTGCGCCGAACCGCCCCACAGCCGTCACATTATCCTCGCAGCCGCCCCCCTCAGGCGGCAACGGCGTCCCGATGGCCACAGCATACCATATCCCCCCTGCTTTTTCAAGGCAAATAATCCCGCCACCCCCTTGACAAGCCCCGCCCGGTGTGATATGCTATCAGCACCTGTGAGCAGGGCTTTCTTTTTGTGCGTATTTTTACGGGATAGGCACAAAAACCCTGACCCCTCCCCGGAGGACCGCAGGGAGGCAATTGGCCGATTTCCCGTAGCTTCCAATGGGCGCGTTTTGCCCATTTTGAGCGCTGGAGTCGGCAAAGGCCGGTCCGGCGCTTTTTTGCCGCCCGGTCAATTTAAAAGGAGGTGCCGAGAATGGCGAAAGCCGGAAACCGTGTGAAGGTCGTGCTGCGCTGCTCCGAGTGCAAGCAGCGCAACTACAACACCAAGAAGAACAAGCGCAATACCACCGAGCGCCTGGAGCTCAACAAGTACTGCCCCTTCTGCAGAAAGCACACGAAGCACACCGAAACCAAGTAATGGGCGCCGCTCAAAGGAAAGAAGGGTTAACGTAAATGTCTGAACAGGAAAAGCGGGACAACACCGCCACTCCGAAGGAGTCCGTAAGCTCCGACAAGAAGGCCAAGGCCCCCAAGAAGAAGGAACAGAAGCCAAACCGCCTCCTGCGCTGGCTCAAGGACCTGAAGGGTGAGCTGAAAAAGGTCACCTGGCCCTCCCTCAAGGACACGGTTAAAAACGTGGGCGTCGTCATCGTGTGCGTCATCCTCGTGGGCATTTTCATCTGGGGGTTCGACTACCTCGCCCGTGCGGTGATCCAAGCCCTGTTTGCGTTGTTTGAGTACCTGGGCTAAGGGGTCGCGGAATGGCTGACGAATTGAAATGGTATGTGGCCCACACCTACTCCGGCTATGAGAACACCGTAGCCATGTCCATTGAGCAGGCCGTGGAAAACCGCAGCATGCACGACCTCATCGCCGAGGTGTCCATTCCTCTCGAGACCGTCACCGAGATCACCGACAACGGCCCCAAAACCGTGGAGCGCAAGGTATTCCCCGGCTACGTGCTGGTGAAAATGGTCATGACCGACGAGACCTGGCATCTGGTGCGCAACATCCGGGGCGTCACCGGCTTTGTGGGCTCGGCCAACAAGGCCATCCCCCTCACCGAGGAGGAGATCGCCGCCTTGGGCGTGGAAAAGCGCGAGGTGGTGGTGAGCTACGGCGTGGGCGACAGCGTGAAGATCACCGACGGCGCCCTGGCCTCCTTCATCGGCACGGTGGAGGATCTGGATACCGAGCGCGGCAAGGTTCGGGTGGTGGTGTCCATGTTCGGCCGGGAGACCCCTGTCGAATTGGAGCTGGATCAAGTCGAAACGATCTAAGAAAATCAGAGGCGGGTGAGACCCGCCAGTGGGAGAAATCCCCGAAGCGGATTTCGTCACCACCACATTTTATGTAGGAGGTGCTGTTTCAAATGGCACAGAAAATTACTGGATATGTAAAGCTGCAGATCCCCGCCGGCCAGGCAACCCCGGCCCCCCCTGTGGGCCCCGCCCTGGGCCAGCACGGCGTGAACATCGCCGCCTTTACCAAGGAGTTCAACGAGCGCACCAAAAAGGACATGGGCCTGATCATCCCCGTGGTCATCACCGTGTACGCCGACCGCTCCTTCTCCTTCATCACCAAGACCCCCCCTGCCGCCGTGCTCATCAAGAAGGCGTGCAATATCGAGTCCGGCTCCGGCGTGCCCAATAAGACCAAGGTGGCCACCCTGTCCAAGGCCGACTGCCAGAAGATCGCCGAGACCAAAATGCCCGACCTGAACGCCGCCAGCCTGGAGGCCGCCATGAGCATGATCGCCGGTACCGCCCGCTCCATGGGCGTGCTGGTGGAAGAGTAAGGGAAAGGAGGAAGCAGCAATGGCTAAGAAAGGCAAAAAGTATGTGGACAGCGCCAAGCTCATCGACCGCGCCGCCCAGTATGACGTGAACGAGGCCATGGAGCTGGTCATCAAGACCGCCACCGCCAAGTTTGACGAGACCGTGGAGCTACACGTGAAGCTGGGCGTGGATTCCCGCCACGCCGATCAGCAGGTCCGCGGCGCCATCGTCCTCCCCCACGGCACCGGCAAGACCGCCCGGGTGCTGGTGTTCGCCAAGGGCGACAAGGCCGACGAGGCCCGCGCCGCCGGCGCCGATTTTGTGGGCGATATGGACATGGTGGAGAAGATCCAGAAGGAAAACTGGTTCGACTTTGACGTTGTGGTCGCCACCCCCGACATGATGGGCGTTGTGGGCCGTCTGGGTAAGGTTCTGGGCCCCAAGGGCCTGATGCCCTCCCCCAAGGCCGGCACCGTCACCCCCAACGTGACCCAGGCCGTCAACGAGATCAAGGCCGGTAAGGTGGAGTACCGTCTGGACAAGACCAACATCATCCACTGCCCCATCGGCAAGGTGTCCTTTGGCCCCGAGAAGCTGGGCGATAACCTGAACGCCCTCATGGGCGCCATCGTCAAGGCCAAGCCCGCCGCCGCCAAGGGCCAGTACGTGAAGAGCTGCGTCGCCGCCGCCACCATGGGCCCCGGCGTGAAGCTGAACACCGGTAAGTTCGCCTGAGAAGCACATAGGATCACGCACATAGAAAAGCCGCCGGCAGAGCCGGCGGCTTTTTCATGTCTTTATTTCTTTTTTCTCACCTTCAGCACATCCCGGTAAAAGGCCTCCATCTCCCGCCTGGTCTTGAACGTGCCCACATACATCTGGTTCCCCATGGCCCCGGACAGCACATCGGGAATGCGGTCCACCATCTTCAGATTCCCGCTGTATTTGGCCAGGATGTCCACATGGCTCAGGGCAAAGGGCTTGCCGTCCCGGCGTCCGGCATAGGCACAGAAGGCGCGCTCCCCCGCCTCCAGGGTGGAGCGGTCAAAGGCGACCATGTCCGCCCAGATCTTATAGACATTGGTGGAGTTGGCATAATTCATCATGTCCGGGCTGAACCCGCCGCAGGGACGCATATTCACCTCCAGCGCCACCACGTCCCCCTTCCTGCCCATACCCGCCTGGTCCCGGGTGAGGCGGAAGAACTCAAAGTGCACAAACCGGCTCTTCACGCCGAAGCTCTTCACTGTGGCCCGTCCCGCCCTCCTGGTGTCGGCGGCCAGATCCTTGACAATGTAATAGATGGAGTTATCCTCCTGATTCACAATGTCCATGATGGACATGGGGGTGACGTTGCCGGTCTCAAAAACAGGCTCCCCCCTGGAGTCGATGATGGCGTCGTAGGAATTGACCTCGGCGTGAATGAACTCCTCCATGATATAGGGCACGCCCTCCATGCGCCGGGCCAGAAAGGCCCCCAGCTCGGTCTCGCTGGACAGCTTATGGGTGTCGGAGGCGCCCACGCCATTGTCCGGCTTGACCACCACCGGCCAGCCCACCTTTTTAATAAAAGCCAGGCACCCCTTTTCGTCGTCCACCAGATGATAGCGGGCGGCGGGGATGCCCGCCTTTTGGTAAAACTCCTTCATCCGGGACTTGTACTTGATGCGGGGGATATCCCCCTCCTGAAAGCCGGAGGTGATGCGGAAATCCGTGCGCAGCCTGGCGTCCCGCTCCAGCCAATACTCGTTGTTGGATTCCAGCCAGTCGATCCGGCCGTAGCGGAAGATGAAGTAGGCCACCGCCCGGTACACCTCGTCATAGTTTTCCAGGCTGTCCACCCGGTAGTACTCGTTCAGGCTGTTTTTCAGCTCGCCCATGAGCCCGTCATAGGGGGCGTCGCCGATGCCCAGCACGTTCATGCCGTTATTTTTCAGCTCCCGGCAAAACTGCCAGTAGTTGGTGGGGAAGTTGGGTGAAATGAAGATCACGTTTTTCATAGCTTTTCCTTCTCTCTCTGGGTTGGGTCAATTCTCCAGCAAATAGGGCACAAAGTAGGCCACCTGTTTATACCACCAGTCCCAGTCGTGGGCCACGTCCCAGCCCCACACGTCCACCCAGAGGCGGATACCCTTCTCCCGGAAAATATCCGCCAGCCACAGGGTCGTCCCCGGAACCTCCCAGGGCCCCCGGCCCACGCAGATGACCCCCTTCTTCTGGTTGTAAAACTGGATGAAGGGGTGGTCCTTAGGCATGTTGGCCAGGCAGTGCACTGGGGAGTTGCGGTAGACCACCTCATCCATATAGCTGCCGAAGCCGTACTCCGCGCTGTAGATGCCGCTCAGGGCCAGCACCCGGTCAAACAGGTCCGGGCGGCGGAAGAACAGGTTGGCGGCGTGGGTGGCTCCCAGGGAGCACCCGAACACCATCACCCCCGCCTCCCCGGTCCAGCCGTTGCGCTGGTTCACCATGGCGCGCATAAAGGGCACCATCTCGTCGGTGATATAGGCCAGCCACTGCTCATAGCGCCGGATACGCCAATAGGGGTCCCCCCACTTGTCGGACCAGCTCTCCGCGTCCATGGTGTCGACGGCGAACACCATCACCTGGCCGGATTCAATCCAAGGGGCCCAGGCGTCGGTCATTTTGAAGTTCTCGAAATCAAAGAAGCGCCCGTCCTGGCAGGGGATGAACAGCACCGGGCGGCCCGCGTGACCATATACCTTACACTCCATGTCCCGGCCCAGGGCGGGGCTGTAATCCTTGAAATACTGCGTCTGCATAGAATTCCTCCCGGTCCGCTCACGCATCCCCCCTGCCATAGAGCAGGGTGTTCATGAAAAATGGAATCTGCCGCTCCCAGCTGGCCTCGCTGTGGTCGCCGCCGGGGACGATGCGGAAGTCCAGCAGCACCCGCTTATCCAACAGCGCGGCCGCCGTCCGCCCCAGCAGCTTGTAGGTCTGGGCGTGGTTGGAGATCTCCCGGGAGCCGTAGTCCATGTACACCACCGTGCCCGGCGGGATCCGGGCGGTGCGGATGAGGGTATCTACCTTCCCCGGCGCCACCCACAGCGACGGGGACAGCGCCGCAGCCCGGGAAAAGTAGCGGTTATACTCCATCACCGCGTACAGGGCCATCAGCCCCCCCATAGAGCTGCCGGCGATGAAGGTATCGTTCCGCCCGGGAAGGGTGGGGAACTCCTGGTCGATGGCCGGCTTGAAGCTGCGGACCAGCCACTCCATGGTGGTCTTTCCCCGCCCCCGCACCCGACCCGTGTCGCTGTTGGAGAAGGTCCAAGGGGAGTATTCGCTCAGCCGGCCGTTGTCCGGGTGGTGATTACACTCCACCGCAGCCACGATGAGCTGGGTCTGGGCGGCGTCCAAGTACCCCCCCATCCCCCAGCTCTTGCCGTAGGTGGCGTCCTCGTCAAAAAAAACATTGTGCCCGTCGAACATGTACAAAACGGGGTAGCGCAGCTCCGGGTTCCTCTGCCAGGAGTCGGGCAGGTAGATGTAAGCCCGGCGGGATTCCTCCCCTGTGAGCTCGGGTATGGTGATATTCCATTTGTCAATCATAGGCCAGGATCCTTTCCCGCTTCAACGCGGCGTTATATCGGAACAAGGCTGAACCGGCACAGGTCAAGGCGGCGCGGGGCCCTGCGGCGATGGGCCGCAGACCCGGAAAAGATCATTTGATCCCCTTGAACCTGCTTGACTATAATAGGATAGTTTAGCACAGTGACGTAAAAAATGCAATTCACGGATTTCCTGATCTTCGCCCCTCCCATCCCCTCTGACTAGCGCATTTTTACAGACGCCGGGGCCGGGAGCCCCCCGCGCCTCCCGGGCGGAGAGGGAACCAAATCTGTTTTCAGCGACGGCTAAGACCGCCGGCCTAACGGCCGGCGGTCTTCCTTGGCAGCTTATTTTGTTCCTGCGTCTGGGCCCACAGCTGCATCCCTGTAACCAGTATGAAGGTGGCCACCGCCGGGGAGACCAGGGCGTGACCCGCAATGGCGGAGATGCCGAAGCCCATGAGCACGGCATACAGCGCGGTGCAGTAGTCCAGGCTGGCCAGGCGCTGCGCCGGGCGGCGGAAAAACTGCACGATAGCCCAGGCAAAGAAGCCCAAATAGGGCAGATAGTACAGCGCCATGCCGAAAATACCGTGGCGCAGCAGCACGGCCAGCGGGTCCATCTCCACCATGAAGTGGACCTCCCGCCCATAGGCGGGCACATTGGCGTAGCCGATGCCCAGCAGCTTGGCCACAGCACCTCCCTCAGTGTACACCTGGACGGAAGGGCAGGAACCCAGCAGGCGGCGGCTGAGAATCTGGTCGATGTGCTCCAAGGTCTCGTTGTTGTTGAGCAGGTCCTTCAGCCAGGTGCCCTTGGCGGCCCGCTGGATCTCCTCCCCCCAGGACAGCAGGGTCTGCTCCGGGTCGTTCTCCAACAGCGCAAAATACACGTTGTCCAGATAGTCCTTCAGCGGGGAGTTAAGGAAAAAGATCAGGATCATCACCAGCGCCCCGGCCATGGCAGCGGTTTGAACCAGCCGCGCCCTGGTGCGCTCCCGGATCAGATAGACCACCTGCCACACAAAGGCCGCCACGCTGTAGAGCACAATAGCGCCGAATATAATCTTGGTGCCCAGGAAGTTGGCGCTCACCGCCACCGCGAACAGGGCCCACACCGCCAGCGCGCCCTTCCACCAGGTCTTTTTGGAGATCTCGGAGAGCAGCTGGACGCAGTACTGCATGGTAAAGGGTGCGGTGAGGGCCATAATGCAGCCCACCTCATTGGCAGCGTAGAACCAGCCCCGGAAGCCCATGCCCGCGTTGCCGTAGGAAACGAAGCTGGTGCCGGTGGCCACGGCGATGGGGATGACGCTGGCATAGATGCCCCCCGCCAGGGCGATGGACCGGGTGGTGACAAGATATCCGTACTGCTTGTACACCGACCAGAGGAAAAGAAACACGAAGGGGAAGAAGAAGGTCTTAATCACGTCCTTCATATTGCTCAAACACAGGGACAGCCCGCCCAGGGTGAACATATACCCCATGAACAGCGCCAGATAGGCCAGCAGCGCCCCGGTGTAGGCCAGCATCCGCTTTTTCCCCGGGAAATCGCTGACAAGGACGGTATACAGGAAGGCCGCAGCCATAAACAGCGAGCGCACCACAATACCCACCGTGATGGGATGCTCAAATTCCGCCCCCAAGCCGGTGAGCGCATCCAGCAGGGGCTGGCACAGGATGTAAACCGCCAGGACCATGGGCAGACGGGCCTTTGCCGCCGCCTGAATCTTCGTGCGTAAATTCTCCATTATATACCTCCACGCGCTGTCGGGCGTCTGTCCTCAAAACACAGCTTTCTTAGTATAGTATAGCTTGGCGGATAATGCAATAAAAAAACGCTCAAAAGAATGTTAACATTTTGAAAAGGCAGGAAAAAGCCCTCCGCACCCGCGGCGCGGAGGGCTTGATGTAAGCAGGGACACCCGGCGCCTTACAGCGCCGCTTTCACGGCCTCCACCATGTCGGTCTTTTCCCAGGGCAGGTCCAGCTCCGGGCGGCCGAAGTGTCCATAGGCGGCGGTCTGACGGTAAAGAGGCTTACGCAGGTCCAGGCGGTTGATGATGGCGGTGGGCCGCAGGTCAAACACCTTGTCCACAGCCGCCTCCAGCGCCTCGTCGCTGACAGAGCCGGTGCCGAAGGTGTCCACCCGGACGGAGACCGGCTTGGCCACGCCGATGGCATAGGCCAGCTGAACCTGGCACTTGCCGGCCAGCCCGGCGGCTACGATGTTCTTGGCCACCCAGCGGGCGGCGTAGGCGGCGGAGCGGTCCACCTTGGTGGGGTCCTTGCCGGAGAAAGCGCCGCCGCCGTGGGGGGCGGACCCGCCGTAAGTATCCACGATGATCTTCCGCCCGGTGAGGCCGGAGTCCCCCTGGGGCCCGCCCACCACAAAACGGCCTGTGGGATTGACCAGGATGCGGGTGTTTTCATCCAGCAGCTTGGCGGGGATGGTGGGCTTCACCACCAGCTCAATCATGTCGGCACGGATCTGCTCCAGGGTGGCCTCGGGGGCGTGCTGGGTGGACAGCACCACCGTATCCACCCGGACGGGGCTGCCGTCCGCGCCGTACTCCACCGTGACCTGGCTCTTGCCGTCGGGCCGCAGATAATCCACCAGCTTGTCCTTGCGCACCTGGGTGAGGCGCTGGGCCAGCTTGTGGGACAGGGAGATGGCCAGGGGCATCAGCTCCTGCGTCTCGGTGCAGGCGTAGCCGAACATCATGCCCTGGTCGCCGGCCCCGTTGTCCAGGCCGTCGTCCAGCTGGCCCTCCTTGGCCTCCAGCGCCTTATCCACCCCCAGGGCGATGTCGGGGGACTGCTCATCGATGTTGGTGATGACGGCGCAGCTGTCGCCGTCAAAGCCGTACTTGGCCCGGTCGTAGCCGATATCCCGGATCACCTGCCGGGCAATCTTGGGAATGTCCACGTAGCAGGAGGTGGTGATCTCCCCCATGATGTGGACAAGGCCGGTGGACACCGCAGTCTCGCAGGCCACCCGGGCGGCGGGGTCCTTCTCGATGATGGCGTCCAGGATGGCGTCGGAGATCTGGTCGCAGATCTTGTCGGGGTGGCCCTCGGTCACCGATTCAGAGGTAAATAGTCTTTTTGCCATGGTTTGTTCTCCTTTCTTTTGGGAAAGAGGCTGAAAAAGCCCCCGCCGGATAACGGCGGGGGCAGAATGGGTTCAGTTCTCTCCTCATCTTGCGTTTCCGCCGGACTTGGCACCTTGCTTCGCAGGTTGCCGTGGCTTCATTGGGCCGGTCCCTCCGCCACTCTTGATAAGGGTTATTCAATTGTACTTTCCCATTATAACACAGCTTTTCCCGCTGTCAATGGGCATTTTCGGAAAAAAACGAAGAAACCGCCTGCCCCGCCGGGCGCGGGGGCCGAAGGGCTTTGCCTCAGCCCCCCGCCCCGGCCCGCATGGGCAGGATATCCCGCCGGTACACCCGGCGCATAAAGGCGATACACAGCGCGCAGGAGAACAGCTCCGCGATGGGGAAGGCCAGCCACACCTGCTCCAGCTCAAACAGCCGGGAGAGGAGGAAGGCCGCGGGCAGCAGGACGATGAGCTGACGCACCAGCGAGGAGGTCAGGCTGAGTATGCCGTGGTCCAGGGCCTGGAACACCGAGGAGCTCACAATTCCGAAGCCCGCCAGCAGCCAGCTGTAAGATATGATGCGCAGGGCGGGAATGCCGATGGCCAGAAGATCCCCCGCCGCCTCGTCCTCCGCCTGGAACATGGACAGCAGCGGGCCGGGCGCCAGCTGGAACACCGCGAAGCCAACGGCCATCAGCGCGGTGGCGTAGACGGCGCTGAGCTTGATGGTTTTCAGGATGCGCTCCGGCTTGCGGGCGCCGTAGTTAAAGGCCACAATGGGCACCATGCCGTTACAAAGGCCGAACACCGGCATGAAGAAGAAGGACTGCAGCTTGAAATACACCCCGAACACCGCCGTAGCCGTCTTGGTGAAGCCCAAAAGGATCTGGTTCATGCCGAACACCATCACCGAGCCGATGGACTGCATGACGATGCCGGGCAGGCCCACGCTGTAGATGGCCTTGATGGTGGGTCCGTGGGGCCGGAAGCCCCGGAAGGACAGGCTCACGTCCGGGTTCTGGGTGAGGTTGAAAAAGACGGACACGCTGCACCCCACACACTGGCCGATGACGGTGGCCAATGCCGCCCCCGCCACCTCCATCCTGGGGAAGGGGCCCAGGCCGAAGATAAGGATGGGGTCCAAGATGATGTTGGTCACCGCCCCCACCGCCTGGGCGATCATAGACTGGACGGTCCGCCCGGTGGCCTGAAGGATGCGCTCCAGCGTCACCGCCCCAAACAGGCCCATGCTCACCCCGCAGCAGATGGACAGGTAGTCCGCGCCGTAGTTGATGATGCCCTCCACATCGGTCTGCACCGCATAGAACAGCCGGGAACAGCTCAGCCCCAGCGCCACAAACGCCAGACAGCTCAGCGCCGCCAGGAAGATGCCGTTCACCGCCGCCTGGTCCGCCTTGTCGCGGCGCTGCTCCCCCAGGCTGCGGGACAGCAGGGCGTTGATGCCCACGCCGGTGCCCACGCTGACGGCGATCATCAGGTTCTGCACCGGGAACGCCAGCGACACCGCGTTGAGCGCGTCCTCATTGAGCTGGGACACAAAATAGCTGTCCACCACATTGTAAAACGCCTGGACCAGCATGGAGATCATGATGGGAATGGACATGTTCAGCAAAAGCTGATTCACCGGCATGGCGCCCATCTTGTTTTCGCCTTCGGGCCGTACCACAGGGGATTCCTCCTTTTTTCTTCGCGGAGCTTGCTCCGTCCGCGTAAAACCATAGTAATACATGATTATAGTGGAATCTGATTTTATTGTCAATGGGTGTCGCCCGGCTGCAAAAAAGAAAAGCGCCCGGCGAAAATCGCCGGACGCCTGGCTCAGCTCTTGGGCTTGGGCTTGAACAGGAAGGCCACCGCCACGCCCAGGAAGATGGCGGCGGCCACGCCGCCCGCGGTGGCGGTGACGCCGCCGGTGAGGGCGCCCAGCAGCCCCTTTTCCGCCACCGCCTCCTTCACCCCCTTGGCCAGGGCATAGCCGAAGCCGGTGAGGGGCACCGTGGCCCCCGCTCCAGCCCACTCCGCCAGGGGCTTGTAAACCCCCACCGCCCCCAGGATCACCCCGGACACCACGTAGGCCACCAGGATGCGGGCGGGGGTGAGCTTGGTCTTGTCGATGAGCACCTGTCCAATGATACAGAACAGGCCGCCCACCAGAAAGGCTTTCAGATAGTCCATCATTTGCCTCCTTCCAGCGCGATGGCATGGCACACACCGGGGATGGACTCCCCCTGCATGGTGGCGGTGGGGGAGTGGAGCGCCCCGGTGGGGCAGAACAGAATGCGCTTCCACCGCCCGGCCAGCAGTCCCGGCAGCAGGTAGCCGCACAACACCGACGCCGAGCACCCGCATCCCGACGCCCCGGCGTGCACGTCCTGCTGCTCCCGGTCAAAGAGGAGCAGGCCGCAGTCGTTGTAATTGGCCAGCTCCACCCCGTCCCGGGCAAAGAAATCACACACGATCTCATGGCCCAGGCTTCCCAGGTCGCCGGTGACGATCAGGTCGTAATAGTCCGGCGAGAGGGCGGTGTCCTCAAAGTGCGCCTTCAGCGTGGAGTAGGCGGCGGGCGCCATGGCCGCGCCCATGTTGTTGGCGTCCTTGATGCCCTTGTCCACCACCTTGCCCACCGTCACCCGGGCCACCCGGGGTCCGGGTCGGATCTCATTGGTGACGATCACCGCCCCCGCCGCGGTGGCAGTCCACTGGGCGGTGGGGGTGCGCTGGGAGCCGTACTCCAGGGGGGTGCGGTACTGCCGCTCCGCCGAGCAGAAGTGGGACGAGGTGACGGCGGCAGCATACTTGCCATACCCGCCGCTGAGCAGCAGCGTGGCCAGCGCCAGGCTCTCCCCCATGGTGGAGCACGCCCCGTACAGCCCAAAGAAGGGCACCGCCGCCGCCCGGGCCGCGTAGCCTGAGCCGATGCATTGGTTCAAAAGATCCCCAGCCAGCAGCAGGTCCAAATCCGGCGAGTGGAGCCCCGCCCGCTTCAGCGCCGCGTCCAGGGCCAGCTGCTGCATGGCGGATTCGGATTTCTCCCAGGTCTCCTCCCCAAAGGCGTCGTCCTGGCAGGTGTGGTCGAAATGGCGGCCCAGGGGCCCCTCGGTCTCCTTTTTACCGGCGGCGGAGCCGTGGCCGATGATGACGGGGGGCGACCCGGGCTGGAAGGTCTGCCGCCCCAGCTTGCGATTTTCCATGGAAGTGACTTCCTTTCCTTCGCGGGCGCGGCCGCGATTTGCCCTTAGTTTGCGCCGCAGCCTTAAAAATCATGCGTCCAGAAAGATTTGACAGCGGGCGGGGCGCCGTTTGAAAATTGGAAATGTGTCCAGCAGCGAGGAATTTTTCTGCCAGACAAGGCGGTTTGACGCAGAAACACTTTGTGTATTTTAAGTCAAATCAACGCCGTATGGCGGAAAAAACCCGCAGGCCGGGTATGTTGACAATTTTCAAACAAGCCCTGGACTTTGTATCTGGTCAAACGGGGAAAATGGTGGTATAATGCTTTTCGGAAATTTTTCGGGGGGAACGCCATATGCCAGAGGAAAAGCGCACCATCGGATATATCTGCCCAGTCTGCGGCCAGGCGGTCATCGCGTCCCGCACCGCCTTTCAGCTCGCCGCCGGGGACTGCGCCCTGCCCTGTCCCTGCGGCAAGTCGGAGCTGCGCTTTCGCCAGCTGGGGGACCGCTGTGAAATCACCGTCCCCTGCCTGTTCTGCGCCAAGGATCACCGGGCCGTGTGCGCCAACGACGCTCTGCTGCGCCAGAAGCTGCTGGCCCTGACCTGTCCCGCGTCCGGCCTGAAGTGCTGCTGCGTCGGCCAGAAGGGCCCGGTATTCCGGGCCATGGAGCAGCTGGAGCAGGCGGTGGATAAGCTGCGCCTGGACGACCAGACCGGCCGCCGGGGGGCATTTCTGAACGAGACGGTCATGGGCGAGGTATTGGGCGAGCTGAAGGATATCGCCCGGCGGGGCGGCGTGGGCTGCGCCTGCGGCTCGGCGGACTACGGAATCAAGGTGGGCTATTCCTCGGTGGACCTAGTGTGCGCCCACTGCGGCGCGGCCCTGCGCCTGGGCGCCGCCACCCCCGGCGACCTGGACGCCCTGTGCGCCCGGGACAGCCTTACTATCCCTGGAAGGAAGGAATGACCCTTGGCTATGTTTTACGAAATGGATTTCCGGGTGGACTCCCGGGACGTGGATCTGTTCAACCAATGCCGTCCGTCGGCGGTGCTGGGCTACCTCCAGGAGGCCGCCACCCAGGCGGCGCTGGAGCTGGGGGTGGCCGGCCCCCAGATCAAGGAAAAGTATAACTGCCTGTGGATGGTCACCCGCAACTGGGTGGAGCTGGACGCCCCCCTGCGCTGGAACGACCTCATCACCATAAAAACCTGGCACCGGGGGGCGTCCGGCGCCTCCTCCTACCGGGACTTCGACCTGTTCCGGGATGGGGTTCCCATCGGCCAGGGCTCCTCGGTGTGGGTGATGGTGGACGCGGACGAGCACAAGCTGTTCCGCATGAAAAACCTGACGGAGTTTCAGGGCACCGACGGCGGAGCGCTCTGCAAGTCCGTCAAGCTGCGCCGCCCTGTCATGCCCGGCCAGTTCGACAGCCGCGTCCGGCGGAAGCTGGGCTATTCCGACACCGATATCAACGGCCACGTGAACAACGCCCACTACGCCGACTTTGCCTGCGACAGCCTCCATCTGGAGCGGCTGGGCCGGGGGAAGTTCGTGCGCTCCTTCCAGATCGGCTATGTCAGCGAGTGCCAGGCGGGCGAGACCATCTGGGTGGATACCGCCGCCCGGGAGGACCGCCTCTTCGCCCGGGGCGAGGGCGGGGACGGCACGGAGCGCTTTGATTTCTGCCTGACATTGGACGAGCTTCCAAAAAACAACAAATAGTCCCCGCTCTCCGGGAAGATTTAATGCTTTTGTAACAAATGAGTGCGAACTTTTGTAATGACTGCCCGTTATTCTAATACTTGCAAGAGACGCTTTTCTTTTTCATTCTATCCTCCATCCTTTTTTGAGCCGGAGCGGCAGCGCTCCGGCTCACCTCCTTTTATGCGCAAGACCCCCGGGCCGCCGCCCGGGGGTCTCTCCTGTTCACGGGAAGATAAAAATATCCTCAATGGGGGCGCCCACCGCCCGGGAGATATCCACCGCCAGCTTGAGAGAGGGGTTATACTGGGCCTTCTCCAGCCGCATGATGGTCTCCCGCCGCACCCCCACCTGCTGAGCCAACTGCTCCTGGGTCAGCTCCTTGAGCTGGCGGTATTTTTTCAGCCTGCACTCGAAGTCCGGCATAGTCACTCCTCCCCCCCGCCGTCCAGCTGGTCGGAGTGGTCATAGCGGTAGAGCAGGTACTCGCTGAGGAACAGATTCAGCGCCACCGTCAGGGAGAGCACAATCAGCACGGCGATGAGGGTGTACTCCAAGCTGCCCAGCAGCGCCCCCCGGCCAAACAGGATCAGCGTTAAAAAGACGATGGCCCGCATGACCCGATGGGCCGTCAGCTCCGCCCGGAGCTTGTTTTCCACATACCGCTCGTCCATCAGGGTGTTGGACAGCTTTCCCTCATAGAAGAAGCCAAAAAAGCCAAAGAAGGCAAAGAAAATAAAGGGGGTGATGTCCCTGAACGCGCCATAGGTCCAGAACCCCAAAAAGCCCAGGAATCCGGCAAAGCCCAGCAGGCCCAGCTTGGGATTGAGCCTGCGTGTGGTGTTGGCCGTCTCCTGGCGGCGCTTGCTGGCGATGGCGGCCCCTAGAATCAGCGCCGCCAGATAGAGCACATACAGCACAAACAGCAGCGTGGAAATTATCATGGGCAGATCCTGGGGCACAAATTCATAGGTGGAGAGATCCACAGGGGCCACCAGCCGCCAGTCGTTGAACATGATGGAATACCAGCTGGCCCCCGCCAACAGCAGCACCACGATCACGCCCAGGATAACGGTAAATTTTACGCTTGGTTTTTTCATGATACGTTCCTCCCAACAGGTGAGATATATTTATCACGAGATATATTCCTCTCTCGATAGGATAAATATATCACTTCCCGATTTCTTTGTCAAGAGGAAAGTCACAAATAAATCACATTTTAAGGGCCTAAACTTTAGACTATTTTAACCTGCGCTTTAAGGAGCCTTGGTATCCGTGGGGTACAATCCAATCATCGGACGGGGGAAGCCCCTCCGCAATCACACGATTGGAGGACATACCCATGAAAAAAACATGGCTGATCTGGCTGGGAGCCGCCGCGGTAGTTATCGCGGGCATCATCTTGTGCTACACCACGTTTTTCACCGGCTCCGGCGATATCGCCTATTACACGCAGATCGACAACAGCAAATTGAGCCGGGCAGGGGGGCAGGGTGCCATCGACTTGTCCGGCAACGGAGGGATGGACTGGTCCTACACCCTGCCCTCCTACGATAAGGACGGCGGCGAAAAAGACATCACTTTCGGCGTGTCTCGGGAGCTTCGGGAGGGGGCGTTCCTGCGGCTGATGGTGCGGCCCGGCCGGGGGGTAATGACCTGGGCCGAGGTGCAGTATGACGAGCTTCCCCCGGCGGTACAGGGGCATTACGGAGAGCCATCAGATGATTGACAGAAAAAATCCCCGCAGTCTGTGGACTGCGGGGATTTTCACATTCAGCTTGGAATCAATACATGCCCATGTCGGGGGCGGGAGCCGCCGCGGGCGCGGGAGGCTCGGGCTCGGCGTCGCGTGCTGCGTATCCTTCGCTTCCGCCAATGGCGAAAGCTCGCTCACTCCGCCGCTCCGCCTTTCCCCATCGAACCCGCTCCGCTGGGCTTCGATGGGGGCCCCGTGGCCGACAAGCCCGAGCGCAAAGAACCCCGGGCCGTCGGCCCGGGGTTCTCGGTGCGTGTTTGCTTAATACATCCCCATGTCGGGGGCGGGAGCCGCCGCAGGCGCGGGAGGCTCGGGCTTGTCGGCCACCAGGGACTCGGTGGTCAGCAGCACGGCGGCCACGGAGGCGGCGTTCTCCAGGGCGGAGCGGGTCACCTTGGTGGGGTCCACGATGCCGGAGGAGATCATGTCGCAGTACTCCTCCTTGTAGGCGTCAAAGCCGTAGCCGGTCTTGCCGGCGGACTTCACCCGCTCCAGCACCACGGAGCCGTCGATACCGGCGTTGGCGGCGATCTGCTTCATGGGCTCGGCCAGGGCCTTGGCCACGATGTTGGCGCCGGTCTTTTCGTCGCCCTCCAGGGTGTCCACCAGCTTCTCCACGGCGGGGATGGCGTCCACATAGGCGGCGCCGCCGCCGGCCACGATGCCCTCTTCCACAGCGGCGCGGGTGGCGTTCAGCGCGTCCTCAATGCGCAGCTTCTTCTCCTTCATCTCGGCCTCGGTGGCAGCGCCCACACGGATGATGGCCACGCCGCCGGCCAGCTTGGCCAGGCGCTCCTGGAGCTTCTCCTTGTCATAGTCGGAGGTGGTGGTCTCGATGGCCTTGCGGATCTGGCCCACCCGGGCGGAGATGGCGTCGGAGGAGCCCTCGCCGTCCACGATGATGGTGTTCTCCTTCTGGACCTTCACCTGACGGGCGCGGCCCAGCATGTCCATGGTGGCCTCCTTGACCTCCATGCCCAGGTCGGAGGAGATGACGGTACCGCCGGTGAGGATGGCGATATCCTCCAGCATCTCCTTACGGCGGTCGCCGAAGCCGGGGGCCTTGATGCAGCACACGTTCAGGGTGCCGCGCAGCTTGTTCACCAGCAGGGTAGACAGCGCGTCGCCCTCCACATCCTCGGCCACGATCAGCAGACGGCGGCCGGACTGGGCCACCTGCTCCAGGATGGGCAGCAGATCCTGGATGGAGGAGATCTTCTTATCGGTGAGCAGGATGAGGGCGTCGTCCAGCACGGCCTCCATCTTCTCGGTGTCGGTGACCATATAGGGGGTGATGTAGCCCCGGTCCAGCTGCATACCCTCCACCACTTCGCTGTAAGTCTCGGCGGTCTTGGACTCCTCCACGGTGATCACGCCGTCGTGGGAAACCTTCTCCATGGCCTCGGCAATGAGGGAGCCGATGGCATCGTCGGAGGAGGAGATCGCGCCCACCCGGGCGATATCGGAGGTGCCGGACACCGGCTTGGAGTGGCCCTTGATGGCCTCAATGGCAGCTTCGGTGGCCTTGGAAATGCCCTTCTTCATGACCATGGGGTTAGCCCCGGCGGCCAGATTCTTCAGGCCCTCCCGGATAATGGCCTGGGCCAGCAGGGTGGCGGTGGTGGTGCCGTCGCCGGCCACGTCGTTGGTCTTGGTGGAGACCTCCTTGACGATCTGGGCGCCCATGTTCTCAAACGGGTCGGCCAGCTCGATCTCCTTGGCGATGGTCACGCCGTCGTTGGTGATGAGGGGGGTGCCGAACTTCTTGTCGAGAACCACATTGCGGCCCTTGGGGCCCATGGTGATTTTAACGGTGTCGGCCAGCTGGTTGACGCCCCGCTCCAGAGCGTGGCGGGCCTCCTCGCCGTAGCAGATGATCTTAGACATAATCGCATTACCTCCAAATATTTGAGATGTGTTAACATTGTTGTCACGCCCCGCCTGTTCGCGGTGCGCGGCTTTCAGATGCGGAACCGGGAGCTTACTCCACGATGGCCAAGATATCGTTCTGGCGGACGATGGTGTACTCCTCGCCGTCCACCTTGACCTCGGTGCCGGAATACTTGCTGGTGAGCACCTTGTCGCCCACCTTCACGGTCATGACGACCTCCTTGCCGTCCACCGTGCCGCCGGGGCCCACGGCCACCACTTCCGCCATCTCGGGCTTCTCCTTGGCGTTGGAGGTGAGGATGATGCCGCCCTTGGTCTTTTCCTCGGCCTCCAGGGCCTTGAGGATTACGCGGTCAGACAGGGGTTTCAGATTCATTGCAGGGTTCCTCCTTATATATTGATTTGTGTAAACAAGGTTGCGGGGTTAGCACTCTGTATATCTGAGTGCTAACCACGAATATGATAATACCCCCTTTGCCGGAAAAAATCAACCCCTAAATTCAAAAAATTTGGGGCCGGCGGCAAAAATTCACTCTCCGTTCACATTCCACCCGCCGCGCCGTTTTCACCGCCGCGTCCAGACTGCTAAATTTCGCCGTAAAAAGACCCCCGGCACACGCGCGCCGGGGGGCCGGGTCATTTCTCCTCCAGAAGTTTGGTCAGCTCCGCCATAAAGGTGTTGATATCCTTGAACTGCCGGTACACCGAGGCGAAGCGGACATAGGACACCTCGTCCACGTCCTTGAGCTTCTCCATCACCAGCTCGCCGATCTCGGTGCTGGGAACCTCCCGCTCCATCTCGTTTTGCAGGGACTGTTCAATCTCCCCCGCCAGCCGCTCCAGGGTGGACGTGGGCACCGAACGCTTCTCACAGGCTTTGAGCATACTGCCTATCAGCTTGTTTTTGTCAAAGGCCTGGCGGCTGCCGTCCCGCTTGATGACCATCAGGGGCAGGCTCTCCACAATCTCATAGGTAGTAAACCGCTTGCGGCAGGCCAGGCACTCCCGCCTGCGGCGGATGCTGCTGCCCTCCTCGGCGGGGCGGGAATCCACGACTTTGCTCTCCAAATGGGCGCAGTACGGACATTTCATAACAACATCCATCCTTTCCAAACTGAAATCAAAGTTCGTGAACATTATAACATAGAGTATGATAAAAGGGTACTGATTTCGAAAAAATTTTTCCAGCCGTATAGTCAGGAAAAAAGCGTGGCATACTGTCCTGCGTGAGGTGATAATTATGGACAACCGCAATTTCAACAATCCCGAGAACAAAAACCAGCAGGGCGGCCAGAACAAGAACCAGCAGAACGGCCAAAACAAGAAGGACCAGACCCCCGAGAACAAGAAGAACTCCAACAACCCCGAAAACAAGAACCATAACCGGGGCTACTGAGCCGGCGGGGCGGAGGGCGCGCGCGTCCTCCGCCTTCCATTTGAAGGAGGAAGCGCCGTGAAGCGTAAAACGCCTGACGAACGGGAGCTGGCCGCCCGGGACCCCCGGTACCGCAAGCCCCCTTACGAGGATCTGTCCAGCCTGGTGGCAGGGCGGATGCAGGCCGGTCCCCAGTCCACGCCCCCCAGGGCGGGCTTTGAGCTGGACGACTGGCAGGACCCGGAGCTGTTCCACTCCCCCGAGCTGTGACCAAGGGCCCCTGCGCTGCGGGGGCTCTTGCCGTACTCCCCCTCTTTTTCTCCCCCGCTCCCTTGCCAAAGCTATCCAGCTGTGGTATGCTGGACTCACCTGAACGCAGGGCCCGTCCCCTTTCGCCCTGCCACCAAATGATGAGGTGAGCGCCATGTCTACCTGTTCCCAACTGATACATACCCTGAAAAACGGCGGCTATGACCCGGCCCTGGCCGCCCTCTACGCCCTGGACGGCAGCGACCGGCGGCTGGAGGAGGCCCGGGCTCGGTGCGTGCGCACGGCCGAGGCATTTGCCGCCCGCTATGGTTCGGACGCCCCGGGCGCCGCCCTGTTCTCCGGCCCCGGCCGCACCGAGATCGGCGGCAACCACACCGACCACCAGCACGGCCGCGTACTGTGCGGCAGCGTAGACCTGGACATGCTGGCCTGCGCCGCCCCCAATGGGCTGGACGTGGTGCGCATCCAGTCCGAGGGCTATCCCGCGCTGGAAATCTCCCTCAGCGACCTGGCCCCCAAGCAGGAGGAAAAGAACACCTCCGCCGCCCTGGTGCGGGGGGTGGCCGCCAAGATCCGCGAGATGGGCTATCCCCTGTCCGGCTTTGACGCCTGTGCCACCTCCACGGTGCTGTCCGGCTCCGGGCTGTCCTCCTCCGCCGCCTATGAAACGCTGGTGGGCAATATCTTCAACCACTTCTGCTGCGGGGACCAGCTGGACCCCGTTGCCATCGCCAAGATCGGCCAGTACGCCGAGAACGTCTACTTCGGCAAGCCCTGCGGCCTGATGGACCAGATGGGCTCCTCCGTGGGCGGTGCGGTGTTCATCGACTTCAACGACCCCACAGCCCCGGTGGTGGAAAAGGTGGACTTCGACTTTGCCAAATCCGGCTACGCACTGTGCATCGTGGACACCGGCTCCAGCCACGGGGATCTGACGGACGACTACGCCGACATCACCCGGGAGATGGGGGCGGTGGCCGCCCACTTCGGCAAAACGGTGCTCCGGGACGTGCCCCTGGAGGACTTCCGCGCCGCCATCCCCGCCCTGCGCCAAGCGTGCGGCGACCGGGCGGTGCTCCGGGCCATGCACTTCTATGACGACGACCACACGGCAAATCTGGAGGCCGCAGCCCTCAAAAACGGGGACTTCGGCTTCTTCCTGATCCTGGTAAACCAGTCCGGGCTGTCCTCCGCCCTCCACCTGCAAAATACCTGGTCTGTCCATAACCCCCGGCAGCAGGCCATCCCCCTAGCCCTGGCGGAGGCGGAGCGGCTGCTGGACATCAGGGCAGTCCGGGTCCACGGCGGCGGCTTCGCGGGCACCATTCAGGCGTGGGTGCCCGTGGATGATCTGGAGGAGTTCAAGACCGGCATGGAGGCCCTGCTGGGGGCCGGCAAGTGCCATGTGCTCCACATCCGTCCCCAGGGCGGCTGCGTGGTGGCGGAATAAAGGGGGCGTGGACAAATGGACCGCAACGAGGCAATTACAAGGCTGGCGGCTTACGCCGTGCAGACGGGCCTGGTGGAGGAAAATGAGTACATCTGGGCCGTCAACACCATTTTGGACGCGCTGAAGCTGGACGAGTACACCCCCGTCCCCTGGGATTGCCGGCAGGTGGAGCTGGCCCCGGTGCTGGAGACCCTTCTGGACGACGCCTATGGGCGGGGGGTGCTGGAGGAGAACTCCGTGGTCTACCGGGACCTGTTCGACACCGGGCTCATGGGCCGCCTCACTCCCCGGCCCGCCCAAGTCATGGGGAAATTCCAGGCCCTGTATCGGGAGGCTCCACAGAAGGCCACCGACTGGTACTACAAGTTCAGCCAGGACACCAACTATATCCGCCGGGACCGCATCGCCAAGGACATCCAGTGGAAATCCCCCACCCCTTACGGCGAGCTGGACATCACCATCAATCTGTCCAAGCCGGAGAAGGACCCCAAGGCCATCGCGGCGGCCAAGAACCTGCCCGCCTCCGCCTATCCCCGGTGCCAGCTGTGCGCCGAGAACGAGGGCTACGCGGGACGGGTGAACCACCCGGCGCGGCAGAACCACCGCATCGTGCCCATCACCATCAACAGCTCCCCCTGGTTCCTGCAATACTCCCCCTACGTGTACTACAATGAGCACTGCATCTGCCTCAACGCGGAGCACACCCCCATGAAGATCGACCGGGCGTGCTTCTCCAAGCTGCTGGACTTTGTGGCCCAGTTCCCCCACTACTTTGTGGGCTCCAACGCCGATCTGCCCATTGTGGGCGGCTCCATTCTGGCCCACGACCACTTCCAGGGCGGGCGGTACGACTTCGCCATGGCCAAGGCCCCGGTGGAGACCCCTTTCACCTTCCCCGGCTTTGAGGACGTGGAGGCGGGTATCGTCAAGTGGCCCATGTCGGTGGTGCGGATCTCCTCCGAACAGCCGGAGCGGCTGGTGGAGCTGGCGGACAGGATCCTGCTGGCGTGGCGGGGCTACACCGACGAAAGCGCTTTCATCTTCGCCGAGACGGAGGGCGAGCCCCACAACACCATCACCCCCATTGCCCGGAAGCGCAACGGAAAATTCGAGCTGGACCTGGTGCTGCGCAACAACATCACCACCGAGGAGCACCCCCTGGGGGTCTACCACCCCCACGCGGAGCTGCACCACATCAAAAAGGAGAACATCGGCCTCATTGAGGTGATGGGGCTGGCCGTCCTCCCCGCCCGGCTGAGGGACGAGCTGGGGCTGGTGGCGGAGGGGCTGGCCCAGGGCGCTGACCTGCGCGCCAATGAGCTGACTGCAAAGCACGCGGACTGGGCGGAGAATTTCGCCAAGGGCTATGGGATCACCCGGGACAACGCCCTGGACATCGTCAAGGCGGAGACGGGCAAGGTGTTCGCCCAGGTGCTGGAGCACTGCGGCGTGTACGCCCGCACTCCCCAGGGGAAGGAGCGCTTCCTGAAATTCCTGGGCGGCATATGATTTGAGACAAAAAGAGCGGGCCGGAATGCGGCCCGCTCTTGCTTATTCTGTTTCGTCCCACAGACTGTCCGGGTAGAGCCCCTCCGCCGTCATCCGGGCGATGGCGGCTGTTAGACTGGGCTTGTCCTCCTGATAGGTGACGCCAAACCACTTCTCCCCGGAGGACAGGGCACGCACGGAGGCCCTCCCCTCCCCGATCAGCTGCCCCACCAGAGTGGGGAGCAGGTACTCCCCCTTCATGGGGTTTTCCGCCAGGGTCTTGTCCAAAAAGGCCGGGAAATACTCCTCCGCCCGATCCAGCAACGAGGGATTGAACCCCCAGAAGTTCATGGACACCATGGTATCCCCGGGAAGCTCCGTCCACGTCTCCCCGCCGTCCTCGGTGAACCGGGGCGGCGGGCCCTTTTCAATGCGGGTGCGCTCCACAATGCCGGTGAGCAGCCCATCCTCCCCCACCTGGCACACCCCCCGGGCCACGTGGCCATAATCGGTGACGGTATTCTCCAGGCGGTAGGCCACCATGGCATACTCCTCCCCCTCCGGGTGGGAGAGCAGATAGTCGTAGATCGCCCGGAAGGCCGCGGGGCCATAGTAGTCGTCGGCGTTGATGATGGCAAAGGGCCCGTCCAGGAAGGGCCGGGCCGCCAGCGCCGCCTGGGCGGTGCCCCAGGGCTTGACGCGGCCCTCCGGGATGGAATAGCCCCCCGGCAGCGCGTCCATGCGCTGAAAGGCATAGTGCACGTTCATACGGCGCTCAATGCGGGCGCCAATGCGCGTCTTGAACTCCGCCTCAATCTCGTTCTTGATGACAAACACCACCGTCTCGAACCCGGCCCGCCGGGCGTCGTAGATGGAGTAGTCCAAAATCACCTGCCCGTGGCTGCCCACCGGGTCCATCTGCTTCAGGCCGCCGTATCGGCTGCCCATGCCTGCGGCCATAATGACCAATACCGGCTTTTTCATGGCGGGTATATACCTCCTTTTGACAACAATTTCGTCAAATAGTGAACTGAATGACGCAGAACACCCCATAGGCCAGCAGCAGCGCCACCCCCTGGAACCGGCTGAGCTTCCCCCGCTTGAGGGCGGGGAGGGTGAGGAAGGCCATGACGGCCAGCATCACCGGGATATCCAGCACCAACGAGGCATTATACCCCGCGATGGTGGAGTTCTGCGGAATGGAGAAGGGGGCCAGCGTCACCGACACGCCGGACACCAGCACCAGATTAAAGAGGTTGGCCCCGATGACATTGCCCAGGGACAGCGCCCCATGGCCCTTGGCCAGGGAGGTGATGGCGGTGACCAGCTCGGGCAGCGACGTGCCCAGGGCCACAAAGGTGAGGGCGATCACCGACTCGGGCACACCCAGCGCCTTGGCGATGAGGGTGCCGTTATCCACCAGCAGATCCGCCCCCACGGCGATGAGCGCCGCCCCGGCCGCCAGCAGCACCACATCCTTGAGCACGGAATTCTCCTCCCCCTCCGGCTGGGGGGCGGGGCGGGCGGCGGAGGAGTGGGACTTCATCTGGGCCACAGTGGCCGCCATATAGGCGAAGAACATGCCCAGCATAATCAGGCCGGTGCTCCGGCTGAAATTGCCGGTGGTATAGGCCACCCCGGCGTAAATGGCTGCGGCTGTGAAGAAGAAAGCCACCGGCAGGCGCAGGGACTTGGGGTCCACCCTGCCGGGGCGGACAGCCACCGTGATGGCGGCGATCAAGGCCGTATTGCAGATGACGGAGCCGATGGCGTTGCCATAGGCGATCTCGCCGTGGCCGCTGAGCGCGGAGGTGGTGGACACCATCACCTCGGGCAGGGTGGTGCCGATGGACACCACCGTGGCCCCGATGAGCAGCTCGGGCAGACCGAACCGGCGGGCGATGCCGGTGGCTCCGTCCACGAACCAGTCTCCCCCCTTGATGAGGAAGACCAGCCCCACGGCGAACAGAAGGACCGGGACAAGCATGAAATAACCTCCCAGGGCCCCGGCCGCCTCCGGCCGGGGTCAGGCTCAGATGTGAATGGGCCCTTAAAACTCGGCGTTGCCCACCGTTCTCGAGTGCAGCTCCCTCCCCAGCGAATGTACCATTCGCCGGGGGCCCCTTTGATTTGAATCCTCGGCGGAAATGAATTCCGCCTGCGGCAAGGCTTTGGCTATGCCAAAGCCTTGAACGCACCGGCGTGCGCCCCATCTGCGATGGGGCCCCGACGTGGAGCCGCCCGATATCCGGCGCGGACAGGCTCCGTTAGGGACTAAAACTCGGCGTTGCCCACCGTTCTCGGGTGCAGCTCCACGTCGCGGATATTGGAGATGCCGGTGAGGTACATCACCATCCGCTCGAAGCCCAGGCCGAAGCCCGCGTGGCGGCAGGAGCCGTAGCGCCGCAGATCCAGATACCACCAGTAGTCCTCGGGGTTCAGCCCCAGCTCCGCCATGCGCTTTTCCAGCACGTCGATGCGCTCCTCGCGCTGGCTGCCGCCGATGATCTCCCCGATGCCGGGCACCAGGCAGTCGGCGGCCGCCACGGTTTTCCCGTCGTCGTTCATGCGCATATAGAAGGCCTTGATCTCTTTGGGGTAGTCGGTGACGAACACCGGCTTTTTGAACACCTGCTCGGTGAGATAGCGCTCGTGCTCGGTCTGCAAATCGCAGCCCCACTCCACCTTATAGTCAAACTTATCGTTGTTCTGTTTCAAAAGCTCGATGGCCTCGGTGTAGCTCACCCGGCCGAAGTCGGAGGAGGCCACGTGCTGCAAGCGCTCCACCAGCCCCTTGTCCACGAAGGAGTTGAAAAAGGCCATCTCGTCGGGGCACTTCTCCATCACGCAGTTGATGATGTGCTTGATCATGGCCTCGGCCACGTCCATGTCGTCGCCCAGGTCGGCAAAGGCCATCTCCGGCTCGATCATCCAGAACTCGGCGGCATGGCGCTGGGTGTTGGAGTTCTCCGCCCGGAAGGTGGGGCCGAAGGTATACACGCTGCCGAAGGCCATGGCAAAGTTCTCCGCGTTGAGCTGGCCGGACACGGTGAGACTGGCGCGCTTGCCGAAGAAATCCTGGGAAAAGTCAACGCAGCCGTCCTCGCTTTTCGGCGGGTTCCGAATATCCAGGGTGGTCACCTGGAACATCTCCCCCGCGCCCTCACAGTCGCTGGCGGTGATGATGGGCGTGTGGACGTAGACGAAGCCCCGCTCCTGGAAGAAGCAGTGGATGGCGTGGGCGGCCACAGAGCGCACCCGGAATGCGGCGGAAAACAGGTTCGTGCGGGGGCGCAGGTGCTGGATGGTGCGCAAATACTCCACACCATGGCGCTTTTTTTGCAGGGGATACTCGGGGGACGACACCCCTTCCACCGCGATGGAGGCGGCCTTCACCTCCAAGGGCTGCTTCGCCTCCGGCGTGAGCACCACGGCGCCGGTGACGATGAGGGCGGCGCCCACGTTCTGCCCGGCGATCTCCTTATAGTTATCCAGCGCGTTGGCGTCCATGACGACCTGGAGGTTTTTAAAGCAGGAGCCGTCGTTGAGCTCGATGAAGCCGAAGGTTTTCATGTCCCGGATGGTGCGGGCCCAGCCCATGACGGTGACCGTCTGTCCATCCAGCCTCTCCTTGTCTGCGAAGACGGAGGCGATGGTGATGCGTTCCATATGCGTTCCCTCAATTCCTGATATTCGTATTCTTAACAGCGCCCGCCGGCGGCGGGATGAGATGGTGCCATTAGTATATCATTTTTTCCGGGATTTGCAAGAGCGCACATAAAAAAGAGGGGCCTGCGCCCCTCTTTTTCTCACAGCCTCTCAGTATACCGGGATGAAGAACAGCCAGGGCGCGGTGACGATGGCCATGGACAGGGCGATCACCCGCCGCTCCCTTTCGGTGAGCGCCTGGCAGGAGCGCATATTGCGTTTGTCGAAAAGGTAGATGCACACACCGGCAACAGCCACCCCCGCCAGCGTCCACAGGAAGGCCCAGGGGTTGTGGAACGGGTTGTGGGTGACGTGGGACACGGTGTTTTCCCACCCATCCCCAAAGGGGATGTAGCCCAGCGTCCCCAGCAGCATCCACACCACCCCTACCGCGTCGGCGGCAAAGCCTGACAGCCAGAATTTCCACCACAGCTGCTTCACCACCGCCTTTTTCTGGGCGTGCTTCAGGGCCAGCAGGCAGACAAGCAGTACGGCGCAGTCCATCAGCAGGTTGCCGGGCAGCACCGCCAGCCACAGCGGACTGGGGATGGCTAAAATGAGCCACACCGGCAGGATCAGGTTATAAATGCGGGTCTGTTTTTTCATGGCATCTCCGCCTCCTTTTTTAATTTGCGCCCCGCCGCCCCCGCCAGATTACCCGCCAGCGCCGCGCACAGCGCGACGGCACAGTGGAGCAGCGCGCTGGAGTTCATCAGCGCAAGCACCGCGGGCAGGCAGAACAGGCCGCAGGCCAGGGGGTACAGCGGGCAGAACCCGTGCCGCCGCCCCAGGGACAGCCCTGACAGGAACCCTACAATGGGCAGGATCAGCGCCGCATACAAAACGCTGAGCACGGGGATGCGGTGGTCGTCGCAGGCCCACACCGCCGCAGGGACCGCCATGCAGAACAGGCACGCGAAGCCCACATAGGGAAGGGTCTCCCTCCAGTGGAACAGGGACGGACCGCAGGCCAGCCCCAGCTTCTCCCGGATGGCGGCCACCTCGGCATACCACCCCACCCAGCGGCCCAGCCAGATCAGGAGGTAGAGCACTGCCAGCACCGCCAGCTCAACCAGCCACAGCCCCAGGTCGTGATCCATCCCAAACAGGTTGGTCCACCGGCACAGCCAGAACAGGGCGGAGTATACCCCGGCGGTGGCGGCGAAATGGGCCAGGGAGCGCAGCGCCAGCGTCTTCCCGTCGTCGGCAAAGGGCAGGGCGGCCACCCCCGCCAGCGCACCCAGGAGGAAATACAAGACCAGCTGGATGCCCAGGGCCAGCGCCCCGGAGCCCACCAGCTGGGCCAGGTCCCCGCTGACCCACTTGACGGCGGACAGATGGCCGTTGAGCACCGCGCCTATCGGCGTCAGCACCAGCAGCCCCGCCAGCCCCCCAATGAGCGCCCGGGGAACGGCCTGTTTTTTGAGTTCTTCCATGGATGCCCCCTCCTTGCTGTCACGCTTCCAGCGCCTGCCTGATCTTCCTCACATACCGCCGGGACACCCAGCACACCGTCCCGCCCTCCAGCGTCATTTTGATGGTGCCCGCCAGGGTCAGATCCAGCGCCGTCACCCGGTCCAGGTTGACGATCTCCGAGTTGGACACCCGGACAAACCTGGTCCCCGCCAGCGCCTGCTCCAGCTCGTACAGCCGCTGCCGAACGGCAAAGCTCCCCCTGCCCGTCTGGCAGAAAACCCCCTTGTCCTCGGCGTAGAAGCGCAGCACCATAGAGCGGCTTACCCGCACCGCCTCCCGCCCGTCATAGACGGTGAAGGGCTGGGGAGGGGCCTCCCCCCGCAGCCGGGCCGCCAGCTGCTCCACCTCCTCGGTGGGGCTGGGGGCGCGCAGGATGACCACGGGCTCCTCCAGCTCCGGGTCGATCTGAATTTCCACCTTCACGGCACCCCCACCCTCCTTTGCTCTTTAGTATACCCGCCCCCTCCCCAATTGTCCAGCAAACCGGGATGGACGGTTCCCCTGCGGGGACAGACGGCCGGCCGCGAAAAAACGCCCGATTACCCATTGGCAAGCGCCCCCAGCTGTGATATACTATTTTAGGTAAAACTCCCCCCGGCGCCGGGCGCGTAGGAATTCAGACCATACAAAGGAGAGCTGCCAAGATGAACGACAAAGTACACGTGGTAAACCATCCCCTTCTGTCCCACAAGCTGACCATTCTGCGGGATAAGGAGACCTCCACCAAGGACTTCCGGGAGATCGTGTCCGAGATCGGTATGCTGCTGACCTACGAGGCCACCCGGGACCTCCCCCTCACCACCAAGGAGATTGAGACCCCCATCTGCAAGATGGAGGCCCCCACCCTGAAGGGCAAGAAGTTCGCCGTGGTGCCCATACTCCGGGCGGGCCTGGGCCTGGTGGACGGCGTTTTGCGCATGGTGCCCTCCGCTCGGGTGGGCCATCTGGGCATGTACCGCAACGAGGAGACCATGGAGCCGGTGCAGTACTTCTGCAAGATGCCCCGGGACGTGGCGGAGCGGGACGTACTCATTGTGGACCCCATGCTGGCCACCGGCGGCAGCGCCGACGCCGCCATCCAGATTATGAAGGGCTACGGCTGCAAGAACATCAAGCTGATGGTGCTGGTGGCCGCCCCCAAGGGCATTGAGGTGGTCACCTCCAGCCATCCCGACGTGGATGTCTACTGCGGCGCGGTGGACCAGGGGCTCAACGAAAACAGCTATATTGTCCCCGGCCTGGGGGACGCCGGAGACCGCATCTTCGGCACGAAGTAAAAAAGCAAACAGGAAGAGGCCCGTCCGGCTTGTCCGGGCGAGCCTCTTATGATTTGCGGGGTCGGGGCGGCCGCCTGCGCTCCCGCTTCAGTACAGGCGCATCCAATCCCGCTTTTTCCTGATTTCAGAGGGCGTCAAGCCCGGACCGTACAGAGTAAAAAATTCCGTCAGCACCGGCATCATGTACCGCACCCGCCCCAGCCTGCGCACCTCCGCCACCAATTTTCTGATGATTTCAAACATGTACTGGACACTGTACTGCTGAACCGCCGTCCGGTTCTCAAGTTTGTCCAGCAGTCCCATCGCCTGGTTTATCTCGTTCCCCTGCAAATCGTGAAAGCGGATCACGGAAATGCTGTCCATCATGGCGGCCAGCTCCCGCTTATTTCCCATGGTCCGTCTTCTCTTGGTTGTCCCCAGAATGTCCTGTGCAATCAGGGCCCACTGGCAAAGGGGGTCATAGTACTGTATTTTTTTGTCCAGCATACTGTCAATGTTGTAATACCTGGACTTTACCGCGAACTCGTTGAGAAAGGATACAATCCTTTCATGGAGCGACCCCTCCTCAAATGGGACCCCCGCGCGCTGGCACAGCTTATTCAGATCATGGCCGATTTTCTTCAAATCCAGATCCACCGGGAAATCCCCCTCATGGGCGCATCTGTACTGGGTGATCAGGATGATTTTCAGCAGCCGCTCTATCCCAATGGACAGGGAAAAGAACGCCTGGTAATAGAGGCCCTTGTTATAAATATCCGCTTTTCTCAGCGCGTTCAGCCCATTGCCCAGCAGGGAGGCCGTCAGCGACGCCTCGTTGGCCAAAACCCTCTCCTTGTCTGTAAACATATCCACCCTCCCCTATCCGGCAGCCCCGCAGGGTACAAGAAGCAGGACGCTCTCCACATGGGCCGTCCTGGGAAACAGGTCCACCGCCTCCGCCCGGACCGGGGCATAGCCCAGGGGCGCAAACCGTTTCACATCCCTGGCCAGGGTGGCCGGGTCGCAGGAGACATACACCACCCGCGCCGGGGCCATACGGGCGATAGCCTGCGCCGCCTCCGGCGCAAGCCCCTTCCGGGGCGGGTCCACCACCACCACGTCCGGGCGCACCCCCTCCCCCTCCAGTTGGGCGGCCAGCGCGGCGGCGTCGCCGCACTCAAACCGGGTCTTGTCCCCCAGTCCGCCGCGCCGGGCGTTCTCCCGGGCGTCCGCCACCGCCTGGGGCACCACCTCCACCCCGATGACCTGCCTTGCCTGCTCCGCCATGGTCAGCGAGATGGTCCCGATGCCGCAGTACAGCTCCACCACCGTCTCCCCGCCGGTGAGGGCGGCGAAATCCAGCGCCCGGCGGTAGAGCACCTGGGTTTGTTCCCGGTTCACCTGGAAGAAGGAGGGCACCGACAGCCGGAACACGTGGCCGCACAGCTCCTCCTCCAGCCAGTCCCGGCCCCAGAGGGTGCGGTACTCCTCCCCTAAAATCACGTTGGTCTTCCGGGTGTTCACCGACAGCACCACCCCCGCCAGGCCAGGTACGGCGGCGCGCAGGGCGTGGGTCAGCTCCCCCTCATAGGGCAGCTTTTTCCCATTGGCCACCACGCAGCACAGCGCCTCCCCCGCGGCGTTGGTGCGCACAAACAGGTGCCGCAGCACCCCTTTCCCCGTCCGCTCGTCATAGGCGGGAACCCGGAACTTCTCCATCCAGCCCTTGAAGGCCGCCCGGCAGGCGGTGTCCGCCTCCGGCTGGAGCAGGCAGTCGGCAATGTCCACCACCTGATGGGTCCCCCCCTGGTAGTAGCCGACGGCCCCCTGCGCCACGGGGAACTGCACCTTGTTGCGGTAGCGCAGAATATTCTCCGCCCCGTGGATCACCGGCACCGGCAGCTGCGTCCCCCCGATGCGCCGCAGGGCGTCCTCCACCCGCCGGCGTTTCACCTCCAGCTCCTCGGCATAGGTCATATGGCGCAGCTGGCAGCCGCCGCAGCGGCCAAAATAGGGGCAGTCCGGCTCCACCCGGGCGGGGGAGGGCGAACACAGCCGCTCAATCCGCCCCCAGGCGGCGCTGTGTCCGATGTGTTCGATGCGCACCTCCGCCCGCTCGCCCCGGAGCGCGCCCCTGACGAACACCGCCATCCCCTCGATCCGGGCCACCCCCTCGCCGCCGCTGGCACAGCCCTCGATCACTGCCGGATAGATTCCGCCCTCCTTCAGCATGGTCCCTGCCTCCCCTCCGCCTTGTGCATCCTGTGCAGCTCCTTCTTCCTGCGGTTGGAGAACCGATCCTCCTCGCTGTACACGCACCCGCAGTACTTCTGCATGTACAGCCCCAGCGTCCGGGCCTCCTCCTGCCCCTCCTGAAACCGGGGCCGGAAGTCATAGGGGACAAACTCCACCCCATACTTCTCCCCCATCCGGGCCCCCGTGGCGCAGATCAGCTCCCGGTTCTGGTAGGGGGACACCAGGAGCGTGGTGGAAAACCGCCCGAACCCGTTGTCCGCGGCGTATTGGGCGGTGCGCTCCATGCGGCTGGCATAGCACCAGCCGCAGCGGTGGTCGCTGTCCCCGGCCACGGCGGCGGTAAAGGCCCGCAGGCCGTAGAAGTCCTCCTCCCGCAGCTCCAGGCCGATGTCCCCGGCGTACTGCCGCAGGGTGTCCCGCCGGGCCTTATACTCCAAAAAGGGGTGGATGTTGGGGTTATACCAGAACCCCGCGGGCTCCACCCCCTCCTCCCGCAGCACTTTCACACAGGCCACCGAACAGGGGGCGCAGCAGATATGGAGCAGCAGGCGCATACCCCCGCCTCCTTTCCTTATGATAGCGCAAGGCAGCCAAGACCGGGCTGGTCTTGGCTGCCGGCGCGCCAGGGGTGTCAGGGCAGAATGCCCAGCCCCCACAGCACCTCGTACATCCCCGCGGCGGCCTCCTCCCGCAGGATGGGGGCGGAGGGGTTCATCTCCTCCAGCGGGGCAAAGAGCATGTCCCCCGACCGCTCGCCCAGGGCGTACTCCCGCCCCCAGGCCAGCACCGCCACGCCGGTCCTGGCCCAGTCGGAATAGGGCTCCAGCGCCAGCCACTTGGACATGGGCAGGGACACGTCCTCCTCCTCGAACACCATGCCGAAACTGTCCACGGCGAAGTTGAGATACCGGGCCATCCGGCCCATGATGGTCAAAAACTGCTCCTGGGTGAGCAGGCCGTTGGGATCGAACCGGCCCGCGCCCATGCCGTTCACCAGCCCCAATTCCGCCATGGCGTTCACCGCCCCGGCATACCAGGCGTCCTGGGCCACGTCGTCAAACCGGCTGGAGCCGACCCAGGTCACATTGAGCACACGGGAGAGCATGACGCACAGCTGGGCCCGGGTGAGCTGCCCCTTGGGGCTGAACACGCCGGGGGCGGTGCCGTCCAGCAGGCGGTAGGCGCCCATGGCGTTGATGGACCTGGCATAGCGGCTGTCCGCCACGTCGCTGAACCAGCGGCTGTCATAGTCCAGGCCCATTTTTTCCGCCGCCTCGGCGGCGGTGCACTCCTGGAACGCCCCGCTTCTGTAATACACCCGCACCTGGGGCGGGACGGCCTCCAGCAGGGCGGCCAGCACGTCGCTGTCCGCGTTGGGGTCCACGTAGAATGGGTGGCCCTCGGGCATGATGCAAAGATCAGAGGTCTCCTTGCTGCCGCCAATGAGCGCCGCCGCCACCGCCTCGGCGTAGGCGTCGTCCACCAGCAGGGTGGGGATCACGCCGATCTTGTCGGTGGTGGAGCCCTGTGCGGTATAAAACCGGGCGGTGGTCACCTTCAGGCCGTCGCCGTCAAAACACTCTGGGTCGGTGGTCTCGTCCAGCATGTTCTGCCCCACCCCCTTGCCGAAGGTGCGGCTGCCGATCACAATCCCCCGCCGGGTGTCCCGGACGCCGGCGGCCACCACCTCGGACGCGCTGGCGCTCTCGCCGTTCACCAGCACGATCAGCGGCTTTTGGGTGAGCGCCTCCCCCTGGCGCTCATAGGCGCCCACCCCGCCGTCCTTCACCTGATAGTAGAAGTAGCGGCCCGGGCCGCTCACCCCCTCCAGCATGTCCATGGCGGAGTCGGTATAGCCGCCCGCGTTGTCCCGCAGGTCCAATATCCACAGATCCACCTTGCTGTCGTTCTCCTCCAAAGCCTGAAGGAAGGTCTTGCCGGTGTCTGTGCCGAAGCTGTTGCAATCGATATAGCCCACGCCGTTCTCCAGCAGGGTGATCTCGGTGTTGGGTATGTGCAGCGCCCGGCGGGTGAGGGTGTACTCCCTGGTCCGGCCGTCCCGGAGCACGGACACCTTCACCGTGGTGCCCTCCTTCCCCATCAGCAGCTCCCGGTGGCTCTGCCCGCCGGGGACGCAGGATACGCCGTCCGCCGCCACGATCAGGTCGCCCGCCTGGATGCCCGCCTCCTGGGCGCTGCCGCCGGCCACCACGCTGTCCACCAGCAGCCCCTGCTCGGTGAAGCGGATCATGGCGCCGATGCCCACCGTGTTCACCTCGCCCTCCACATCGTCCAGGAAGGACTCGTACTCCTCCCGGCTCATGTAGTAGGTGTAGGGGTCGCCCAGCAGCTGGAACAGCTCGTCCAGGCTGTCCGCCTCATAGGCGTCCTCGGGTATGTCGAAATAGTACCTCTCTTCCAGCAGCTCCAGCGCCTCGGGCACCGTAAGGGCGCAGGCGGGGGCCGTCAGCAGCACCAGCGCCAGCACGGCGCAGGCAAAACGGGCAATATACTTTTTCATAGCGGTTCTCCTTTGTGCGTCCCCGCCATTTTGTAAATTGACAAATGGCCCGGGACATATTAAACTGATTATACCACATCATTACAAAGTTGGGGTGAATAAAATATGACCAAATTTTCAGAATTTACATTTCCCTCCAAGGACGGCGTCCACCGCTGCCACGCCAGCCTCTGGGAGCCGGACGGCGCACCCCGGGCGGTGGTGCAGATCGTTCACGGCGTAGCGGAGTACGCCGGGCGTTACGACCACTTCGCCCAGTATCTGGCCGGGCACGGCCTCGTGGTGTGCGGCGAAGACCACCTGGGCCACGGCAAGACGGTGGACGACGGCAAATACGGCTATTTCGGCAAAAGGGACGGCTGGACGCTGGTGACGGCGGACGTGCGGCAGCTGCGCGTCCTCATGGGGGAGAAATTCCCCGGCGTGCCCTATTTCCTGCTGGGCCACTCCATGGGCTCCTTTTTGGCCCGGACCTACCTGTGCGCCTATCCCGGCACGGTGAACGGCTGCATCCTGTCCGGCACGGGGCAGGAAAAGCCCGCCCTGGTGGCTGCGGGGAAGGCGGTGGCCTCCGCCGTCTGCGCCCTGCGGGGGCCGGAGGCGGTGAGCGCCCTGGTGGATAACCTGTCCCTGGGGGCGTATAACAAGCAGTTCGCCCCCAACCGCACCACGGCGGACTGGATCTGCCGGGACGAGGCAGTGGTGGACGCCTACCTCAAAGACCCCTTCTGCACCTTCAAGCCCACCGCCGGCATGTTCCGGGACATGATGGGCGGGCTGCAATACATTTCAAGCCAGGACGCCCTGTCCAATATGGACCCGTCCACCCCCGTCTACCTGTTCTCCGGCGACCAGGACCCCGTGGGCGCCAACGGGGAGGGCGTGAAAAGGGTGTACGGCTTCTTCAAGGCCCACGGCACCGCCGACTTGTCCATGAAGCTCTACCCCGGCGGGCGGCACGAGATGCTCAACGAGATCAACAAGGGCGAGGTGTATGCCGACGTGCTGGCCTGGCTGGACAAGCACATCTGAGAAGCTGTACCAATAGCCTCAGCACCCAGCTTTACAGCCCAAATTGCCGCCGGCTGCGTTGAAAAATCTTGAAATACACCAAGTATTCCCGCGATTTTTCGCCTTGCCACCGGCAATTTTGGCTCGCGAATCTGAATACTTCGGCTATTCGTACAGCTTCTAAACATTCCCAGTGGAAAGCGCCGGGTTTCCCCGGCGCTTTCTATGTCCTGGCGGGCCGGCGCAAAAACTTGAACTGGGTTTCGGAGCACACCATGGCCAAGAAGATCACGCCAAAGCCCAGATACATCAGCGGCGTGGGCTCCTCCGCCCCAAAGGCCACCGAAAACAGCACCCCGAAGGGGGCCTCCAGCGAGAGCAGCAGGGCGGCGGAGGCGGGGTCGGCGTATTTCTGCCCCACATTCTGGAACAGCAGGGCCACGGCGGTGGAGCCCACCGCCAGGTACAGCAGCACCCACCAGGTAGGGGCGGACAGGCCCCCCGCGGGCACGCCCCGGGAGAAGGCCGTCCCTACCCAGCACATCAGGGCAATGGCGGCAAACTGGAGGGTGGTGAGCAGGAAGATATCCCGCCCGCCGGCAAACTTGGCCACCGCCACGATATGGCAGGCCAGCAGGAAGCCCGCGCACAGCGTAAGCACGTCCCCCGCCGCGATGGTCAGCCCTCCCCCGTCCCAGGATACCAGGCCGATGCCCGTCACGGATAGCAGGGCGGCCAGCACATTCCAGCGGGTGGGCCGCTTCCGGTCCACCGCCCAATAGAGGAAGGGCACGATCACGCAGTACACGGCGGTGAAAAAGGCGTTCTTCCCCGGCGTAGTGCCCATCAGTCCAAAGGTCTGGAGGATGTAGGCCGCCCCCATCAGCAGCCCAAGCAGCCCGCCCTGCCAGAGATAGACCAGATCCATATCCCTCCACCGACGCCAGAACACCGCGGCCAGCAGCACCGCAGCCAGGGTAAAGCGGAAGGCCAGCATAAACAGCGCGTCCACGTCGTCCAAAGCGTCTTTTATCATAAAAAATGTGGAGCCCCAGATGAGGGGCGCGCACACCAGCATGGGCTTAGCCAGCTTTTTCAGAAGGGTCTCGTCCATAATAATGTTCAGCTCCTAGTTTTCAAATCGGGAAAAACGCGGTATAATGGCAAAAAGGCATCGGAAAGGGGGCGGGGCCATGCTGGCCCAGAGCTTTTTCGAGGGGGACACCGTGGAGGCCGCCCGCTCGCTGGTGGGAAAATATCTGGTGCGGCAGTACGGCGGGCTCACCCTCGCCGCCCGCATTACGGAGACGGAGGCCTATGTGGGCCGTATGGACAAAGCCTGCCACGCCTACGGCTACCGCAGAACGGAGCGGACCAAGACCCTGTACGCCACGCCGGGCACAGCCTACGTCTATCTCATCTACGGCATGCACTGCTGCCTCAACTTCGTCACCGAGCCCGAGGGGGAGCCGGCGGCGGTGCTCATCCGGGGCCTCTCCCCTCGGCATAACCAGGATATCATAGCAGAAAACCGCTTCCATTGCAAGTGCGGGGCCATGACCGCCTATCAGAAGAAGAACTTCCTCAACGGCCCCGGCAAGGTGTGCGCCGGGCTGAACATCGACCGGCGGCTCAACGGCCTGCCCTATGGCTCGCCGGAGCTTTTCCTCTGTGAACGGCTGGAGGAACTGGGGCTGCCCACCCCCCGCACGGACCTGGAGCCCCCGGCGGTCAAAACGGGCAAGCGCATCGGCATCGACTACGCAGAGGAAGCGGCAGACTTCCCCTGGCGGTTCTACCTGTGAGCCCTTCCCTTGACGGGGCGGCGGTTTTTTGGTAGAATCATCAAATACCACTGGAAAAAGCCCATAGCTTTTGGAGGTCACGGCCATGCGCGGCAATACCCTTTACATCGTCGTCCCCTGCTTCAACGAGGAGGAAGTCCTTCCCGAGACCGCCCGGCGGCTGGGGGACAAGCTGAGAGCCCTCATGAACGCCGGAAAAATCAGCCCTCAAAGCCGGGTGCTCTTTGTCAACGACGGCTCCGGGGACCAGACCTGGGCGGTCATCACCCGCCTGCACCGGGACAATCCCCTGCTGTGCGGGCTGGACCTGTCCCGCAACCGGGGGCACCAAAACGCCCTGCTGGCCGGGCTCATGGCCGCCAGGGGCCGGGCGGACATGGCCATATCCATGGACGCCGACCTTCAGGACGACGTGGACGCCGCCGGCGCCATGGTGGACAAGTACCTGGCGGGGGCGGATATCGTGTACGGCGTGCGCTCCTCCCGAAAGACCGACACCTTTTTCAAGCGCACCACCGCCGAGGCGTTCTACCGCCTGATGGACCGGCTGGGGGCGGAGACGGTGTTCAACCATGCCGACTACCGCCTCATGTCCCGCCGGGCGCTGGACGGCCTTGCGCAGTTCCAGGAGGTCAACCTGTTTCTCCGGGGCATCGTGCCCATGATCGGCTACCCCACCGACACGGTGGAGTACGAGCGGGGGGAGCGCTTTGCCGGCCAGAGCAAGTACCCCCTGAAAAAAATGCTGTCCTTCGCTCTGGAGGGGGTCACCTCCCTGTCGGTGCGCCCCCTGCGGATGATCACGGGGCTGGGCTTCCTGGTGTTCCTCATCTCCCTCATCATGATCGTCTACAACGTGGTCCGCTGGGCCACCGGGAACACCGTGGCGGGCTGGGCCAGCCTGGCCTGCTCGGTGTGGTTCATCGGGGGGCTCATTCTGCTGTCCCTGGGGGTCATCGGGGAATATCTGGGCAAGCTGTATCTCGAGAGCAAGGACCGTCCCCGCTTCCTCATCCAGGAGGAGCTGGGGCTGGAGGAGGAGAACAGGGGCTAGGCGCTGTTTGAATATTGACGATGTGCCCGGCGGCGAGGGATTTTTTCGCCAGACAAGGCGGTTTGACTTGAAATACTTTGTGTATTTCAAGTCAAATCAACGGCATATAGCGGAAAAAAGCCTGTCGTTTGGGTATGCTGGCAATTTTCAAACGAGCCCTAATCTTTGCGAGATTGTTAAACCTTTCTAAATATTGGGCAAAGTCCCTTGCAATTTTCCGCCGCCCGGCATACAATAGGGCCAGTGGATCGGAAGGGCGGACAAGGCCCTTCCATAGAGGCGGCGAACACCGCGCCGCTGGGCGGCGGCCCACACAAATTTCATCAGGAGGTAATTCCCATGAGCATTGATTTTGAGAGCCTGAAGGACAAAGCTGTGGTCGCGGCCCAAACCGGCGTGACCAAGGCCAAGGAGTTCACCGAGAGCGGCATCGCCAAGGCCAAGGAGTTGGCGGACACCGGCGTGGCCCGGGCCAAGGAGCTGACAGAGATCGGCAAGCTGAAGGTAAACAACTCCGCCGAGCAGGAGGCCATCCGCAAGGCTTACTCCGAGCTGGGCAAGCTGTACTACGCCGAGCGGGCCTCCGCGCCCGAGCCCGCCTATGCCGATATCTGCCAGCGGATCACCGACGCGATGGCCCGCATCTCCTACAACAACGAGCGCATTGCCGACATCAAGGCCGCCGGCCAGATCTCCGACGAGGAGGCGGACTCCGCGGAGGCCGAGGCTGGCTGCGGGGAGGACGCCCCCTGCTGCTGCGAGACCCAAAGCGGCGAGTCCTGCTGCTGCGAGGACAAGGATGAGCCCTCTTGCTGCTGTGAGGATAAGGATGCACCCTCCTGCTGCTGCCAGGATGAGGATAAGCCCCAGGAGTAATCGGATCAATGAAGGAAGGGCCCGGCGCACAGCGCCGGGCCTCCTTTTATTTTGTGCCTGTAGAGCCGAACCCGCCGCTTCCCCGCCGGGTATCGTCCAGCCCCTCCGCCTGGGTAAACCGGGCGGTGAGATAGGGGACGATCACCAGCTGGGCCACCCGGTCCCCCGGCTCCACCACCTGGGGCTCATCGCCATGGTTGTGGAGAAACACCATCACCTCGCCCCGGTAATCGGCGTCAATAATGCCCACCTTGTTGGCGGGGGCCAGCCCCCGTTTACAGGCCATGCCCGACCGGGCGCACACCAGCCCCACATACCCCTGGGGGATAGCCAGGGCCAGCCCGGTGCGCAGCTTGGCCGTCCCGCCGGGGGCGATGGTCACCGGGCCGTCGGCCACCACGTACAGGTCTGCCCCGGCGGCGTCCGGGGAGCCGTAGGCGGGCAGCTTGGCCCGGGGGTCCAGCAGCTGAACGGAAACGGGTGCGGTCATTATCATATCCTCCATATCTAGAAAGTTTTGTTACCGGGCGGAAACCAAACAAATCACCACTCCTGCCCGCCAACTTCTAAAGTCCTTTTTGATTCCTTTTTCTTTCAAGAAAAAGGAATGGACTGTATCGTCATATCCCCGTCCCAGAGGACGGGAGTATGGGCCTTCAAACTGGCGGGGACGTTCAAAATACGCTGGTTGCTCGAGCCCCGGAAGCGGAGGTTCAGATCCTTTTTCGCCTCCACAAAGGGGCCGTCCACCAGCACGTCAATGAGAGAGAGCATCTCATCCGTGTACTGGCACCGGGCGCGGCTGTCCCGCCACAGCTCCCCATCCAGGGTGTAGCCGGAGTAGCACCAGACCTCCTTATCCGGGCAGACCTCCTTCACCCGCCGCAGGAAGGGCAGCAGGGCGCGCTGGTTGTCCGGCTCAAAAGGCTCCCCTCCCAGCAGGGACAGCCCCTTGATGTGGGCGGGGACCAGGGCGGCCAGGATCTTGTCCTCCTGTACCTCAGTGAAGGGCTGTCCGTAGCCAAAATCCCAGGCCTCTTCATTGAAGCAGCCGGGGCAGCGGTGGGTGCACCCGGACACAAACAGGGATACCCGTACACCGGGGCCGTTGGCCACGTCGGCCCATTTGATGGCGGCAAAATTCATAAAAAACTCCTTCCCCCTTGCGGGAGGAAACCGGGACGGTCTGCCAACCGCCCCGGTTTTGTTCCTATTACAGGTGGAGCACCCGGGAGGCAATCTCCTTGGTCTTCCCCTCATTCCAGAAATTCTCGCCCAGATATCCGCAGGTCCTCCGGGTGACGTTCATTTTGGCGCGATCCTTGTTATGGCACATGGGGCACTCCCACTCGTTGTCCTCGTTGACAATGATCTCCCCATCGAAGCCGCACTCCTGGCAGTAGTCGCTCTTGGTGTTGAACTCCGCATACTGGATGTTGTCATAGATGAAGCGCACCACATCCCGCAGGGCCTCCAGATTGTGGCGCATGTTGGGGATCTCCACATAGGAGATGCAGCCGCCGGAGGAGATCTTCTGGAACTGGCTTTCAAAGGTGAACTTGGCAAAGGCGTCGATATCCTCCCGCACGTCCACGTGATAGCTGTTTGTATAATACCCCTTGTCGGTGACATCCGATATTGTGCCAAACCGCTCCTTGTCGATGCGGGCGAAGCGGTAGCACAGGCTCTCCGCCGGGGTGCCGTACAGGGCAAAGCCGATGTTCGTTTCCTTGCGCCAGCGGTCGGTGGTGGCGCGCAGGTGGTTCATCAGCCGCAGGGCGAAGTCCTCCCCCTCCGGCTCAGTCTGGGAGCAGCCCTTCACCAGCTTGGTTACTTCGTACAGCCCGATGTAGCCCAGGGAGATGGAGGAGTAGCCGCCGAACAGCAGCTTGTCAATGGCCTCCCCCTTATCCAGCCGCGCCACCGCGCCGTACTGCCAGTGGATGGGGGACACGTCGGAGCGGATGCCCTTCAGGGCGTTGTGGCGGCACATGAGGGCCTCGAAGCACAGCGCCAGCCGCTCCTCCAGCAGGGGCCAGAACTTGTCCTCGTCCTGGCCGGAGAGGATGCCGATCTGGGGCAAGTTGATGGACACCACCCCCTGGTTAAACCGGCCCTCGAACTTATAGTTCCCGTCCTCATCCTTCCAGGGGGACAGGAAGGACCGGCAGCCCATGGGAGAGAACACATTGCCCTCGTAGTGCTCCCGCATCTTCTTGGCGGAGATGTAGTCGGGGTACATCCGCTTGGCGGAGCATTTGACGGCAAGCTCGGTGAGGTAGTCGTACTCCCCGCCGGTGAGGTTATTGCACTCGTCCAGCACGTACACCAGCTTGGGGAAGGCGGGGGTGATATACACGCCCTTCTCGTTCTTGATGCCCTCCAGCCGCTGGGACAGAATCTCCTGGATGATGGCGGCGTTCTCCTTGATATAGGGGTCGCCCTCCCGCAGCACCAGGAACAGGGTAACGAAGGGGGACTGGCCGTTGGTGGTCATCAGGGTGTTGATCTGGTACTGGATGGTCTGCACGCCGCTCTTCAGCTCGTCCCGGGTCCGGGCGGCGGCCAGCCTCTCCACGGTGGCGTCGTCCAGCTCGGGGGCGGCCTCCCGGGTGCGGCGGACGTACTTCTCATAGGACGCCCGCAGGTACTTGCCCAGGTGGCTCATCTCCACGCTCTGCCCGCCGTACTGGTTGGAGGCCACGCAGGAGATGATCTGGGTGACCACGGTGCACGCCACCTGAAAGCTCTTGGGGGATTCGATGAGCTTGCCGTTGATCATGGTGCCGTTGTCCAGCATGTCCCCGATGTTGACCAGGCAGCAGTTAAAGATATGCTGCACAAAATAGTCCGCGTCGTGGAAGTGGAGCACGCCCTCATCGTGGGCCTTGGAGATGTGCTCGGGCAGGAGGATGCGCCTGGTCAGATCCCGGCTCACCTCACCGGCGATATAGTCCCGCTGGGTGGAGGCGATGGCGGTGTTCTTGTTGGCATTCTCCTCCGCAAGCTCCTTGTTGTCGTTGCGGATGAGGGACAGGATGGACTCGTCGGTGGTGTTGGCCTTGCGCACCAGCGCCCGGGTGTAGCGGTAGATGATGTAGGCTTTGGCCAGCTCGTACTTACCGGCGGCCATCAGCCTGGTCTCCACCATGTCCTGAATGTCCTCCACCAACAGGCGCTTGCGGCCGCGGGTTTCGGCCACGGAATCGGCGATGGCCTCAATGGAGCCGCTGTCAAGGCGGCAGGGCTCGTCCACTGCGGCGTTGGCCTTTTGGATGGCGGCCACGATTTTCGCTCGGTCAAACTCCACAACGGAGTCGTCTCTTTTGATAACTTTCATGGGGCGGGCTCCCTTCTCTAGATGGTTCTTTTGTGCGCCGGGCCGTCCGAAGCGGTCCGCTCCGCCCTGGAAGGATCTGGGGGACAAATTGAGGGCGCTCCATAATGATACTATATCTTGTGGTCAGTGTCAACTGGTCATTCTATATAAATGGGGACTGGTTTTTTTGGCTGGGATTTTTATGCCGCAGGGCTTGACAAGGCCGGTGGCCGCAGAAAGGCCCGGGGCATAGACTGGATTGCACCCAGGCGGGCGCTGCGCCCTGCCCCCGCGCCTGATTCCGGCCCCGGCGGAGGCGGCGGGTCCCCTGGGCTTGGGGCCGGTGAAAGGAGCGTACTCATGAGTCAATTCTATTGGAACGACCCTCCCAGGGGCTATGCCATGTCTGCGGAGGAGTTCGCCGCCGGGGCCTGCCGCTGCCCCGGCCCCCAGCCCTGTCCGCCCCAGGAGCCCGGCTGCGGCTGTGACTGCGGCGCGGCTCCCATGCCCCCTGCGGACTGCGGGTGCGGCTGCGGGGGGGCCATGCCCCCGGTCTCCCCCGGCTGTTTGGACAACGGCTGCGGCCAGGGCCCGGACTACTGCCAGCCCATGATCTGCTGCTGCCGTCCCGCCCCCGGCCCCAACCCCCAGCCTCCCCAGGTGGAGGAGGGCTGCTGCTGCAAGCAGAGCTTCCGGGCGGCCCTGGGCCTTTTGTGCGACGAGCGGATCTCCAGCCTGCTGGACTTCGACACGGCGGCATTTATCACCGACACCTATACGGCGGGAACCAAACTGGCGGGCGGCAAGCCCTACGCCGGGACGCCCGGGGCCCAGGCGGAGGGGGATGCCGGGGATACCGCCGGGGCCAAGGGCAAGCCCACCCCGCCCTGCCCCTGCGAAACGTCCGACAACCTGGGAAACCTTTACGGCAGCTTCCGCCGGTTCTCCCCGTGCAGCTGCGACCTGATCGACATCGAAGCCGAGGTATATACCCCATCCGGGAAAAGCTGCGCCCTCACCGCCCAGCAGGTGAACCTGTGCCAGCTGGACGCGGTGGTGATCCAGGGCGCGGACGCCTGCGCCGAGGGTGATCTCACCGCCCATGAGGTGACCGCGCGGAATTTCCGCTGCCTGCGCGCCATGCTGGCCCAGCGGCTGAACCCGGTGGGCTCCCCCTGCGGGCAGACCGCCTGCTCCTGCGCCTGCGACGGGCGGGACTGCTGCTGCGCGGCCGGGCTGCTGTCCACCCTGGCCCAAAACAACCTGAGCCGCCGGGTGTCGCTGGCGGCGGGCCTTCTGGTGCTCCAGGACGTGACCCTGCTGGGCACCGTGGGTAATGTGCTGGTCCTGTCCAACGACTGTGACAACCGGCTGTACTTCGTGTGCGTCAACAGCGTGCAGTTTATCGGATAAATAGGGCTGAGCCCCCTCCGCAGGCGCGGAGGGGGCTCGGTTTCTCATTGGGGGCGCGCCAATGTCCAATACCCGTCGTAAGGATATCCTGTTTTCCCAATCAGGACGTGCTCCGATTGGGTAAAGCCCAGCCGCTGCACCGCACGGATGCGTTCAATGGCGTAGATAGGCGCTTTTGTGATGATCGTGCCGCAGTTTAGTGCCTCAAAGACCGTCGGGATGATCAGCGCGGCGATTTCGGCCAGGTCGTCCTCCGTTTCGCGGCTGCTTTTCACGTCCAGGCGCAGAATCCCCGCACCGTTGAACACATCGTCGGAAACGCGCCGGCACACCTCTGTTGTTCCGATGACCTTCGACGCGGCGCGGTCCACAACGGACCATCGGACGAACCACCCGTCTTGATACGCCTGCCTCCAAAATCGGAGCGCGTCCCTCATCCGTTCCGGGGTGTCGTAATAAAAATTGTCCCCGTCACAGTTGTCGCTGTTAAAAAAGGGCAGGGCATACTTATCGCTGTACACCTCCAGCAGGTCCGCACAGTCCTCTTCCTCCACAAAGCGCAGCAAAAAGCGGTGGTTTTCCAACGTCGGGCACTGTTGATAAATATCCATATGCACTTCTCCTGTCTTCCGTATGTTGGGTACATTATATCATATGGACAATCAGAACGCAAGATTATCGAACTAATATTTGACAGGCGAGAACAAAACATGTATACTATCCCCAAAGGGGGGGAACCGCCATGGACCGGGTCATCTATCACTGCGACTGCAACAGCTTTTACTGCTCGGTGGAGCTGCTCTCCCACCCGGAGCTGAAAGCCGTCCCCACGGCGGTGTGCGGCGACCCCAAGAGCCGCCACGGCATCATCCTGGCCAAAAACGAGCCCGCCAAGCGCTTTGGCGTGCGCACGGCGGAGACCATCTGGCAGGCAAAGCAGAAGTGCCCGGAGCTGGTGCTCCTCCCCGCCCACCACGGCTTGTACCGGGAATATTCCAAACAGGTCAACGCCGTTTACGACCGCTTCACCGACCTCATTGAGCCCTTCGGCATCGACGAGAGCTGGCTGGACGTAACCGGCTCCCTGCACCTGTTCGGCAGCGACCCCAGGGCCCTGGCCGACCGCATCCGCAGCACCATCCGGGAGGAGCTGGGGCTGACCATCTCGGTGGGGGTGTCCTTCAACAAGGTGTTCGCCAAGCTGGGCAGCGATTACAAAAAGCCGGACGCCACCACCGTCATCTCCCGGGAGAACTTCCGGCGCATCGTCTGGCCCCTGCCCGTCACCGACCTGCTCTTTGTGGGCAGGGCGGCGGCCAAAATGCTGGGGCAGTACGGGGTGTCCACCATCGGGCAGCTGGCCGCCTTCGACAAAAAGGCCCTCACGGAGCTGCTGGGCAAGCAGGGGGGACAGCTGTGGGAGTACGCCAACGGCCTTGAGCACAGCCCCGTGGCCCCGGCAGGGACATACACGCCGCCCAAGTCGGTGGGCAACGGGGAGACCTTCCCCCGCAACCTCATCCGCCGGGACGAGGTGAGCCGGGGGGTGGCCATGCTGGCCGACCAGGTGGCGGTGCGGCTGCGAAAGCACAGCATGAAGGCGTCCACCCTCCAGGTGACCATCCGGGACCCCAAATTCAAGGATATCTGCCGCCAGCGCCCCCTGCCCGCCCCCACCAACACCGCCCGGGAGCTGTACCACGCCGCCATGGGCATCATCGAGCGCAGCTGGAAGTCAGGCGCGCCCATCCGGGCCATCACCCTCACCGCCCACAGCCTGATCCCGGAGGGGGAGGCCGCGGTGCAGCTGGACCTGTTCCAGTCCGCCGCCCCCCAAAGGCGGGAGCGGGTGGAGAAGCTGGAGCGCACCATGGACGCCATCCGCTCCAAATACGGCCAAGGGGCGCTCACCGTGGCCGCCCTGGCCCCCCGGGAGGGGCCGGAGGACGGCCTGGAGGCGGAGCGCGCCCTCCCCTTCTGACCAGGTGCGCAAAAACGGAGCCGCCCGGGTGAATCCCGGACGGCTCAGAACTTATCACATAAGCCTCGCAGTGTTCGCGCCCGCAGGCGCTAAAAAATTGAAATCCGTTTTTCCCGGCGACATGCGCGTCGGGAAAAACACTTCTCGGCCGAACAGTGTGCGAACTGCCCGCCGCAGGCGGACAGTGAGTGCGCACATGAGGCCGCAGCCTATCCCGCCGGAAAAGGCAAAGCCTTTTTCGATGGGCTGGGAGCCGCCCGGGATTCACCCGGGCGGCTCACTTTATTCGTCCATATCGAAGGGGGGGACACCCCGCTCCTGGGGAAGGGCGTCCCCCTCAAAGGGGAGCTCGTCGGGCACGGCAGCCACCATGTTCTGCCTGTACTGCATCTCCGCCCACTGCTCCTTGGTGATGAGCAGCTGCCGGGGCTTGGAGCCCTCGAAGGGGCCCACCACACCCTTTTCCTCCATCTGGTCCACCAGCCGGGCGGCCCGGCCATAGCCCAGCTTCAGCCTGCGCTGGAGCATGGACACGCTGGCCTGCCCCACCTCCAGCACCACGTCGATGGCCGCAGGGAGCAGCTCGTCGTAGTCGTCCCCGCCTGCCGGGTCGGAGCCGCCCACGCCCTTGTCCGCCTTGCTCTTGTCCTCGGCGTTCTTCTCGATCTCGTGCATCACCTGCTCATCGTACTGGGCGGACGCCCCCTCCTTGATGAAGTCCACCACGTTGGCCACCTCCTCCTCGGTGATGAAGCAGCCCTGAACCCGGAGCTTGTCCTGTCCCAGGGGGGCGTACAGCATATCCCCCTTGCCCACCAGCTTTTCCGCGCCGGTGGTGTCCAGAATGATGCGGGACTCCAGGCTGGAGGCCACCGCAAAGGCGATGCGGCTGGGGATGTTGGCCTTCATCAGGCCGGTGATCACATCGGCACGGGGGCTCTGGGTGGCGATGACCAGGTGCATTCCCGAGGCGCGGCCCATCTGGGCCACCCGGCAGATGGACTCCTCCACCTCCTTGGCGGCCACCAGCATCAGGTCGGCCAGCTCGTCGATGACCACCACGATCTGGGGCATGGGCTCCAGGTCCTCCCGCTGGGCGGCGTGGTTGTTGTAGGACGCCAGATCCTTTGCCCCCACCTCGGAGAACTTCTGGTAGCGCTTCATCATCTCGCTCACCGCCCACTGCAATGCTCCTGCGGCCTTTTTCGGGTCGGTGACCACCGGGATGAGCAGGTGGGGAATGCCGTTGTAGACGCTCAGCTCTACCATCTTGGGGTCCACCATAATCAGCCGGACCTCCTCCGGGGCGGCCTTGTACAGCAGGGAGATGATGAGGGAGTTGGTGCATACCGATTTGCCTGAGCCGGTGGTGCCGGCGATGAGCATGTGGGGCAGACGGGCGATATTGCCCACGATGGGCTGGCCGCTGATATCCTTGCCCACGGCGAAGGACACCTTGGAGGGGCTGTCGGTAAAGGCCCGGGAGCCCAGCACATCCCGGATGCACACCGGGCTCACCACCCGGTTTGGCACCTCAATGCCCACGGTGGAGATTTTATCGGGTATCGGGGCCACGCGGACGGCGGACGCCCCAAGGGCCAGGGCGATATCGCCGGACAGGTTGGTGATCTTGTTCAGCTTCACCCCCTGGTCCAGCTCCAGCTCATACCGGGTGACGGCGGGGCCCCGGATGACGTTGACGATGCGGGCGCTGACGCCGAAGGACTGGAGCGCGTCCTGAAGCCGCTGCTGGTTGGCGTGCAGCTCCCCCTCTGCGGCGGAGGCGTTCCCCCCTCCCCCCTGGTTGAGCAGGGTCACGGGGGGGTAGCGGTAGGCGGGGGAATCCTGCTCCATGCCCGCCTCGATCTCCCGGGCCATCTCCTCCCGGACCTGGGCCTGCTCCTCTTCCTTGGACCGCTTCTGGGGGGCAGGCTCCCGGATGACGGGCGGGGGCACCGGGTCCTCCTGGGCCGCCGGCACAGAAGGCGCTTCCTCCCGGATGGGGGTGGGCGCCGCCGGGGCCACCAGGTCGTCCATGGCCGGGGGCGGGGCCACCGGGGAGGGCCTGGGGGTGCGGGGGGGCTCCTTCATGGGGCGCAGCTCCGCCACATCCTCATACTCCGGGGGCTCCTCCTCCAGGCTGGGGGGCCTGTCCCCCTGGCCGGGCAGCGCCACCCCGGCTACCTTGTCAAAGAAGGATTTCTTACGCACGGTGGTCACCGGGGTGGTGGGCCTTTGGGCCAACAGCGGGCCGTCGTCCACGGGAATATCGATGGCGGCGTTTTTGCGCCGGGCGGCGGGCTCCGGCTCCGCCCGGGCGGGCCTGCGGGGGCGCTCCTCGGGCTCGGGGTAGTCGTCCGGGTCATATTCCGCCCGCTGCTCCCGGCGCTGCTTCAGATAGTCCAGAACATCCGCCGGGGTAAGGCGCAACGCGCACAGCGCCGCCGCCGCAGTGAGCAGCAGCAGCACCGCCACAGCCCCCACGGTGGTAAAGGCGAAGCGGAAGGCCATGGCCAGCGTACCGCTCACCACGCCGCCGCAGGCCACTGCCTTGCCGTCCGTCCAAAGCTGTCCAAAGAGCTCCCAGCCCCACTGGTACTCCCCCCTGCTCAGCAGCAGGTGGAGCAGCGCCCCGGCAAACACCGGCAGGCATACCGCCCCCGCCACCCGCAGCCGGACGGGGCGGCCCCGGTGGAAGACGAGGATGACGGCGGCGGCCAGCAGCATGGGCGGGGCCAGATAAAACCCGTAGCCGCACAGCCCCTTGAGCAGGTCGCAGAACAGGGCGATCACCGCCCCCTCCTCTGTTTTGAAGTAGCCGATGGCCCCAAACAGGGCCAGCAGGAAGCACACTCCACCCCCCACCTCCCGGCGGTAGGGCTTTTTCTGGGGGGCGGACCTGCGGGAGCGGCCCTTGGACTGGGTTCCTGATCTGGACGCGGCGCGCTTGCCGCCGCTTTTGGACGGATTGGACGCGGAGCGGCCCTTGGAACCGCCGCCGTTCGTCGCAGAATTTCTCTTTTGTGTGGAAGCCATGGGGTAAACCTCCTGTGTATGTTACGCTGCGGGGAACAGGATGGGAAGAAGGAATCTGGCGGCCAGGGAGACGGTCCCGGCGATCCAGCAGTAGTAGGCGAACATGCCGAATTTGCCCTTGCTGGCCAGCAGCTTCACCAGGGAGATGGAGAAGTAGCCCACCACCCCGGCCACCGCCATGCCCGTCAGGTACATGGGCAGCAGGTTCATGTCGATCTCCCCCGCGCCCGCCACCTTGACCACCTTCAGCAGGGTGGCCCCCAGCACGGCAGGCAGGGACAGCAGGAAGGAAAAGCGCACGGCGAAGTTGCGCTCAAAGCCCAGGGCCATCCCGGCGGAGATGGTGGTGCCGGAGCGGGACAGGCCGGGGATGGTGGCCGCCCCCTGGGCCAGCCCCACCAGCAGCACATCCTTCACTGTGGCGGTACGGCCGTTTTTCCGCCCGCCGCCGCAGCGGTCGGACAGGAACAGGATGCAGCCGGTGACCAGCAGCATGACGGACACAAACACCGGGCTTGCCCCCAGCTCCTCCACAAAATCCTCGATGGGCAGCACCAAAAACAGGGGCAGGGTGCCCAGAACCAGCAGCAGCACCAGCCGCCGTGCCTCGGGGGGATTGCCCCGCTCCCGTCCGCCCGGACGGGAAAACAGCGCGGCGGCGCCCCGGAAGAACTCCACAATCATGTCTATGATATCGCCCCGGTACACCACGCACACCGCCAGCAGCGTGGCGAAGTGGAGCAAAATATTATACAGGGCGTCCGGCTCCTCCATCCCAAAGAAGTATTGCAGCAGGGACAGGTGCCCCGAGCTGGAGATGGGCAGAAATTCCGCCACCCCCTGCACTAGTCCCAGGACGATTGCCATCCAAAATTCCAATGTATTCACCTCATTCTCAGAACTGCCGCAGGCGCGGCACATGGTCGGTTTATTATATTATCACACTTCGCCGCAAAATTCCAGTGCCAATCGAAAAAGGCCGCCCTGCCCCCGCCTTGCGCTCCCCTCCGTGGCTGTGATATACTGTTGAAAAAAGGAGGTGCGTCCATGGCAAGGAAGGATTCCCGGCGGCGCCTGCTCTTGGCCGCAGCGGCTTTGCTGCTGTGCGCGGCGGCGGTATTTTTGCTGCTCTGGCTCAATCCTAACCGGGTTTACACCTATCAGGCCCAAACCGCGTCCGCCGCCCAGGCCGCCGAAACCTGCCCCTTCGCCCTCATCACCCGGCAGGAATTCCAGCTGGCCGCGGAGCTTTTGGCCAATGAGAACGTGACAGCCTTCTATCCCAATCCCGGCCAAGTAGATCCACCCGCCCACGAGCTGCCTGTGGGCCTTGTGGATGCCGAAGCCCTCCGGATCGGCGGACAGCGCGCCCGCGTGACCAGCCTGTCCGTCTTCGGCCTGATGATCTGTGTGGACTATTCCACCCCCGTGCCGGATGACCGTACCCCGTGCAGCCGCTGCATCCTGGCCATCTCCCACGATGGGACCATAACAAAAACCTCCTCCCTCTACGAAAACGGGGAGGCCGTCTACACTGTGGAAAACACGGATAATACCGATTTTATCATCAGCCGCGCCTCCCGCGACCTGCTGTATTTCCTCCATGGGAACTGATCTTGGCCGGGGAATTTTATTGTGCATTTTGATGCCGGTAAAATTCCCCGGTTTTCTTGCTTTTTGTGTGATAATTTGCTACACTAAAGCAAATCATCCCACGGGAGGAACTGCAATATGATTACCGTTCAAACCACCCCTGTCCGCTGGCAAAACGGCCGCTTCACCCCCTCCGCCGCCCCCCAGGGCCGGGAGGGCACCATGGCCCACGCCATCCTTATGGCCCACAATACCTCTGATCGCCCGGACCGCCTGTCCATCCGCTTCGACGCCATGGCCTCCCATGATATCACCTATGTGGGCATTATCCAGACCGCCCGGGCCTCCGGCATGGAAGAATTCCCCCTGCCCTATGTGCTCACCAACTGCCACAACTCCCTGTGCGCCGTGGGCGGCACCATCAATGAGGACGACCACGTGTTCGGCCTGTCCGCCGCTCAAAAGTACGGCGGCGAGTTCGTCCCCGCCCACCAGGCGGTCATCCATTCCTACATGCGGGAGCGCTACGCCGCTCCCGGCAGGATGATTCTGGGCTCCGATTCCCATACCCGATACGGGGCTTACGGCTGTATGGCCATCGGCGAGGGCGGCCCCGAGCTGGCCCGGCAGCTGCTGCGCAAGACCTACGACATCGCCTACCCCAAGATCATCGCCGTCTACCTCACCGGCGCGCCCCGACCGGGAGTGGGGCCCCAGGACGTGGCTCTGGCCCTGGTGGGGGCCACCTTTAAAACCGGCGCGGTGAAAAATGCTGTGCTGGAGTTCTTCGGCCCCGGCGTGGCGAACCTGTCCATGGACTACCGTTCGGGCATTGACGTGATGACCACCGAGACCACCTGCCTGTCCTCCGTCTGGCAGACCGACGCGCACACCAAAACCGCCCTCGCCCTGCTGGGCCGGGGGGACAGCTACCGGGAGATGGCCCCGGCGGAGGGCGCGTATTACGACGGGGTGGTCACCATAGAGCTGGACCGGATCGAGCCCATGATCGCCCTGCCCTTCCACCCCTCCAACGCCTGCACCATCCGGGAATTTAAGGCCAACATGTCCGATCTGCTCCATCAGGTGGACGTGGACGCGGCGGAGCAGCTGGGGGTGAAAAACGCGCCCTCTCTGGTGAAAAAAATCGTAGGCGGCCAATTCCTGGTGGACCAGGGGGTCATCGCCGGGTGCTCCGGCGGCGCCTATCAGAATTTGAAGCGGGCGGCTGAGATTTTGACGGGCTGCTCCACCGGCTCCGGGGCCTTCTGGCTGTCCTGCTACCCCGGCTCCATGCCCATTAACCTGGAGCTGACCAAAAACGGGTACATCGCCCAGCTCATGGCGGCGGGGGCGTCCATCCGCTCCTGCTTCTGCGGGCCCTGCTTCGGCGCGGGGGATGTGCCCGCCAACGGGGCTTTCTCTATCCGCCACTCCACCCGCAACTTCCCCAACCGGGAGGGCTCCAAGCCCGGGGACGGCCAGATCTCCTACGTGGCCCTCATGGACGCCCGGTCCATCGCCGCCACCGCCCGGATGGGCGGCGTGCTCACCGGGGCGGACGAGCTGCCTGACGTGCCCGCAGACCGGGCCGATGAGCAGTGGAGCTACGACGATTCCGCATACCAATCCCGGGTCTACTTCGGCGTCGGGAAGCCCCAGCACGAGGCCGGGCTGGTGTTCGGCCCCAACATCGCCGACTGGCCGGAGCAGATCCCCCTGCCGGAAAACCTGTTGCTCACCTGCTGCGCCGCCATCTACGACCCGGTGACCACCACCGATGAGCTCATCCCCTCCGGGGAGACCTCCTCCTACCGCTCCAACCCCCTGCGGCTGGCCGAGTTCGCCCTGTCCCGGAAGGACCCCCAGTACGTCCCCCGTGCCAAGGCAGTCCAAGCGGTGGAGCAGCTGCGCCGCACCAATCCGAAGGCCCCCGAGGTCGAGGGGGCCCTGGATGGCTATGACCCGGCCCGCACCGGGCTGGGCTCCCTGGTGATGGCCCTGAAGCCCGGCGACGGCTCGGCGAGAGAGCAGGCCGCCTCCTGCCAGCGGGTGCTGGGGGGCTGCGCCAACGTGGCGGAGGAGTATGCCACCAAGCGCTACCGTTCCAACGTGGTCAACTGGGGGATGCTGCCCTTTGTGGCCGGGGATTTGCGGGCGCTGAACCTCCAGCCCGGAGACCAGGTGCACCTGCCCGGCATCCGCGCCCTGCTGGAGGGAGATGGCGAGGAAATCGCCGCCACCGTCATCCAGAATGGGGCCAACGGCCCCGCCGCCCAGGCTGTGACCCTCACCCTCCCCGGCCTGACAAGGGAGGAGCGGGACATTATCCTCGCCGGCTGCCTCATCAACTACTACGCGGAGGGCTGAGCATGGAACTTGACCTGTATATCCCCAAGCTGGACGACCTCTGGTTTTACCAGCAGATGATGGCCGACCCCGCCACTATGTCCTACAACATAGGCTACGACCCCTGGCCCGGCTACCACCAGGACACGGGCTGCATTGACTTCCCCCGGGAGGAGTGGGAGGCGTGGTACGCCCAGTGGGTAGGCCGGGAGCCGGAGCGGTTCTACGCCTACATCCGGCACAGATCCGACGGGGAGTGGATCGGCGATGTCAACTTCCACCACACGCCGGACAAGGACTGGTGGGACATGGGCATCGTGATCTTCGCCCCCTGCCGGGGGCAGGGGTACGCCGCCCCCGCCCTGCGCCTGATGCTGGATCACGCCTTCCGGGTTTGCGGCGTCAGCCGCCTCCACAACTACTTCGAGACCACCCGGGAGGCCGCTTGGAAGGCCCATCTGGCGGCGGGCTTCCGGGACGCAGGCACGGTGGACGGCATCCGCCACCTGCTGCTCACCCGGGAGGAATACCTGGCCGCCCAAGGCGGCTAAGCCGCCGGAAGCGCCCGGCGCACCCCCTGCAATCCCCTAATTCATTAAAAAGCGGCCAGCCGGTTCCCCGGCTGGCCGCTCTTTTTAGGTTTTTCCCTTCAGCCTCTCGCTGCCGCTCAGCTCATCTTCAGGAAGTTCTGGCAGTAACGGGTCAGCATGGCGGCCGCCTGATAGCGGATAGCCGTGCCGTTGGGGCTGAGCGTGGTGTTGGTGGTGCCGCTGATGATGCCGTTGCCCACGGCCCACTGCATGGCCTCCTTGGCGTAGCTCTGCACGTAGCCCCGGTCAGTAAACTGGCTCAGGTTGGACAGATTGCCGTTGCCCAGGCCGCGGTAGTTGTTGTAGCGGTACAGGATGGCCGCCAGCTCCTGGCGGGTGACCGCCGTGCCGGGGTCAAAGATGCTGTTGGACCGCCCATTCACAATGTTGTTGTTGGAGGCCCAGGCCACAGCCGCGCTGTACCACTGGTTGGCGGGCACATCGCTGAACTTGGTCACGCCGGACACCGAGGGGCTGCCGGACAGACGGTACAGGATCAAAACGATCTGGGCGCGGGTCACATTGCCGTTGCCGTTGAAGGTGTACTTGTTGCCGAAGCCTTCCATCATGCCGTGCTTGTAGACGAAGTTCACGTACTGCAGGTAGAAGTCGTTGGAGCCCACGTCCGTGAAGGGCAGGCCGGTCTCTACGGCGAAGCTGGGCGTGACGGTCGCGGTGGTAGCGCCTGCGGGCACGGTGAACACCCAGGTGTTCGTGCCGGTGTTGGTGGCGTTCACGCTGGTGCCGTTGTTGAAGTACACGCTCACGCCGGTGGCGCGGTAGCCCGCCCTGGGCACGGTGTACACGGTGATGGTGCTGCCCTGGGTCACATTGTTGGTGCCGCTGCTCACGGTGGCGGAGCCGTTGGTCGCGTTATTCACGTTGATGCTGACCTGGCCCCCGCCCACGCCGAAGTTGGGCGTGACGGTCACGGAAACCACGTTGTCGGGCACCTTGAAGGACCAGCTGTTGCCGGAGCCGCTGACCGCAATAGACGTGTTGTTGCTGCCCACGGCGGACACGCCCAGGGTGTAGTAGCCGCTGTTGGGGTTGGTGGTGATGGTCACGGTGTCGCCCGCCTTGGCGCGGACAATGCTGGCGCTGGCGTTGCCGTTGGCCACGTCCGTCACATAGATGGCAACCGTGCCGGTGGCGGTCTCCTTGGCCAGCTGGACCGTCCACAGGCTGCCCGTGGTGTCCGGGGTCATGGTAAAGTTGTTGCTGGCGCGGGTGAGCGTGGTATTGCCCTCGGCCTTGATATAGAAGGTACGGGCCAGGCCGGTGACGTCGATGGAGTCGCTGGCCTTATAGCCGTTCAGCACCGTGATGACATCCTCATAGTTCTTGGGCTGGGGCTGGGTGTCGTTCACCGCGGCCTGGAGGGTGGTGTAGTAGGCGATGGTACCGGCGGGCACGTGGGTGGTGTTCGGCGCGCCGCTCTTGCGCTCCAGCATCACCAGCGGGGCGGTCTGGTCGATCACGATGGTGCCCAGGCCGGTCCGACCGCTGTGGCTGATGGTAAACCCATCGCTGCTGTTTTGGTACACGTAGGTGTCATCCTGGCGCATATAGGCATTGTTGCCATTGAGGTTGATCTGATTATTCAGGTCATTGCTGAACTTCACAACCACGCCGGTGCCGAACTCCTCGCCCAGGGTACCCAGGGCGCGGCCGGCCTGCACCTCAATCGCCGTGGCAGCATCGCTACCCTTACGCACCTCAACGCGGTAATACACGCTCAGGGCGGCGGTGAGGGTGCCGTTCTGGTTGTACTTGCTGGCGGTCACGTTCAGGTAGGGCACCAGCCAAACATCGGTATAGCCAGAGGACACAGGGTCCGTGGTGTACTGGTCCTTGGTGGGGCTGCCGCTGTAGTGGTTCTGCCACGCCTTGCGTTGGGCCTGGTCGCGCCAGTTCTGGACCTGGGAGCTGGTGATCCCGGCCTGGACGGCGTTCACCGCCTGCTTGACGGCGGTGCTGTTCTTCCAGTTGAAGGAGGAGCCGGTGCCCTGGATCAGGTTGGCGACATACTGCTTGGTGGCCGCGTCGCCGGTGCCGGTATAGGTGGCCACCACCCCGCCATCATCGGCGGCCGAGGTGGTGAAGTTCTCGTCCATCACCCGCAGGCCGGAGCCGTTGAGGGTGTAGTAGGTGCTGCCGTCGAACAGGGTCAGCCGGGAGCCGTCGGCGTTGACGGTCAGGCCGCCGTCCAAGGTCTGGTTGCCGAAGTAGGTGCGCTTGTTCACGCTGTTGTAGTTCACCCACACCGGGATGATGACCTGCTTCTGGTTTTCGTCCACCAGGTCGGTCAGCAGGTTCAGCTGGAAGGTGGCGATGCCGCCGATGGGCTCCACCGCGCCGGACAGGGTAATCACATTGCCGTTCAGGGAGGCGGTGATATTGTGGTTCACATCGGTGCCAGTGGCCGTGCTCAGGCCGTTGATCTTGGTGACCACCTGGCTGGCGCCCTGGGTGGACAGAGTCACATTGCCGCCGCCCTGGGGCACATCGTAGCTGCCGCCCGCGTTATAGGTCTTGTTCTTGTTGGTGGTGTCCGTCCAGGTGGCCACCGGGGTGCCCAGCGCCTTGTTGGGCAGCATGGGGATGGTGGTCACGCCATAGTAATTAAGCTCGCCCGCCTTGTTGGTGCCGCGCATGAAGGTGATGACACCACTGGGGCTGCTGGTGGTCGCCTGGCCCACGATGGTCAGCGTGCCGCCTTTGGTGGCCTGCTTGTACAGGCCGTCGGCCAGCTGGGCCGAGGTGTAGAAGGTGGTGACCTTGCTGCTGTCAGTGGCCTGATAAATCAGCGCCTCATTGCCGGAGTTGGCCAGGGCGTCGGCGGTGGGAGCGGTGCTCGTATAGGTGCCGCCCTTGATGCCGTGGCCCTTGTAGCCGTCCAGGCTCACAGCGCCAAAGGTGTTGCTGATCTCGGCGGCGATGTCCACCTTCAGGCTGGTGCCGTTGCTGGCGTTGACGCTGGTAATGCTGTTGCCGGTGCCGGCCACCTTAAAGGTGGTGTTGCCGGTGCCGTTCAGGTTCAGCGCGCCCAGCCTGGCGCTGGGGCCGTTGACCGTCAGGGTGCCGCTGGGCAGGGTGATTGTGCCCGTGCTGCCCTGGTTCACCGTAATGTCCGCGCCGTTCACAATCGTAATGGTGCCCACAGAGCCGTTCTCACCCACGGTAATCTTGATGTTGCTCTTCAGATCGTCGGCGGTCTGGGTGATGGACTCCACCTGGCCCTGGCTGATGTTCACGGTGGCGTTGGTGCCGGTGGTCTTGCTCTGGGCGCTGTTCAGGGTCACAGCGCCCACCTTGGAGATGATGCCGTTGACCGTCAGCTGGGTGCCGGTGCCCTTGAGCGTCAGAGCGCCCATCTCACTGCTGGCCACGTTCACCCGGCTGCTGTTGCCGGTGAGCTCCACCGCGCCGGTGATCTTGCTGTAATTGCTCAGGCTGACATTCTGCGCGTTGGCGTTGGTGGCAGCGTTGCCGCTCATGGTGACGTTGCCACCAATCTTGGCATAGTCGGTCATGGTGATGGTGTGGTTGGCGGGGTTGGTGAGGCTCACACTGCCGGACAGCTGGCCGCCATTGCGCAGGGTCAGGGTGAAGCTCTGGGTGCCAGTGCCGCTGTTGTCGAGGTTCCAGCTCACCGCGCCCTGGGACACAGTGTTGTCCCCCACCTTCTGGGCGGCGGCGTACCGGGCGTCCGTCACGGTGAGGCTGGTCACCTTGGCCATGTCGGCGTTGCCGACCGTCAACATGCGGCCGTTGGTGTCCACGGTGAGGTTCCGATCCAGGGTGCCGCTGATGGTCTGATCACTCAGCAGGGTGAAGCTGGTCTGGCCCTTCGCCAGGGCAGCATCGGCACTCTCATACCAGGTGCCGCTGGTGCTGGTGCCGGTCACGACGCCGGTGTCGACCTTGGCATAGCGGGTCTCTTTCCGGTTGTTGCTCACGTCCATCTGGAACTGGTAGTACCAGCCGGGGCCGATTTTCTGGCCGCTCTCGTCCAGCAGGTTAGGCTGGACCTTGTCATAGTATCTGACGCTGGTTTTGCCGGTTTCAGCTGCCGCCGCGAACACCGTGGCGGGCAGTAATGCCAGCACCATGACGAGCGCGAGCAGGGCTGACAAAATCCGTTTCTTCATGTACGTATTCCTCCTGTTCTGGTTTCAATCTCTCTGGGGAAGCGCTTGGGCTGCGCCGGTCTGGCCGGCTTGCTTTGTCCCGTAACGGGTTGTGGCCGGGCATTCGGCCCTCCTTCCATCGGAATGATTGGCTGACGCCTCCGACGCCACAGTTATACGGCTACTATTATACTATATCGGCAAAAATTTGCAAGGGATTAGGGGAACTTTTTAGAAAAATTCTATGGAAGCTGTTCCACCCCCTTCCAGAGGGGGGCCGCGCTTGCAATTTTACCGCCTGCGTGATATAATAAAATTTAGGTGCCGTTACATAAATAGGTGGTCGGCCGGCCTCCCCGCGAGGGGAGGTGAAAACGTTATGGGGAGCGGACGCTGGGCGCAAGCCCTGCGAATCGTGGTATGGTTTGTCATTGTTTTTTTGCTGATGATCCTCACCGCCCAAAAAGCGTGTTGACCGCCCGGCTTGCCCCCGAGCGGTCAACGTAATTAAGTTGATCTATTAAGGGAGGCTGACCGTTGTAACGGCACCCCCTATATGTCTATTATAACAGCTCCCCCGGCTTTGTCAAGCGTCAAAAAGCGTGTTGACCGCCCGCGCCGCCATATGGTATAATGAGTTACGCTCCAAAATGGAAAGGAGGCTGGCAGAATGCCCACCGAAAACGAGCGCAAGGACGTTCAGAAAGCCATGGCGTATGATTTGATTCGCATCTTCGAGCAGAATCCTGACAAAACCTATACCGCAAAAGAGTTGAAAGACCTGATTGACGCCTATATCTCCGGGCTGAAGCAGTAACCCATCAAGAAAGGGGCCGGATACCGGCCCCTTTCCCCATGAGGAGGCCCTTTTATGGACTACGACACCCTTCTCTCCGGCTGCTGCGAGGTGGCCCGGGAGCTTTTGCGCCACGGCGCGGAAATCCAGCGCGCGGAGGACACCATGCGCCGCCTGCTGGCGGCCTACGGCCTGGAGGGGGAGGTATTCGCCATCCCCAACTGCGTGTGGGCCAGCGCCCGGGAGCCGGACGGCCGGGTGTGCACGGTGATGCGCCGGGTGCCCTCTTCCACGCTGAATATCGAGGGCATTGAACGCTTCAACGACCTGTCCCGCCGCCTGTGCGCCGCCCCGCCGGACGATCCGGGGGAGCTGCTCTCCCAGTGCCGCCGGGAGGCGGAGCAGCTGCGGCGCTATCCCATGCGCCTGCGGGTGGCGGGGTATTTCGTGGGGGCGTTTTTCTTTGCGCTGTTTTTCGGCGGCGGCTGGGCGGAGGCCTGGTGCGCGGGGCTGGCGGGGCTGGCCTGCGGGGCGTGTCTGGCCTGTCTGGAGCAGGCGGGGGGCAACGCCTTTTTGTCCACCCTGGCGTCCGCCTTTGTGCTGGGGACGGCTTCCTGCGCCATGCGGGCGCTGGGCGCGCCCATCAGCCTGGAGGTCACCCTGGCCGGGGGCATCATGGTGCTGGTGCCGGGGCTGGTGTTCACCAACTTCATGAGCAACCTGCTCACGGGGGACATGGTGTCCGGCCTGGCCACCTTTGCCCGGGCGCTGCTGTCGGCGGCGGCCATCGCCCTGGGGGCTGGGGCCGCCATGGCGCTGTTCCAGGGTCTGTGGCCCGTCCAGGCTGGGGGGAGCACTGCGGCCTATCCCCCGGCGGTTGCCTGCCTGCTGGCCTATGTGGCCTGCCTGGGCTTCTGTCTGCCCGTCAACGCCCAGGGGTTGGGCGCGGTGCTGTGCGGGCTGGGGGGGGCGCTGGGCTGGGCGGTGTACCTGTTCTTCTCCGAACTGGGAGCCAACATCTTTTTAGCCAACATGCTGGCTGCGGTGGCGGTGTCGGTCTGGTCGGAGGCCATGGCCCGGCGGCGGCGCTGCCCCGCCACCTCTTATCTGGTCATCGGCATCTTTCCCCTGGTGCCCGGCCTGACCGTTTACCAGGCCATGGACTACGGCCTGCGGGGGCATACGGAGCTGTTCTGGAACACCTTTTTCCGCACCTTCGGCATCGCGGGGTGCCTGGCGCTGGGGCTGCTGCTGGTGTCGGCCTCCCTCCAGCTCTGGCGGCGCAGCCGGCGGGCGTGAGCGCCCCTGTAACAATTTTGGTTCCGCTTCGTAACCTTTCCTGCCTTGACCCGGTTCGGGGCAGGTGTTAACATAAGCACGCAAGTCAACACAAAAGGAGTCCTGATCGAAATGGCCGTCAAAGTCCTGTCCCTGCTGCTGGGTATGCTGCTGTTGGTCCCGCTGTCCGCCTGCGGGACCACTGCTGGGCACGCGGGGCCCAGCCCCTCCCCCGAAGCTATGCCCACGGCGGCCCCCTCCGCACCGGAGCCCACACCCACGGCCTCACCTGAGCCCACGCCGGAGCCTACGCCGGAACCTTTCCCCACGCCGGAGCCGGTGGAGCCCTATGACTTCGGCACACCGCTGGAGGAGGGCGAAGCGGTGGAGGACGACGCCTTTTTCGACACGGCGGTGTATCTGGGCGACTCCCGGACCGAGGGGCTTCAGCTCTTCAGCGGCCTGAAGCACGGCGACTTCTACTGGGCCCGGGGAATGACGGTGTTCAAGGCGGACAGCGAGGACTACCGGGTATTCGAGGTGGACGGGCAGAAGTATAATCTTCTGGAGGTCCTGACGCTGAAGCAGTACGAGAGCGTGTACATCATGCTGGGCGTAAACGAGCTGGGCTACCCTGCCGAGAGCTATGAGCAGGGCCTGGGCGAGCTGCTGGACAAGGTGATCCAGCTCCAGCCGGACGCGGTGGTGTACCTCCAAATCATGCCCCCGGTGAACGACGCGCTGTGCCGCGCCAATAAGCTGGCCGACTACATCAACAACGAGAAGCTGAGCCAGTTCAACAGCGCCATCGTCCGCCTGGCGGCGGAGAAAAAGGTGGTGCTGCTCAACACCGCCGAGGCGTACCTGGGTGAGGACGGCCAGCTCCCCGCGGAGCTTGCCAGCGACGGCTGCCATTTCGCCTACAGCGCGTACAAGCACTGGGCGGACTACCTGCGCCGGCATGTCATCGACCGGGAGCGGTACTTCCTCAACCGGGCCCAGGCGTTGGCGCAGCCCTAATTATATATGGTAAGCGGCTGGCCGGAGCGTTCCCGCCAGCCGCTTTTTTGAAAAATTTTTAGGGGCGTGTGATAATCGGGCCTCTTCAATCGTTTTATGGACGTGATCACAAAGAGGCGTGAGGACAGGCGCATACGTGCCAATCCCAACGCCACAGCAGCGCGCTGGCCATTACGGCAAACGGCGGCGAAAGGAAGTGACCCGCAATGGGCGCAGAACAACTGACGGACCTGTTCCGCAAATACGGCGACGATGTGTTCCGGCTGGCGTACAGCTACCTGGGCTCACGCGCCGACGGGGAGGACGTGTGCCAGAGCGTGTTCCTCAAGCTGGCGGAGGGCAAGGTGGTCCTTCTGCCGGGACGGGAGAAAAGCTGGCTGCTCACCTGCGCCGCCAACCTGTGCAAAAGCCAGCTGAGATCCTTCTGGCGGCGGAACGTGGGGGAGCTGGAGGAATCCATCCCCTTTCAGGACCAGGCCGACCGGGCGGTGTGGGAGGCGGTGATGTCCCTGCCTCCCAAGTACCGGGCGGTGATCCACCTCTACTACTGGGAGGGCTACGACCAGGGGGAGATCGGAGAGGTACTCCACATCTCCCGCACGGCGGTCCAGACGCGCATGGCACGGGCCCGTGCCATGCTGAGAAAGGAGCTGAGCGACGATGAACAACTATTGGCACATGATGGAACAGGCTCAAATGAGTGAGCGTAAAAAGGAGGAAATCATGAACATGTTGGAGAATAACGAGAAGCGGACCCAGAAGCGGCGCATGCCCCGGATGGGCAAGGTGATTTTGGCGGCGGCGCTGGCGGTGGGGTGTGTGCTGTCCATCGCGGCGGGCCTGCCCGCCCAGGTGTATAACTTCATGAGCGGCGGTTCGGTGGTTTTCATGCCGCCCAACGGCGTTGAGGACACCATCGGCAGCGTGGAAATGGTTTGGGGCGATGAGAATTACACGCCCATTGTCCAAGAGGGCGGCAAGCTCTGGTTCGTCAACGGCAGCGAGCGCACCGACCTCACCGGCCTCATCGACGAGAATACACCTTATATCTATGAGCACACAGACCCCGCCACCGGCAACAAGGGCTATGTCATTGTGGGCGGCACCGTGGACCACTTCGGCTGGGCCGAGTTCTTTGGTACGGAAAGCGGCACCGGCTCCCTGACCGGGCTCGACTACGCCGACACCTACCTGGTCATCGACGGCGTGCGCCAGCCCTCCTATGAGCTCTCTGAGGAGCTGGTGGAGAAGCTGAACAACGACCCCAGCTATGAGCTGGAAAGCGTCAACCGTCCCTGGTTCCAGGCCGCGCTGGACCAGCTGGGCCTGGAGGATTGACGCCGCTCCTCTCAAATGCAGCGCCCCGCCCGGAGCGACGCTCCGGGCGGGGCTTTCGTCTACTCTTTCGGTTCCTCCGGCTTCTCCGGCCCTTCATCCGGGCCCTTTTCCCCGTCCCCCTCCGGCGAGGGCATGGGGATGGGCTCGTCGGTCATGTGGACGTGCCGGGCGGGGGGCTCAATGTCCCCCGGCAGCTGCTTGGTGCGGGTGGAGGTATAGGCCCCCTCCACCAGGGCCGGGTCCCGGCCCTCCAGGATGGCCACCATCTCGCCGCCGGTGATGGTTTCCTTCTCCAGCAGGTAGGCCACCACCTTGTCCATGTCCTCCCGGTTGGCGCGAATGACCTCCACCGCCTCCTTGTAGCACACGTCGATCACCGCTTTTACCGCCTTGTCCATCACGGCGGCGGTGTCCTGGGCGCAGTCCAGGCCGTAGCCCCCGTCCAGATACTGGTTGCGCACGCTGCCCAGGGCCATCATGCCGAACTCCTCGCTCATGCCGTACATAGCCACCATGTTCCGGGCGATGTTGGTGGCCTCCTGGATGTCCTGGGAGGCGCCGTTGGTCATGGTGTTCATCACCACTTCCTCCGCCGCGCGCCCGCCCATGGACACGGCGATTTTGGCCATCAGCTCTTCCTTGGTGCGCAGGTTGGTCTTGTCCTCCTCAGGCATCAGCAGGGTGTAGCCCAGGCTGCCCTCGGTGTGGGGGACAATGGTGATTTTCTGCACCGGCTCGGCGTTTTTCTGCTTGTAGGCCACCATGGCGTGGCCCACCTCATGATAGGCCACCAGCCTGCGCTCGAACTCGGTGAGGACGGAATTCTTCTTCTCGCTGCCGGCGATGACAAACTCGAAGGAGGCCAGCAGATCCTCCTGGGTAACCAGCCTGCGGCCCTTGCGCACCGCCCGCAGGGCGGCCTCGTTCACCAGGTTGGCCAGATCCGCCCCCACGCAGCCCGCGGTGGCCAGGGCGATTTTATTCAAGTCCACATCCTCGGCCAGCTTGATCTTCCGGGTGTGCACCTGGAGGGTGGCAAGCCGCCCCGCCAGGTTGGGCCGGTCGATGGTGATGCGCCGGTCAAAGCGCCCGGGACGGAGCAGGGCCTTGTCCAGCACCTCGGGCCGGTTGGTGGCCCCCAGCACGATGACGCCCTTGCCGGGGTCGAAGCCGTCCAGCTCGGCCAGCAGCTGGTTCAGGGTCTGCTCCCGCTCGTCGTTGCCGCCCATGCGGTTGTCGCGGCTCTTGCCGATGGTGTCGATCTCGTCGATGAAGATAATGCAGGGGGCCATCTTGCTGGCCTCCTTGAACAGGTCGCGGACACGGGACGCGCCCACGCCCACGAACATCTCCACAAAGTCGGAGCCGGAGATGGAGAAGAAGGGCACGTTGGCCTCGCCGGCCACGGCCTTGGCCAGCAGCGTCTTACCGGTGCCCGGCGGGCCCACCAGCAGCGCCCCCTTGGGCAGCTTGGCGCCGATCTCGGTATACTTGCCCGGATTGTGGAGGAAGTCGATGATCTCCTCCAGGCTCTCCTTGGCCTCGTCCTGCCCCGCCACGTCCCGGAAGGTCACGCCGGTCTTTTTCTCCACGTACACTTTGGCGTTGGACTTGCCCACGCCGCCGATGCCGCCGAAGCCGCCCCCGGCCCCCATCTTCTTGAACATATAGCGGTAGAGCAGCATCAGGCATACCACCATCAGCAGGATGGGCAGCACCGTACCGGCCACCATGTTCATCATCTGCTGCTCCTGGGTCACCGGGTCGCGCGCAAACTTCACGCCATGCTCCACCAGCCGCCCCACCAGGTCCTTTTCGTTCACCGGGCCCACCTGGAAGCGGATGGTGCTGCTGGCGGCGCTCTCCAGGTCCTGGCGGTCCAGCTGGTTGAACAGGTTGCCCAGCGCCCCGGCGCCGTAGCTCTCGGACATCTTGTCCACCAGCTCCTTCAGCGGCGGCGCGTCCTCCTTCAGGGTGAAGGTATACACGTTGGCGTCCAGCTTCACCTCCGCCACATAGCCCTGGTCCACCCACTCATAGAAGGTGGAGTAGGGAATCGTCTCCACCGTGGCGCTCTCCACCCTGCTGCGGCACATGTTCAGCATGAATACCAGCATCACCGCCCACAGCACGATGCTGAAAAAGCCCAGCGGGGCGCGTTTTTTATCATCGCCGCCGTTGGGGTCCTCCCGGCGGTTGGGGTCGTTTGGTTTCATTGGGCCGGCCATTCTTGCAGCCTCCTTTGCAAAACCGAAGCGGGGCTCCGGCCTGTTTTTTGTGATACTATTATGGCAGTATACCACATCTTCCCGTTAAAAACAAGAAATCTTCTTAACGGGGGTGTAAACTTTCTATGACGAAAAATGGGGGCAGGAAAAGCGCCCTCCCCCCTTTTCCCCGGCCGGAGTTTATGGTATACTATCCGCAAACGCCGTACAAAGGAGATTTTCCCATGCGAGACGACCAAAACCGCCGCCCGCCCCAGGAGGCGCAGCCTGACGGCCTCATCGAGGGCCGCAACGCCGTTATCGAAGCCCTCCGGGCCGGGACGGCCATCGACAAAATCTACATCGCCCGGGGGGAGACCGACGCCACCCTGGGCCACATCGCCTCCACCGCCCGGAACAAGGGTATCGTGGTCACTGAGGCGGACCGGCGCAAGCTGGACGGCATGAGCCGCACCAAGAGCCACCAGGGCGTCATCGCCGTGGCCGCCGTGCGGGAGTACGCCAGCGTGGACGACATTCTCAGCGCCGCCCGGGACAGGGGGGAGCCCCCCCTGATCGTGGTATGCGACGAGCTCAGCGACCCCCACAACCTGGGTGCGGTGATCCGCACGGCGGAGTGCGCCGGGGCCCACGGGGTCATCATCCCCAAGCGCCGCTCCGCCGGGCTCACCGCCATTGTGGCCAAAACCAGCGCCGGGGCGGTGAGCTATCTTCCCGTGGCCCGGGTGCCCAACCTCACCGCCGTGCTCAAGCAGCTGAAGGAGGAGGGCCTGTGGGTATTCGGCGCGGACGCCGCCGGCGGCACCCGGCTCTATGACGCCGACCTGAAGGGCCCCGCCGCCATCGTCATCGGCAGCGAGGGGGACGGCATGGGCCGCCTGGTCCGGGAGCAGTGCGATTTCCTGGTGTCCATCCCCATGAAGGGACAGCTCAATTCCCTCAACGCCTCCGCCGCCGCGGCCGTGGTGCTGTATGAAGCTGTGAGACAACGCCAGTAAGGAGAATATCCATGTCCGATGAAATGAAAAAGCCGGGCGGGCGTGAGTACACCGTGGACGAGATCCTGGCGGAGTACGGCTCCAAGGGCCGGCGCAGCCCAAAGCCCGGACAGCCCTCCAAGGTGGTGGACTTCCCCACAGAAAAGCTTCCCCCCATGCCCTCCGCCCCGCCCCAGGACAGCGGGGACGAGCCCACCATCCGGCTGGTGAAAAAGCCCCCGAAGCAGGAGGCGCAGCCCATCCCGGAAATCGTGCCGGAGGGGGTGGGCCGGACCATTGGGGCCCGGCTCCACACCCTGCTGCGCCGGGCGGACCATTTTGCCGACCACATGTACGACCAGGCCCAGCCCGACGAGCAGGCCCGCAAGGCGGAAAAATACACCCCCGGCGTGGACCGGGAGGTATTGCCCGACAGCAGCGCCCCGCCCCGCCGCCCCAGGCTGCGCCTGGTCAAGCCCAAGCAGCTGCCTCCCGACACGCCCCCCGCCCAGCTGGCCGCCCAGTACCAGAAGGGGCTCAAGGCCCAGGCCGTCCGGGCCAGGTTCGCCCTGCTGCTGGCCCTGCTGGCCGCGCTGTGCTCGGTGGAGCTGCCCCCTCTGCCCTGGAACGCGCTGGCCGGGGAGCTGGCGGCGCTGGGGCTGGAGGTATTCCAGCTGCGCTGCTGGGTGCTCACCGCCCTGCTGGCCCTCACGGCGCTGCTGTGCTATGAGATTCTTGCCGCCGGGGCAAAGCAGTTCTTCACCCTCCGTCCCCGGGGGGAGAGCGTGCTGCTCTTCGCCCTCCTTTTCACCCTGGCCGACGGCCTCACCGCCCCCCGTATGCCGGGCCGGGCGGGCTTTATGCCCTTTTCGGCCGTAACCGCCCTGGGGCTGGCCCTCGCCCTGGACGGGGAGCACCGCCGCCGCCGGGCCGACCGCATGGCCGCCAAGGCGGCCTCCCAGGTCAAAACCCCCTATGTGGTGTCCATCCATCCCACCCTCTGGTCCAGCAAGCCCACCTATACCAAGAGCTCAGGCTCCAGCCTGGGCTTTGGCAGCCAGCTCCAGCTGGAGGACGGCGGACATGCCGCCTACCGCGTCGCCGCCCCCTTGCTGCTGCTGGGGGCCATGCTGTGCACCCTCATGGCCTCGGCGGGGCAGAAGGCCCCGGAGCGCGTCCTGTGGGCGGCCTCCGCCTGCTTCACCGCCGCCGCCTCCTGGCCGGCCCTGCTGGCCTTTGCCCTGCCCTACCAAAAGCTGACCCAGCGCCTCAACCGGGTGGGGGCGGTGCTGGCCGGGTGGCCGGGGGCCGCCCGGTGCGGGCAGGGGGGCGTCATCGTCAGCGACCTGGACCTGTTCCCCACCGGCTCGGTGCAGGTGGCCCAGGTGAAGGTGTTCGGCGGCGTGGCCACGGAGAAGGTGGTGGGCTATACCGCCACCATGCTCCGGGTGATGGACTGCGGCCTCACCCGGCCCTTCCACGACCTGCTGCGCACCTACGGCGCCCTTTACCGGGAGGTGTCCGGCCTGGAGTGGCACGAGGGAGGCGCCTCCGGCATCATCCGCAGCCAGGAGGTACTGGTGGGCACCGCCGCCTATATGCACCTGATGGAGGTGCTCATCCCCCCCGGGCACAACGTAAAAAACGCCATTTTCTGCGCCATCAACGGCCAGCTTTCCGGGCTGTTTCTCCTCAACTACGCCATGAGCGGCGCGGTCAACCCCAGCTTGTCCGCCCTGATGGGGGCCGGGGCCGCCCCGGTGCTGGCCACCCGGGACCCCAACCTCATCCCCGCCCTGCTGGAGCAGAAGTTCAAGCTGCCGGTGGACAAGATGGAATTCCCCCCTGTGGACCGGCGCCTGGACCTGTCCAAGCCCGCCCCGGAGGAGGCGGGGGAGCTGGTGGCCCTGCTCAGCCGGGAGGGGCTGGGGCCCTACTGCGACGCGGTGGTGGGCGGCCGGCGGCTGCGGCTGGCCGTCCGGCTGGGGCTGGCTTTCGCGCTGGCCGGGTCGGTGATCGGGCTGTGCCTCACCTTCTACCTCACCTCGGTGGGGGCCTACGCCTCGCTGACGCCCGCCAACTTTCTAGTTTTTATGGCCGCGTGGCTGGTGCCCCAGTGGCTCATCTCCAACTGGGTGAATCAATATTAAACCGTGCTCCGGCACGTAAATCCACCATGGAATTAGGAGCGGGACATGAAGGACAGGTATGAATTTGACGCCGTCATCCACGAGCTGAAGGACCGCGGCGGCGCGTATGTTAGAAGCTGTACCAATAGAGGGAAAAGTAGTATAATGAGGGAATGATACAGAAAAATGAGCGACGCGGCTATGCGAGCGATTTAAGCGACAGCCAATGGGCGATGATAGAGCCATTATTTCCACCAGCCGGGAACAGAA
>CAJUKT010000103.1 GCA_910587255.1 uncultured Oscillospiraceae bacterium
CAAGCGGCAAACATCGACATTTACGAATCATTGTCCATCTCTCCTTTATGATTTGTCAAAAAGGGCACTTTGTTGAAGCTGCGCTCCAAAATCATGAGGGCTGGCTCACAACCCTTGGGTTGTAGTCCACCGAAAAAGGGCTGTGTCTCTGAGGTAAAATTGCCGTTTTGAACAACGGCCTACCAGCCTTTTCCCATTTTGATAAAAATAATTCTACTATACGCGGCAAATTTTTGCAATAGGGAGAGTGGCTTATAACCCAAGGGTTGTGAGCCAGCCCTCATGATTTTGGAGCGCAGCTTCAACAAAGTGCCCTTTTTGACAAATCATAAAGGAGAGATGGACAATGATTCGTAAATGTCGATGTTTGCCGCTTGTGTTGCTGATGGGAGGGCTGTTGATATGCCCAGTATTTGCGGCCTCCTCTTTTCCGGATGTAACTGGGTATGAGGAATTTACAGAGGCTGTATCTTATGTGAGTGAAGCAGGTATTATGGTTGGAGATAACAATGGGAATTTCAATCCGTATAAAACTGTAACCCGGGCAGAAATGGCAACAATTGTTTGCCGTATGCTGAATGAAGACAGAGATTTGGAAACCTCGACCCAGTTTACTGATGTGCCCGTAGGACATTGGGCAAACAAATATATCAGCAAGGCGGCAAGTCTCAGCATCGTCAATGGTTATGGCGGAGGAAAGTTTGGCCCTTCAGACAGTGTTACATATGAGCAGGCAGTGACAATGATTATTCGGGCAATCGGAGGCAACGAAGTTGCAATTGAATATGGTGGTTATCCTGATGGCTATATACTTGTTGCTGAGGAAAACGCACTGCTGGATAGGATAAACGCGAAAAAAAGCGAGCCACTATCCAGAAGTGACATTGCTCAAATTCTCTACAATTACCATATTCTTAGTTCATCTGTTGATTAGAGCAACAGCGTCCATATAGATATCGTAAGAATAGGAGAAGCAGTAAAATGAAAAAGGTAATCTCAATAATATTGGCGGTATACTTAATGCTGTCCGCGTTACCTATGCCCGCGATGGCTTCAAACCAGTCTGATGTAGTTGCTAACACAATTGTCAACTATATTGCATCTAACCACAAGTCATTCAACAGTAGCTATGGTGGCAAAGCGTGGGGATGTTGGGCATTCTGTAATTATGTGTGGAAAGGTGTCTTCGGAAAGGACTATTTTGCAAACACACATAGAGGCGCGTCCTCCGGAACAGAAACCAGCGACATTTATGGTTTTTTAACAAAGAATAACGCAAAGGTAGGAGATATTCTCTGGTGTGGCACCCCTGATTTTGGGACTAGCCATAGTATGATTATTTTGTCCTATGACTCTGAAGGATTATGGCTCTCAGATGGCACGGAAAGAGGGACTCTGTGGCATAATAATGCTCGGATTACTTATAATGATGAAGTTTATGCACGATATTTTGGTGGGCATTGTAGATTAGCGCTATATAAAGTGAATGATGGCTACTGGAGTGCGGTTGCAAATGGTTCTGCTCCGGCTCCTTCGTCACCAACAAATGCACCAAGCAAACCTTCTGCCCCAACTGCAAAGCCCCAGCTTTCGACCGTGTCCATGGAATCCGGCAATTGGAATGTCTATATTCCGGCCAACTACAAGCTGCTGCTCTATTCCAGCGAGACCTCTACTACTTCGGTCAATTACTGCTCTGCACGGAGCCCTTCGTATCGGGTTGTTTGCTCTAAAAAAGCCACGCTGTCCAATGGGGTGATCCGATACTATGGAGTATTTAATACGGACGATCATTACTGGCTAACCTACGCCGGTGGTATGACTTTAGAACATAACAGCGAAACACCCCTCCCTGTTTTGACGGCGGACATAAAATCGGGCCAATGGATTGTTGAAATACCTGTTAATTCCAGAATAAAACTCTATAACAATGCAGATTCAACATCATCCTCAAGCGTATACACTACATCTGGCCCTTATAAAACCCAGGACTTCCTGTGTAACCAACAGGCTTCACTTTCTGATGGGTCAGTTCGTTATGCCACAGGCTTCTTTGAGAACAACACCTTGGTGACAAGATGGTTTACTTTGACCGATGCAATGTCCGCAAAGGAACAAAATAGCCTGCCAACATATACTGTCTCCTTAGATGCAAATGGCGGCAGCGTTTCACCGTCCAGCATTACGGTAAAGCAGAATGGTACATACAATTCATTGCCGCAGGCGAGATGGAGCCAAAATGACTATAGATTTGACGGCTGGTATACATCTGCTGTAGGCGGTACCGAAGTAACATCGTCCAGCAGGCTCGCGGTTAACGCAGACCACACGCTTTATGCACACTGGGTCAATCCGTATGAGTTTACACTTGATCCTAATGGCGGTACGGTGTTAGGATCTTCCTCTCCAATTACAGAGAAATATCAAAACAGCGAATACCTCCCTGCCGCAACCAGGCCAGGGTACACTTTTGACGGATGGTATACAGAGAGAAACGGCGGAACTAAGCTTTCACAATGGGTGATAACGTCTGGTGGCAGAACAGTTTACGCTCACTGGACTCCCATAGCAGTTGGAAATTACACCGTCACATTTGACTGCTGTGGCGGGGCATCATCGACTTTGACTTTTACATCACTTGAAGTTCAAGCAGGTGGGACATACAGCAAATTACCTTATGTATTTGGCTCAACATTTGGGTCGGAGCTGGTCGGCTGGTTTACCGCGCCAACTGGCGGTACTCAAGTGAAGGTCAACGATCCGCTTGTTACAAATGGCGACCATACGCTGTATGCGCACTATGTAAAAAAATTATACACAATAACATTTGATCCCAATGGTGGTACGGTGGCCAGACAGCACGCAGAAGGAATGTCGAGTTCACCGCAAGAGTATATTGTGGGCGCCAATGCTCCCGGGTATGGCGAACTGCCAAAAGCCGCTTGGGACGGGCGCGAGTTCCTTGGCTGGTTTACTGCTCCTGTTGGTGGAACTCAGGCTGTGAAAGGCACTCACTATGTTGTACAGGACGACCATACCTTATATGCACATTGGAAATAAGCCTTATAGGCGTAAGGAGAATTGAAATGTATAAAAAAGTATTTTCCATCATAATATCTGCACTTTTTCTGATTTCGATGTTGCCAGGATGCAACCGTGGCCAGACCACATCAAATCAGACTGGAAGCATACCCTCCCAGCCAGATACATCTTTAGTAATTGATGAAATCACTACCCCTGATGTCCCGCTTCCTGATCCTGTTCCCGATCAAGATCTAAATGATCCTATAATGCAGATGGAATCGGCAAGTTTGCAATATCCATCGCAGAATGATACATGGAAATATAATGTATATGATTGTTACATTGAAATCACTGGTTATCTCGGGCCGGAGGAGGCAGATGCTGTTATCCCAGCAGAAATTGATGGACTGCCTGTCTGGAAGCTTGGTGATGGATCATTAATGGATGCAGAAATTAAGTCCGCGCAGCTACCGGATTGTTTAGAAAGCATAGGGATGCTTGCTTTTGCAAATTCAAAAATAGAAACCATTATTATGCCGAAGGAGTTAGCTGCCGTAGGGCAAAGAGCATTTGATGGATGCGTCAGATTATCTGCCATTGGAATACCCGAAGGTGTAATCGGTGTCGCAAAGGAAACATTTGAAGGATGTGAAAATTTATCAGAGATTTCCCTGCCAGAAAGTCTGACTTTTATTGATGAAAGTGCATTTAGCGGGTGTGTAAGCCTTAGCAATATTACAATTCCAGAAAATGTTACATATATTGGGCCGCTTGCATTCACTAAATGCACAAGCTTGCATAGCGTCTATGTGCCAGCAGCTGTTAAAAAAATTGAATCCTGGACTTTTTCACACTGTACAAATTTATCTCAGGTTCAACTGGAAGAGGGCATTGAAAGCATCGAAGAAGGCGCATTTTCTGATTGTCAAAATTTAGAGTCGCTTGTTTTGCCTGCATCAGTATCAAGCATTGGTACAAATGAATGGCACAGACCACCTTTCGATGGAGTGGCTGACAACTTTGACCTAACCATACTCAACCCCGATATTGTTTTGCACGAATCCATCCGTATTTTTGGTCAGTACCAGAGTGAAAACAAAGTGATACATGGCTATGCTGGATCTACAGCCGCAAAATACTGCGCTAATCGTCATATCGCTTTTCAACTAATTGAATAATGTTCCATTTTCAAAAATTTCTTTAGCGCTGCCATACCCATAAACCACGCAGAATACAGTGCAATCCCTGCAAAGGTTGGAATTTTGAGTATTACAGCGAGGAACCCCTGCCGTCTAACAAAATGATGGCAGCCATAGTGCGGGCCCCCCAGTTCCCTGCCACCGCCTACCCCAAGCGTTTTGCCTTCAACAACTGCAAAAAACACCACCGTGTGAGTGGTTTCGTCATTGATGAACGAGGGGCGGTGTGGGAGCTGGGTTTGAAATCCTTTGAGATCTGTGCCAAAGAGAGCAGACCTTAGATGATGGGGGAAAACAATTAAGCGAAGCCGCCAGTTTTTCAGCCGCTGGCGGCTTTGCCCAATTACCGTTCTCCGCCGTATTTTTCCCGTAGGCTTTGGTGCCCCTGTTGCTCCTGTCGCCGCAGATTATCCGCCGTATATATCTCCCACTTCGGTTCTGCCGCACCCAGGTCGAAATCAAGGCACTGAATTGTTTCTGGATAACGCACCTCCGGGTCAAAAGAGATGTCCCCCACCACCCGCTGCTGCCAAACCGTCTGCTCAACTTGCTCCACCCTGTCCGTCTCGTAACTCTCCAACTCGTGGGTGGTGTCGATCCGCTGTAAGAACTCCTCCGCTGTCAGCTTCCCCTTCAGGTACTCCATCCGGGCCAGCCGCGCGTTCTCACTCCAGGCATCGTACTGATCGTAGTCCATGGGGATCAAGCTGTCGCGCTCATCCGGTGCGGCGTCCTGCCAGCGCAAAAGGCGGGCGTACATCCTGTCCCGCAACTGGTTGCAGATTTTCAGCGCACCGTCCTCGTCCTCCACCAGATTCCGTTTGAATCGCGCGCCCCGTTTTTTGCAAGGGAATCCATCCGTCACCCGGTCACAGTACCGGGTGGCTTTTTTCGTCTTGGGGATGAACCAGCCCCAGCAGTAGTCGCACCGGGCGATGCGCTGCTTGTCCTGCTGGAAATAAAGGGCCAGCTCCAACAGCCGCAGGCCAAAGAGCGAACGCACCGCAAACGCCCGGTTCCCCACTCCCGCTTCCGGCAGTTTGGAAGGATCACATATTCCCCCCACATCGGGATAGACCTGGCACAGCCGTTCAAACCGTTCCCGTTGGCTGGCCCGCTCCATCCCATCGAAGGTTATCTCCAAAATGTTCCGCAGATACACCTGCGTGCGGATCGGCTCCTCCAGTACAAATAACAGTTCCTCTGCGGCGTCCAGCAAAAACAACGCGCTGCCGTCATCCTCTCTCTGCAATGCCTTGTCCAGCAGTATCCCCAGCGCAAAAAAACTCACCGGGTCAGTCTTCTGAAGCATGGATGGCAGTAACAATGCCTCCGCCACAAAATCCTCAAAGTCCGCTGCTGGGATATCCAACCGCAGTGCAAACAGCGGATGCTCCTCACGCAGCCGTTTGATCTCCCGGCGGTATGGCCCGTAGTCGATCTCTGCCGCAGTGATCAAGTACTTGGCAGGAGTGGTAAGCGGCAGCCATTCCCGCATCCCATCCCCATGCTGGAAAACAGTTGAAAATCGTCCCTCCCCTTCCTCCACCAATAGCAACCTGGGGGCAGCGGGTATCACGCACTCGGTTTCTTCCACAAAGATCACTTCCTGATGTAAAACTCCCTGCTGATATTTTATCATGGAGCTGTCCCAAAGGGAAGGGGTACGGTTGGTGACCAAAAGGAATTTACGAAAGGAAGATGAAAATGAAATTATCTGAGTACAAAAGTTATGACGACCTGCCGCTGTTCCTCAACGCAGCAACAGTGGCAAAGGTACTGGGTGTCGCTCCGTCCAGCAGTTACGAATTAATGCACGAAGCGGACTTCCCAGTATTGAAAATCGGCAACCGGCTGGTCGTACCCAAGGAGAAGTTTGTGGCGTGGGTAGAGCAGCACACGAAGGGCGGTGACAGCGGTTGAGTAGGCGGCAAAAATCCGATCCTCTGAAGAATACATTTCCGTTTCCCAACGAGATTTTTATCCTCGGTCTCTGCCCCGGCGAGTTGGCCGTCTACTCCTATCTGCTCTGCTGTGCCAACCGGAAAACGGGCCAATGCTGGCCCAGCTACAAAACGATTGGCAGAGCGGTAGGCATGACAGAAAACACTGTGGCAAAGCACGTTGGCAGTCTTGAGCGTAGGGGGCTCATTCGCACAGAACCCACCATGGTCACGACCAAGGCGGGCATCAAGCGGAACGGCAATCTGCTCTACACCGTCTCCCCGTTCCAGGATGTTTTGGCAACCCATTATTAGCAGCAGTTGGAGCTGCTGGCACTGGAAACCGCCCGCGCCCGCTTCCAGCCCAATGCGTGACCGCCCGTTTCGCGTTGTAAGCCCCTTTGTGGCCCTCCAAAGATTGGGTAGCATCTGTTACACCTCCATACCCGTAAAATGCGGTGTTGGCCCCCGTGTGCCCCGCTGTGGGCAACTGTGGAGAAGCTCCCCATCGCCCGATGAGGACAGGCCGGGAAATTGCACCCGGCCCGCCGGTCACTTTTCCGCCCGGTTTTTAGGGCAACCCAGACGTTCGATTTTTGTGCAGGATAAATTCCCCTCACAGTTCTCCGCAGTGCGGACAGCCCCGCCGCAGTACCGTGGGAGCGCCAGGTGAGGGCAGTGCAGAAACGCCCCGTTGGGACGGATGCCTACCCTTTTGGGTAGGGCAAGCATCGCGTCCGGCTATACGCCGCCCGCACTCGCCGGGGCGTTGCCCCGGCCCCCCCGCCCCCTAAAGGGGGAGAAAGGAGTTTAATGCAGAAGAAAAAAACCGAAATCATTACCGCCAGGATGACAGCGGCGGATAAAAAAGCCATCCGCCAACGTGCCAAAGCCGCTGGCATGACCGTCACGGACTACCTCACCACCTGCGCTTTGGGAAAGGACATCGTCCGGGTAGACGGACTGGACGATCTGCTCTCTGAACTGAAAGCCCAGGGCCGCAACCTCAACCAGCTCACCACCCTGGCCAACATGGGACGGATCACCGTCCTGCGCGGGGATGATTTGATTGGGGAGTACACCCGGCTGTGTGACGCAGTGGGTGCGGTGATTCGGGAGGTGCGCTGATGGCAACCTTCACCGCGATCCAGTGCAAGAAGCAGTCCGCCAGCTCCATGCGCGGTGTGATCGACTACGTGGAACAGGAGAAGAAAACGTGCTGGGGCGACGCGCTACTGGTCACCGGCAGCAACTGTGTCCCCCAGTCTGCCTTCATCGAGATGCAGATGACCAAGGAGCGCTTCCGCAAAACAGGAGGGACGCAGTTCTACCACTTCGTCCAGTCCTTTTCTGCGGAGGACAATGTCACGCCCCAGGAGGTCAATGCCATCGGCCTGGAATTTGCGCGGAAGCAGTTCCCGGATTTCGAGGTTGTGGTCGCCACCCACGTGGACACCGGCCATCTGCACAACCACATGGTGGTGAACAGCGTCAGCCACAAGGACGGCCACAAGCTCCATCAGAGCTACAGCGACCTGCTGACACACCGCAAGGTGAACGATGAAATTTGTCTGGCCCATGGCCTGCAGGTGCTGGATGAGTGCGATCCCCGGAAGAAAAAGAAACGTATGAAGCCCGGTGAATACCAGGCCGGTCTGCACGGCGACAGCTGGAAGCTGGATCTGATCCAGGCCATCAACGAGGCGCTGGAATACGCCATCACCCGTGAAGATTTCATCGCCAACATGGAGATAGAAGGTTACGAGGTTTCCTGGTCTGACACCCGGAAGCACATCACGTTCACCTGTCCCAATGGGCTCAAGTGCCGGGACAGCAGTCTCCATGATGAAACCTTCCTCAAGGAAAACCTGGAGGCACTTCTCCTCTACCGGCAGGCCACGGGCTTCCGTCCCACCACCCCGGAGCCGGACGAGGGCTGGATGGGTGAGCTGGCCATCGGGTGGGGCCAGGTGTTGGCTGACCTGGAGCGTGATGACGAGTGGCAGCTCCCCGCGCCGCCCACCTGGACGGACAGCAAACAGCGCCGCCGCGAGGCCATCAAGAAAATGGCTATGGGCCAGAAGTTCAGCGGTGACCAGCACTGGGAGCAGACCATGTGACCCCCCGTAAAACCTGCGCCACAGAAAACAATAAGAGACACATCCGCTGTGCAATCTGCTTCGTTTACGCCCCTGCTTTTCTCCAAGCTGCAATCTGGACTTCTCCCCAGCGCTTCGGTATTGTGTTGCTTGCCAACAGCACACAAAAATCTGAAGGGAGAATCATCATGAACAGGAAAAGAGAAGCGATCTTCATGGGGTTCGGCATCCTCGCCGGTCTCGCCCTGAGCGGCCCCGCTGCCCAGGCAGCGGACTACCTCACCGCCACGATCAGCAACCAACCCATCTATGTGGACGGCCAGCGTGTGGACATGACCGCCTACAACATCGGAGGAAACAACTACGTCAAGCTCAGGGACATTGGCAGGGCCGTGGATTTTGGGGTTATCTACAATGCCGCCACCAACTCCGTCTACATCGACAGCACCCAACCCTACCGGGAAGAACTCCCTACCGTATCCTCCGGCCCAACGGAAGAAAGCGTTCAGGCCGCTCTGGTACAGCTGAAGCAAACCTATCCCACCGGTTCCACCTACCCAACGCCCTACCGCTCCACCAGCGGCGGCCCGTATGGCCGCGGCGTCACCTACTCCGGCTGGGCCACGCTCTGCTCCGATGCCGCCTTCGGAGATCTGCCTTGGCGGCGGGTGGACAAGCCGAGCTGGGATCAAATCCGCCCCGGCGATCTAATCCGCTACGACAACAGCAGCAACGGCCACGTAGTTGTGGTGGTAAAGAAAACCGATGAGTACATCAAAGTCACCGAGAGCGGACTGAACAATAAAGTTCGCTGGGGCGGGCAGTACTTCAAATGGTGGCTGGAGGAACAACCTGGGTATACGCTGTACACACGCTATCCGCAGTAGCGCTGCCCGAATGACATCGCCGGGGGTCGCTCCGCAGAGAGCGGCCCCCGATCCGTTTCCCCCGTGTCCGCCCCTGTGAAGCGGTTTGTGCCCATCCTGTGAAACGGGTAGCATCCGTGCCCCTCCCGCAGATGAAACGCGATATTGCCCCCTTCGTGCGCCGCTGTGAAGGGCTGCGAATTGCACCACTGTCTTCAAAGAAAAGAACCTCCAGCGCCGGCGAAAAAAGATATGTCTGGATTGCTAATTCTTCCCGTTTGCCATGGCTATTCCCGCCGAGATGTGGTATGGTGTGTCGCCACAGGAGGCGAGAACAATGAGAAAAACCTTGGAAGATTTCTACTACGGCAACATCATCCCCAACGAGCAGGACATTGCGCCCCGTTCAGAGATGAAACGGGCAACAGACCGGGTGGCCCGCTTTGAAACTCAGCTCACGGAGCAGCTTGACGAAGCCGGACAAGCAATTTTAGCAAAGCTTATCGAATCACAGCAGGAAATTGACAGCATCACCGCCCTGGAAAATTTCATCCTGGGTTTCCGGCTGGGCACCAAAATTATGATGGAGTGCATGGATGAAAACGATGGCGATATTAGAACTGGAGGTTGATAAATTATGTCAAAACGCCGCGCCAATGGCGAGGGGAACCTACGGAAGCGTTCGGACGGCCGCTGGGAGGGCCGATACACCGCGGGCTACGATCCCGACACCGGCAAGCGCATCATCAAAAACGTCCTGGGCCGCACCCAGGCTGAAACCAAAGAAAAGCTCAAGGCGGCTGTGGAACAGGCCCAGCAGGTGGATGTCACCCACACCGACGAGTACACCGTGGCCACCTGGCTCCGCGCCTGGTACGACCTCTACGCCCTGCCCAACATCCGGCAGGCCACAGCGGACCGCTACAAGCTGATGATCGAAACCTACACCATCCCTCGGATTGGGAAGATCAAGCTGAAAAAGCTGACCTCCCGGGATCTCCAGCAGCTCTACAAATACCTGATGGAGCATGGCCGGGTGAACCAGCGAAGCGGCCACGGGAATCCCGGTCTGAGCAGCACCACTGTCCGTAGCGTCCACCTGATGCTCCACAGCGCGTTTGAGCGGGCGGTGAAAGAGCGGCTCATCGCCAGGAACCCCACCGATGACTGTATCGCTCCCAAAGTGCAGAAGGTAGAGATGAAAACCCTCCGGCCCGAGCATCTGAAGTCCTACCTGGAGGCTGCCGACGCACGTGGTGTCCTCCCCATGTTCTACCTGGAGCTGGTGAGCGGTCTGCGGAAAGGCGAGCTGGTGGCCCTCCTCTGGGATGACCTGGATCTCCAGAACAGGACGATCTCGGTCAGCAAGCAGTACATCAAGAACCCCAGCGGGAAGCTCACCCTCTCCCGTCCCAAGACCGAGACCTCGGTGCGAAGGGTATCCATCCCTCAGGAAGCGGTGGATCTGCTGATCCAGGAGCACGAGAGGCACCCGGACAGCCCCTATATGTTCCCGTCCCGCACCACAGGCGAGATGTATTACCCGGATTCGGTGGTGAAGCTCCACGAGAAGATCCTCCGGGATGCCGGACTGGAGCACATCTCCTTCCACGCCCTGCGTCACACCTTCGCCACCTTGGCGCTGCAGAATGGCGTGGACATCAAAACGGTATCCAGTATGCTGGGGCACTACGACGCCGGGTTCACCCTCCGCACCTACACCCACGCCACCCGGCAGATGCAGGATCAGGCTGCGGAAACCATGGGAAATTTTATGAGCCAGATGATGTAACACCAGTCAAAAAACCACCAAGAGCATCGGGCGGGAAGGGCAAACTTCCTGCCCGGTGCTCTCTGAACCTTTCCGGACATTTCCCTGTGTGGGTCAAGTTGTGGGTCGTCCCGCCTGACCCACTTTTTGACCCACATTATTTTCAACGAAAACAGAACAGAAACTCCCGAAATCCAGCGATTTCAGGAGTTTCTTGGAGCTGCTATCCAGATTTGAACTGGAGACCTCATCCTTACCAACTGTCTTAGCCATGTCTGGTGTATTTTAGTGAACCTCTGTAATCCTTGTGTAGCAAGGGTTTCGGGGCTTTTATTTTTTGTGTACCTTCTTCAATTTTGCCAGTTTTAGCGTCCATGGACGCTAAATGGACGCTAAAATCAGGGCCGCCCTACGCCCTGGAGCAGCCCCGAAAAAAGTCTATCGAATATCGATATTTTCTAACAAATTCAAGCGGAATAAAATCATAGCCGCTATACTGTATCGCAAAGGAGCGTGGCTATGGTTAGGATTTTACTGTCAACCCGACTTGGCGAACGACGGTTGACACAAGCAGACCTTGCCCGGATGACGGGGATACGCCCCAACACAATCAGCGAGCTCTACAATGAGGTTGCTACCCGGATAAGCCTGGATCACATAGACTTGATCTGCGAGGCCCTGGGCTGTGACCTTACTGACCTGATTATGCTGGTGCCGAACAGTGAGCCACGGGTGAAGACCCGAACCGGCGCCCCCCGCTCCAAGGGCGAGGATTGACCTTGCTTCTTGACCCCGGACGTGAAAGCGTCCGGGGATTTTTTATACCCTTTTCAAATTCGTAACCGGTTGCGAATTTCAAGGCTTGGTATCCTCCCCGGCCTCTCCATACTCCTCCATGAATTTCTCCATAGCCGCTAGAAAGATCGCATTCGGTGATGTGCCATTCTTTTTACAGGCGGCCTTAAACTGTTCGGCCCTGTCCCTGCGGACTTTGCAGCCCAATACGGTCATATTGGCGGCATCCCATTTATTGTTTGCCCGGCGCTTTGATTCAGACAATCCCATAAAATCACCTCGCCCTTATTATAGCTCAAATTGCACGGTTTAACAATGTATAATCTCGACAAATACACGGTTTAACTTTTGTTTATTTCGCCACTTGTCCACACTGTTTAACCGTGCTATAATGACACTCGTAAGGCAGGGGCGGCCAACCCCTTACGGAAGGAGGGAGGACATGGACGAGATGGCCACCAACACGGAGTACATCCTGCGGATGGTGCTTGAGCTGATTGACAAGTGCAAGACGCTGGACGAACTCCGGGAGGCAGTCAAGGCCGTACTTGACGAAACCAAGTAAAAAGGGCAGCGGGGCCACCTGACAAGTAAACCCGCTACCCAAACCCCAACGGGGGCGACTGGGAGCCTTACCCCGGCCACCTCCATGATAACAAAGTAAGGCACAAAAATCAAGGAGGTTTTTCACTATGATGTTGTCCGAGTTTGTGGAGCGCACCGGCTTTGAGCCTCTGCCCTTTGAGTATGAGAAGATCGAGGCGGCCTACTACGATTTCGACGGGGACAAGGACGCTTTCTGCAAGGCCTTTGTCGAGGGCGACGGCGAGCGGAAGATCTACCAGGCCCGGGGCGCCGAGATCGACCGGCTGAACGGCAAAATCCTGGAGATGGACAAGACCGCCAAGAAGGACGGCGAGGAGTACGAGCGGCGGCTGGCCGGTCTGGAGGCCCAGCTGAAAGCCCAGCAGCCCGAGGAGACCGTCACCATGGGGAACGGATGCAGCTACATCATTTACATCACCACAAACCCCGATAAGGCCTATGCCCTCCACCGTCCTATGATGGATATGGCAACCACACACCCCGGCTGGCACTGGCACGTCAGCACTGTCGAAGTTCTGAAGGACTGCCGCATCCCTGGGATATACCATGACCGCAACTACTGGGCCACCCTTGTTGAGCACAACAACGGCGATTGGAAAAAGGCCCCGACCTACGAAATCCACTGCATCTAACTCACACGGCCCGCCCCGGAGGTCACGAGGGCAACGGAGGAAACTATGAAATACTTGGCATTCCGCATTGACACATCCACCATAAAGGATCACAAAGTGGTGGACGGCTACTTTGTCAGAGGGCAGAGGAACACGGACTACAACTGGCCCCTGCTAGCCGAGTTTGATAGCTTGGACGCCGCTAAGGAGCATATCAAGTCCATCCGCACCGACCCCATTCGGCAGCCCGTCTACGGCCCCGGCGGTTACGGTATCAACCTTTAATCACGAACCCCGCCCCGGAGGTTACGAGGGCAGAAAGGAAAATGTTATGGCAAAGAGAAAGTCCGAACCCGTTATTACTCACACTGAGATCTACTCCCGCGCAATCAGCACTATTTTATCTGAAATCAAGTCTTGGGAAGATCGCTGTGAGGGATTTCCGCAGGAGCAAAAAGAGGATATGGTGAGCAGAGCCACCGCCCATTTGCTTCCCAAGTTGGATGCACTGAAAGAAATGTACCGCTTTGAGTGCGGAGACGAGTACGTCTAAGCCGAAACGGCCCCAGGGCCGTCGCCGGGAACCGCCCCACCCGGCCTGATGATGGCAGGGCAGAAAGGATAACACCATGAGAAGACGGAGCAAGCGCACAACGGTATGGGCCTATCTGGACGGCAAAAAGCTGGTTGATGTAGTCCGGGCGGCCCTCGACAATAACATGATGGTGGACGATATGAAGGCCGTGCTAATCCGGGAGAATCCCGGCCATGAAGTCACCTTTAAGGTGCAATAAAAGAGGAGGTTTCAATCATGCCGAGAATGCAAAACGAGAAGGGCGAGGCCCTGTACTACAACGTGATTATGAAGAACGGGAAAATCCAGTATGCCCTCAAGGCCATTGGTGAGACGGTGATCCTGGGCCGGGACCGGCAGAAACGGAAGTACCGGGCCTTTGCCCAGGAGGCCCAGGCCGAGCGGTACCTTCAGCGGTATGGGTTCACCAGTGCGATCTACTAAGCGGCAGAACAAGCCGTAGCGGTGTCCTCCCCCATAATGGGGCCAGGGCACCGCTCTTTTTCTGCCCGGCAAATCACACGGCAGACCCCAGGCCCCCGCAGGTTTTTCCCAGCGGGAAAAACAGGGGCGTTTGCGTGGTGGGGAGGGTAATTACACTCCCCCGCCGTGACGGCCTTTCTAGGGCCGTTTCTGGCCCGTATAGGCGGCATAAAGAAAAGCCCCCGTTGCGCCAATCAGCGTAACGGGGGCTGTCATCATATCGGAGGGCTGTTTTCGTTGTTGGTATAGTCCTGGACAAAGCCCGCCGCCTGGGCGGCTGCGTACTTTACCCCTTCACCGTTGGCACTGGTGTTCTCCGCCCGGTTCTTCTCCACAATCCGGGAGAGGACTATGGAGAGGGCCGTGCCAATGGGGGTGAATACCACCGTCCAGCAGGCCAGGGCGCCGGTGTACTGATATTTGATACTCAGCACGGCCAGCACAAAGCCTCCTGCAAGGCCCAGGGCAAGGATGAATACCAGGATATACCCCAGGCGGTCAGTGTTGCCCATGCGCCGCCGTGGGGCCGCCCTGGGCTGCTCCCGTTTTCCTCTCATACCAGGCCGAACTTCTGAGCAAAGCGGTACAGCACCTGGGCGCACTGCTCGCGGGTCAGGAAGTCCTCCCACATGAAATTGGGCTGGCCGTCGGTAGCCGTACCGCTCCCGGCGAAAATGCCTTGGTCAAGAGCGAACTGCCGAGCGGCCCGGCTCCATTCGCCGCAGTCGTTGTCCCGCAGCTCCTGGCGGTACTGCTGCATCGCCGTGGCAAACATCTTATTGAACTTATCCTGATCCATGTCGTCGTCCTCCTTTTTGGGTTCCTCGCCCAGCTTCAGGATCTGGCCGGGATGGATGGTGTAGGGGCTGCTGATACCGTTAAGGGCGGCAATAGTTTTCCAGTCCACCCCCGTCTTGGCTCCGATGGTGGAGAGACTGTCCCCGGCCATCACGGTATAGGTACGGTACTCCGGCGCTGTGGCCGTCCCATCGTTGTTGTAGGCCCTGGCATCGATTACCCAGTAATAGGCGGCCTCGTTGCGGAAGGTGGCCGGGTCGCCGTTCAGGCGCTTGTCTTTGGTGCTGGCCGGGTCATTGATGCGGATTTTGTTGTCCGCCCACCAAACCACCACGAAATGGCCGCCGCCAGTCCATGTCCCTTTTTTCATCAGGGCAACCAGGTAGTAGCCCTGTTTCAGATACTCCAGGGCCTGGTCGTGAACCTTGGCCTTGGGGTTGTGGTAGCCGTTCGTCCAGGACAGCTGCCAGCACTTGATACCGAACTCTGCGAACTGGGGAGCAAAGTAGGAGTAATAGGTGCCGGCCTTGAGGGCCTTATAACCATGGGCAACAGACCAGGCGCAGGCGTCCTCTGGGGTGTAGGTCTTGCCGGTCAGGGTTTCAATCAGCATGGCCGCCGCCGTGGGACCGCACCCGGAGTCGCCAATGGTGGCCGTTTCGCCGGGCACCCGATACGGTTTCTTGGCCCACCGGGGATCCGTCTGGAGGTAGCTGACAGGCTTTTTATTCATTGCCGCCACCCTCCCCGTTGACATGGGCCTTGACAGCCTGGTTGTTTTTCAGCATTTCCCTCATATCCTCCAGTGCGTCATCCACCATGGAGGAAAACAGGTCAAAGGGGACAACCCGGGCCAGCCACGGGAACCGGGTCACAAACAGGTCATAGACCTGCCGGAGTTTCAGCTTGCCGGTACCGCCGCCCAGTTCCTTCTCCGCCTCGGTGACGGCCCACAGCAGCCACTCCCGAACCTTGGCCAACTGGGCCTCGCTAGGCAGGTTGAAGTAGCGGTAGACATACCAGGCGGCCACTCCCAGGACGGCGACCAGGGCCAGAATGATGTACCAGTTGTTGATGATGAAGTTCATATTGTTCTCCTTTCAGTCAGTCGGGTTTGTGAAATTGTTCCAGGTCATCAATACGGTGGTTGGCAACCCGGATTTTTTCCTCTTGCAGCTCTGTGCGTTCCTCCAGCTTGTAGGTGCGCTCGATCAGATTGTTGTGGGCTTGCACCCGCTTCTCCAGCTGCTCCAGCCGATAGCTGGTCAACTTGGAGGAGGTCAGAATACCGACCAGGGAACCGACCGCAGACCCAGCAAGGCCAATCAGCGCCCACGGCAATGGCCTCCATGCCCTTCACCCCCTTTCTGTGAATTTGAGGCTGTCAGCATATAAAAAGGCGGGGCGCACCCGGCGCCTCGCCTTGCCTCTGAAATTCGTAACCGCTTGGGAATTTCACCTTGCCCCAATCAGTGCGGCTATATGCTGAAGGTCGCAGACGGGGGCGTTAAAAAAATCATAGCTCCACAGCCACCGATCTTCATGCTCAGGCCGCCGGTACCGCTGGCACAGGGAATCACCCCACACCTTATCCCAGCGGCTTTGACAATTATCCCGCTCATTCCTCGGGCGCAGACGGGCCAGGATGGCCGCCACCAGTGCCCCCCGCTCCCGGCCCTGCCCGTCATCATCCTGGGAAAAGAAGTCGTAAGCATTCTGGCAGGTGGTAGCGCACAGCTGCTCCCCCTTCCAATAAAGAAGGCCGTCCCGGACTTCCAGGACGGCCCCATAGGGGATATTCACTTGGCCGCTTATGCCGTCAAAGCGTGCCCGGCAGCGGGCGATATACCGGCTATATCCCTCCATGCCTTACTCCTCCTTCGCCTCTGTCCAGCCATACACCCCAGGCTCCCACACGTTGCTCCCCTGGTCGCTGATCCAGTGCTTGTCCTGGTGGCTCACCTTGGCTCCTGCATTGTAAGCGTCATGCGCCCCGACAGGCTGGCTCCAGGCGGGCCACTCCTCCGCAGGATCGGCGGTGATGGTCCATAGGCTGGCGGCCGCCTCCGGCGTCCAGTCCTCTTGTGAAGCGTGGTCTTTCACACAGCGATACAACTTTCCGCCATACCGCCGGATATTGCCGGCCTTGTAGTTGATGGGGTAAGCCCAGAGGGCGAACAGGTCAGCGTGCTCCGCCGCCGTGGTATCGTCAATCTGGCCGGCCTCTGCCATGGTGACGAACATAACCCCCCCGGCCTCGGTGGCCTTGACAATCTCCGTCCCGGCGTCAGTTTCCTCCAGCATGACGGTATCCACGCCCTCCAGGGCGGGGCGGTCCAGCAGGTGGTACACCTTCCCCTCAAAGACAATGCCCGCAGCCTCCGGCTCCGGGCACAGGTTATAGGATCCATTTTTAGTCTGCTTGATGTAGTTGGGGGCCTCGGTCATACCGAGGCTAACCCCGTCCCTGATGATTCTGAACATTTGCTTGCACCTCCAAAAAAGATAGCGTAATACAACCGCCGCAAGCGGAGCAGGCGGCCGTGGTCATTGAAATTGCGATAGTAGGCGCTCTGGCACTCCATGTACTGCTCAATGTCCTTAAAGTCCCGTTTCCCGGCCTTAAATTCCCGGTAAAAGAGCTTCAGCTTGCGGCGGGCACGTTTAATCCCGTCCCGGCTCCCGTTCACCTTGATTTTCCCCGTAAGGCCGATGGTGAACCGGGCCTTGCAGAACCGAAACGGCTTTGTCAGTGGGATCACCTTGCACTTGCGCTTATTCACCCGGATACCAATAGCCTCAAACCGCCGCACCAATTCACGGGCCAGCTCCTTCAGCTGCTCAATATCGGGGAGGATGATATAGTAGTCATCCATGTAATGGCCGGCACAATGTACCCCAGCTTGGCACTTGATGAAGTTATCCACGGCGCTGGGCAAGGCCACCATCTCTTGTTGCGACGGCTCTACGCCCAGCGGCAAGCCCCGTCCTGGCGTGGGACAGGGGGAATTTTGGATAATGGCATCCGCTATCTGCCGCAAATCGGGATTGAGAATTAACTGCTTGTGTCGCTGGTAAATGGTTTGGTGGGGAGCAAAAGGGAAAAACTTTTTCAAGTCCAGCAGCAGGACGGCCCCCTCCCGGCCATACCGGCGAAAGTGCCATGCCAAGTGTTGCTTTAGCCGTTTGAAACAATGGTGGAGGCCCATGCCCTTCCGGCTGGCCCCGTTGTCATAGATCATGCTCGGAGTATAGAGGGGGACTAAAACCTCGTTGCTATGGTTCTTTTCAATCTGCCGGTCTGCAATACGGGGAGCGTCAATCGGGCGCACTTTGCCCCGTTCCCGCAGTGTGAAGTGCGAACCCTTTTGAGGTTTCCACTTCCCCGCCAGAAGTTCCCGCCGCCGCCGGGCCGTCCCGGAGAACAGGTGCATCTCAAAGTTTTGGACGCTTTGTTTCCAACGAACTCCGTTGCAGCACTTCTTTCCATAGCGAAACATCTTCCGGTAACTGAATACCCGGTCAATGGAACCGAGCGCGTCACTCCGGGCCTGTCTTCGCTCCTGCCGCCTTGCTTGGCGACGCTGATACCGCGCCTCCCGGCGCTCCTCACTTGTCATAAAAAGTATTCGCTCCTTCGTACAGATACCTTGTAGGGTGCCGTCTAATCTGCTTTGCCCCGGCACATGAAACGGGGTGAGGCACGTCCCCCGCCATGCAAGCAGCGTCCGTGCAAGGGCATCAAAGGGCAGTTTTAGGGATTGGGTACCCAGGGCAGTATATCTCCTTTTGCTTCGGTCGTCTTTCACCTGGGCGGGATAAATCCCGCCCTGCTACTCCATTTGACCTAGCATAGCAAAATCCGGGCGCCACCGCCGCCGACCACGAGGCATTGTTGTTGTTGTAGTTGCCGTTGTTGTTGATTTCGCAGAAATTGTTATTGTTGTTGTAGTAGGGGGAACGGAGCCACACCCACACGGCCACAGATCGGTTCTCAGATATACACCCAATAGAGGTTACTTTGGGGCCTGTCTCTGCCCCAGGCTTTTGACAGCGCCTTTCAGAAGTTCATTCTCCCGGTCAATCAAATCTCCCAGGCTCTGCGCCATCTTATCCAGCTTGGCGGTTGCGTCGCTGGCGCTGACTGACTTCCCCTTGCTTGTAGTAAAAGCCCCTTCCGGGTTTTGGCTCATTACGTCATAGCAGAGGGTCAGACGCACATCCAGGGCCATCAAGGAGGCCCTGGCCTCTAGTAGATGGGCCTTGCGGATGGAAATGCGCTGTGGGTCAGACGGAAAAATACTGTTTGCCTTTTCCGCATGATCTAGGACTTCCCCGGACAGTTTTGCCACAGGCTCTTGGAGCATCCGGGCATACCGGGCAGATAACCGGGTCAGAAAGTTCAGCGTTTCCACATGAATTTGATACGCCACGTTGATAAACTCCGCCTTGCTGACGGCGCGTTTCTGCTTTAGGACCGACATAAATTCACCTCTTTTTCGTGCGCTATCTGGCCGATTATAGCAGATTTTCCCGGACTAAAAAGCCTGTCCCCCGGATAGCGTTATAAAATATCGCTATCCAGTAGAAAAGGCCCATTTCTAAAAAATTTCGCGGGCGCTTACGCGCCCGTGATTTTTTCGGCGCTCTCCGGCCCCGGTTCCTCTATCGGGGACCGCCCGCTGTCGCGGGCGGGATTTATCCGGGATACTCTGCGGAGGATTAGACAGCAAAGCCGGGCGCCACCGCCGCCGACCACGAGGCAAAGTTGTTGGTGTAGCCGCCGCCGGCGTCGATATCGCAGAAATAGTTAATGCCGTTGCAGTAGGGGGAACGGAGCCACACCCACACGG
>CAJUKT010000104.1 GCA_910587255.1 uncultured Oscillospiraceae bacterium
GAAATTCCATTTCCGAGTTGTAAAAAATCACTTCATCCAATGGCATTCGTTTTTCCAGTAACAGCAACAGCATGGCTAACGAGTCTTTACCGAAGCTCACGCTGGCGTAAAATGCCACTCTGCGTTTCACGCTCCCTTCTGCGGCTCCGCCGCCGATCTTCCGCCCACAGGCGGCATAGGGGACAGGGGGATTTCCCCCTGCAAGCGCGCAAAATGTACATTTGCGCTATGCTTGCGCCGACACCGCCCAGGGGGCGGTGTCGGCCTCGGCCCCGCCAGCGGCGGGGCTTCGCTCCAAGCGGTAGGTTGATTGGAACGGGCGGGCGGCGCCCGCTCTCTCGAAGAGAAAATCATCACCGCTCCCGCTGGCGCCGGGGCTGCCGGAGCTTCAGATCGTAGTGGTCTACCGGCACATCACGCAGATCCAGGCTCCGCTTTTCGGGGACATAGCACGAATACCGGGCGTAGTTGTAGCCTTGGCAGTCCACCAGGATACCGTCCCTGCGGCCCCTGGTGGTCACCAGCAGGCAGCGGGTCACTCCTTTGTCGTAGCCAGTAAGGTGCTTATTGGGGATGAGGAAGGGCATATCCCGCAGCAAATTGGCGGAAAAATTCTGAAACTGCTGGCCGGTCAACTGGAGGATCTTGACCACCTCCACCAGGATGAGCTGGGCGGTCTTAACCTCCACCAGCTCCTGGGCGTGGCTGGCTTTGAAGAAGAAACAGCCGCAGATCGTAGATTTTGGCAACTTCCCACCTCCTGTTGGGTGTAATAGATTCACCCAGATTTCTGTAAAAAAGAGAAGCAAGGTGAATTGTATTCACCCTGCCGTCTATCGTTCCTGCATTGCTTTTCTGTTTTTCTGCCGTCCCCGCCGAACAGGCGGCGGCAGGAGTTCAGCGGGCGGCGTATGGTCGCGCAGCAGGCCCAGGAGGCTGTGCCGCGCCCCGATGTTTGTTGCCGTGATTTCCCTGACGCAGTGCCGCAGCCAGGGAAGCTGTTCCGCCATCTTCTGGGTCAGGAGGGCAACGTCCAGTGCAGTCAGCTTCTCCGTGGAGACATACACGGAATACTGTCGCCGCTCAAAGCCGTTGGTCTCCATGAACCGCTGGATATCCTTGTAGGCCCGCTTGAAAAACTGCGGGTCCCGGCCCGTCTCCTTGCGGGGATAGTGCTGTCTCAGCGCCTCCTGGCTCAGATCGAAGGTGATTTCTTTCCGGCTCATCCCCATGTTACACAGCACCCCGTGCCTTTCCGGCCTGGGCGAGTACGTCCTCCTCGCCGTCCTCATCCTGCCAGACGCAGGCGGTGGCGCAGGCCATGAACCAGTCCGAGCGCAGCAGAGACAGGATAATATCCCACATACACGCGAAGTCATCGCCGTGGCCCTTGTCCTGGAAGGACAGGGGGTCACCCTCGGAGACACAGGGCAGGCTGTGGGCGGCGAACAGGCTTTTTACCGTCCGGTGAACATCCTCCAGCGTGTGGCCTCGCCGCTCTACGGCGGCTTTGTCAAAGGAAAATTTCACTTTCATTTTGCGACACCTCCTGTTGTTTGGTAGCCCACATCATACCGCACCTTTTTGACAATATCCAGATGAATCGGCAGACAGTTATCGGTCACGCCGCCTGGGCCAGCTCCTGGGCGATCCGCTCCCTGGCGAGGCGGGCGTACTCGTCTGTCACCTCAATGCCGGTGGCGGTGTAGCCCTCCAGCACGGCGGCCAGGACAGTGGTGCCGGACCCGGCGAAGGGGTCCAGGATGTGCCCGCCCGGCTCGGTGATTTTCACGATGTCCCGCATGAGCTGCAGGGGCTTCTCCGTCAGGTGGATGCGGTTCTGGGGGTTGCCGTACTTGAACACCCCCGGCAGGCAGGGGACGGGGCGGTTGATGGGCATATCGCCGTTGGAGCCCCAGACGATGTACTCGGCCTGCTGGCGGAAGCGGCCTTTCTGGGGGCGGGAGTTGCCCTTGTCCCAGACGGCGGTGCCGCGCCAGATCCAGCCAGCCCACTGGAGGGCGTCCGAGGCGGCGGGGAGCTGCCGCCAGTCAATGAACATACACACCGGCGCTCCGGGCCTGCACAGCTTCCGGGCGTCCGCCAGCCACTCCGCCGCCCAGCGGGTCCAGGACCGCTGGTCCTTGGCGTCCCCCTCGAAGGGCGGGGGCGCGTGGTCCCCCATGCTGGAATACTTCTTGGCGGTGGACTTGTTCTTCTCCGCCTGGGTGCGGCCCCCGGAGGCGTAGGGCGGGTCGGTGATGACGGCGTCAAAGGTTCCAGGGGAGAAACCTCCCAGCAGCTTCAGGGCATCGCCCTGGATGATCTCCCACTTGGGATTATCGCTCATATGTGTTCCTCGCTTTCTTCTTGATAGATTTTTGGGGTATAGCAGGCGGAGACAGCTCCGTCTCCACATACTCGCTGATGATGTTGAGGGCCTTGCTGTAGTCCCCGCAGGTGGTGACGCGCTGGACCATGTGGCTGACCAGATCCCCCATGCCCGCCTCCTTCAGCAGCGAAGAGGCTTTGCCCATGACCGCAAAGATGTTGCCGTCCATTCCGATCAGGCTCATGGTGGGCTTTTGTCTGGACGGCTGGTGCAGAAAGCCGCCCAGCCGGTTGGGGACATAGTCGGACAGCCATGTGCCACCGTATCGGTCATGGGTCTGGATGCGCCACATGGCGAACTTCCCAATATTCAGTTCCGCATCTCCGAAGGGAAACAGCAGGCAGGTCACCCCATCGTGCCGGAAGGATACGACATTCTCTAATTTGCTGCCGCCCAGCAGAATGCCGGCCTCGGTGAGTTCCCGGTTGATGCCGTCCACCCACTCCTGGGGGTCGCCGCCGCAGCCCTGGAGGACGAGGCCCTCCTCACCCTCCATGTGCCGCAGGTCCTCTGCGTTGATCTGTTTCACATCGCTCATGGGATTTTTCCTTTCCGTCAGATTTTCAGACTGAACAGCGCCGCCCACGTCCTCCGGGGTCTGGGCAAGCTGCTCTTTTTCGTACAGTTCTCTGTCACGGATTTCCCACAGCATATGGCCCATCTCCCCGCTGTGGTCGTAGCCGGTGATCTCGGACTCCCAATAGCCGCGCACAACCTCCAGCGGATCGTCAAATCGGAGCAGAAATTCCATATCCTCGTCATCGCAGGCGTCCAGCAGCTCCGTGTGGAGCTGCTGGGCGGCGGTGATCTCCGGGGCCATGGCAATCAGCTCAGAA
>CAJUKT010000105.1 GCA_910587255.1 uncultured Oscillospiraceae bacterium
ATCAGAGTTTTGGTTACCCGTCACACCGGGGTTAGCAGGTACTCCCCCTGCTCAATCAAGCATAGAGTTCAGATTTCATAGAAATCTGCCTTGTTTTATTGCGTATTTCTACGCAGATTGTCAAGGAACAAAGCGCGCGAAGTCAAAATAGACGTCGGTGACATACTCCCCCGCCTGCATGGGGATGGCGTTCAGGCTGAAGGAGTAGTTGCTGCTGGTGAGCAGGTTGGACGCCAGCACGCGGTAGTCATGATAGTTGGTCTTATACAGCACCCGGTAGTTGAGCCGCGCGCTGTAGGTGCCGGTGGTCAGTACCGTGGCCCGGGTGGCGTCGGTGGGGATTCGATCATGCCAGTAGAACTCGGAAAGGGGTACATTGGAGGTGTTTGCCACCGTGATGTCATACCGCATCTGGCTGCCCGCCAGCACTTGGGCATTGCCCCGCTTGGTGATGGTGACGCCCAGGTTGGAGGGCTTGTCATAGTCGGACAGCTTGATGATCTGGCCCGAATATTCCAAGGTTTCGTCAAAGGTAGTGGCGCTGAGCTGCCAGTAGGGCGGAGCGGTCACCTCTTTGATGAGATAGCGGCCCAAAGGCAACGGCTTGCTCGCGGCAACACCCCGGACGTCCGTGGTGATGTAGTCCACCACACGGCCCGACCGGGCCTCGCTGATTTCATAGACCGCGCCCTTCAGCGGAGCGCCCGCCACCGTGCCGGTGACCTCGTTGTACTCGGCGGCGTACTTGCGAATCTGAATCTGACCCGTGATAGGGGTATTCTCCCATTCGATTTCGATACATTTTCCGGGCTGCACATAAACGGTCTTGTACTCCTTGTCCAGCTCGTAGCCGGGGGCGGCCTCCAGTTCGCGGATATACAGTCGGCCCTTGCCCTGTACGGTGAGGTCGTCGATATAGATGTACCCCTGGTCGTCGGTGGTGTACTCACCGATGGGGTTCTTGTTCTGATCGTAGACCAAGAACTTCACCCCATAAATCCCCTCTTTGGTGACGGAATTCACCTTATGCAGAATGATGCCGGAGAAGGCCTCGTTGGTCACCACCAGCGGGGGCGTCGCTTTACCCGTCACCACCTCGAAATAGTGCGGGGTAGAATCCAGCTTGAATCCGGAAGGGCATTTTGTCTCCACCGCGTAATAGCTGCCCGCCTCCAGGGTAACGAACACCCGGCCATCCGTCCCAGTCGTCACAGTGTCCACCAGGGCATCGTCCATGCGGCGGATCTCAAAGGTGACGTTGGGGATGCGCTGCTCTTCGTTCCCCTCCACGACTTTCACGATCTCGACGCCGCCGACAGGGTCGTTGTAAAACCACAGATGCTGCGTGTCACCGCCGGGGTTGACCACGATGGTCTGGCTGCGAGTGTTGGGGTCAATCGTGTACCCAGGGATACTGGACACCTCGGTGCAGATGACGGTGCCTGTGATATTGGAGAGGATGATCTGGCCTTCGGAATTGGAGATATACAGGCCGTTGGAGGACAACTTGCCGTCCTCGGCGTCCACCACGCGCCCATCCGCATAGGTGATTTTGAACTGCACCCCTTCCAGCGGCGTCTTTTTATCCGCCCCGGACAGCTTGTGGATGATCAAATTCCCGGCTTTGTGGTTGATGAACTGGAGCCGCACCGTCTGTCCAGCCTTCACCACGGCGGTTTGGGCCACATCGTCCAGCAAATAGCCAGATTTTGCCCTGGTTTCCTTCACTACCAGTGTGGTGTTGGGGTCGATATTGTCCACCAGGAAGGTTCCGTCCAGCCCAGTCACAAACTTCCCGTTAGCGTCACCAACCAGCGTCCCATCGGACTTGGTGACCAAAAACTCGACGCCGCTCAGGGGTTCTCCGTCATCGCCCACCTTCGAGACCAGGAGGGCACCCTTGGCGGAGTTGCCGAAATAGACCTGCACGACCTCCTGTTCCTCGCCGGAGAGGTACACGGTCTGGGGCGGCGTGTCGATCACGTGATTTCCGTCGCTGGAGAGCTCCTCAATGATATAAGTCCCTTTTTTCAACCCCGTTGCGGTAAAAGAACCGTTTTTCGAGGTCTGATAGGTGCCGATCACGGTGCCGCCCGTGCCGGAGGTGTTGCCGGACAGGTAGCGGATCTGGAATACAGCCCCCTCGATGGCCACGTTGGGGTGCTGGGAATCATACTTCCACACGCAGATGGCGCTCAGTGGCTGGTTGCGGAAACGGAAGGTATGGCCCTGACCTGCGGGGATGAACGCCTCCTGAGTATCCGGGTCTGCCTTGGCGAAGCCCTTGAGCGGCTCCAGCTCCTGCACCCGGAACCAGCCGTCCCGCAGGCCCAGGGTGCCCATTTTGGTGCCGTCCAGCTCGATGCGGCCATTCTCGTCCGTATAGAACACGCCCAGGTCGTTCATCTCGCCGGTGGCGGTGTTGTTGCTGGCGTACCACACCCGGAAGGGCACGTTGGCCAGCCGGTCGAAGGTGACGGCGTTTTCCTTGATGATCTCAATGATGGGCCGCTTATGGTTCTTGAAGTAGGCGGTATGATCCCGGTTGGGGTACAGCGTCACCAGCTGGCTGGGCGCGTCCTTCAGCCAGGGGGAGGGCACGGACTTTTCGGAAATTTCGTAAACACCGGGCAGGAGGTTCTTCAGCTCGGCGCGGCCTGTGCTGTCCGTTTCGATCTCGTCCACGGAATGGCCGTCCGCCGCGCGGACGGTGAAGATGGTGTGCTCAATGGGTTCCCCACTGTCCGCGTCGTTTTTATAGACGATGAGGTTGGGCCGCTTGTGGTTTTCCAGCACGATAGTGCTGACCTTACCGGGGAACAGCTCGATATGATGCTCCTTTGTGCTCAAAATGTGGTCGTTCAACGTGGCGGTTTCCACCAGGGAATAGACGCCGGGCTCCAAGCCCTCCCACAAAATCTCGCCTGTGGCCGAGGTCTTGCGGTCCAGGTAATGGGTGCCGTCCTCGATCTTGGCCAGCCGGAAGGAAACGCCCTCCATCGGAGTGCCGTCCGAGCTGGTTTTCAGCAGGTGGAGGGAGGGCTTCTTGCTGTTGGTGAACACGAACTGAGCCACCTCGTTGGGTTTGAGCTGGATGATGCGCTGGGCGTCATCGATCACATAGCCCGGGCACTCCAGCTCGGTCACCACCGCCGTGCCTGCGGGCAGCTTGGACAGGTCGATAGTGCCGTCCTCCAGCGTGGTCAGCTCCAGGGGGCCCCAGCTCCCGTCCACCGCCTCAAACCTGAAGCGGGCGTTGGCGATGGGCTTGGACAGGTCGGAGCTGTCCACCTTGATGAGGTGCATCCCAGGCTTGAGGTCGTTGAAGAACACCAACTCCTTGATGCCGTCGCCCGCGTGGAGCTCCACCTGCTGGGGGGTGGTGACGGTGATGTGGGCGTCGTCACTCTGCTTTTCCTGCGCCACGTATGTGCCCGGTTTTTGGTCGGTGAGGACGATCTCCCCCAGGGCATTGGTTGGGAAATCACCCAGCAGCTCCCCGTCCCGCCAGACAGTGAAGACCACATCCGGCAAAACCTCCATGGTGGTCCGATCATACTTGATGATTTTGAGGCCGGGCAACTCCTTGTTGGTAAAGGTCGCTGTGGACATCTCCCCCGTCACCACAGAAACGGTCTGGATGGTCTCTGTGTCCGCAATCCAGCCCTTGATTCCGGTGGTCTCACGTACTTCATAGGCGCCCGGTTTGAGCTGATCGAACACCGCAACACCCCCCGGCCCGGTCTGGGCGGACTGGGTGGCCCCGCTCTCGATGTGCTTGATCTGAACCGTTACGCCCTCCAGGCCCTCGCCGGTGTTGCTGAACTTCTCCACCCGCAAAGAGCCGTAGGGGTCGTTATAAAAGGTCACCACGGCCTCCTTGTTCTGCACCACGGTGACGTTCTGGGCGTCATTCTTACAGACCAGGTGAAATTTCGGCGCGGACTGCTCGTACACGGTATAATTTCCGGGCTCTGCATCGGGGATGACGATGGTTCCGCTCCCATCGGTGGCGAAGACGCCGATGGTGTCCCCGTTGGGGCCCACCACCTCAAAGACCGCCCCGGACAGCGGGATCTCGGTGCCTGTTTCCAGCTTCACGATCCGCAGGGAACCCGGGCCGGGGTCAGGCTCGGGATCAGGGTCAGGGGTAGGTATGCCCGGGTTGTCAGAATATTTGCTGATGGCATTGATGCGGATGGGCGTGGTGGGATCGGTGGTGGCCATGTACCGCTGCAAATTGCCGTATTTGTTGGACTCAGCGCAGATGGCATAGTAGATGGCGTACTGGTACACGTCCGCACTCAGGGAAAGCTGGACGCTGCCGCTTTTCCCCTCCACGGCGTCGGCGGGGTAGAGTACCTTGAACTGGCCCACATAGCCCTGGCCCTGGACGTACTCCGTGGGGATGGAGGTGATGTCCTTGTTGTCCATATCCACGATGCGGGTGCCCGCGGGCACATCGTCCGGGGTGGAAAAGTCCACGTTGATGTCGTAATCGCACACCCAGGTCAAGGATGCGGCGGTATAGACCTGCTGCTTGTAGGCTTTGCCGTCGATGGTCACGTCATAGGCCACGGGCTGGTCCGGGGTGCAGGTCAGGCCGGGCTCCAGGTTGGAGGTCCAGCTGATGCCGCTGTAAGCCTTCTTCACAGCGGCCAGCACCCGCTGGGCCGCCGCCTGGTCGGAGCAGTTGGGGTTCACCGACAGGGCGGAGATGTCCCAGTTGGACAGCAGATAGCACCACAGGGCAGTCTTGGTGGCGTACCACGCCTCGTACTTGCTGTTCACACCCAGCTCGGCCAGGGTCTTGGTGGGGTAGCCGTTGGCCACGATGCCCATGACCTTGGGGTCCTTGGACTTCTCGTTGGCGATGTACTTGATGCTCTGACCGGGGCCCACCGTCTCGGGGACGCCGTAGATGGTGGGGTTGACGCAGTACACCGGGATCTCCACCTGCTCCCCCTTGGAGTTGGTGTAGAGGTAGTAGTCATAGGGCTGCTTCTTCACGCGGCCGTTGACACACAGATAGTCCAGGGTCACGCCGCTGTTGTAGATGTTGATCTCGCCCAGGGCCTCCTCTGGGGTGGAGGCGGCGGAAGCGGGAAAGATGGCGGTGGGGATCATCCCCAGCGCCATAACCAGGGCCAAAATAAGGGATATAACTCGTTTTTTCATGAATACCTCCCAAAATGAAAGGGAGCGCCGGCTGGCGCTCCCTTAGTCAGTGTTTTTTGAAGTTTTAGATAGCTGTTGCGATCTTGTACTCGGTATAGAGGAATTTGCCGTTTTTGAACACATCCCAGGCTTCCACGAAATATTTCCCCGGAGGACAGGAGTTGAAATTGTCGGACAGCTCGCTCTCCCGCCAGGGCCAGAAGGAGTGGGCGGTGAGGTCGTCCGGGATGGTGAGGCTGATGGTGACATAGGGCGTCCCCTTGGAGCCGTAGCGGAGCCGCCCGCTCTGGCTGGTGTCCGGGTGGGTCCCGGCCAGATTCATCAGGGTATACTGCATCCTGCGGGTCTCGTAGAGATTGCGGAGGAACAGGTACTCGCCGTCCGGCAGGGAGAAGTGGCGGGCCTCCGCCGCGGGGAGCGCGATTTCCGGGAAGCTGTTCCAATCGCAGGCGGCGGTGGGCAGAGAACCCAGGGGGCCCTCGGCGAACATATTCGCGTCATAGCCGCTGGCGTCGGTGATGGTGTAGGTGGTGCCGTCATCGCAGGTGATTTTGTCCCCATCCCTGGGGACGTACCGGGAGCCGTCTGTGGGAATGGTAACGGTGCCGGAGGATTGCTGGGTGGGAACGGGTGCCGTATTTCCCGGCGCCACGCCGGTATAGGGCTTGTCCCGCTCGATTTGCACCGCCCCGTCCCAGTACACGTTGAATCCCACCGCCCGGCCCACATCCCGGAGCCTTACATAGTTGTTGCCGCCGATCAGGTAGGCGGTCATGGTCGTTTGTTGGCCGTCGATGTAGAACCTTTGGCTGCTGGGGGTGGCGGTCAAGACCGTGTTTGCCGCTGCATATCCCCCGCTGAGCAAAGCCATGCCCAGGGCCATCCCAGCCAGCAGGGTGAAAATCTTTTGCCGCATAAAAAAACCTCCTCTGTATTTTCCCGCCCCAGAAGGGCCGGTATGTTCTCTTATACAAATGGAGGGCGCGGTTTTTCAACAGCCGGGAGGGCCGCGGCTAAAAAATTTGATGCCCGCCGTGGTCACTTCACCTCAACGGCCTGTACCATGACCCGGCTCTCCGGGTGGTTTTCCAGGCAGGTGGTGAGTGTGATGCGGTTGTCGGCGGTGCCCTGGAGGTAGCTCCAGTCGTTGTTGGCGATGATCTTCACCATGGCCACCGCGTAGGTACGGGTGCCGTAGATGGTGGTATAGGTGATGATGTCGCCGGCCACCAAGTTCTTGATGGCGCCGATGTTATAGCGGGCCCCCCGGTTGTGGCCGCAGACGCCGCAGTTTCCGTCCCAGGCGGAGGTGGAGCTGTAGTGGCCCAGACCCTTGGCCATGCTGGCGGTGCTCTCGCCCTCCCAGACTTTTACGCTGATGTCCAGCTTGGGGATCTTCACCGTGCCGATGCTGCCGTCCTTGTAGGCCATTCCCTGTACGCTGGTATAGCCGGGCTGCTGGACGCTGGGCGTGGTGGGGGTGATGACGGGGCCGGAGCCGCCGGTGCCTTCGATCACCAGCTCGGTGAGGGGGCCGCCGACCCCGCCGCCCACACCATAGCCGCCGGGGTCGCCCACCGCAGCCACAGTCCCCTGGAGCCCGGGCAGGATCGTCCGCTCCATGATGCCCGTCTGGGTGGTGCTCATGCGGCCATACTCCAGCTCGGGCACGTCATAGTCCACGGCGTTGTGCCCGCCGTAGTTGTACTGGGCGCCGTAGACATCCTCATAGCTGGTGCTTTTGTAGTAGTCCTGGGGCGCGGTGGTGGTAAAGCTGTAGTCCGACGCGAAGGCCGGGGCGGTCATGGACAGCGCCATCACAGCGGACAGCGCCAGCCCCGCGATTTTCCTGATTTGCTTCAAATGGCATCCTCCTTTTCCTGTGTGGGGTCGAACTCGTGCCAGTCCGCCGGGCTGTCCCGGAGGACGGTATAGGTATGGTCGGCGGCGCGGCAGTGGACGGTGAAGGCCTGCCCCACCAGCTTTTTCGCCAGAGGCCGCTTGATCTCCACCGCGATGACGCCCTCCGGGTAGGGCATGGTGTTTCGGATGTCTACCTCCGGGTTGTCGGCCTCCACCCGGAATTTTGCGATCAGCCTGTAGTCCCGGGGTTTATCGCCGGGGACGTAGACATAGACGTTTTTCCGGCGCAGGAACAGGAACACCCCGCCCCCGGCCAGCGCCGCCAGCGCCATGGCCAGCAGCACCCCGCTAATGAGGCCCATGGGCGGGGCGAAGGACGGAGCGGGGGGCTCGACAGGTTCGGGTTCCTCGAGCACGATCTCCGTGCCCACGTAGACCACGGTGTAGGTGATGCTGTCCACGCCCTGGGACACCACCTCGCCCTTATACTCGGCGGTGGTGACGTAACCCGTGGCTACCTGATAGCTGGTGGAGGCGGAATAGGTGGCTACCGCCTGATAGGAACAGGGGGCCATCACGTCCCCCACCACGTCGGCGCCGATGACCTGCCACTCCACGTTGGCCAGAGTGAGCGTCCGGCCATCCTTTACTGTGGTGGCGGGGATATAGGACATATCGTTGCGGTCCAGGGGGCCAATGGTTTTGGTGGCCGTCACCCGGCCGCTTCTGTTGGCATAGCCCGCCGCCACGGTGGACAGGGTGGTGTGATCCAGGGCCAGCTCGCCGGTGTACTCCCCATCGTCATAGGGGATGGTGGGGGCCAGCTGCTCCAGCACCACGTTCAGATCCTTTTTGCTGGTCTCCACCGTCACAGTCTCGGTGATGGGCTTGGTTTCCAGAAAGGTGTGCTCCTCCTTGGTGGTGTAGGCCCAGGCATAGGAAAAGCCGTCGTACTCAAACGACGGCTCTTTCAGCGTTTCGGGGTCAGTCTCAGGCGGGAGTACGTAGGTCTTCACCATGCGCTGCTGTCCGTTGAGGTTTTCCACCACCAAATTGTCCGGCACCGGGGAGGCAAATGCGGTGGCGCATAGCGTCAGGGACAGCCCCAGGCACAGCGCCAGATGTTTGATGTATTTCAGCTTCATAGAAAGCCGCTCCTTATTACAGATTTTGTTTAATGATGCGGTTGATGATGCCCAGGGCCACGCCGTTCTTTTCGTCTACCCGGGTGACGGTGAGACTGACGGTATCTTTCCGGCCGGGCATACGCATATCGCGGCACTCGTGGGAGACAGCATTTACTCCGATGTCGAGCCGGATGAAAAACACGCCTTTGTTGATGCCCGTCACCTCGCCCACATACCGCCCGTTGCGCTGGCACAGGTGAAGATTGTCCTCTTCCTCCCCGAAAACATCCCGGGCGTCCACCCGGATCGCCACATCGCCGCCGCTGGTGCGCTCGATCTTGGTCACCCGGACCGTGACCAGGTCGCCCACGGCGAATTTGCTTCGGACGCTGCTGACCCACAGCCGGGACACCCCGCTGGCCGATACGGCGCACTCCACGCCAAAAACCTCCAGCCGGACGCTCTTTTCCGCCACCGCCACCACACGGGCCTGCACAAGGCTGCCCTCCTCGATCAGATGGCCGCCCAGCTCATCGGTGTCCAGGTAGAAGCGTTTGCGCTTGCGGCGCATGGCGTCCTTCCGGCTGCCCAGAACAAAGCGTTCTCCGGTGTCCTCTCTGGCACCAAAGCCGCGCACCAGGAAATCCACATCAAAATTTTGCCGGGAACTGAGGATCTTGACGATTCCGATGGCCCAGCGGGTGTACTCCAGGCCGCTGGGGACGGGGTCGGTGTGTACCCCCATCTCTTTTAACGGCACCAGCACCCTGACACCCTTGAAGATGATAATGGCCAGATCCATGCCCAGGGGCGTGCGCTCCACGCCGGACAGCTTGCCGGTGAGGATGTGCCCGGTGCGCTGGGCGTTCTCCAGCTCATGCCACACCAGGTCGCTCAGATCCTGCTGGGTTATCACCTCGGCCCGGGGGTCGATGGTCAGCACACGCTCCCGTTCCCGCCGGGGGCTGGTGCGGCGGTCAACGACCCGGTGGGGGGCGGGTCCCCCTTCCATGCCGAAGCTGTCCGCAGCACCGGGGGTATCCGGCTCGGGCGGCAGATCGTCAAACTGGTTCTCCGGGGCCATGGGCGGCATTCCGCCGGGGCTGTTGTCCTGGCCCTCGCCGTCCATATCCGCCTCACCATCACCCTCATCCTCCGGCAGGGGGACAGGCTCCATGCCGCCCTGGCTCACCGCGGCCAACAGGGCGTCGTAGTCCTCGCTGTCATCCTCCCCATCAGGAGCGGTGAGGGCATCATCCATACCGCCCTCTCCATCGCCGGGGGGAAGCCCATCCGGGGCGGGGGGCTCGCCGGGTTCCATACCCTGGGGCGTGCCGTCATCCGCCGCCGCGCCCTCAAAAGGCATATCGTCCCCGGCGGGGAACTCCCCGCCGTTGCCTTCCCCGCTGTCGGCCAGAACCGCGCCGTCCGGGGCTTCGCCCGCCGCGCCCGGGGACATACTGCCGCTGTCCATGGGCGCGTCGGGGGCTGCTTCCGCGCCCTCAACCGCCATGCCCTCCACAGGGGCGTTGTCCTGCATCTGCTCCTCCTGGGGTTCGGGTACTGCTTTTTTTCTTGCCAAATGTCATTCCTCCTTGTTATTTTGGCTTGGGTACAATGGAGTCCTTATTCGCTGCTTTTATCTGCGTTGTGGGTTTGCCGGCTGCCCGTTTCACTGGGGCCGCCTTGGAGGACGGCTCCTTTTTTGATGCGGCGGCGGATGCGGCAGGCTGGGCCGGAGCAGCCTTCACCCCCTTTTGCGGCCCCGCCTGTTTCTGCCCCTGCGCCTTCCGCCACGCAGGAACGTGGGCGGAGGCCTTGCCCGCCCGGAGCTTCTTCGCCTCGGGATGCCTGGAATAGTCGTACTTATCAACCTCCAATACTTTCTTGCCCCGGAGGATCACCAGGGCGCGATCCACGTCCATGCGCAGCACCTCATCCATGGTCATCAGCTTGCGCCGTCCCACGCCGCTGGTCTCCCGGTACATGGGGGTGTAGTCCGTCACCCGCCATGCGTCCAGCTGCTTGCCCCGGCTGGTGACGGTGATGCTGGCTTCCCCAGTGCGGTCGGAAATGAACGTAGCGGTGAGGGCATCGGTGCAGCCCAGGAACAGGGTGATGTCGCAGTTGCCCAAGATCTCCTGCCACTGGTTGTCCGGGTAGCGGTTTTGCAGCCCGGCCAGGTTCTGGAACACGCAGGACATGGAGATGTTTCGGGAGCGGATGACAGATATTTTTCGGCTTAGATCGGGGATCACCCCGCAGGCGCACAGCTCCTCGCCCAGTACGTGGACGGGGACGGGCAGCGCCCCGCCGGGGCACTTCTGGTCCGCAAACCGCACCAGTTTGATGAAAATGAAGGACAGGAACAGGGAGGACAGGAAATCGAAGGTGCTGTCCTGGTCGCTGGTGATGCAGAAGTAGGCGCAGGGCTGTTTGCCGGGCAGCTCCAGGTCGATCTCATCGTAGCCGGTGATGTTGCGGATGTCCTGGTTCTGGAACACCTGGAGGCGGGAGCCCAGGCCGATGATCACGCCGCCCCGGACGCTCTCGCTGGCCTGTTTGAAAATGCTGTAGGGCGCTTTGGCCGGGTGGGTGACGGGAAGCACGTCGAACAGGGCGTTCAGTTCCTTCTCGCTGCTCATGGTAAGGAGCTGGTAGACCTCCCCAATGGTTTTCTTTCCCTCCGGATAGCCCTGCTCTACATAGAGTACCAGGGCTTTCAGCAGGTTCAGCTCGGCGTTGTCCCAGAAATGATCCCCCCGGCCGCTGCCCGTGTTTTTGATGATGACGTCGCAAAAGAGCTGGGCCATCAGCTCCTGCCCCTCGATCTCGGACAAGCAGTTCCAGGAATCCGAGGCGGCGGGCGTGACGAGGTTGAACACCTTCACGGTGTAGCCCTGATCCCGCAGGTACTCGCTGGTTTTTTCGTAGAGCTCCGACTTGGGATCACAGATCACCAGGGAGGACTTCCGGGCCACGCTCTGCAAAATCATGTTGACGCAGAAGGCCCGGGTTTTCTTCGAGCCGCTGGCCCCGTACACCGCCAGATTGCCGTTGAACCGGGTTTTCAGGGGGACGCACACCACCTGCCTGTCCAGCTCCCCCAGGATGATGCCGGGGTGCTTGCGAATATCGGGCACCAAATCCAAAACACCCTTGAGCTCCTTCTTGCCCATGAAGCCCGCCGTACCGTAGGTGCCCTTGTCCGAGTAGGTAAGGTTGCGGGCCTTGTCCAGCGTCCCGCCTTCGCCCCGGCCCATGTGCAGCACACCGAACATCAGCACCGCCAGCGCCGCAATACACAGGCCCAAGCCCTGCAGCCCGGAGGGCCAGCGGAACACGGCGGCGATGCAGGCAAAGAAATTGGCGTCCGGGAGCTGGGGCGCGGTCCCGAACTGCCCGCCCTGGGACTGCCAAAGGTCGTAGTTGTAGAGGAACTGGGCAAGAAAACCGCCGCCATAGAGCAAGGCGGCGAGGGCGATGGGCAGAACAATCATCAGGCTAATCAGTTTCTTGCGGTTGATGGAACACACTCCCTTCATAGGCTTCAAAGTCAATGTGCCGGATCTCCACGTTCGGCCCGCAGACCTGCCGCATGGCGTCCTCCTGGAAATCAAAGCAATACAGCGTCCCCGTCCGGCCATGGATATGCAGCACGTTGTCAAACTTCATGATCCGGGGCATATCGCAGGTATAGCCGAACAGCACCGGACTGTCCCCGTCCATGGCATCGTTCACCACCGCCCAGTTGGGCCGGGCCGGATCAAGGCCCTGGGACAGGATGCCGTCCAAAACGGCCTTTTCGTCCGGGTGGAGGAGCAGGTACAGGATAACGTCGCCACGTTGGTCGCAGGTCAGAAAGTAGAAATGGTCGTAGCTCCCGTCCTGGATAAAGTGATCCTTGCCCTTGGTATCGGCATCCAGCAGGGCGGGCGCCTGGCCCATGTGGCTGCCGAACAGGATCGCACTCAGTTCGGCAGCACCAAACTGTCCGGGAAGCCGGTTCTGGCACAGCTCGATTTGGAGCAGGGCTTTGAGCCGCATTTCTGCCTGGTACTCCCACTTCATTAAAGCAGGGCCGGTGTTGTAGACGGCGAAAATACTGCCGCCCGTCAGCAGAAGGCCCATAGCCCGGGAATTGCGGATCTTGGTCGCAAGCGCCCCCAGGTTTTTGACCTCGCGGGAGCCGTAATAGGCGGGCCACTCAATGTATGGGGCCTCAGTGAGCGGCGTGGGGGTGAATACGACAGGCTTTTCCCAGGGGAAAGACAATATGCCCACGTTGAACATAGACACCAGCACCTCGGCCATCCGATGCAGACGCAGGCGGTGGAGAATAGAATATTTTGGCGCGTTGGTCATGGTGTCGCCGGTGAACAGGGGGACAAACCGATCCGGCCAGTCAGCGGCCAGCTGTTTTTTAGCCGCAGCCGTCAGCCGCAGACCGCGCAGGCCATCTCGGTAGTAGGTGCGGATAAGCCTTTCCCGCTTGAGGCGCTTGACCACAAAATCCGCATAGGATACGGAGCCGGATAAACGCCTCACCTGCTCAATGGGAAACTCGCCCGACAGCGCAATCAACATCAACAAAAGTGAGGAAAACCCATCTGAGTCCGGCGTCCGGCGTTTTTCTGCATCCATAACAATTCACACCTCTCCAAAACGGTTTTTACGCCCAAGCCCGCCTTGACTTGGGCGCTTTTTGGAGCTTGCCGGGGCGGGAAACGCCTGGATTTTCAATGGGTTTCGCCGGTTGAACCCATATCCCAAAACCGACCCTCAAAAAACAGGCAAAATGGGATATGCACGATGCCCGCAAACAGGTACTTTTTCCGGCAATTTCCCGTCCATTTCTCGCTATAGATCCGCAATGGAATCCAGCACCTTTTCCCGCTCTTTCAGCCATTCGGTAAAGCGCCCGCTGTCCATGATGGAGATGCGGGTACAGTCCGTTTCGCCCAGCTCGGTGGTGTGGTAGGCGTCGCACAAAAGGCCGCTGTCATCCACCAGCAGGAAGGAGGCGGCCACGTCCAGCAGCCGCTTCAGCTCCAGGTTGTCGTAGTCCCGCACCCGGCGCTCGGGCAGCTCCCGGTTGTAGATGTTGGAGAAGCACACCACGCAGTGCTTGAACTGGGGCATGGGGTGTTCCCGGGCGTACTGGCTTAGGGCGGCATGGAAGGGATCCAGCAGAAACTCCGAGCTGGGCCGCCGCTTCCGCTTGGGCAGCAGGCTGGGCAGGGTGATTTCCATGATGCCGTCGTTGTACTGGATATCAATGCCCATCATCAGGGCGGCGGACGTGAGGTATTCCTCCTTTCGGACATTGGTGGAGGCATAGAGGATATGTCGCAGCCGGCAGGCAATTTGCTCCGTCCGCAGGGCCGCATCGGTGGACAGCGTTTCGTAGTTGTCCGGGTAGCGCTGGATGTCGGTGGTATTCATGGCATACAGCGCGTTGTTCAGCCGGTGGATATCGTCCAGGATGGACGATATCCGCCGGGATAAGACTGCACGATCCAAATTTTCAGTCCTTTCACTCTTTTTGATAGTATTGCACCTCCCCGTCCGGGGAGACGGTGCAGTAGCCACAGGCATTAGGGATGTCCAGCATATTGATCTGTTCAGGGGTATCCACCATAATGAGCCGGCGGGAAGGGTTGTCCCCGGCGGCGGCGAGAATGCTGGTCATCATGGCCTCTTTCCCCTGTTCGACGTGGATGATCTCATAAACGGCCCCATCAGCGAAGAAGATGATTTTCGCCGGATAGTCCGCCACCGCGTGATACTCCACCCGATCCATAAAGTCCACCAGCACCCAAACCGCCGAGAACAGTGCCTTGTCTACCTTCCCGTTCTTGACAAGGGCCGTCCGGTAAACCCCATCCTCATAGAACAGCCGCTGCTGCTTCGTCAGGTAGATCAGCAGTTCATTGATCTTTTCCCGCTTCCCAGGGTAGAGCCGGAGAACCTGTTCCCTTGTCAGCACTTGGTACATGGAAATATCCCGGAGCAGGCTGGCGGCTTCCTGGCTGTAGGACTGGTCTCTCGTTTTCATGTTCGCCTCCTGTACGTATTCGTGCGTATTACTGCCGTATTGGAGCGGCGCGAATACGCACAATATTTCTTAAAATCGTGCTTATACGTATTAGGGTATTCGCTATTGCGTACAAGTTTTGAAGCTGTACGTATTAGGACGCATACGCGCCGTCCAGAATCCTGGGTACGTATTTCGGAGGTCTTAGGACGTATACGCGCCGCGCCAATACGTCTAACCCGCCTGCCGGGCCAGCAGCTCCTGAAGCTCCCGGCGGTCGGTGGTGATCAGCTCCTTTTCCAGCTGGCTGCACTTGATCTCCACCGTCACATTGTTGTTGTTGGTGCTGATAAGCCCGCTGCCCCGCTCAAAGTGGGTGATCTCCATGACCTCCGCCTCGGACAGGTGGAGCAGGGACTGCACCCGCCGGGCCTCCTCATCCTCCAGGTTCAGCAGGATCTTGGTCTTGGCGTTGTTGATGATGCCTTTGCCGTACTTGCCGTCCTCCAGGGCAAAGAAGTCGTTGATGTCCTGGGTGGCGCAGATGGCCGAGCCGCCGTAGCCACGGATGATCTTGAAAATCTCCAGCACGAACTCAGCGGCCAGACGGTTGCTGTTGGCCCCGATGAGCTGCCAGCATTCGTCGATGAAGATGGCCTTCTCCTCCGTGCGGTTCTCCTTGGCCTTGTCCCAAACGTAGTCCAGGGCCACGAACATCCCCACCGTCAGCAGATCGCCGGTCAGCTCGGAGATGTCCAGCACCGTGTACTTGTTGTCCAGGCTCACGTTGGTCTGCTGGTTGAAGGTGCGGGCGGAGCCGTGTACCAGCCTATTGATGATGTTGGCCAGCCGCTTGGTGTCTGGCACCTCCTTCAAGGTGTCGTAGAGGTCGCCCAGCACCGGCATGGTGCGGTATTTCCCCGGGTGCTTCGGGTCCTCCAGGGTGGCGTTGTCGTGGGTGATGCCCAGGTTGGTATAGGTGCGGATGAGGGCGTCGTCCAGAAGCTGCCGCTCCTCGTGGCTCATATCGGGGATCAGCAGGGAGAAAAAGATGTGGAGCCGCTGAATTTTTGCCGCCAGCAGGGATTTCTCCACCCCCGGGCCGTCCAGCAGCTCATCCACGGACTTGTCCACCTTGCGGATCTCCATGACGTTGATGCAGTTAGGGGAGGCTGGGGAAATCTGGATGAACTCCCCGCCGATGTTGGAGCAGGCCCGGTGGAACTCATGGCCTTTCAACGGCGCCACGATGAACACCTGGATGCCCTTCCGCCGCATCCTCGTGGCCATCAGCTGCATGGTAAAGCTCTTGCCCGCGCCGCTGGTGCCCAGGATGGCGATGTTGGCGTTCTTGTAGACGTTGGAATCAAAGATATCCACGATGATGAGGGAGTTGTTGTGCTTGTTCACGCCCAACAGGATGCCGTTATCATCGCACATCTCATAGCTGGTGTAGTGGTAGCAGCTTGCCGCCCCCAGGGTGAGGACGTTGCGCTTGGAACGCTCAAAGAGGTGTTTCTCCAGCGAAACCAGGGGCAGGGAGGACAAAAAAGCCTGCTCCTGGCAGAAGGAACAGGGCTGTACGTTCATGTCCTGAGACAGCAGCAGCTTTTTCATCTCGGCGCATTTCCATTCCAGCTCATCCACGCTGCCCGCCGTGATGGTAACCAGGAGATTGAGGTAATAGAAGTCCTCGTTGTTCCCCAGGCCGTCCTTCAGGAAGTATCCGCTACGGATGGCCCCGTCCAAATCGTCGAAGTCGGTGTTGGTGTCGCTGGTTTCCCGGATCTTGCTCCGATTGATGCGCAGCTGCTGGCCCAGCTTGCGGATCATGCGGTCTTTGGGCTGGCGGGTGAGGAACACGTCCAGGTCGATGCCGTCCCCGGCGTTCACCAGCAGGGACAGCCATCCGGCGGGCACCTGGGCCTTGAACCCATCCGACGGCACCAACAGATAGGAGTAGTACACCCCGTCGATGCAGATGTACCGCCCATGGGTGAAGTCGATCTCGCTGGGGGTGTAGAACTCGTTGACCGGAATGCTGTCAGGTGCCCGTCCCGCGCCCAGGTATTCCGCCACCACCTGTTTGGCTTTGTCGGTGAAAGGGTGCTCGTTGCTCTCCCGGCGGCAGAGGATGTGGTAGAGAATTTCCGCCGCTGCTTCATCCTGTTCCTCCGGCATAACCACTGTGTTGCCGCACTGGCGCAGGTAGTTGGCGGCGGTGCGGGCGGCGGTCTGGAGGGCGGCGATGGCTTCATCCTCCTCTTGGCCCCGCTTGGCGCCCGGCATAGGCTCATGCTCGAAAATGAGGAAGAACCGCCGGGTGATGGCCTCCCGGGAGCCCAAATCCCGAATCAGCTTCAGATAGTCCTCCTGGAGCATCCGGCAGTGGGAGTCGGTCTCCCGGGCCAGCTCCTCCCGCACACTATCCACATGGCGGTCAATGTCCGCCCGCTTGGTTAGCACCTTGAACTGAACCTTTACCGGGGCGATTTTCAAATAGCTGATGAAGGAGTAGATGATGCTGCGCTGCTCCTGGGCGCTGCGCAGGAGGAAGTTCACCGGCACCACCTCCACCACTTTCACATAGCGGCGATCCCGGGTCTTGATGACGCCGTGGGTGATCTTCTCAATGGGCACGTAGTCCGCAAGGGGGTTGAGGGGCTTGATTACCTCCTCCCGCTCCAGAAATGTCTTGTGCTGGGTGACCTCCCGCTTTTTCATGTCCACCTGAAAGCGCCGGTGGCTTTTGGGCAGTTCCTCCAACTCCGGGTCGGCGGCGTGTTCCTTCTGGGCCCAGCTGGGGAGTAGGCCCTTTTTAGCGCCCGCCCCGGACTGATCCAGCACCCGACGGTTGCGCAGCCAGAGGATGAACTGGAAAATGAACTGGGAGAGGCTTTGCCCGCCGATGCCAATGAGCGTCACCAGCACCAGGGGCAGGGTGGTGAGGCACAGGATGATGATACGGACGGTGAGGGACAGGCTCAGCTGGAGTACCGGCAGGGCGGTGAGCGCCCCCAGCACCCCGGCCTCCACGGCGTTGCGGGTCTTAACCATGCCGCCCATCAGGGTGCCGCCCTCAATGAAATTGGGTGGGATGACGTAGACATCCCGTTCTTCTTGTCGCATGGGTTCCTCCTATCAAATGCGGTCTTTCCGTTTGGGCGGGTTGGGCAGCTTCTTTACGATGCGTTCCTCATAGGCCACCGAGCCGTCCGGGGCCTTGTAGGGCTTGCGCTCCACCGCGTCCTGGGCGTACTGCTTATACCACAGCGCCCCGTCCGCCGAATGAACCTTTTCGTGAGGGCCTTCCGGGGCGGCGTACTGTCCCGAATGGTACATCCCAAAGGCCTGGCCCTCTTTGCTTCCGGGCTTGTACTCCGTGCCGGTGATGCGCCCGCCGCCGATCTCCACGTCGGAATAGCGGGGAATGTTCCGAGCCCCGGCCCCCAGAGCGGTATGACCCATGTAGGAGCTGAGAGACTGGGCGGCCAGGTCCCCGGTGATGGAGCCGGTGGAGCGGATATCACCCCGGGCCACCGTACCGATCACATCATTGGCAAACTTACCGCCCGAAGCGAGGGAGCGGGCAAACACCGCCCCGCCGATGCTGGTCTGATGGGTGACATGGGTGCTGGTATGGGAGGGCTGGCCGGCATTGCCCCGGTTGGGGATGCCTTCCCCGCCGCCCTGGGTGTGGGTGTGTTCTGCGGAGCTGTCTGTGCGGGCGGTCTGGGCGCTGCTGTCCGTATGAACGGCGGACTGGGACTCCTGCCCGGTGATGATGACGCCCTCCTGCTGAGACACAGCCTCCGCGAACACAGCGGTATCGGACTGAATATCGCTGCCGGTATGCTCGGCAGAATGAATGGTGTTGTCCCCACCGCCCATATTTGCGTTGCTGGCCGTATGGGTGGCGCTGTTTGTGCTGGTGCTGCCGTTTGAATGGATGGTGCTGGCCGAGTGGGCAGCCGCTGTGGCGGACTGCTTCTGCGCGGTGTGGACGGCGGCCGTCTGGGTGGTGGCCGTCTTGACCGCGCTGTTGGTGATGTGACGCCCCGCCATACCGATAAGCCCGCCCTTGAAGAATCCGCCTGCAGAGCCGGAAGCGCTGGAAGCCGTCCCGCGGCCAGAGCCGCCAGCAGCCCGGCCAATACCACCGATGGTGCTCCCGCCTGCTTTGGCAATCATGGACGCGCCCCGGACGGCGATCATGGCCTCGGCCATCAGGGAGCCGCCCGTGCGGCCCACGTTGACGCCCATGGAGGCCATGAAGCTGTCGATTTTCTGGGACACCTTCAGGAAAGCCACGGCGCACAGGAACCAGATGAGCACGTTGCCCGTGACCGCCTCCTTGCTGGTGGCAGCCACCTGGGCCTCCACCTCTGCCTCCGTGAGGGCGAAGGCCGGGGTACACAAAACAACCGCCAGCACCAGTGCCAGCGGCAGAAGGGATAAGATCCGTTTTTTCATGGGTTTCCTCCGTTCAGAGTGACAGCGGGTTGGCAAGGAATGTCCCCACCATGCTGGTGAACAGCCGCAGGCACCAGGCGTTCATCAGCAGCAGAAAGATCTGCCCGGCGAACATCCGGCACCAGCTCTTGAAGATGTTGGACGTGGCCTGGGAGGCCCCCATGGCAAAGGCCACCGGGGCGGTGAACACCAGCACGCCCAGCAGCACATACCGCTCCGCCGCCTCAAAGAGCAGCTTGATATAGTTCCACGCCATGATCAGCACCAGGATAAGGACGATGAGGGCCACCGCCCCGTTGGCGCACACCCCGATGATGGTGAGCAGCACCGAGCTGAAATCGGCGAAGTTCAGGCTGGGGAGCGTATTGGTGAGGATCCAGTCATAAGGTGTGCCGCCGATGTCCAGCGCCATGTTCACGATGTCGTCGGCATACCACGCCAAGACAAGGAACAGGACACAGCGGATGGACAGTTTCACAGGGTCTTCCGCTTCCGTGCCGATGCCCAGGCCAAAGTTCTTGAACAGGTTCCACACCCAGATCAACAGAATGAGGCCGATGGCCAGGGCCACAAAGACCTGGTACATGGTCTCCGCCGCCGGAAAGTAGCGCAGGAACACGGCCATGTCGCAGCCCAGCGCGCCCAAAACTGAGGTGTTGATCAGATCCAGGCCGTGCATGACTTGTTCCGCGATCCACTCTACGATGCCGTCTAAGATGCCCATGGGTTACGAGGGCGTCCACTGGCCCCCGGAGAAGAAGGGGGTGATGTAGGCCATGATGAAGCCCAGGGAGTTGAGGATCATCCAGGTGATGATAATGCGCTTCAGCCATGACCGCGCTTCCTGGGTGGAGCGGTCTGTGTGGCCGAAGTTGATCATCAGCAGGGCTACGGCGGCGGTTACCACGGCGGCGATGGTGGAGATGCCCAGGATCTGGGTGTAGACGTCCTTCATGACCTCGCTGGCCTTGGTCCAGATGGTGGTGGCGTAGGCAGGGCGGCACAGTAGCGGGGACAGGCTGGCGGTGGCAAACCAGGCGTACAGCCAGCGGCCCGGGTTCGGCCCGCGGTTGGGGGCGTTCTGGGACGGGGTGGGATGTTTGGTCAAGCAAATTCCTCCTTTTGATGTTTGGGCGAAAACGAAGGCCAGCGCCCGATTTTGGACACTGACCCGGTCGCCGCGGGGCATGAAAAAAGACGCCCTCCGGCGTCTGTCCCGCGGCCGTTTTCACTTGTGCTTACAGTTTTCAGCATGACCATCATAGCATATATAGTTTTACGCCGCAATAGCAAAACACTGCCAATTTACTGCCAATTTACTGCCATTCAGGGAGCAGCTTCTCCAGAAGCTCCAAACTATCTTTAGAAGTGTAGCCCCACAGGATAGAACTCATGGCCTCCGTGGCTTCTTTTTGGCGCCTATAATATGTGCGGAAGCTGATATCATGAATATGAGGCCGGAGTTGTTCAATAATTTCCTCAACATTGCGAAACTGCTGGGGAGACAGATAGGTATAGTACAGCAGCCAATAGTATTCCTCCCCATTTTTATGGCGGGTGCGCAAAAGTTCCACCGCATTGTCTACCATCGTAAGCATCTTGTGGCTGCGCTCGATACACTGGGCATGGTGCTCCAGCTCGCTGCCGCCCAAATCGGCCCCGGCCAGGTAGACTGTATCCAGAAATTCCTCGATGTCCGTACCGTACTCCATATGGAACTGGCCCTTCAGCCGCTGCACCGACAGCTCCAGGCTCCACGTCACGTCCCGGTACTTCCGCAGTAGGCGCCGGGTGTCATGGTAGCGGGGATCGTCCCGCACGTCCTGTTCAACCTTCTTCTTCGCCATGGCAGAAACCTCCTTCACATTCCACAGGCCGTGTGGAAATCTCGAATGTGTACGCCGGGACGCCGCTGGGACACAGCACGTCCATACGGAAACGCCTAACCAACGTGTCCTTCTCAACGATACCTTGGCTGTCGCGGGACAAAGCATATAACTTATATGTCATCCGGGGGCATTTGGCACAGCCAACCCCTTGCAGCGCAAGGAGTTGAAGCACCTTTTGGGCCACGGCTTCCTGTGCCGGATTTGAAACGATAATTTCTCCGTTTGAACCGCTGTCCTCCGGCATCCCAGGCTCATCGGCCGGGAGGGCAACTTGGATGTTGAGGGACATGGCCACCTCATCCTTGTCCACCATCACGTCGGAGATCTGGAACATGGTGGACAGGTAGTTTTGCAGGTAGATGGCCGTTCCGTGCCGGCCAGGGAAGGTAAGCAGGGCGATATGCCCCGCCCGCTCCAGCTTGCGCAGCACCCGGCCCACCGTGGCCTTGGACAGCCCCCACCGCTGGGCCAGCTCGGCGTAGGACACCAAGGGACAGCCAGTGCCGTTGCGCAGATAGGCCACCGGGCCGTCAAAGGAGCCCTGCACCTGTTCGTCCCGGTACACCGCCGAAATCCACAGATCCAACAGGATGTCCATTTCGGAGCATTTCTCAGCGCTCACCAGCTCCACAGCGGTGGAGACTGGCAGAAAGAAGAAGCCGGTCTCCTTTTGACAGGGGCAGTTGTAGTCCAGCACAGTGTTGTGCCGGTGCCAGTTGACGACTTTGTATTTTACCAGGTTTCCCCGGCCCAGCAGGGAATATTGGATAAGGTGGCGCTCTTGAAGGACAGATAGCACTTCTAACAATTGGCGCTTGGAACGTAACCGTAGGGCGTCAGTGAGTTCTCCCGTCCGGCATATCCACTCTCCAGGGTATATGGTATAGGTGAGGCCGTCGATCCGCAGGTACGAGGTGCGGAAGTTGGCGTAGGAGCAGAGGACGGAAAAGCAAAAAAGACCGGGGCGTCCGTTAGTGCGGACGCCCCGGTCGGCAACCAAGGTATGAAGAAATTCTCGGTAGATACGACAGCGTGGGTAGGACACCAGCTGTCTGATTTCAAGCTGATATTCTGGCATAGTTACCTCCTATATAGTTTGGCGATTAGATGGCACATAATGTCAACTGTCGAAAAATGTTTTGATTGATGAAAATGGAATCTGCCCTGTGCGTCCCTCAAATGTCCCTCAGACTTTCTACAAATTAAATTTTTTGAATGTTGTAGGAAATTATGGGAATAACGTTTTAGAAGAACTTTTCTTCTTGAAATGGTTGTGCCGCAACGCCATTGAGGTTTTACTGCTGGGACGATACAGCACGAATGAACACAAAAGGGGACACAAAAACAGACAAAATGTTGGCTTCCGGTTCTGAATGTTGGGGGTTCGAGTCCCTTCGGGCGTACCAAGTCGCCGCAAGCGTTATATCGCTTGCGGCGACTTTTTTAAAGTCACCGTGCGCTCATTTTGCCGCGGCTCCTTTTCCACAAAGCCAAAGGGCGGCTTTGCGCGTTTCAGGAGGCAGGGCCGCCCAAGGCCGCTCCCTGCGGCCCTGCGGGCATATAATTGGCCCTTTGTTCTGCGGGGTCGCTTTTCAGCGCTCCAATTTAATCAGTGAGACCGGGCAATCCTTCGGACTTTTTAAGCTCTCCCGATGCCAGCGGCCATAGATGGAGAATACCTTTTTCACTGTTTCCAGTTCCTTTGGACTAATGCTGTCCAGAAGATGAAATAATTCGTCAAAAATCGCCGCTTTCATCTGCTGGGAATAGCGCTCATACTCCTCCAGGCCCAGCGGCGACACCATGAGGATAATATCCTTTCGGTTTCCCTCCCGGTGATATTTCTCAAGCAGGCCCTTATCCACCAGCTTCCGCACATATTTGGAGAGGGTGGCCTGGCTGAGGCCAAGCCGTTCGGCGTACCATTTCATATTTTTGTGCTGCTCGGCATATTCCAGGATGTGCTCCATGATCTGCACCTCATAGGGGGAAAAGCGGATTTTATCGCCAAAGAGCTCCGTTTTGCAGATTTGGGAATAGCCGTTGGCGGAGCGGTAAAAGTCCCCGACGATATCCCGGTACGCACCCATCCATTCCAATTTCATCTTGCGCTGTCCTTCCTTTTTTGTGGTTTGTTTATTATATCATACGAGAAAGCGGCTGTAAACCCACGCTGTTTTGGCAAGTCTTACAAAACAGGGGTTGATTTTTTGTACAGAATAAATGCTTGCCAGCAGAAAGTATTTGTTCTATACTGTTAATAGTTTCTTTACAAAGCCGTTGAATTCGAGCCAAGAGAGGGGAGTATTTTGTTATGGAGAAGACCAAAAAAACAGCGCAAATCATCCTGTGCATTTCCCTGGCGCTGATGCTGCTGTGCGGCATCGTGGTAAACGCCGTACAGACCAGCGGCGGCAAGGTGGCCATGCGTGAGCTGACCATCGAGACCGACAGCGGCTACACCATGTCGGCCTATCTGCTGGTACCCAAGACCGCCACGGCGGAAAACCCAGCCCCCGCCATTGTCACCAGCCACGGATATCTGAACAACAAGGAGATGACCGACGCCAACTATGTGGAGCTTGCCCGCCGGGGCTTTGTGGTCCTGGCCATCGACCAGCCCGACCACGGCGACTCGGATGTGACCCCCGACTTCTTCATCCTCGCGCCGGACGGTGTGTACCAGGGCGTCCTTGCCCTGAGCCGGATGCCCTTTGTGGACACCTCGCGCATCGGTGTCACCGGCCACTCCATGGGTAGCTGGTCCGTCAACGCAGCCATTCAAGCGGATAACCTGAACGAAACCCCGCTGATTGCCGCCGCGCTCATCCACTGCAATGACCCGCTGTACCAGGACGCCGACGGCAATTTCGCTAATCCCTATGGAAGCCGCGATGTGGCCGTGATCTCCGCCATATATGATGAATTTTTTGGCACCTCCGTCAGCGCGGACGGCCAGCCCCTCAGCTCCCCCTACTTTATGGAGACCGCCACCGCCCAGACCTTCCTGAATTTCGGCCGCAATCCCGCCGAGTCGGAGGTCCGGGAGGCGTACACCGAATATCGTGAGGATGTGGACGGGAAGGAAACCCTGCGCATCGTTTACCGTCCCCCCATCATCCACCCCTGGTCCCATTTCTCTGCGCGCTCCGAGTCCTATATCTGCGACTTTTTTTCCAAAACTTTGAGCGCCCCCAATCCCATTGATCCGAACAACCAGGTCTGGCAGTGGAAGGAAGCGTTTAACTTTGTGGGCGTGATTGGCTTTGTGCTTTTCCTGTGCTCCTTTACCACGCTGCTGGTCTTTACCCCCACCTTCGCCTGTCTCCGTGCGGACGAGACGGTGAAGCCCATGCCGGTCAAGGACAAGACAGGGAAGCTCTGGTTTTGGCTCTCCCTGGCGGCAGGCTCCGTATTCGGCAGCCTTGTCTACCTGACTTTGGTGAACATGGGTAATTCCATGGCCGTGGCCCAGGGCGAGGCCATGGGCTTGGGGCTCTGGTCCACCGCTTGCGGCCTGTTTACCATCCTCAGCATGGCTGTGTACTACTTTGTTTACGGCAAAAAGAACGGCCTGGACTTGGCGGAGCGCGGCGTAAAGATGCCGCTGAAGAAACTGGGGCTGAGCGTTCTGCTGGCGCTGATTGTGGTCACCGTGGGCTACGGCCTGGTGTTTGTGGAGGACTATTTCTTCCTTGCGGACTTCCGCCTCTGGACGCTTGCCATCAAGGCATTTGAGCTGCCCATCCTGCGCTACCTGCCCTATGTGCTGCTCTTCTTCACCTACTACATTGCCATTTCCGTCGCCACCAACTGCTTCAATTATAATGACATTGGCGGCAAGGCAAACGGCGTGATCTGTGCGCTGTTCGCCGCCCTGCCTGCGGTGGTGCTGCCCGCAATTCAGTACGGCACCTATTATTCAACCAACCATATGATGTGGTTCCAGCGGACCATGGCTGACCCCAATTACCCCATGTATGTCCTCTGGCTCTTCCCCATCATTCTGATCCTGTTCGGCTCCACGCTGGTGACCCGCGTTATTTACAAGCACACCAAGAACCCCTATATCGCCGGGATCATCAATGCCCTGATCGTTGGCCTGCTCACGATTACCAACACCTGCTCGGTGTTTGTGGGCTAGGGCTTGTTTGAAATTGACGATATGCCCAGTGGCAGGGGATTTTCGAACAGCGTCTAATTAAGCAGCGTCACTTTTACTAAATAAAGCAGGCGAGAAGGCCGGCACTTCTTTACGGAGTGCCGGCCTTCGGCTGGTCTGTGTAGAAATTTTGTTTGGATGGCATTTTCCCTTGCTCCGCAGGTGTTTCTAAAACTGCTTTTCTATTTCCTCTGCGGAAGCGTGGGGCGAAAATGAGACAGCGGCGGCGAGTGAAAAACCAAGCTCGCCGCCGCTTTAAATATGCCGGTTTATAGGACTTTATTTTCGGTATACTGAACGCAGAATATAGGGAGGGCAAAGCTCCTCCGGCTGAAAGGAGCGTTCAATATGTACGAGATGGAATTTGTGCGGGGCCATGTGGAGGTCTATCTGGACGGCACGTTCTGCTTTTCTGCGGACACCCGGGGCGAGGCGGAGCGGGAGATTGAGCAGCTGACGGCGTAAAGCCGCTGTGCTCCAAACTCCCGCCCCTATGGGGCTATCCTCGCGCTTCTTAGTTGTCACGCTCGGATTGGCCCCATTGCGGGGCGGCTTCCCTCCGCTTTGGGCAAAACCCGGTCCCATTGCATGGGCCCTGGGCTTTTGCCTGCGTTGCGGTCCATCCGCCCCTATGGGGCTATCCTCGCGCTTCTTGGCTGTCACGCTCGGATTGGCCCCATTGCGGGGCGGCTTCCCTCCGCTTTGGGCAAAACCCGGTCCCATTGCATGGGTCCTGGGCTTTTGCCTGCGCTGCGGTCCACCCGCCCCTATGGGGCTATCCTCGCGCTTCTTGGCTTACCAGCCGAAGAAGCGGCTCCAGGGGAAGCTGTTGAAGAACTCGTCGCCGCCGTCCCCGCCGTAGGGGTACTGGCCTCCGTAATTGCCGCTGGAGGTGGGCTGGGGGGCGGGGTCCTGGGGGAGGACCTGTCCGCCGGTCTCCTGGGTGTTGTTCTCCTGCTCGTCAAAGGTGATGCTCAGGGTGAGCGTCTCGCCCATGCGGTACACCGTGAGCTGGGCGGTCTGTCCCGCTTTATAGCGGTTCTTTACCGACACCATCTGGTTCATGTCGGTGATGTCGGTGTCGTCCATCTTGACGATGACATCGCCCTGCCGGAGCCCCGCTTTTTGGGCGCAGGAGCCCTCCTCCACGCTGGTCACCACAGCGCCCTGGGGGAAGCCGAAGCGCCGCTGGTCGGTCTCGCCCACGGTCTCCACAGTGATGCCCATGTAGGGCCGGCCGGTGACGTAGCCGTACTCCATGAAGTCGGTGACGATGCCCACGATATCATTGATGGGGATGGCGAAGCCGATACCCTCAATGGAGGCTTGGGAGGACTGGCCGTTGTTGGACAGCTTGGCGGAGGTGATGCCCACCACCCGGCCATAGCTGTCAAAGAGGGGGCCGCCGGAGTTGCCGGAGTTGATGGTGCAGTCGGTCTGGATCATGTTGGTCATCACGGTGCCGTCGCTCATGGTGATGGACCGCCCGGTGGAGGACACGTGGCCGGAGGTCTGGGAGAAGGACAGGGTGCCCAGGGCGTTGCCGATGGTACACACCTGCTCGCCCACCACCAGATCGTCGGAGTCGCCCAGCACCACCGGCTTCAGGCCGGATACGCCGTCGATCTTCAGCACCGCCACATCGTTGAGCTCCTCGCCGCCCACCAGCTTGGCGTCGTAGGTGTCGCCGTTGTTCAGGGTCACCTTGATGGAGCTGGCGCCGTCGATGACGTGGTAGTTGGTGACAATGTAGCCGTCCTCGCTGATGATAAAGCCGGAGCCCGCCCCGGAGCTCTCATACTGGTACCAGCCCTGCTGGGTCACCGCCGTCACCGAGATGCACACGCAGGAATCGGTGTAGGCGGCGCTGATCTCACTGAGGCTCATGGGGGTGAGGCCGTCGGCCTGCCGCACCTTGACGGCGGTGGGGTCCACCTCGTTGCGGTAGATGGTGGTCTCCGGCTTGGGACTGCTGGTGAGGGCGCTGTAGGCCGCCGCGCCGCCCACCCCTGCGCCGCCCCCGGCCAGTGCGCAGCACAGCACCAGTGCCACCGCCTTGCCCGCGCCGCTCTTTTTCTTTTTGGGGGGCTGGGGGGGTGTGGGGGGGACCTGCTGGGGCTGCTCCCAGGGGTCGGAGGGCTGGGAATAGCTGAAATGGTACACGCCGTTGCTGTCAAATCCATTTTGATCGTTCATGGAGGGGTCTCCTTTCCAATTCCGTATAGTATGCCATCATGTTCATGGCCGGGGCGGCCGCTGTGCGCCGCTCCCCTGCCGCTGAGCATAAGATACTACGAAATTGTGTCAAAAGTATGTCATAGGCCCGAAATGATTTTGAACTTACGCTGAAAAAACGCTGAAAAGCGCGGCCGGAAAGGGACGGGATCAGCGCTGCGTTTTACGCCCCGAGCGCAAAATGGCGTTGATATCCCGGGCGGCCAGGGCGAGATCGTCCAGCACCGGGCGGAAGATGCCCAGCTTGGCCAGATTGATGCAAACCAGCAGCAGCAGCGGCCCCACCACCATGCCCAGCACGCCCCCGGCCTGCATCCCCACATAGATGCCCACCAGGGACAGGATGGGGGACAGCCCGGTTTGGTCGCCTAAAATCTTGGGCTCGGCAAACTGCCGGAACAGGGCGATGACGCCCCACACCGCCATGAGGGCGGCGGCCTCGCCGTATTGGCCCAGGATCATGTCCACCACCGCCCAGGGGACCATCACCGTGCCCGAGCCGATGATGGGCACAAAGTCCAGCACCGACAGGCCGAGGGCCAGCAGCAGGCCGTAGGGCTGGCCCATGAGGAAAAAGCCGGCGGACAGGATGGCGAACACCCCGGCGGACAGGATGAGCTGGCTCTTCACATAGCCGCCGAAGGCGCTCATGAAGATGCCCTTCACCGAGCCGCAGAAATCCCGGGCCATGGCGGGCACCCGGTCGGTGAGCTCAAAGCGCAGCCGGGGGTAGTCCCCGGTAATGAAGTAGCTGGCCATCATGAATACCACCAGCGCCACGGCGAAATTGGACACGCTGGCCGCCATAGAGGGGGCCTGCCCCGCCATCTCGGTGAGCCAGCCGGAGAAGTCCAGCCCGCGCACCCAGCCGATGAATGCGTCCGTCAGATCCTCGCTGGTGGCGAGCACCCCCTGGGGCAGCAGGCCGCCCAGCCCCTCCAGCCAGCCGCCCACGCTGTTGACCACCCCCACCAGACCGTTTAGCAGCTCGTCCAGCAGGGACTGGCGGTTGTCGAAGAGCATACGCACCTGATCTACGGCGATCCAGCCCAGGCCGAAGAGAACCCCGCCGATGACGGCGAACACCAGCACCACCAGCACCAGGGACACCGTCTTGCGGGAGAGGCGGGTCCTGCGCTGGAGCCAGCGCACCGCCGGGTTCAGCACCCAGGCCAGCACCAGCGCGAACAGGAAGGGGCTGAGCAGCGAGGCCAGGGGCAGCCCCACAAAGACAAACAGCGCCGCCCCGCCCAGGGCCAGCGCCCCCCGCAATCCCAGCCGCAGCCAGAGCTGCGCCCGTTCCCTCCAGGTGAGCGGCGAATATTCCATACGAGCTTCCTCCTTCGCTTACAGTTCAGCCCCCCGCGAAAAGCTGGGCCAGCACCGCCGCCAGGGGCAGGGTGACAAGGCACAGCAGGGTGGACAGGGTGACCTGCCGGGCGGCCAGGTCGGCGTCCTTGCCCATGCTCTGGGCAAAGAGGCTGGTGGCGCCGGCGGTGGGACAGCCGGCCAGGATCACCGCCGCCACGTAGATCATGGGGTCGATGTGGAAGGGCAGCAGCGCCAGCCCGGTCAGCAGCGGGATGCCCAGCAGCTTGACGGCGGACACCAGGTAGAGCTTTTTGACGGAAAAGACGGCGGGCAGGTCGGCCTGGGCCATCTGGCCGCCGATGACCACCATGGCCAGGGGGGTATTCAGGCTGCCGAGGTAGCCCACCGCGTCGTCCACCGGGCCGGGCAGGCGCCAGCCGGTGAAAAACAGCGCCATCCCGCCCACAAGGCCCAGCACGCCGGGGTTGAGCACCACCCGCTTCAGGGACAGCCGGGCCCGCCCGCCGATGAGCGCCTGTCCGTGGGTCCAGGTGGCGGTGTTGAAGATGGCCAGGCCCACCACGGCGATCATCATGGCCTCGTCTCCCAGGGCGGACTGGATCAGGGGCAGGCCCATGAAGCCGGTATTGCCGTACACCGCGGCAAAGCGCAGGATGCCCCGGTGCTCCTCTCCCTCCCGGGGGAAGAGCAGCTGGGAGAGCAGCATATACAGCGCGTACACCCCCGCCATCGCCGCCAGGGAGGAGAGCAGCTGGCCCTGGCTGTGGGGGGTGCGCTCCACCTCGAAGGAGGTGAGCATGATGCACGGCGTGACCACATACAGCAGAATCCGGGACACCTGGGACAGGGCGGCCCCGGTCAAAAGGCCCGCGCGGCCAAAGCCGAAGCCCACCGACATGAGCAAAAACAGGGTGAGCACGCTGCCCCCCACCACCCAAAACGCGTCGAGCATGGTATGTCTTCCTCTCTGTGCGGCCTGTGTTCATGTTAACCGCGTAATACGGTATTATAAGCCCATCTGGCCGCATTGACAAGGGCGAATCTTTCCGATATACTATTTATTTAATACCAACCCGTCTAAATTGTCAAACATAGGCGGTCCATCCGCCGCACGGAAGAAAGGAGCGAGATTCCATGAAGAAGGCCATCGCCTGTCTGCTGGCCGCCTGCCTGCTGGTCTCGGCGCTGCCCGGCTGCGCCCCCGCGGGGGAGGAGCCGCCCGTCGTTACCCCCAGTGCCCCCGCCGAAAGCGAGCCGCCCGCCGAAAGCGAGCCGCCCGCCGAAAGCGAGCCGCCCGCCGAAAGCGAGCCGCCCGCCGGAAGTGAGCCGCCCGCCGAAAGCGAGCCGTCCGCATCCAAGGAACCTTGGGACTACAGCGGCCACGACGACCCCGGTGAGGCGCGTTATGTGACAAATCTCATCGACTTGGACGCCCTGGGCGACGGAAAGGCGCACTTGGCCTTACAGATGGGCGCGAGCGTATGGGACAGGGAGTTTACCGGCATGGTCAAGGAGGAGGTTTGGGGCTATGACTTGCGGGCCATGGACGCCCGGAAGGCGGACCTCAGCGTGGTGGAGGACTGGAACGAGGTGTCCTTCAGCACCGACACCCGCTGGCCCGACCCTCTGCCGGAGGGCTTTTCCCCTGAGGAAATTTTGGAATTCAACAAAAACCCCGGCCTGTCCATCCGGGACCTGCACCAGCAGGGCTTCACCGGCAAGGGGGTGGCTGTGGCCATCGTCGACCAGGGACTGTATACCGGGCACGAGGAGTACGCCCAAAACCTCAAAACCTACGAGCTGATCCATTGCAGTGACCCTGATGCCCAGATGCACGGCCCTGCGGTGTCCAGCATCGCGGTGGGCAAGACGGTGGGGGTGGCGCCGGAGGCCGACCTGTACTATATCGGCTCCACCTTCGGCCATTGGACCGGCAATGGTTTTGTCTTTGACGCCGCTATTGTGGCGGACTGCATCCTCCGGGTGTGCGAGATGAACGAGCATCTGCCTCCCGAGGGCAAAATCCGGGTGATCTCCATCTCCAAAGGCTATCATAAGGAGGATTCCGGCTACGAGGAGATGCAGAACGCCATCCGGCAGGCGGACGAACAGGGCATCCTTGTGCTGACGACCAGCACCGAAGCGTTTTATCCGTTTAGCCTGTTTGGGCTGAGCCGCGGCTATTTTGACGACCCGGACGACCGCTCCTCCTATGGCCCTTCGGGCTGGCTCCGTACCGATGGGGACTACTCCGGGCCTGATATCGTCGGCGTCCCCATGGGCTCCAGGGCCTATGCCGCCTGCACCGGGCCGCAGAACTATGAGATTGAGCACGAAGGCGGCCTGAGCTGGGCGGTGCCTTGGCTGGCGGGCTTTTACGCCCTGTGCTGCCAGGCCAGGCCGGACATCACCCCGGCGGAGTTTATCGAGCTCATCAAGGACACGGTGCAGGCCGTCCAGCCCTCCTCCGGCGGCAGGGTCAATGTGATAGACCCCGAAGCCGTCATCGCCCGGCTGACCGGCTGACGGCGCGGCCCATGGGGGGCCGCGGGCGAAACATGAGAATTTAAAGGAGTATCACGCCTATGCATTCCCAGCGCTTCCAGCGGGGCTACGTCCCCATCTTCCTGTCCTATTATAAGCCCCATATGAAGCTGTTTATTCTGGATATGTGCTGCGCCCTGGGGATCGCCCTGGTGGATCTGGCTTTTCCCGCCGCCTCCCGCCAGGCGCTCAACGAGCTGCTGCCCAAGAACCTGTACGCCGCCTTTTTTGCCGTCATGGCCATCCTACTGGCGGCCTACGCCCTGCGCTCGGTGATGTATTTCATCGTCACCTACTGGGGCCACATGATGGGGGTGCGCATTGAGGCGGATATCCGCCGGGACCTGTTCAGCCATATGCAGGACCTGTCCTTCTCCTTCTACGACAAAAACCGCACGGGGCAGCTCATGAGCCGGGCCACCACCGACCTGTTTGAGATCACCGAGCTTGCCCACCACGGCCCGGAGGACCTGTTCATCTCCGCCGTCACCCTGACCGGCGCGTTTTGCATGATGATGCGCATCCAGTGGAAGCTGGCCCTTGTCGTGTTCGCCGTGGTGCCCATCTTTGTGGGCTTCACCATCATCCAGCGCCGGCGCATGATGAAGGCGTCCGTGCGGCAGAAGCAGACCATGGCGGGCATCAACGGCCAGCTGGAGTCGGCCATCTCAGGTATGCGCACCGCCAAGGCATTTGCCAGCGAGGGCCAGGAGGAGGAGAAGTTCCGGGCCGCCAATGAGCAGTTCAAGGGGGCCAAGCGGGACTATTACCAGGCCATGGCCACCTACCACGCGGGGCTTGAGTTCGCCCTGCCCGCCATGAACGTGCTCACCGTGGCGGCGGGAGGGCTGTTCATCATGCGGGGGGAGATGGACTTTGTGGATCTGGTCACCTTCACCCTGTACATCTCCACCTTCCTCACCCCGGTGCGCAAGCTGGCCGCTTTTGTGGAGCAGTTCCTCAACGGCATGGCGGGCTTCAAGCGCTTTGTGGAGCTGATGCGGGTGGAGCCCGCCGTAAAGGACGCCCCGGACGCCCGGGAGATGGGGGAGGCCCGGGGCGATATCCTGGTGGACGACGTATCCTTCCACTACGACGACGGCCCGGCGGTGCTGGACCATGTGTCCATCCACATCCCCCAGGGGGAGACGGTGGCGGTGGTGGGCCCCTCCGGCGGCGGCAAGTCCACCCTGTGCCAGCTCGTCCCCCGGTTCTACGACGTGACGGGGGGCCGCATCCTGGTGGACGGCCAGGACGTGCGGGAGGTGACCCAGCGCTCCCTGCGCCACAACATCGGCATCGTCCAGCAGGACGTGTTCCTGTTTGCGGGTACGATTTTGGACAATATCCGCTACGGCAGGCCGGACGCCGGCGAGGCGGAGGTCATTGAGGCCGCCCGCCGGGCGGAGATCTACGATGATATCATGTCCATGCCGGAGGGCTTTCACACCTATGTGGGGGAGCGGGGGGTGATGCTGTCCGGCGGGCAGAAGCAGCGGGTGTCCATCGCCCGGATCTTCCTGAAAAACCCGCCCATCCTGATTCTGGACGAGGCCACCTCCGCCCTGGACTCGGTGACGGAGGCCCGGATTCAGTCCGCCTTTGATGAGCTGTCAAAGGGCCGCACCACTTTAATTATCGCCCACCGTTTGTCCACCATCCGCTCGGCAAACCGCATCATCGTGGTGGATGAAAACCACATTTTGGAGGAGGGCTCCCATGAGGAGCTGCTGGCCAGGGGCGGGGAGTACGCCCAGCTTTACAACGCCCAGAAACGGGTGGTATAAAAAGAAGGAGTGTTTGGAATGGACGATTATGTGTCGGTCTTTCGGTACAAGGACAACGTGGGGATATCCTTTGACGTGGAGGCGGAAAAGCCCTTCCGCGTGGGGGAGCAGATGAACGCCGCCTACGAGATGGCCTACATGAACGGCTATAACTGGGCGGCTCTGCTGGACTGGTATCTGGCCCAGCGGGAGCCCGCCCTGCTGGAGGGGCTGGAGCACGACCCGGAGGCGGGTTCCTATGCGGGCTATTACCACCTCACGCCGGAAAACGAGGCAAAGGCGGCGAAGGTGGCGGAGCTCATCCGCGCTCTGGTGGAGAATGAGGAGGAGGCGTGCCGCCTGGTGCGGGAGCACGGCGATGACATTGAGTGGGACTGACCGGCCATGAATAAAACGGAGCTGTTAAACAAATTCTCTAAAGACCCGGAGGAGCGTATCGTCCTGGCCCGGGCCCTGGACCAGCTGGACCGGGCACAGAACCGCTCCATCCCCTGCGCCACCCAGTTCCTGTCCCCGGCCCAGCGGGCGGCGTTAGAGCCGCTGCTGGCGGCGTGCGGCCATCCGAAGCACCTCTTTCACGGCGGCTATGAGGGGGCGGAGCGCACGGTGTGCGTGTTCCTCCCCGACTGGCAGGAGGCGGAGGACTGGGACGCGGCGGACGAGCTGTCCGCCATCGAGTGCGCCTATCCGCCCACCGGGGCGGATCTGACCCACCGGGACCTGCTGGGGGGCCTGATGGGCATCGGCCTGACCCGGGAACGGGTGGGGGACATTCTGGTGGGGGAGTCCGCCGCCCAGATCGTCTGCCTGCGGGATGCCGCCCCCATCATCCTCTCCCAGTTCGGCCAGGCGGGGCGGTACAGGCTGAGGCTGCGGGAGATCCCGCTGTCCGCGCTGGCCCCCGCCCCCGCTGAGGTCAAGCTCATCCACGATACGGTCTCCACCCTGCGGCTGGACGCGGTGCTCTCCTGCGGCTTTTCCCTGGCAAGGGGGAAGGCGGCGGACGCCGTCACCGGGGGCCGGGTGTCCCTCAACCACCGGGAATGCCTCAAGCCGGACAAGCCGGTGGGGGAGGGGGATGTGCTCACCTGCCGGGGGCTGGGCAAGTGCGTGGTGAAAACCGTGGGGGGCCAGTCCCGGAAGGGCCGGATCATCGTGGAAATTGAGAGGTATCTGTAATGGATCAGGAAAAAATCGACCGCATCAACCAATTTGCCCGCCGGGTGAAGGCGGGGGAGACGCTCACCCCGGCGGAGCTGGCCGAGCGGGACGCGCTGCGGCGGGAGTATATCGACAGCGTGAAGGCCAGCCTCACCGGCCATTTGGAGCGCACCTATATTGTGGAGCCGGACGGCAGCCGCCACCGCCTGCCGAAGAAAAAATGAACCAGCGCCCGGCCGACGGCCGGGCGCTCAGTCCGTCGGAAAAGGCAAAGCCTTTTCCGACGGGAAAAGCTGCGGCCTCATGCGCGCACTCGTTGTCCGCCTGAGGCGGCCAACTCGCACACTGTTCGGCCGAGAAGGGTTTTCCCCGACGCACATGTCGCCGGGGAAAACGGATTTCATTTTCTTCGCGCCTGCGGGCGCGAACTCTGCGAGGCTTTTTCGACAAAGACAGCGCCCGGCCATCGGCCGGGCGTTGCCTTTCTTTTATCCCTGTTTTCTGCGGCGGAGCTCCACGGCTGTGCCAATGATGATGATGGCGAGGGAGCACACCAGCATGATCTGGAAAATCAGCGGGTTTACCCAGGATACATCCCCGGCGGCCCGGCGGATGAGCATGTGCCGCACCGAGAAATATTCCAAGAAGCCGGGCCCGTCCGTGTCCTCAATGAGCAGATCGCACAGGCTGTTGAACGCCGGCGTAGCCAGGCTGGCCAGCAGGGCGATGACGCCCGCCTTCAGCCACGGCCCCGTGGGCAGCCAGTAGAGCGCGGCGAACCCCGCCCACACAAACGCCGCCCCCGCCAGCGCCAGGGGATAGGCCAGGGTGAACAGCCAGTTCCCACCGGCGAACACCCAGATGACGGCCAGCAGCAAAAACACCCACACCGTCAGCACCGCCATGCACAGCGGCAGCACGTGCTTTCCGTAAAAACGCCACACGGCCCACCATGCCCAGGGCAGGGCCAGGGACGCCGCCGTGATGGCAAGCCCGCCGATGATCCACCAGCCGCCCACGTTGACCCAGCAGGCCAGCAGCAGCAGGACCAGGCACCCGGACGCCGCCCCCAGGGAGACGGTGAGCCTGCTGCGTTGGAGCAAAAAGGGCAGGTTGGTGAAGCAGAAGGCCAGGGCACAGGCGGTCAGCACGATCCAGAACCAGTTCAGGGTGTGGAAGACGGCCAGGTTGCAGATGAAGCACACCGCGGTGGCGATGGCGTAGCCCGCGGCGAAGAACCGCCGGGTTCCCGTCACCACCCCCCGCCACACCGCCGCCTGACGCTCCTGGGTGTGGGTCTGGTCGTCGTCGCAGGCGGTGAAGAACTCGTGCTCGGTGATGTGCAGAGCGGCGCAGATGGGCATGACCATGGACACGTCCGGGTAGGACAGCGCGCGCTCCCACTTGCTCACGGTAGACTCGGTGACAAACAGCTGCTCGGCCAGCTCCCGCTGGGTCAGCCCCGCCTCCAGTCGCTTTTTGCGGATGTAGTAGCCAAAGGATTTCTTTTCGTTCATGTAAAGCACTCCCCCTTAATTCGGATGTGCTCCCACCCTACCCCGGCGGCAGGGAAAAGTCAAGGCTTTGGGGCAAAATAGCAACTCGACTGTCAGGAAAGTCGGCCTGTATCAACGCTTTGCGGGCCATGCAGGAGCGCCCGGCATATGCCGGGCGCTCCCATATTCAGTTCAGCTTGTCCATCCCCAGCCGCAGCCGCCGCAGGGTCTCGTCCCGCCCCAGGATGCGGCAGATCTCCACCGCGCCGCCGGGGGTGACGGCCTTGCCCGCCGCGGCGATGCGCACGGGCCACATGAGGGTGGCGTTCTTCACGCCCAGCTGCTCCGCCAGCCCGGCCAGCGCGGCGTGGATGGCGTCCTGCGTCCAGTCGGGCAGGGCCTCCAGCGCCGGGAGGGCGGCCTTGAGCATATTCAGCGACACTTCGGCGTTGGTTTTGGACTTCTTGTTGGTGAACAGCTCCACATCGTACTGGGGCAGGGCGTCGAAGAAGTCCACCTTCTCCGGGATATCGCTCAGCCGCTCGCACCGGGCCTGGAGCAGTCCGGCGATGGCGGCGGCGTCATAGGCCGGGTTTTTGACCGCCCGGCGGATCCAGGTCTCCGCCTCCCGCGCAAACTCCTCCGGGGGGAGGGCGCGCAGGTAGGTGGCGTTGAAGTAGTTCAGCTTGTCCATATCAAAGGCGGAGGGGGACTTGGAGATGCCGGAAATCTCAAACGCCTTCACCAGCTCCTCCATGGTGAAGAACTCCTGCTCGGCAATGTCCCCGTGGGGGGCCCAGCCCAGCAGGGCCACGTAGTTCACCACCGCCTGGGACAGGTAGCCCTGGGACACCAGGTCCTGATAGGAGGGGTCGCCGTAGCGCTTGGACATTTTGCGCACCGCGCCGGTGGCAGGGTCGTTGAACATGACGGAGGAGCAGTGGACGTAGGTGGGGATATCCCAGCCGAACGCCTGGTAGAGCAGATTGTATTTGGGGGCGGACGACAGGTATTCGGCCCCCCGGACCACGTGGGTGATGCCCATCAGGTGGTCGTCGATGACGTTGGCGAAGTTATAGGTGGGCAGGCCGTCGGACTTGATGAGAATCTGGTCGTCCAGATCGGCGTTATCCACGGTGATCTCGCCGTACACCGCGTCCTGGAAGGTGGTGGACCCCTCCGGGATGCGCTGGCGGATGACATAGGGCTCCCCGGCGTCCAGCTTGGACTGAACCTCCTCGGGGGTGAGGGAGAGGCAGTGCCGGTCATATTTGGCGTTGGGGTCGCTGCTGCGGAGCTGCTCCAGCCGCTCCCCGGTGCAGAAGCAGCGGTAGGCATGGCCCTTTTCAATCAGAAGCTGGGCGTATTTCCCGTACAGGTCCCGGCGCTCGGTCTGGATGTAGGGCCCCACCGGGCCGCCCACGTCGGGCCCCTCGTCCCAGGTGAGCCCGCAGCGGCGCATGGTGGCGTAAATCACCTCCACCGCGTCCTCCACCAGCCGCCCCTGGTCGGTGTCCTCAATGCGCAGCAGGAATTTGCCCCCCGCGTGGCGGGCGATGAGCCAGGTGTACAGGGCGGTGCGCAGATTGCCCACGTGCATATAGCCCGTGGGGGAGGGGGCGAACCGGGTGCGCACCTCCCCGTGGGGGATGCGCTGCTCCATCTGGTCGAACCAGCTTTTGTCTATGGACATGGCGATGACCTCCAAATCAAATCATGTGGCACTATTATAAAAGGTAGGGGGCCTTTTTGCAAGTGGGAAAACCATCGGAATGTTTCACGTGAAACGTTAGTTCGGAATCCCGCGTTAAAAAACGCCGCCCTTGCGGGCGGCGGAACAAAGCCGGATTGGGGCTTTGGAGCAGATTGTCCGGGGGGCTCCGGCGCATCAACGGAGCAGCCCCGGTTAAGGAGAAAAGAGAGGTTGCGGCATTGTCTGGCTTCTTCAACCTGACGAAGAAAGTATACCACGAAGCGCACAAAGAAAACAGAGATAATTTGCGAAATCTTTGTTAAAATTCTATGAATACCTACCGGGGTGAAGGGAATTACTGGATGGTATAGGGCCCCCGGACCAGCACCTTCACCGTGGCCGATGAGGCCGTTATCCAGCGGGGGGCGATGGTGACCATGTACAGGTGGTTCTGGCTCAGCGCCGCGCCCGTGCCCAGAACGCCGCCGGAGGTGGTGTCGATGAGGCCCACGCTGTCCGACGCGCCGCAGGTGGCGGAGCCCACCCGCAGCATCACCTCGCACCCCACGTCCCCCACCAGGGACTGGCCCTGGTTCAGGGTGACCACGGTGAACACGCTGCTGCTGCCCGAGGGCGCGGAGGTCCCGCCCTGGCCGGCCAGAATGTTTCGCAGGGCCTGCTCCATCTCCGCCTTGCGGGCGGTGACGGTCTGGTCCACCAGGTCCTTTACCTGTCTGGTGTAGGTCCCGTTGAGGTAGCTCAGGGTGACCAGGGGATCGGTTTGGCCGCCGGGGGTGGCGTTGGCGGCGTAGGCCGCGGTGAACAAAAAGCAAAGGCACAGGGCGGCTGCGGCAATTTTCCATTTTTTCATATGTAGATTCCTCCATGGTTTCCTGTCTGTACGGGGCCTGTCCCGCCGGGGCTCAAACGCCCTGTCCCGCCCCGGCAGTGGGGCGGGACAGGGGCGCGGCGGCTGGGCTTTTGCCCTCACTGCGCTGCAAGCTCCCCTGCGCGGCTATCCTCCGCGCTTCTGGTCTGTCACGCTGCGGATTGGCCGCGCTGCCGGGTCGCTTTCGCTCCGCCTCGGGCAAAACCCGCCTCCGCTGTGCGGCGGCTGGGCTTTTACCCTCACTGCGCTGCAAGCTCCCCTGCGCGGCTATCCTCCGCGCTTCTTTATACCAACCGCTCCGGGCTCAGGCCAAAGCTGACGGCAATGGCGCTGTCTACCCGGCGCATTACCTGGTCGTCCACCCGGCCCATGTGCTCCCGCAGGCGCTTTTTGTCCAGGGTGCGGATCTGCTCCAGCAGAACCACCGAATCCTTGGGCAGGCCGCAGCTGTGGGAGGCCAGGGTGATATGGGTGGGCAGACGGGCCTTTCCCGTCTGCGAGGTGATCGCCGCGGCGATCACCGTGGGGCTGTGCTTGTTGCCGGTGTCGTTCTGGACGATGAGCACCGGGCGGACGCCGCCCTGCTCGCTGCCCACCACCGGGCTTAGGTCCGCATAAAAAATGTCGCCGCGCTTGACGCTGTTGTCCACAGGATCTCACACTCCGCCGGATATAGTGCCCGGCCAGCGTATGTAGACCGGGTACTATCATTCTCCCACGGGGCGGCGGCTTTTATACCGGGTTGTCCGGGAAAAACCGCCGCGGCTCGCCGCCGGTTTTTTCCCTCCGGCGGGTTCCCTGCCTATCCTATGCGTCAAGGTAGATCCTGGGTACTCGGGGGGCCACGCCGCACAGCAGCTCGTACTGGATGGTGCCCGCCAGCCGGGCGTGCTCCTCCACCGGCAGGTGGGCGCCGAAGACCTCCGCCACGTCGCCGGGCTTGACCTGCGCCTCCGGCGGGAGGGCCGCCATGCACATGTCCATGCACACCCGGCCCATGATGGGGCGGGCGTGTCCGTCCAGCCAGACGCTGCCCCGGTTGGACAGCGCCCGGTGCAGGCCGTCGGCATATCCGATGGGCAGCACCGCCGTGCGTCCGCCGTCCGGGCCGAAGCTGGCGGTGCAGCCGTAGCTCACCGGGGTGTCCGCCGGGAAGGCGCGCACCGCCGCCACCCGGCTGTACAGCGCCATCACCGGCTTGAGCCACGGGCCGTCCAGCCCCTCGCAGGAGGGGTCGGGGTAGTGGCCGTACAGGGCGATGCCGGGGCGCACCATGTCCATATGGGTACAGGGATAGTTTAACACGGCGGCGCTGGCGGCGCAATGGCGAATTTCAAAGGTGCGACCGTAGCCTGCCTCCAGCTGGTCCAGCACGTCCAGAAACCGGGTGAACTGGAGCATGGTGTACCCCTCGTCCCCATCGGCGTCGGCGAAATGGGTGAAAATGCCCTCCGCCTCCAGGTGGGGCAGGGCGCACAGGGCCTCCAGCTCCTCCGCCGCCCGCTGGGGGTCGTGGTCCAGCACCCCCAAACGGCTCATGCCCGTGTCCACCTTCAGGTGGACGCGGGCCCGTTTTCCGGCGGCCCCAGCGGCGCCGGACAGGGCCTTGGCCAGCGGCGGGGTGAATATCCCCTGGGTCAGCTCCAGCTCCACCACCTCGGCGGCCAGCTCCGGCGGGGTGTACCCCAGGATGAGGATGGGGGCGGTGATGCCCGCCCGGCGCAAAGCCGCCCCCTCCTCCAGGCAGGCCACCGCCAGATAGTCCGCCCCCAGCTCCACCAGGCGGCGGGCCACAGGGATGGCCCCGTGGCCATAGCCGTTGGCCTTTACCGTTGCCAAAAACCTGCTGTCCGGGGCGCAGGCGCGCAGCGCCCGGTAATTGTGTTCCAAATTGCCCAGGCTGATCTCCGCCCAGGTCCGCGCGGTGTCACGCGCTGTCTCCCGTATCATTTGGGTTCATCATCTCCATTGTAAAATCGCTGAATTGGGCGCTGAGCACCGTCCGGCCCTGGGCGCTCACCTCGGCGGACAGCAGGGCATAGCCCGCCCGGTCAAAGGTGAGCAGAAACTGGGTGCCGGCGTTGTCCTCCCGCTCCGGGTCCTGGAAGGAAATCTGGAGGTGCGCGTCGTTTTCCCCGGCCCAGGCGCACTTGGCCATCCAGCCCTGCTGGATCTGCTCCATGCAGGCGGTGACGGCGGACACCGGGGTGAGCCCCGAATCGTCCAGCAGGCCCAGGGACAGCCCCGCCCCGTCGTACTCCAGCACCGTCTCCCCCTGGGCGACGCGGGCGGTGATGCCCGCCACCAGCTCCGGGGCGGTGACGGTGAGCACCGTCTCCCCATCCCGCCGCCACTGGGCGTCCAGGGAAAAATCGTACACCGTCTCGGTGTAGCACACCGACAGGTCCGCCGAGGCGGACCAGCCCGCCAGCGCCTGGTATGTCTCCCGGAGGGCCAGCGCCTCCTCCTCCGGGGTATTGCCCCCGCTCCCGGCCCGGCAGCCGGAGAGCAGCAGGGTTATCATCAGTACACAAGACAGGGCCTTGCGCACCTTCCGCGCCTCCTTTAAGTCAGTTCTTTGATGGCATAGGGTATCTGCTCCACAAGATCGGAGGGGGTCATGCCGTACTCCCCCTTGTCCTGCGCCGCCAGGTCCCCCGCCCGGCCGTGGAGCCACACCGCCAGGATGGGCGCGTCGGGCACGCCTTGGGCCGCCAGCGCCCCCATGAGCCCCGCCAGGGCGTCCCCGCTGCCCCCCTTGGCCATGCCGGGGTTTCCGGTGGGGTTGACCACGCACGTCCCGCCCGCCGATATGACGGTGCGGAAGCCCTTCAGGACCAGGGTGCAGCGATGCCGCCGGGCGAATTCCGCCGCCGCCCCCAGCCGGTCCCGGATGGGCAGCTCACAGCCGGACAGCCGGGCGAATTCCCCATCGTGGGGGGTGAGGATGGCGGCCCCCTCCCGCTCGTCCAACACATCTATATGTCTGGAAATGATATTTAGACCGTCCGCGTCCAGGATGATGGGACACTCCAGCCCCCGCATGAGGGCCAGCACCAGCTGTTCCGCCCGCTCCCCCCGGCCCAGGCCGGGGCCGATGACGGCGGCGGTGCAGCCCCGGGCCAGCTCCAGCACGGCCCCGCTGTCTTGGGGCAGGGGCTGCACCATCACCTCGGCGCAGCACCTGGCCGCCAGGATGGGGTACACGTCCTCCGGGACGGCCAGGGTCACCAGCCCCGCGCCGCCCCGGACCGCGGCCTGGGCGCACAGCGCCGCCGCCCCGGTGCAGCCCCGGTTCCCGGCCAGGATGAACAGCCTGCCGAAGTTCCCCTTGTGGGCGTCCCGCGCACGGCGGGGCAGGGACAGGCCCTCCCGGTCCACCAGCACGGTCTGGGTCTGCTCCGGGTACACGTCCTTGGGAATGCCGATATCCGCCGTCACCACCCGGCCGCTGTGCACCGCGCCCTGGCCCACGTACAGCCCCGGCTTGCCCCGGGAGAGGGTGACGGTCACGTCCGCCCGCACCGCCGTACCCATCACGTCGCCGGTGCCGGCGTGGATGCCGGAGGGCACGTCCACCGACACCACCCAGCCCGTCGCCCAGCGGGTCATGCGGGCGGCCAGGGCGGCGTCCGGCCCCAGGTCCCGGCAGAGGCCCACGCCGAACAGCGCGTCGATGGCCACGTCAAAGGGCATGTACTGCTCCTTGTGGGCGGGGTCGAAATCCTCCAGCACACCCCCCGCCTGGTTGAGAAGGCGCTCCATCTCCCGGCAGTCCGGGGTCATTCTGGCCCGGTCCCCCACCAGCACGCATTTTACCTGCCAGCCCATCTCCAGCAGCAGCCGGGCGGCGGCCACCCCGTCCCCGCCGTTGTTGCCGGGGCCGCACCACACGATGGCGGACCGCCGCCGCATGGCCCAGAACTCCGCCTGCTCCTCGGGGGTGGGCATGTGGCCGTCGGCGGTGAGCCAGCCGATGGGGCCGTCCAGCCCCGGCCCGGGGATGGGCAGGGCGCGCACCTCCCGCACCACGGCGAGGGCGGCGTTCTCCATCAGCTGCAGGGACGGGATGCCCCGCTCTTCAATGGCCCGGCGGTCGGCCTCCCGCATCTGTTCGGCGGTGTAAAGGTTCATGGTGCGGCCCCCTTTCATTTTCTGCTATTATACGGTTTTCCCCCTTGCATTTCAACCTTTAATGTGATATAAAAGGAAAAGCAAATGCGATGAACGGGAAAATAGCGGGCTTGCGCAGGCTAAGAGAGGGGCGGTCACCGGCTGAGAGCCGCCCCGGTGCGTGCCGCTTGTTCGCCCGGGAGCGGCCCCTGAGAGGGGGACGGCGATGGCCCGCCGTTACAGGGCTTTGAGTGCCCGCGCGGCGCGCGGGAATGCGGGTGGTACCGCGGAAGGGTTTGCCTTTCGTCCCCAGGATTGGGGAGGGGAGGCATTTTTTGTTGTGGAGGGACTGGTACAATGGGATTGATTGCAATACGCGGCTTCCGGGAGGCCGACTGGCCCCGGCTCCAGGCCATCCACGACGCCGCCCGGATGGACGAGCTGCGGCTGGCGGGGCTGGAGGGGGCGTTCCTGCCCCTGTCCGTGGCCGCGCAGCGGGAGGGTTTGTTTGAGTATGCCCTGCGGGTGGCCGAGCTGGACGGGACGGCGGCGGGTTTTGCCGCGTTTACCCCGGACGAGCTGGCCTGGCTGTATGTGGACCCGGCGCTGGCCCGCCGCGGGGTGGGCCGGGCCCTGGTGGAGGACGCGCTGGAGCGTATGGAGCGGCCCGTGTCCATCGAGGTGCTGGAGGGGAACGGGCCTGCCCTGGCCCTCTACCTGGGCTGCGGCTTCCGGGAGGCGGGGACCGCCTCCGGGCAGATGCCGGGCAACGAGGCGTTCTCCGTCACCTGCCGGATACTCCGGCTGGAGTGAGATAACATCGAAATTACAACGGAAAAGGAGAAAAGATAATATGAAGGAACAACTGGCAAAGATCCGCGCCGAGGCGCTCTCCGCTTTCGAGGGCGTCAAGGACGCAGCCGCTCTGGACGAGCTGCGGGTGAAGTACCTGGGCAAGAAGGGGGAGCTCACCAGCCTGCTCAAGCAGATGGGCAGCCTGTCCGCCGAGGAGCGCCCCGCCATGGGGCAGCTGGCCAACGAGGTGCGCGCCGCCCTGGAGGGCGCCCTGGAGGGCGCCTCGAAAAGGATGGAGGCGGCCGCTATGGAGCTGAGGCTGAAGGCGGAGGCGGTGGACGTGACCATTCCCGGCAAGGCCGTGCAGGTGGGCCGCCGCCACCCCATGAACACCGCGCTGGACGAGATCAAGGAAGTGTTCATCGGCATGGGCTTCACCGTGCTGGACGGGCCGGAGGTGGAGCTGGCCGAGCTGAATTTCGACCGGCTCAACGCCGGTGAGGGGCACCCCTCCCGGGACTGGTCGGACACCTTCTATTTCGACCAGGACAGCCGGGTGATGCTCCGCTCCCAAACCTCCCCCATGCAGGTGCGGGCCATGGACTCCATGGAGCTGCCCATCCGTATCATCGCCCCCGGCCGGGTGTACCGCAAGGATGAGGTGGACGCCACCCACTCCCCCATGTTCCATCAGGTGGAGGGGATGGTCATCGACAAGGGCGTCACCATGGCCGATTTGAAGGGCACGCTGAACCTGCTGGCGGAGCAGCTGTTCGGCGCGGGCACCGTCACCCGCTTCCGGCCCCACCACTTCCCCTTCACCGAGCCGTCCTGCGAGATGGACGTGCAGTGCCACAAGTGCGGCGGGGCAGGCTGCCCCACCTGCAAGGGCGAAGGCTGGATTGAGCTTTTGGGCGCGGGGATGATCCACCCCCGGGTGCTGGAGATGGCGGGCATCGACCCCGAGGTATGGTCGGGCTGGGCCTTTGGCATGGGGCTGGAGCGCACCGCCCTGCGGCGGTTCAAGATCTTCGACCTGCGGCTTATCTTTGAGAACGACGTGCGGTTCTTAGAGCAGTTCTAAGGAAGAAGCGCGCAGCGTGACAAATGAGAAGCGCGCAGCCGTCGTGAGCAGCGCGGGTGGACCGCAGGGAGGCCGGGCGCAGGCCCGTGTAGCGGGCCGGAGAACAGGCCGAGGCGGAGGGAAGCCGCGCGTTGCGAACAGGCGCAGCGTG
>CAJUKT010000106.1 GCA_910587255.1 uncultured Oscillospiraceae bacterium
GTTCTTTGGCCTGGATCAACAATTCCCGCCGTCTTTCCAAAGACTATGAAGTGTCTGTCCGTTCTGCACAAGCTGTTTGCACCATTGCTGCTTTCAGCACTTTACTCAAGCGGTTTTAGCCTATTGGTACAGCTTCTTATATTCGGCTGGCGGCAATACGGCGCTCAATGTGACCAACATATCTGTTCACACTGTGGCCAACAATGCGGTTGGACTTGACCTTACCTTAGCCAATGGACTTACCGCTGGACAAACTTACAAATTGTATGGGCAGACAGATGCGCATCTGTTGCTTGACTGTAATCTGTAGGAGGACGCTATGGACGAATTTTACAACGAAACCGCAGCGCCGGAAACCGAGCCGGAGTTCGAGCCCGTCTATAACCGGCACTATATTACCGTGGACGCCCAGGGCCGCGTCACCGACGGCTGGAGCGACGGGCCGCACCCGGGGCGGGACATATCCGGCGCAATCTGCATTGATGGGGAGGGCGGCTACCAGTTCCGGCTCTTCCCCGGCGGGGAGGAGAACCCGCCGTTGTCTGCGGAGGACGGCGTGCCGCTGTACCGCTGGGACGGGGAAACGGCCGTCCCCCGAACGATGGAGGAGATCGAGGCGGACCGGGCCCCGTCTCTGGAGCTGGTCCAGGCGGAAAAGCTGGCCCAGCTGTCCGCCGCGTGCAACGCCGCCATTGTGGCCGGGTGCGGCGTGGAGCTGCCGGACGGCTCTGTCGGGCATATCTCCCTCACCGCCGAGGATCAGATCAACCTCACCAACGCCCATGCCGCCGTGGCGGCCGGGGCCCAGGCCTATCCCTACCACCTGGACGGCGGGCTGTGCGCGCTCTACCCTGCCGGGGCCATCCAGGCCATCGCCCGGGCCGCCACCGCCCACAAGCTGTACCACACCACCTATTACAATCACATGGCGGCCTGGGTGCGGCGGTGCGAAATCGTGGAGGAGGTGTCCGCGATTACATACGGCGCGGCGCTGCCGGAGGATCTGGAAGAGCATATGGAGGCCATCCTGGGTGCCGCAGGGGGTGGGCTTGATGCTGTGTAAATGGGAGGGTCATGTCATCCGCTGGCTGTGCGGCGGGGTGCTGTACGGGGTGCTGGAGGTGCTGTGGCGGGGGCACACCCACTGGACCATGATGGTGCTGGCGGCGGCGCTGTGCGTGCCGCTGGATGTGGCCAACGAGCATTTTCCGTGGGAATTGCCCCTGGCCGTGCAAGCGGTACTGGGCGGGCTGGCCATCACCGCCGGGGAGCTGGCGGCGGGGCTGGTTCTTAACGTCTGGCTGGGGCTGGACATATGGGACTACGCCGGGCAGTGGGGGAATTTGTGGGGGCAGGTCTGCCCGCTGTACACCCTGCTGTGGTGCCTGCTGGCCGGGCCGGTGATTGTGGGCTTCGACTGGCTGGACTACTGGCTGTGCGGCGGGGAGAGGCCAAGGTACAGGCTGATTTGAGGAGGGATATTTGTGGACGAGAACAGAATCCAAGAAATAAGGGAACGGCTCCAAACGACCACGCCTGGAGCCTGGAGGATAAGGAGGGAAGCCGAATGAGTTTTACCAATGCGGCTATGCAACCACCTGAAAGAGTGGATTATCACCTGTGGTGTACGTGCAAAGAAGATCCCCCTATGATGTCGTGCCTCTACTGCGGTGCAAGGATTAACCTCCAGAAGCAGCGGTTGGAGGAAATACGATACGGGTGCCCGGATAATCCATCTCAGCAGAAGCGAAATCAGTATACTCCTTGCCCCGAAAAATAATAGAGTGAGTTGAAAACAAATTAAAGGTTCCAAAAAGACAGGCAAGTGACCCAAACGCAGATTCGGGATCGTTATAGCCAACTTGGGAAATAGCTTCAGCAGCGCTTAAACAGCAAACTACAAGACTTTGGTTCTTGGGCAAATACAATTGCAACAGTTGATTTACAGATATAGGGTCGGCCGCCAGTTTCAGAAACATTAACATAAGTGCGGCGCTTAAAAAATCGTCACCCTCATAAACATGGCCTTTTCGAATAATTTTCTCAGCCCTTATAATTCGTTGACTGTAAAAGTAACTGGATGTATAGCTGTTTTGTTTTAATCGAAAATCTACATTCAAGTCTAAAATGCTTGATACGAACAAGGAACCAAGGTTGTCATAGTAATTTTGATTAGTCACGGTCACAGAAGTACAGCGAGTGCGGGTATATGGGAAACCTTCTTCGATTTGGCAGAGATGATAGAGCTCATGCAAAAGATTTGTCTCAAAGGCAATGTTGATTTGATTTTTCTTTGCCGCGCTTAAAAGTGATTCTTTACAATAGATGTAATAGGCATCTGGTTGCCAAGCGTCACACTGGCCGTAAGAAGAAGTTTTGCTCGGGTCTGTAAAACGATACTCAACTGGCTTTGAAAGGCATTGCGTGATTTCCTTGATGAGGCTTGCAGTTTTTTCTGAGAGTTCTTTTCCCAAGATATTCATGAAGTATGCACCTCCTATCATTATCCTACGGCAGGAGGGGGGGAAGTCAATTTTTATTTTTTGGAGGTTTCACAAATGGAAAAGGCAATCAATCAGATCAAGATGGCGGCGGCCGGGCTGCTGGGGCTGCTCACGGGGCTGTGGGGCTGGTTCGGGTGGCTGGTGGTGGGGTGGATCGGGTGCATGGCGCTGGATTACCTCACCGGGTCCATGGCGGCGGCCAAGGAGGGCGAGTGGTCCAGCGCCCGCGCCCGGGAGGGCATCTGGCACAAGTGCGGCATGATCGTGGTGGTGCTGGTGGCGGCGGGAGCGGACATGCTGATCTCCCTGGTGCTGGCCCACCTGCCGCTGGTGACGCTGCCCTTCGAGTACGCGGGGCTGGTATGCCCGGTGGTGCTGGTATGGTACATCGTGACGGAGCTGGGCAGCATTGTGGAGAACGCCGTAGCCATGGGGGCGGTGGCGCCCAAGTGGCTGGTGAAGCTGCTGGCCATGAGCAAGAGCGCGGTGGACAGCGCCGGAGACAAGCTGGGCGGGGATGGGCATGAGTAACGGGCGCGTCATATGGGACAAGCTGCTGGCCGCTGGGCTCACCCCGGCGGGGGCGGCGGGGCTGATGGGAAATCTCCAGGCGGAGAGCGGGCTAAACCCTCGAAACCTGCAAAACGTCTGCGAGGAAAAGCTGGGCTTCACCGACGAGGCCTACACCGCTGCCGTGGACTGCGGGACCTATGGCTCCTTCGTCACCGATGGCGCGGGCTACGGCCTGGCCCAGTGGACTCACCCCAGCCGCAAGGCCGCCTTGCTGGCCTTTGCGCAGGCCCAGGGCGCGTCTATCGGGGAGCTGGACATGCAGATAGACTACCTGCTCCACGAGCTCCAGACGCTGTTTAAACCGCTGTGGGACAAGCTCCGGGCCACGGCCTGCGTGCGGGAGGCGTCAGACTGCGTGCTGCTCCAGTTTGAGCGGCCCGCCAGCATCAGCGACCCCGATAAGCGTCAGGAGGTAAAGTACCGCAGGGCCCGGCTGGCCCAGGAGGTTTACGACAAATTTGCAAAGGAGGCAGGCCGCATGAAGCTGCTGAAATGTCTGCTCACCGCCAACGACTGTTACAAAGCCGGGCACACCATCAAGCCCAAGGGGGTGATGGTCCACTCCACCGGGGCAAATAACCCTATGCTGCGGCGGTATGTGCAGCCGGTGGCCTCCACGCCCGGCCGGGAGGAGCTGCTGGCCCAGCTGGGCGTCAACCCCAACGGCAACCACTGGAATCAGCCGCGGGTGTGGATTTACACGGACGGCAGCCGGACAGTTGGCACCAGGAACTACAGCAAGAAGCTGCAGCGGGTGTTGTATGAGCCCTGCGTCCACGGATTTATCGGGAAGCTGGCGGACGGCAGTGTGGCCGCCGTCCAGACCCTGCCGTGGAATCACCGGGGCTGGCACTGTGGCTCCGGCAGAAAAGGCAGCGCCAATGACACCCATATCTCCTTTGAGATCTGCGAGGATGGGCTTACCGACCCGGCGTACTTCCAGCAGGCGTACCAGACCGCCGTGGAGCTCACCGCCATGCTGTGTAAGGAGTACGGGCTTGACCCCCTGGCGGACGGGGTGGTGATTTGCCATCAGGAGGGCTATCGCCGGGGAGTGGCGTCCAACCACGGGGACGTCTACAACTGGTTCCCCCGGCATGGCAAGCGCATGGACGATTTCCGGGCGGATGTGGCCTGGGCGATGAAAATGAAAGAGGAGGATGATGAGATGAAGTATTACGCGACGCTGAAGGACGTGCCGGAGTGGTACAAGCCCGCAGTACAAAAGGTGGTGGACAGAGGCGCGCTCAACGGCACCGGTGGCGGAGAGCTGAACGTGTCCGAGGATTTCTGCCGTACCATGACTGTGCTGGATCGGATGGGAAAACTGGATTGACAGAAAGGAAAAGGCATGGAGAAAGACAAAACAAGCGTGCCATATATCGTATACGAGGGAGAAATGGCAAGAGCTGAGCGGCGGGACAAACGACAGTGGGTTGTTATCATTTTCCTGATTGTTTCGCTGCTGGCAAGCAATATCGGGTGGCTTGTGTATGAAAGCCAATTTGAGACGTACACCTACGATTACACCCAAGACGGTGAAGGTTTGAACAACATCAACACTGGAGAACAGGGAGATGTGCTGTATGGGCCAGAGGCTGAAAATAAAGGTCAGAAAGAAAAAGAACGGTAAGGCAACGGGCCGGAAAGTGAAAAAGAAGTGAAACAAAGCTTTGATTTGTCCCGTTCTGAGCTTGAAAAGCTTATTGACGAATGGATTTTCCGGGAGAAAGACCGGGCAATTCTAAAAAGACGTTTGCTGGACGGAATCACATACGAGACGCTTGCGGAGGAGTTTGAGATGTCCGTCCGGCAAATAAAAAACATTGTCTACAAATCAGAGGACAGACTTTTTAATCACAAATAAAAATTGCATGAAATATGCCCGCTGGCTTCATCGTCAGCGGGCTTTTTTTATGCGAAAATATGACCATAGGAGGGCGCGGAGATTTGGCGGCATGGCCGCCATGCCAACAGGCATTTTTGCGCCCTCCTATTCTTTTTTTGGAGGTATCCCCATGTACGATATTGACCGCTTGATCAATGCCGGAATGGACGTGGAAACCGCTTTTGACATCGTGTTTTGGTATAAGCGGCAGGGAAATGATTCCGGGCTGAAGCGGTATATTTGCGAGATTGAGCGCGGCCAGCGGCAGAGGCCAAACGATGGGTAACTATGCCTATTACCAGCCGAACCCGGCGGGAAAAAGCGTGGGAGACTGCACCGTTCGGGCTATAGCAAAGGCTTTGGGACAGACCTGGGAAGAAACCTATGTTGGGTTGTCTCTGGAAGGTTTTAGTCGGGGAGACCTGCCCAACGCGGACAGTGTGTGGGGGCCGTATCTTAAAGACCACGGCTTTACCCGCCATTGGATGCCAGATGATTGCCCGGACTGCTACACGGTGGCGGATTTTGCCGCCGACCACCCAGATGGAACGTTTATCCTTTCCATGCCAGGACGCCATGTGGTGGCTGTAGCGGACGGGCAATTTTGGGATAGCTGGAACAGCGGGGGAGAAGTTCCAACATACTATTGGACGCGTTCTTGAAAGTTACCGGCAAGTAAAAAAACCATTGTAGCGCAATTGGTTATAGCAATTCCATCCAAAAACTTGCTTACTCGATCAAGTAAAAGGAGTATTTACAATGGCCTATCAACCGTACCCATACGGGGGCTACCAACCCGCACCATACTACCCCAGCCCGGTGCCTGACCAGCTGGCCCAGCTTCGACAGAGCCAGGTGATGCAGGGGGCGCAGGTGGCACAGCATCCTCAGCCCATGCAAACCAATATGGGGCCAATTACCCCAGCTGGCGGGCCGCAAAACGGCGGAATTATTTGGGTGAGCGGCAAAGGAGAAGCTGACGGCTACCTCGTAGCCCCAAACAGTGCTGTGGCCCTGTGGGACGCAAACAACCCGGTCATCTATTTGCGTAAGGCCGACAGCACCGGGAAGCCCTCCACCGTAGTCTATGACCTTGTGGAGCGGACGGACAACACCGCACCCCAGCAGGCCGCGCCTCAAATTGACTGGAGCCAGTTCATCACCCGCGACCAGCTGGAAGACATCCTTGCGGAGCGGTTCAAACGGCCCGCAAAGGCCGCTAAAGTAAAGGAGGATACAGAGAATGGCTAATCCGTTTCGTGAGGCGATGGGCGGCGCACAGGGCCCCCAGGGCGGTCCTATAAATAGGATGCAGGCATTTCAACAGTTTATGCAACAAAACCAGGGAAAAAACTCCAATGAGATGATACAGGAGCTACTTACTTCTGGCAAGCTCAATCAGCAGCAACTCAACCAGTTTCAGAAAATGGCAAAGCAAGTGGAAGGCCCATTGAGCGCGTTAAAGGGTATGTTTGGGTTTAAGTGATTGTCTCGCGTTCTGTTTCAATCGCGTTGAATCCATCTTTAATTTGTTCTTGCAAGGTCGAAAAAGATTTATTTATTTCAAGCGTTGTTTTGCAGATTGGGCAACATGGTTTTCCTGAAAACTTATCTGTTGCTTGAAAATATTTGCAAAAAAAGCACAATTCCATAACAAACTTCACCTCTTAAAACATTTTACCACAAGCAATCAATCTGTGCAATCGTCTGGCCAGACGTTGCAAATACATCAACAAAGGAGCGGAGGCCGTTAAGCCCCCGCTGTGTGAGATTTTCTTTTCACGGGTTCTGTGAGCATACGCTCCGTGCTCCACCCTCTTATATAACGGTTATGGAGTGTTACCCACTTGATTCCTAAACAATCGGCCCACTCGGAAATGGTTCTCGAAACTCCCTTATACGTGATAACAATATTGTCGGATTTGTTGACATTTTGAGCTTTCATAGGAACCCATCTACAATTTGACGGCTCATAGTTTCCGTCATTATCAATGCGGTCTAATGTATATCCGTCTGGTCTGCCGCCGACAGAATCAGACCAACTGACAAACCCATCAAAGTCTTTCCATTCATCACAAATGACTATTCCACGCCCGCCATATCTGCCGTAATTTTTTGAACTTGGCTTGTGGCAACGATACATCATCTGCAACCATACATGGTAAAGCGGATGGCTGCTTTGTCCTCCTTGAATTTTGCAAACAGTTGCCTTTTTGCAACCACAGCTCTTTACAACCCCGCGGCGAAACTGAGACGGGGTTACATTAGTGGTTTTCCCGCATTCACATAGGCAACGCAATTTCCATTCCCTATCCGATGGCTTTCGTTCCGCAAGCCCGACAACGGTTAAAGAGTGAGATTTTTTCCCAATATACTCGTTGACGTTGAAATGCGGCTTTTGAATTTTGGTTTTGCATTCTTTCCTCATAGCATTTACCCTTTCATGCGCCCTGCTTTAATAAATTGTGCGGAAACCGTCAGGGTAACGGCTTTCGGGAGCGACCCTATCCGCACAACATAATTATAGCATATTTCAACGCAATAAACAAGTATATTCTTCCGGGTGCACACGGATTGAGTATAAATTTTTAACAAAGGAGATTTACTTATGTCTTTAGGTTCTGAAAGCGGCATCCCCGCTGTTATGAACGTGACGCCTACAAACAGCGCGTGTAACAACAGTGGCTGGGGTGGAGATTGGGGGGCTTGGATTCTCCTGTTCCTTGTATTTAGTATGTTCGGCTGGGGCGGTATGGGCGGCTTCGGCATGGGCGGCTGGGGCGGTTTCGGAGGTATGGGTGGGGCCTATCCCGCGGAATCCATCCTTCAGCGCAGTCTGGACACCCAAACCATCATCGGGAAGCTGGACGGCGTGACCCAGGGCCTGTGCGACGGCTTCTACTCCATGCAGAACTCCATCAACGGCCTGGGCATGAACGTCATGCAGGGCTTCCACGGGGTTGACAATGCCATCTGTAACATGGGCTATCAGACCCAGCAGGGCTTTAACGCCACCCAGATGGCAATGATGCAGGGTCAGAACGCTCTCCAGGCTCAGCTTGCTCAGTGCTGCTGCGATCAGCGGGCTGGACTGGCCGATCTGAAGTATCAGATGGCTACCGACACCTGCGCCGTGACCAACACCATCCAGAACACCACGCGAGACGTGATCGATAACCAGAACGCCAACAGCCGGGCCATTCTGGACGCGTTGAACGCCAACTACATCCGCACTCTGGAGAGCGAGAACCAGTCTCTGAAACTGTCCGCCTCCCAGGCCAATCAGAACGCCGTGCTGATGGCGGCTATGGACGCCAACAAGGCTGAAATTCTGCGTCGCACCGGTGCGGAGTGCCCCACCCCGGCCTATGTAGTGCAACCCCCTCAGCCCGTGAACTTTCCCACCAACTGCTGCGGGCAGTTTAATGGCTGGGGCAACGGCTGCGGGAACTGCGGATGCTAAAACCAAATATCTAAGCAACTTTTTCCAAAATGGAAAATGTTCGGCTCCATGCCGATTTTGACAATAGCGGCGGGGGCGGTATGTCTCCGCCGCCACATTTTTAGAAAGGACTGATAAAATGGCTGCTGAGTTCAGCAACAATGCCGTGCAGACAATTCTTCCCAATCAGAACGCAGTATTCACCGAGACGCCTGTCCAGTGTTGCAACGGAAATATTTCCCACCGGGAAGGGAGCGGTATCTTTACCCTGAGAGGCAGAACAAACCAGTGCAGAGCCCGGTATCGCGTCACCTTTAATGGAAATATCGCCGTTCCGACAGGCGGCACGGCTGGAGCGATCTCTGTTGCGCTGGCAATTGCCGGGGAGCCTCTTTACAGTACCATCTCAACCGTTACCCCTGCTGCCGTTGAGAACTATTTTAATGTGTCCGTGTCCGCATTCATTGAAGTAGACCGGGGCTGCTGCCTTAATGTTGCCGTGGAGAACGTGAGCACTCAGGCTATCAATCTCGCCAACCCCAATCTCATTATTGAGCGCGTTTGCTGAAAGGAGAAACCAACATGGAAAAACTGCATGAGCTGAAAGAAAAGCTTTGGGCCGAGCTGGAGGAGCTGGCCGAAAAGCGTGAGATGGGCGCTGGTGATTTGGAAGTTGCCCACAAGATTACTGACACCATTAAGAACATCGACAAGATTTGTATGTTGGAGGATGGAGAAGGCTATAGCGAGGCCGTTGACGGTATGGACTATGGGCGTGGGTCCAGCTACGCCAATCGAGGCAAGCACTATGTACGGGGCCACTATAGCCGAGACGGCGGCATGGACGGGTATAGCTCCCGGCGTGGCGGCGGTTCCCGCAGTGGCCGGGGCGGCTACAGCCGTGATGACGGCAGAAGCGAAATGATGGAGCATCTGGAGATGGCCCTGGATAGCGCAAGCGACCAGGACCGGGAGACCATCAAACGCTTTATGCGCCAGCTGGAACAGGCGTAAGGGGGTGCGGCTATGTCCGCGCCAAACCTTAAAGAGATAGAGTGGGCAATCCACGAGCTGGAAAGCCTGGAGAGCTCTGATGGCCGCTATACGTTGCTGGCGGCTCTCTACACCTGCCGAAATGAGATGCTGGGCCTATCCGTTCAGCATCCGCAGATGGCGACATACTCTGAATCGGCAAAGCCAGTTAAGGCAGTAATTTCCGCAGAGCCGGTGGCCCGGTATGGCGATAGCGAGTTCTTAAAAGCGGTGGATGGGAAGGACCCGGCCAAAGTCTGGGCCATTATGGACGACCTTATGGATTCGCTTCGAGTGGTCAACCGCAGAGTTTATGATCATTTTGTTCAGCGGCTGGGGAATGCGTAAAAGGAGGTGCTTCCCCTCCTTTTATTTTGACCAGGCAAAGAGATATTTTGTGGGACAAGAAAAAATGTGAAAACTAACTATTGCTTGCGCGTTACTAACAAACTGGCCTTCTTTTACAATTTGAGAAACCCCTTGAACCGTTCTGTTACTGTTCACAGGGACACAAGTTGAACCTACCCCTATATTTGGTGAGCGGGCGGCGGAAGCTGCCCGCTCACCTCGTTTTTCTGTCCCTACGCCAGCAGTTTCAAGCAGTCCTCCATGGAGGGCAGGGTTGCCATCTGCGGCTGGCGCTCACCCGGCTCCATCGGGCTGTCCAGGTTCCCAATGTCCCGGTAGATGATCCGGACGCTCTGCGCCGCACTGCGGGAATATTTCACGCTGCGCTCCCCAATCTCGATGCGCTGGATGAACAGTCGAGCCAGCTCCGGCGTCAGCTCGTCGATGGTGGTGAACCGCTTGGCCTTCTCAATGAACGCTTCCACGTTGGCGGCGGACGCTTTCAGCTTCTCCAGCCTGTCCTCCTTTTCCGGGATGGCCTCTTGCAGCATCTTCTGCTCGGCGTTATAATCGGCGGAGAGCATCTGGAACTGCCCGGCGGTGATCCGTTGGAGGACGTGATCCTCATAGAGCCGCTTGAACAGCATAGACAGCTCCCCATCCCGCTTCCGCATGGCGTCCAGCTCCTTCTGGAGCGTATTCATCTCCCGGCGCAGTTCCTTGCTGTTCTTCTGGTTGATGTACGCCGCGAACTGCCGCTCCTTCATCCTGGCAAAGTGGGTCACCCGCCGGAGGTCATCCAGCACGATCTTGCACAGCTCATCCTCCCGGATATGGTGTGCGGAACACGCAGCCTTGCCCCGTTTCCCGTAGGTGTAGCACGTGTAATAATACCTCGCCTTTTCCATCGTGCTGGCCCGGTGGAGCACCATGGGCTTGCCGCAGTCCTCACAGAAGGCCAACCCAGAGAAGATATTCGGCTCATCCATCTGTTTCGGGACGCGCTTCTTGTGCTGGCGCACGTCCTGCACGATGTCCCACTGCTCCTGGGTGACCAGCGCCGGGTGGGTGTTCTCCACTGTGATCTGCTCACGCTCCGGTCGGCGGATCAGCTTCTTGTTTTTGTAGGAAAGCGAAGTGGATCGCAGTCCCACCGTATGCCCCAGGTAGACCCGGTTGTCCAGGATGCCCGTCACGCTGCTGCCGCTCCAATCATAGGGCCGGGTGGTGTCCACATGGTTGTGGGACTTCCCCTCTTTTTGGTAGGCGTAGTTGGCGGGCGTCAGGATCTGCTCGTCCGTCAGGATGCGGGCGATTTGGTTGGGGCCTTTGCCGCTGGCGCACAGGTCGAAGATGCGCTGCACCACAGGCGCGGTTTCCTCGTTGGGGACGATCTCCTTGCTGTCCGCCGCTTTCCTGCGGTAGCCGTAGGGCGGCCTGCCGCCGAGACGCTCACCGCGCTCCGCCTGGAGCTTTTTCACCGCCCGAACCTTTTTGCTGGTATCCTTGGCGTGCAGCTCATTTGCCCAGTTTCGGATGGGATTGAAGTCGGTGCTGCTCTCCACCAGGGAGTCCACTCCATCATTGATGGCGATGAAGCGGACGCCCTTCGTGGGCAGATAGAGTTCTGTCAGCTGGCCCACCTGCAAATACTCGCGGCCCAGGCGGGACATATCCTTGACGATCAACGTGTCCACCTCGTCCGCTTCGATCATCTCAATGACCTTTTTCCAGGAAGGCCGCTCGAAGTTCGTCCCGCTGTAACCATCGTCCGCCAGGAATATGGCGTTTTCAAAACCATTATCAGCAGCGTATTTCTCCAACAGCAGGCGCTGGTTTATGATCGAATTCGAATCGCCCATCCGGGCGTCCTCTTGACTGAGCCGTCCGTAGAGAATCGTATATTTTTGGCTTGCCATTTTACTGTTTTCCTCCTTTCTGTCAGCAAGCCGGTACGGTAATACACACTATACCGCACCGGCCCGCCGAAGTCTACTGAAACATCATCCGGCGCGGGTATCTTTTTTCAACTCGGCGTCGATGAGTTCCAGCATTTTGTCTGTGGGTGTGGCGGTGGGGTGGCCGGGGAACACGGAGGAGACGTGGAAGCACTTCCCTCCAATGAGCATCTTCCGTTCGAGGACAAAACCTCCCTCGCACTCTGACGTGGCGGTGTCGCGGAAGATCGTGTTCACTCCATCGCCCTCCTGCCGCAGCACGGCGTTCTCCGGGCGGTAACCGCCCAGCATCCCGGTTGTCATGTATTCCTGCAACTCGGTCATAAAACTCCTTTCTCCCTGGTTCACAGGGTTGGCCCAAAATCATATCCCTGACTGCCGCTGAACTTCTGGCCCATGGCCAGCTTCTTCAGCGCTTCACGCCGCCGTTGCTTGCTGTCCGTCCAGGTGGGCGGCGCGGGGAGCTGCCACTCCGCGTCACGCTCCAGGTCGGCCAGCACCTGGAACCACCCCGCCGCCAGCTCACCCAGCCAGCCCTCGTCCGGCTCCAGCGTAGCGGGACGGAAGCCTGTGGCCTGACGGTAGACGAACAGCAACTCCAGGTTTTCCTTGAGGAAAGTTTCATCGTGGAGGCTGCTGTCCCGGCATTTGCGCCCGTTGGGACAGGTGAACGTGATGTGCTTCCGGTTCGGCTCCCATCTCACCTCGTAGCCCTCCACCTCCATGTTCTCAATGAAACTCTCCCGGTCATCTGCGTACTCCAGCGCCTCGTTGATAGCCTGGATCAGATCCAGCTTCCAGCTGTCGCCGCGCAGGCCCGCCTGGTACTCGCCGGGCGTCATCCGTTTCTTCTTCGCGTGGGACACGGGAGGCGGCAGTATGCTCAGCTTGTGGGCGGCACAGATCTTATCGTTGACCCTTCGGTGCTCAATCAAATCGCTGCGGCTCTGGTGGAGCTTACGACCATCCCGGCAGCTGACGCTGTTCACCACGAAGTGGTTGTGGAGGTGGCCTGTGTCAACGTGGGTGGCAATCAGCACCTCGAAGTCTGGGAACTGCTGCTGCGCGAATTCCAGACCGATGGCGTTGACCTCCTGCGGCGTGATGTTGTCCTCGTCGGAGAAGGACTGGACGAAGTGGTAGTACTGCGTGCCGTCCGTTTTGCGGAACCGCTGCTTGGTCATCTGCATCTCGATGAGCGCAGACTGTGGGACGCAGTTGTATCCGGATACCAGCCTGTCATCGTCCCAGCGCGTTTTCTTTTCCTGCTCCACATACTCGACCACCCCGCGCAGGGCCTTGCCGCTCTGCGTCTTGCTGCGGATCGCGGTGAAGGTTGCCATCAGCGCACCTCCCGAACCAGTGCGCCCAGCGTGTCACACAGCCGGGTGTACTCGCTGAGCAGATCGTCGCCGCGCAGGACGGTGAGCCGTCCCATGTTTGCCAGCGTGGTCAGTTGGTTGAGATTGCGGCCTTGGGCTTTCATCTCAGAGAGCAGATCGTCCAGACCATCCACCCGGACGATGTCCTTCCCGAGCGCGCAGGTGGTGAGGTAATCGGTAACGGTCATGCCAGCGGCCCTGGCCCGCTGTTGGATGGATTTTTTGTCCGCCTGGGTCATCCTGGCGGTGATGATTTCGGTTTTCTTTTTCTGCATTGATCTCCTTTCTCCCCCTTTAGGGGGCAGGGGGAGCCGGGGCAGGGCCCCGGCGAGTGCGGGCGGCGTATAGCCGGACGCGATGCTTGCCCCACCCAAGAGGGTGGGCTTCCGCCCCAACGGGGCGCCTCTGCGATGCCCTAACTGGACGCTCCCACCAACGGCCCACAAAAGCCGAACACCGCGCCTGGGCCGCTCTGCGGGTACATTCTCGCTCTGCACCGCAAGAGCGGACACAGCGCCGCACACGGGCCAACGTGGGGCATCACAGGCGGTGCGGTCACTGGGCGGAAGGGTCGACAGGGACGATATTTCCGGCCCCAGCGCAATCGGCACTATCGGCACGGCGGAGTTCTATGAGCCGCTTCCCGTTGCTCCTGCGTACAACCGCCGTGATCCCAATTCCACTTAGGGCTGCAACGCTTTGCAGAATTTTGCGGGACACATTTTTCGGCGTGACGCCCTCCGAGCCGTCAGGGTCGATGCGCTGTGCCAGCTCGGTGGGAGTGCCGATAAATCCAGCGCTGCCGCACAGCAATTCAGAGAGGAGAAAAATGATGCGGTCACCCAACAGCTCTGGCTGCTGGTAACTGTCTGCCGTCACCTCCCACACGTTGTCGGCGTTGCGGCGCAATTCCAACTCCCTGTACTCGATGTCGCGCCCGATGCAGGACAGCCGTGCCCTGCCGCTGCCCCGCTGCTCCTCCACCAGCGTGAAGCTGGCATCCACCGCGCCGCTGATGGCGGTGGTGCCGGAGATGCGGTTGAACACGTCGTCCGCTTTTTCTTTCCGCAGGTGGTGAATGAGCAGGATGGCGATGCCGTGGGCGTCGGCCAGCTTCTTCAGCGCGGACAGGTCGCGGTAGTCGTTGGCGTAGGTGTTGTCGTAGGTGGTTCCCCGGATCATCTGGAGCGTGTCGATGATGACCAGCGATGTGCCCGGATGCTCCGCCAGGAATTGCCGCAGCTGTTCCTCCAGCCCATCCCCCAGGATGCGGCTCTCGGTGCAGAAGTACACGTTGGGCGGCGCGTCCTCCGTCACATCGAACAGCCGGTTCTGGATGCGCAGCTGGGAGTCCTCCAGGCAGAGGTAGAGCGTCGTGCCCTGCTTCACCGGCAGGCCCCAGACGGGTTCCCCTTTCGCCACGGTGACGGCCAGCCACAGCGCCAGCCAAGATTTGCCCACCTTGGGCGATCCCGCCAGGATGTGTAGACCCTGGGAGATCAGCGTGTCCACCACAAAGTTCAGCGGCTGGAGCGGCTTGCTCATCAGCGTCTCGCCGTCGATGGTGGGCAGGCGGTTTGGTCTTGCGTTGTTCATTTTAAAAACCTCCTTTTCTGATTGGGGCTTTGAACTTCTGCCCCTGTATGGTACAATACAGAAAAAGAATGCCAGTTGAAATAAACAAGTGTTATCCGGGAAAACCGGAAATAACGCTTGCAGACAGGGAGGGCGCTTATGAAAACCGATTGCGGAGTGTATGTGACCATCGCACCCGATGGGACGCTAAAAAGAGACCTCGCCGCAGTACGCGGCAAGATCCCTTTGGAGGATACCACTGTGGAGGATGAGATCATCACATTCTCCGAACTTGATTTTGGCCCATACGCCGAGGTGGTTGACCTCGTCATCACCTCCGCCGCGTTCATCCCCCACCAGGGTCGTTTAGAGGATGCGGACATGAATGTGTTCCAGTTCATCCAGGACACCACCATCGACCTGGTAACCACGATGGAGCAGGACGCCCCGATGTTCGGGACTTTGACCCGCGCAATGATTGAGGACTGCATCCCGGAGGATGATGGGACGGGGCTTTACGTTTACACCACTACCGCGCAGATCATCTCCATCCTGACCTCGGTGATGTATCTCCAGTTCGAGGTCAACGATATCCTGAGCGACCTGCGCCACGGTATCCCTATCGACTTCGAGGGCAGATATGACTATCTGCGTATGCAGGAGCTCACCCAGGTTTTTGAGCCGGACAGCGGTGGGCTGGTCTCCCGCTATTATTTCCGCTCCATATCGGACTACTACTATTTTCTGCTGGTGCATTTCATCTCCGGCAAACCAAACGTGGTGCTGTGCGAGTGCTGCGGGCGGTATTTCATCCCGCAGACAAAACGGAAGACGCTCTACTGTGACCGGGAACTCAAAAACGGCAAGTCCTGCAAGGCGCTTGCCCCCGCGCTGAAGCACAAGTTGGACGCCAGCCGCAAAAAGGTCATTGAGGAATTTGACCGGGCCAAGCAGCGGATGTACAAGCGGTACGAGAGGACGGAAACCTTTGGGGAGAAACCCGCCAACAAGAATTTGAGCTATAACGAATACTACCAGTGGTTAAAGCGGGCAACCGATGCCAGGGATCGGTACTTGGCTGGGACGCTAAGTGAGATGGACGCACTAAAAATTATTGATGTGAAATAGTGAATTGCATACGATGGAAAACCAAGTATTTTAATTTGTGCAAGGAGCAGGATGCTTATGGAACGAAGCACAGAGCAATTCATTGAAAATTTATATCGCAAAAATTATCACAGGCTCTACGTTCATGCCTGCTCGATATTGGGGCAGAGTTCGGAAGCGGAAGCTGCGGTACAGGAAGCGTTTTTAGCGGCCTGTAAAAAGCCGGATAAGTTTATCCGCAGCGAGAGCCATATTGGTTGGCTGAAAAGAGCGGTGGAGAACGAAGCATTACATATTTTGCGGGAGCAAAAGTATTCTGCGGCGCTTTTTATGTCGATAGAGGAGCTTTCTCCTGGCCAGGAACCAGCAGCTTTGGAGGATAGCAGTTTTGAACTGGTCGAGCTTTGCCAGAGAGCCATTTCCAAAGAAGATTTTGACTTCTTCATCAGAATTTCCAAGCACGAATCGACATTCCAGGAAGAAGCCGAACGGCAGGGCGTAAGACTGGCAACTTGCTATAAAAGATTTGAGCGGATTCGAAAAAGGCTGCAGCAAGCATTGGATGATTATTACAAAAAGTAGCCTTTCAAATTGGTGAAACTGCTGAACTTGAAAATTTTTCTGGAGCGGTGTCGAAAAACGGGCCGCTCGTGGAGTATAGGTTATAAGGGGGACAAAATCATGGACGAGTTAAAAAGGCTCGACAATAATCAGTATGCCTACTTGCGCCAGCTCTCCATTGAAAGGCTTCTGGAACTATTGAATGTTGCACCTGTTCCCGCAAGCTGTCCGGAGGACGAAGCGTATGTAGATGCGCTGGAGGAGGCGATCATTGAGAAAGAAAATGAAAATCCCACAGGATTCTTCCCCGATGTAGACCAGCAATGGGAGCAGTTCGTAACCCAATATCTGCCCGAGATAGAAGAAACCGCGCTTGAACCTGAGCGCATGGAGCACGCCGATTTAGCACAAACCAAACAGCAGCCCCTTGAAGTCCCCCCAAAGCGTGCTGTGACCTTCCGCCGGGTCTGGCGCACGGCCCTGATTGCCGCCGCCGCGGTTGCCTGTATGCTTGCCGTTATGGTGACGGCCCAGGCTGCGGGCGTGGATGTGTTCGGCGCAATGGCCCGGTGGACGGAAGATGTATTCAGCTTTGGGCAGATCCCGCCTGACAGTGAGGTGTCCGACAACATGAACGGTGAAGCTGCTGGGCCGGAGTTTTCCTCCTTGCAGGCGGCGTTTGATGCCTACGGCATGACGGAGGTACACGAACCCACATGGCTCCCAGATGGGTATGTTTTAGGAGAACTTGATGTAACGTACCTGGACGATCCGTTCCAGCAAACCTTTGCGGTATCCTACACGGACAACGAGGGGTATGTAAGCATCAATGTCATGAGCTATGAGGATGAACCTGCCACACAGGTGCAGAAAACTGGCGACCCAGTGGAATCGGTGGTAAAGGACGGGATTACTTTCTACTTGATCCAAAACACAGACAATTGTGCTATTGCCTGGTATACGGATCAGTATGAGTATTATCTTAGTTCAAAAAACGGGAAGGATATCCTGTGGCAAGTTGTAGAATCCATGTTTTCGTGAAGGAGGGCCTTTGTGAAGAAAAAATGGTCAGTTCATATTTTGCCTATGTTACTGTGTATGGTGATGCTGTGTAGTATTCCCGCCCATGCGATGGAAGCGCGGGCAAGCACCCGGATTGCGCACAGCACGGTGACACTTTCCAAGAAAAGCAATGGTGATTTCAGCATTTTCTTTTCGGTTCAGGGTGTCGGAAAGATGGACGTAATTGGAGCCAGCAGCGTGGAAGTTCAGCGCAATACTATTTTTGGATGGATAACGGAATATACGTTCACAACCAGCGATACCCCGGAGATTCAATCGGAAAGCAAATTTCAGCACAACGCTACACTGACCTATTCGCCACTGTTTGAGGGAAAAGAATATCGCGCTGTGGTTATGATTTATGTGAAAGACGCTTCGGGGGTCACCACTCAGCGATTGGAAAGCAAGACACTAAATAGCTAAACGCAAGGATTTCCCCAAATATTACAAACCATTGATTATGAAAGGAGCCAGCTATGAAAAGTCTGAAAAAGTGGGTATTTTTGTTGGTTGCCGTACTTTCGATGCAACTGATATTTACCCCGGCATTGGCTGTAGGCGAAAAATCCGAAAAGGGAAATGATGTGTCTATCAGCAATGGTAGCGCAGAAAAAATGACCATTGTAACTGACATGTATACAGCTACTGTTCCATCTGATGCTGTGATTATTTGCGAAGGTGAAACTACCCAAGTATCCGAACCTCTCATGACAACCACATTTTCAAATGATTCAGCGGTTGTCGAATTCGATTATGATGCAACCTTAGCTGAGATGTACGCACACGTTCTTGAGAATAATGCAGATTTGTCGGAAACGCAGGCCAAGGAAATAGCAGAAGAATTGACAAAAAGAATACAAGCGGCAAATGAACTTGCCACAAATGATAACAGTAGTAATAGGATGGCGAATGGTGATACTACTATTGTAGATCTTGGGTGCATCTCCGAAGGAAAGCTTGTAGACTTGCCTTCGGCAAGATATGTTCCAGATTCCAGAACATCAATTATTAGCGAAGGTTGGTCTGTAAACCCCCATGTAGATAAAAGCACTTTGTGGTCACAATATGTAATTGAATGGAATGGTTTGGATTTATACAAATCCCCTGATTCTGGGTCTATATCTTTCAACGATGAAATTACGGCAACAGTGAACGTCGGTTTTGAGGGAACCGCCGGTTTGACTAAATCGGACGCTTTAAAGTTTGGCCTAAAAGTAACAGCATCGGGTTCTGTAACCTCAAAAATTTCAAAAGGGTTCACGCTAAATGTATCTGCTTGGACAAAGCATATGTTGAGACCGTATATTTACTATTACGTGGATCAATATCAAGGGACATATAGGTATTATTGCTATAATGCGTATGAGCAACGATATTTCTATGTATATGAAACACGCACAGCGGAAAATCGGTACAATATTGAAAAAGGAGTAAGATCTTGGGTGAGAGTTAATTCAGACCACAACTCGTCTGCCGCATCTCCTATACCTCCAACCGGATGGGAATGGTAGTATTCCTCAGAAATAAGACAAATTGAAAAAGCAATTGTATGTGATGTCAAACAAAAAGACATTGAGATATTAAGAGCATATCCATTAGGCCACCAGAATAAGCTATTTCATTACTTTTAAGAGTAATCTGCAAGTTATCCGGGCATAAGGGCCTTGCCGCCCCACGGATGTGAAGCCGGAGGCAGTAAACTCCGTCAACACTACATTGTTCATGCCGCTGGAGTAATGGCAGACCAGCAGCTTCCCCGCTACGTTGCGGCCTACGATCATACCCACATGGGAAGCGTCCGGGTGCAGCGCAAAGTCCCCCGGCTGGGTGTCTGCCAGCAATAACCGCCCGTCAGGTTACTCACACCTTTCCCGAACAAAAAGGATATCAGCGGCAGGGCGTTTTGTCCTGCCGCTGATATCCTTTTTTCCGTACCGTGCTTGCTACCCCCCGGTTCACTTTGTACCCCTGTGGGGTGTAACCCTTGCGGTTCAAGGGGTTTCGTGGAGCTGGTAATGTGATTCGAACACACGACCTGCTGATTACGAATCATAAATGATGTTATTATCCACGCAGTTACATCCAACTATATAAGCGTTTCCAATGGTTTTCCGGCGTTGTATGTGCTTGTATATCAACATACGTTAATCTGGTTACTAACAAAAAGCAATCAATTTAGAATGCCTCAACAGCCCGTACAAGTTCCTCCACATCAGTATGCACATAGATATTTGCCGTAGTGCTGTAGTCCGCGTGGCCCAGGATTTTTTGTAGTATTTCGGGCGGCACCCCGGCCTTTCTGGCATGGCTGGCATAGGTATGCCGGGTGGCGTGTGGGGTCTTGCGCTTTATGCCAAGCTTGTCCAGCAATGGGTAATAGTTGCGCCGACGAAAGTTTTCTGACACTTTGTCCCCGGTGTAACCCGACAGGAGCATTGGGCCGTCCGCCTGATTTGCAAAATAAGAAAAATATTCACGCCCTTCGGGGCGTATTGGTATCACCCGGTTTCGTCCTGCCTCCGTTTTTTCCCCACCTACAACATAAGTTTCGTGGCAATCCTCCAAAGGGAGGGAGAACAGCTCCCCAATTCTCATCCCAGTGTAAATCAGCATGAGAATGATCTTTGCCGTCTCGCTTCCTTCTTTTTCCAGTTTTGCAATATCGGCATCGGAAAAAATTTCTTTCTCTTTTTTGATCTTTCCCGGCACTTTGATATAAGTGGCAAAATTGGTTGTAATCAGCTCCTCACGGATGGCCCACTCCGATAGTTGAGTTGCGAGAAGTTTATATTTTGACACCGTAGAGTTTGACTTCCCCATATGCTTGTCTATGACCGCCTGAAAATCAGCCGTTTTAATGTCCCGGAACTTTTTTTATGGAGCGGCTCAAACACCGTAAAAGCTCGGTCATATGTAGCAACGGATTTTTCCCCAACATTTCTATAGTGCTCCTGCTTCCACGCCTTAAAAACATCCGCAAAGGTCATGTTGTACCGCTCATCCAGCGAACGGCCTGTAAGGCGGTTTAAAGCCTCCAGGGCGGCGGTCTTTGTCTCGTAATATCCTATGATGGTTCGATTCTTAGACGCCGCCCATGGCCTTCTCCTGCGCCCCTGGAGCTTGTATACAGTGTCAGCGCCGATGCGATTTTGTAGTTTTTCGCCGAACAGGATATGTCGAAAAATGGCGGGTAATGGTGTACAGCCTTTGCATAATTATACTTACCGTTTTCGTCCGTCAAGCCTGAAAC
>CAJUKT010000107.1 GCA_910587255.1 uncultured Oscillospiraceae bacterium
CAAGCTGATAAATCAGGGCTTGACGGACTTCAAACCGGCAAGTCGGATAGTGGTTAAGGCTGTATAACACCTGTATGCTGTCCTGTTAAAAACGACACTCCATTCCGGCGAAAATCGACATTTTCAAATGGCGCTGACACTGCTGGGCCGTCTCAACGGTCTGCTGGGCGGAGTTGGCGGTATTGACGGCCTCGGCCACCGTGTCGTTCGCCGCGTCCACCACCTTCTCGCTGTCCTTGACGGCCTCCTCGGCCTTGTCGATTTTTCCGGCGGTGTCCTCGTCGATTCCGTCAATGGCCGAACCGGCGGCGTCCTCCGCCTCCTCCACGTCGGTTTCCACCTGCTCCGCGTCTTCCACGACCTCATCGTAGGGATCGCCAAAGGGGGCCTGCGCCGGGTCCTTCGCGTCCTCCGCGAACACGGGCGAGATCATGCTGGCGCACAGCGTCAGGGCTAGGGCGGCAGCCAGTGCTTTTTTTAACATTTTCATTTTCAACTTCCTTTCTTTGCTTTTTTTCGGACGCAAAGAGTCCGGTAACCGAACGGGCATAGCGCGGCGCATACCGCCCCTTAGCCTCTGGTTTTGCGTCTCAGCGTTTCCGCTGATTTGCCTCGCAGCCGAACGGGCACAGCGCGCACTCCGCGCCAAGCCTCTGGCTTTGCGTCCCACAGTTTCCCATGGTTTGCCAAATTGCAACCCGGCGAACATAGCATCGGAAAGGATCCCTTAACCTTAGTCCCGTAGTTTTGCTGTCCCACGGTTTCCCGTGGTTTGCCAAAAACCACTGTCGTTTCACCCCGCCGCCGTCGGCCTTCCGCCGGCAGGCCCCTGCCAGGGTGTACTCGCCTCATTCATTCAGCTTCCTCCCTCCAGCTCCCCATCCGTCCCAAATCCCTTGAAAGTGGACAGAAGGTGGATTCTGCCCACAAAGCACCGTTCCGGCCGCCGTTGACGGCTGGAACGGGGTAAAAAAAGGCGTAAAAACCATGGGACCGCCCAATCAGGCATAGGTGGCCTCAAATTTTGCATACCTTTTTTGTAAATTTGCTGATTTTGAAAAACACGCTTCCCATACCAGGGGTTTATGTTATAATAAAAAATGCCTTAATGTACCCTGTTTGACCGGGTGCAGGGAGCTTTGATGTAAGCAAAGACGACAGAATCCACCTTTTGTCTACAATGCCGAAGCCGCTAACACACCAGCCCCAGCCGTTCCAGCTGCCGGGCGTGCTCCGTCCCCGCGGTGAGCAGGTAAATGCGGGTGGTGTTGATGGACGCGTGCCCCAGCACGTCGGCCAGCTTGACGATATCCCGGGTCGCCCGGTAGAAGGCGGAGGCAAACAGGTGGCGCAGGTTGTGGGGGAACACCTTGGACGGCTCCACCCCCGCCCGTTGGCACAGTCCCTTCATCTCCCGCCAGATCTGCTTCCTGGACAGGCTTGCGCCGCCCCTGGTGAGGAACACCTCGCCGGAGGCGGTTTTGTTCCTGCCGGCGTATTTCAGCAGCTTCCTGCACAGCTTCCCCGGCAGCAGGATGGTGCGGATTTTCCCCTTGAGGGCCACGTCCGCCCGTCCCCGCCGCGCCGCCTCCACTGTGACGAAGCGCAGCTCCGAAACCCGGATGCCGGTGGCGCAGATGGTCTCCAGCAGCAGGGCCAGCCGCTCCCGGCCCCCCTCCCGGGCCGCGGACAGCAGCCGCTGGTATTCCTCCCGGGTGAGCTCCTTGGACTCCTCCCGGAAAGCGCGCCGCTGGAGCCTGAGCAGCCTTGCCCGGCACTCCTCCCAGCCCAGAAAGCGGAACAGCCCGTTCAGCGCCGATAGCTTGGCGTTCACGCTCACCGGCGACTGCCCCATGGCCAGCAGATGGGCTTTCCACGCCGATACCGCCTCCCGGCTCACCGCCGCGTCTCCCAGCCATGCGGCAAAGGCCCGCCCATCCCGCAGATATTTTTCCACCGTGGACGGCGCCCGCTCCTCCTGAATCAGATACGCCCGGTAGGCGCTCAGCCCACGCCCGTCCAACCGTCGCTCACACATGCCCGATACCTCCAGTATGGTAAATGCTATGGCCACCGCACATCAAAAGAATCCTTTGATGTCTGCGGCGCGCCTGCGCCGCAGGGGCCGCAAGGCGGCCTGCGTTGGACTTCATAGGCAAAACACAGCCCATAAAATGGCTTGCGGGCTTTGCCCGCCTTGAAAGCCGTCAGCCGGTTTTCAAGGGTTTTGACCATACTAGTGTACCATATTGGGGGAAAAATAATCCGCAGCGGGCACAGGAACGCGGAAAAGCGAATGTGACAACATCACGGAAGCCGGCGGGGAAATCCGCTAGAATAGGCCCATCAACAAAAAAGCAGGAGGATAAGATCATGTACGCTGTCAATATCAATGAAACCAATTTTTCCGATGAGGTCATCCGTTCCGACCGGCCCGTTCTGCTGGACTTCTGGGCCCCCTGGTGCGGCCCCTGCCGCATGGTGGGGCCCATCGTAGAGGAAATCGCCCAGGAGCGTACCGACATTAAAGTGGCCAAGGTCAACGTGGACGAGCAGCCGGAGCTGGCGGGCCGGTTTGGCGTCATGGCCATCCCCACGCTGGTGGTGATGAAGGACGGCAGGATCACCAGCCAGGCCGCTGGGGCCCGCCCCAAGGCCCAGATTCTGGCCATGCTGTAAGGGGGCGCCGTCATGGGATTTTTTGACTTTCTGAAGGGCCCCGATATCAATCAGGGCGTCCAGGAATACGGCGCTGTCCCCGGCGCCGTGCTGCTGGACGTGCGCACCCCCCAGGAATACAGGGAAGGCCACATCCCCGGCAGCGTCAACGCGCCGCTCCAAGCCCTCGGCGGGGCGGGGCGCGTCCCCGCCGGGAAAGACGTTCCCCTGTTCGTATACTGCCACAGCGGCGCACGCAGCCGTCAGGCGGTCAGCCTGCTGGCCCGGATGGGCTATGCCAACGTAAAAAATATTGGCGGAATCGCCGCATACAGGGGAAAGGTGGAGTGCTGAAATGAAGGTTGTGATCATCGGCGGCGTGGCGGGGGGCGCTACGGCGGCGGCCCGCATCCGCCGGCTGGATGAGCAGGCGGAGATCGTGGTGTTTGAGCGCTCTGGGTATATCTCCTACGCCAACTGCGGTCTGCCCTACTACATCGGCGGGGTCATCGAGGACCCGGAGGCCCTGACCCTCCAGACGCCCGAGAGCTTTTTCTCCCGCTTCCGGGTGCATATGCGGGTGCGCCACGAGGTCACCGCCATCCGCCCGGAGCAAAAAACCGTCTGTGTCAAAAACCTGGACACCGGCGAGAGCTTTGAGGAGAGCTACGACAGGCTGATCCTCTCCCCGGGCGCAAAGCCCACCCAGCCCAGGCTGCCCGGCTCCGGCCTGCCCAATGTGTTCACCCTGCGCACGGTGGAGGACACCTTCCGCATCAAGGACTATATCCAGAAAAACCATCCCGCGTCCGCCGTGCTGGCGGGGGGCGGCTTCATCGGCCTGGAGCTGGCGGAAAACCTGCGGGAGCTGGGGCTGGAGGTCACCATCGTCCAGCGCCCCCGCCAGCTGATGAACCCCTTTGACCCGGACATGGCGGCCTTTATCCACGGCGAGGTGCGCAGGCACGGGATAAAGCTGGCCCTGGGGCGCACGGTGGAGGGCTTTGCGCCCCACGGCAGCGGCGTGGACGTGCTGCTCAAGGACGAGGCCCCCCTCCACGCCGGCATGGTGGTGCTGGCCATCGGCGTCACCCCGGACACCGCCCTGGCCAGGGATGCGGGCCTGGAGCTGGGGCTCAAGGGCAGCATCGTGGTCAATGACCGCATGGAGACCTCCGCGCCCGGCATCTACGCAGTGGGCGACGCCGTGCAGGTAAAGCACTCTGTCACGGGGGAGGACGCGGTGATCTCCCTGGCCGGGCCCGCCAACAAGCAGGGGCGGATCGCGGCGGACAACATCTGCGGCGGCGGCAGCCGCTACCTGGGCAGCCAGGGCAGCAGCGTCATCAAGGTGTTCGGCCTCACTGCCGCGGCCACGGGTGTCAACGAGACCAACGCCAAAAAGGCGGGGCTGGCGGCGGACAAGGTGGTATTGTCCCCCATGAGCCGCGCGGGCTACTATCCCGGCGGGCGGGTGATGACCATGAAGGTCGTCTTTGAAAAGGAGACTTACCGGCTTCTGGGCGCCCAGATCGTGGGCTATGAGGGGGTGGATAAACGCATTGACGTGCTGGCGACGGCCATCCGCGCGGGGCTGAAGGCCACCCAGCTGAAGGACCTTGACCTGGCCTACGCGCCGCCCTACTCCTCCGCCAAGGACCCGGTGAATATGGCGGGATTCATGGTGGACAACATCGCCGGCGGCGTGCTCCGGCAGTGGCATCTGGAGGACGTGCCCGCCCTGCCCCGGGACGGCAGCGCGGCGCTGCTGGACGTGCGCACCCCCCAGGAATTTGGACGGGGGCATGTGGAGGGGTTCCAAAATATCCCCGTGGACGAGCTGCGGGAGCAGCTGGGCGAGCTCGAACCGGGCAGGCCGGTCTATGTCATGTGCCAGAGCGGCCTGCGCAGCTACATCGCCTGCCGCATTCTGGCCGGGCATGGCTTTACCGCTTACAATTTCTCCGGCGGCTACCGGTTCTACGACGCCGTGACCCACGACCGCTGTCTGATTGAGCGGGCTGCGGCCTGCGGCATGGACCAATAGGGCACAAAAAAAGAGCCCCGCGCATCCTTGACAAGAGGATACGCGGGGCTCTTTATGTATCCCGCAGGCCGGCCAGCCTGCCCTCGTCTAAAATTTCCACACAGCCCCGGGCCAGCTTCACCATGCCCTCGCCCTGAAAATAGCGCAGCATCCGGGTGACCACCTCCCGGTGGGTGCCCAGATGGTTGGCGATGGCCTCGTGGGTAAGGCGCAGCACCGCCGAGCCCTCAATGGCGGACTCCTCCAGCAGGAAGGCGGCCACCCGCTTGTCCAGGCTCTTCCACATAACCTGCTCCATGAGCCACATGACCTCGGAAAACCGCGCCGCCATGATCTCGTTGGTGTAATTGGCCGCGGGGGCGGACTGCTCCATCACCTGCCGGTACGCCTCCGCCGGGATCACCCAGAGCCGGGTGTCCTTTTCCGCCTGGATGGTGATGTCAAACTGCGCGCTGCGCATCATGCAGGAGGCGGAAAACAGGCACAGGTCCCGGTCAAACAGCCGGTATACCGTGATCTCCCGCCCCTCCTCCGAGAGGATATAGGCCCGGAGCTGGCCGGAGCGCACCAGCAGCAGCCCGGTACAGTCCGCATCCCCGTTGTGGAGCACGGTCCCTCTTTTGACCTCCCGCCGGGCCAGGCTGCCCAGGATCAGCTCCTGATGGGCAGGCGCCAGCTGATCCCAAATCGGGAAATAGCTTTGAAAGTCCATACAGCCTCCTTCTTATTATACAACCAGTATAGGCTATCTGCCATGATATGTCAAACATACAAAAAGAATTTTCAAAAATTTTTTGCCGGGGCGGGCCCGTCCCAGGGGAGCGGCCCGCTTGGAATCAAGGGGGCGGCCGCCCGCTCAGGGCAGCCGCCCGCGTGTGTCACAGCTCCCTGCGCCCGTTCTCCTCCCGCATTCTCTGGTGGAGGCACGCCAGCGCGTCGGACAGCCCCCCCAGGTGGTCGATGAGCCCCAGCTTCACCGCCTCCTTGCCGTAGATGACGCTGCCCACATCGGCGGCCATCTCCCCGGTGTTGAGCATCAGGTGCTCAAAGTCCTTCCGGCTGATGCGGCTGTTGCGGGTTACGAAGTCGCAGATGCGGTCCTGAATGCGCTCGAAGTAGTGGAAGGTCTGGCTCACCCCGATGACCAGCCCATTAAGCCGCACCGGATGGATGGTCATGGCCCCGGAGGGCACGATGAACGATTCCTTGGCCGCCACCGCCAGGGGCACGCCGATGGAGTGCCCTCCCCCCAGCACCAGGGACACCGTGGGCTTGCGCATCCCGGAGATCATCTCCGCGATGGCAAGGCCCGCCTCAATGTCGCCCCCCATGGTGTTGAGCAGAATGAGCAGGCCGTCCGCCTCGTCGCTCTCCTCCACGGCGGTGAGCAGGGGCAGAACGTGCTCATACTTGGTGGTCTTGGCCCCGGAGCGCTCCTCCTGGTGGCCCTCAATGGTGCCTACGATGGTCAGGGTATGAATGGTGCCGTCTTTCGTCTTGACGGTGCTGGAACCCAGGTCCACAATGTCCTGCCGGAGCTGGTCCTGCTCCTCGTTTTCGCCGTTTTCCGCCGGTCTGGTCTCCTCAGTCATGGAAAAACCCCCTTTTGCGGTAGCTTTTCCGCAAAAGGGGGTTTCTATCCGTTACAGCGGGTCCAGGACCATGAGGATCTCGCCGCTGTCTGCCTCGTCCACCTCGCCGGTGTGGCGGAAGCCCAGCTTTTCATACAGCAGCCGGGCGGGCTCGTCCCCCTCCACATAGCACAGGCTGACCTGGGAATAGCGGCCGTCCGCCCGCATCTCGTCCAGGGCCAGCCGGGCGGCGGCCTCTCCGAAGCCCCGGCGCTGATACCGCCGGTCGATGAGCAGATGGCTGAACACGTACTCCCGGTCCTCGGGCCAGTCGTAGTAGAGCAGCATGCCCACCGGGGTATCGCCGTCCAAAATCAGCCTTGCCTGGGCCCTGCGCTCCCGGTAGGCGTAGGCCCGGGCCAGAATGCCGGTGGAGCTGCCCACAAACCGCTGCTGATCCTCCCGGACGGCCAGCTTATGCCGCCAGTTGTCCGGGCCGATGGGTTCCAGGCGGACCGCGCTCACCCCTGGTACACCGCCTTGCAGGCAGCGTAGGTCATATAGCAGTCCAGCTTGGACACGGTCTCAAAGGGGGAGTGCATACTCAGTACGGGTACGCCCGCGTCCAGGGTGTCGATGTTGCGGTTGGCCATGTAGCAGGCCACGGTGCCGCCGCCGCCCTGGTCGGCCTTGCCCAGCTCCGCCATCTGCCACAAAATGCCCTTGTCGTCCAGCAGGCGGCGGACATAGGCCACCACCTCGGCCCCGGCGTCGGAGGCGCCCCCCTTGCCCCGGGAGCCGGTGTACTTGCACAGGCCCACGCCGTAGTTCACCCGGGCGGAGTTGTTCTTCTCATACACCTCGGCAAAGTTGGGGTCGAAGGCCGCCGTCACGTCGGTGGACAGGCAGAAGGATTTCTCCAGGCACACCCGTAGGGGCACCTTCTGGCTGGCGCACAGGTCACCCACGAAGGTCTCAAAGAAGGCGGACTGCATCCCGCTCACGCCCTCGGAGCCGATCTCCTCCTTGTCCGCCAGCACGCACACCGCGGTGCGCACGGGCACGCCCTCCAGGTCCAGCAGGGCCTTCAGCCCCGCGTAGCCGCACACCCGGTCGTCGTGGCCGTAGGCCCCGATGAGGGAGCGGTCAAAGCCGATGTCCACCGCGTTGAAGGCGGGGACGGCCTCGATCTCGGCAGAGATAAAGTCGCCCTCCCGGATGCCGTAGTGCTCGTAGAGTAGCTTCATCACCGACAGCTTCACCCGGTCCTTGCCGTCGTCGTCCTTGAGGGGGCGGCTGCCCACCAGAATGTTCAGGCTCTCGGCGGGGATGGCCTCGCCCAGGGGCTTTTTAGCCTGGTCGGAGCCCAGGTGGGGGAGCAGGTCGTCGATGGTGAACAGCGGGTCGCCGGGGTGGGAGCCCACCGCCACGCGGACGATGGAGCCGTCCTTCATGGCCACCACGCCCCGCAGCTCCAGGGGGATGGTCACCCACTGGTACTTGCGCACGCCGCCATAGTAGTGCGTCTTAAAAAAGGCCAGCTCGCTGTCCTCATAGAGGGGGGTTGGCTTCAGATCCAGCCGGGGGCTGTCGATGTGGGAGGCGGTGATGGACACGCCCTGATCCAGCGGCGCGGAGCCGATCACGGCCAGGCTGAGGGCCCGGCTCCGGTTCACCCGGTACACCCTGGCCCCGGGCTGGAGCTCCATGCCCCGCTCCATGGGGACAAAGCCGGCGGCCTGGGCCAGCTCCACCGCGTAGTCCACGCAGTCCCGCTCCGTCTTACCCCTGTCCAGGAAGGCTTTATAGCCCTCGCAGTAGTCGGCAATCGCCCGCTCCGTGGCCTCGTCCACCACGTCCCAGCCGTTTTTCTTCTCGTTCAGCAGCGCCTCCCGCAGCTGCTGGCCCGGCGTTTTCTCTTCCATGTCAAATGTCCTCCTTGTAAATGATGTGTGTCAGCAGGGCCCGGGCCCGGGCCTCAAACCCGGCCAGGTCCCCGTCGTTGCGCAGGGTATAGGTGCAGTGCTGTTCAAACCAGGAGCCGGGCTTCTGCGCCCGAATCCGGGCGCGGGCGTACTCCTCGGGAATGCCCTCCCGGGCCATAATCCGGGCCGCCCGCACCTCCTCGGGGGCGGTGACGGCCACCGTCACATGGCACAGCGCCCCCGCCCCGCTCTCCAGCAGGGCGACGGCGTCCAGGGCAATGGCAGGGCGGCCCTGCGCCCCGGCCTGGGCGATGAGGCGCTCCAGCTCGGCGACGATGTGCCGGTGGGTGATGGCGTTGAGGCTCGCCAGCGCCTGGGCGTCCCCAAATACAATAGCACCAAGCGCCTTCCGGCGCAAGCCCCCGGCCCCGTCAAATATTTCCCCGCCGAACCGGGCGCGCAGCTCCTCCCGCAGGGGCGCGCTGGCGCGCAGCAGCCCGTGGTACACCGCGTCGCAGTCCGCCACCGCCCCGCCCATGTCCCGGAGGACGTTCAAAACGGTGGTTTTGCCCGCCCCGGTGGGGCCGGTGATGCCGATCACCGTCATGAAAGCGCCCCCTGTCCCAGCACAGCCTCAATTTTTTCCCGGCCCAGCCCGCCCTGGCGCAGAATGCGGTAGGGCGTGGCGGTCAAATCCAGGATGGTGGATTCCACGCCCACTGAGCAGGGCCCACCGTCCAGCACTGCGTCAATGTTCCCGCCAAGCTGGGCCAGCACGTCATTCGCCGACTTGGGGCTGGGCTGCCCGGACAGGTTGGCGGAGGGACAGGCCAGCGGCCTGTCCAGCGCTTTGATGACCGCCAGCGTATCCGGGTGGTCGGGGCAGCGCACCCCCTGGGTCCCGCCCCCGGCGGGGACGATGGAGGGCAGGGCGCTGTTCCCCCACAGGATCATGGTCAGCGGTCCCGGCCAAAACGCCTCCGCCAGCCGGTAGGCGTCCCCTGGTATATCCCGGCAGACGGTCTCCACCATGCCCATACCGTCCACCAGCACGTTCAGGGGCTTTTGCTCCGGGCGGCCCTTGGCGTCGTAGACGGCCCGCACCGCCCCCTTCTGCGTCGCGTCGGCGGCAAGGCCGTATACCGTCTCGGTGGGGAGGGCCACCAACTTGCCCTGCCGGAGCAGAGATGCCGCCTGTTGGACGTCACCACTTGTCAGATATAGAGTGTTCACGCTGTGTTCCCCGCTTTCCGAGCTTGATGGTGCAATAGACGGCCAGCGCCAACATGACCAGGAGCGTGATCCCGGTCAAAACCGCCTGTACGGCGATTTCTCGGCAGTTTTCGACCAGATAATAGACGCCGTCATAGTCAGGGTCGAGCACGTCCGGCAGGTGCTGAACGAGATAGGAGCAGAAGAGGTACTCGAAGAATGCGAGGACCACCGCGACCGGCCAGCAGACTGTACAGCCAACGGTGAGACGGCTGCGTTTGGGTAGCTTCCTGGCGAGAAGGATGGACAGCGGCAGCAGGAGCAGGAGGGGAACGCCGAGAAAGGATGCCAGCGCCCCGGCGATTTCAAAATCCTCCGCCAGATGCAGATTATAGCCTGCCTCCCAGTCATAGCCGTACCGGAGAACGTCCGGCAGGAGCTTGAAAAGCCACCAGAGGTCGGCCAGCTCCAAAAGAGCAAAAAACGCTGTGGCCAGCCAGCATACGACGCAGCGGATCACGCTGCCGGTTTCTGCCACATCCTCACCGCCCACCGCCCTTCGCCGGGCCTGTGCATTCTGATCGGGACCGGAGTTCAGAAGCTGCCCCGGGCGTTCAATGACATAGTCCGCCCCGGCGCCCTCCAGCTCCGGCCTGTCCCGGAAGCCCCACAGCACGCCCACCACCGTCAACCCGCCGTTTTTGCCCGTGTGTACATCCACGTCGCTGTCGCCTACAAACAGGGTGGTTTCGGGTTTTGCTCCGATTTCCTTCATCATGGCGTGGAGCAGGGTGGGGTCTGGTTTCAAAGGCGCGTCGGGAAGCGCGCCCTGCACGTACTCAAATACGCCGGGGAAATAGTGCTCCACCACCGGCCCGGCCAGGGCGTGGGCCTTGTTGGACAGCACCGCCATGTGGATTCCCGCGCCCTTCAGCGCGGCCAGCAGCTCCGGAATGCCGGGGTAGGGGGCGGTTTTGTCCGCCTTGTGGTCGTTGTAGTAGGCGGAAAACTCCGCCAGCGCCCCGGCCAGCTCGTCCTCCCCCAGCCCGTCCGGGGTGAAGCGGGACACCAGGTTGGGGATGCCGTTTCCCACCATGCGCTTGTAGGCGTCCACTGTGTGGACGGGCCAGCCGTGGGCGGCGCACACATGGTTGCCCGCGTCCGCCAGGTCGTCGATGGTGTTCAGCAGGGTGCCGTCCAGGTCAAAAATGATATGCGTATACATGGCCTCAGCTTCTCTCCGCTAATTGTTCCGCCTGTCTGGCGGTGGTCAGCGCGTCGATGATATCGTCCAAATCGCCGTCCATCACCGCGTCCAGCTTGTACAGCGTCAGCCCTACCCGGTGGTCGGTGAGCCTCCCCTGGGGGAAGTTATAGGTGCGGATGCGCTCGTTGCGCATCCCGCTGCCCACCTGGCTGCGGCGGTTCTCGCCATACTCCGATTCTATGCGCTCCTGCTCCCGGTCGTAGAGGATCGAGGCCAGCAGGCGCATGGCCTTCTCCCGGTTCTGGAACTGGGAGCGCTCCTGCTGGCACTCCACCACCGTCCCCGTGGGCCGGTGGATCAGGCGCACGGCGGAGGAGGTCTTGTTGATGTGCTGGCCCCCCGCCCCGGAGGAGCGGAACACCTGCATCTCCACATCGGCGGGGTTGATCTGTACGTCCACCGTCTCCATCTCGGGCAGCACCGCCACGGTGGCGGTGGATGTGTGCACCCGGCCGCCGGATTCCGTCTCTGGCACCCGCTGCACCCGGTGGACGCCGCTCTCAAACTTGAGCCGGGACCACGCCCCGTCCCCCTCAATGGTAAAGGAGATTTCCTTCACCCCGCCCAGCTCCGTCTCGCTGGCGGAGTTGACCTCCACCCGCCAGCCCCGCTTTTCCGCGTACATGGCATACATCCGGGTGAGGGAGTGGGCAAACAGGGCGGATTCCTCCCCCCCCACCCCGGCGCGGATCTCCATGATGACGTTTTTGCCGTCGTTGGGGTCCCGGGGGAGGAGCAGAATCTTGATCTCCCGCTCCAGCCGCTCAATGTCCTGCCTGGCCTGGCTGAGCTCCTGCTGGGCCAGCTCGCGCATCTCCGGGTCGGATAAAAGCCCCTCCGCCCCGGCCAGGTCGGACCGGGCGCGGCACAGCGCCCGCCAGGCGGTGACCAGCGGCTCCAGCTCCTTCTGCTCCCGGTTCAGCCTGGAAACCAGCTCCGGGTCGGAATAGGTCTCGTTGGCGGCCAGCCGGGCCTCCAGCTCCTGATAGCGCAGCTCTATGTTTTTCAGGTTATCCTGCATTTCATCACCTTATTTATCGGTCGAACAAAAAAGATTTCACCAGCGCCAGCGGCTCCCGGAAGAACATCTGCACCGCCGAGGGCGCGTGGCTCACCGGGGCGGCCAGCGTGGAAACGTACTGGCCGCCGTACGTCTCACCCCGCAGCGCCTGGGCACGGGCCCGGTTCCAGAGCAGCTCAATCCGCGCCAGATGAAAGCCGCTGGACACCAGCAGCACATCGTTGGTGAGCTCCCACCCCTCCCGCTCCATGAGGGCAAAGGTGTTGTTGATATTCTGCCAGGTGTTCCGGGACTTGTCCTCCATGTAGATATTCGCCCCGTCCACCCCATGGGCGGTGAGGTAGTCGTACATCCCCCGGGCCTCGGACACGTGCTCGTCGTCCCCCTTGCCGCCGGTGACCACGATTTTGATATCCGGGTGCGCCTCCCAGTAGGCCAGGGCGGCGTCCAGCCGGTCCCGGAGCAAAACGGAGGGCCCGTCCCGGCGCATCTGGCAGCCGAAGATCACCATGACCTTGGGCGGGGGGTTCTCCACCACCCGGTCCCGGCTGTGGACGGCGATGACGAGCTCCAGCGCCCCGAACAAGACCAGCCCCAGCCCCAGCAGTAGCAGCGCCGCCGCCAGCCAATGCCTCTTTTTCCGCCGGGGGCTGTCCCCCCGATAGCTTTTGTAGTCCATGTCCCTGTGTTACCCCTTTGCCTCTTCCAGCTCCGCCGCCAGCCGCTCCCACTGGGCGTACAGGCGGGCCAGCTCGTCTTCCGCGGCCTCCCTCTCCCTGTACACGTCCTGGAGCCGCAGGTAATCGGACGCGGCCTCCTGGGCCTCCTGGGCCAGCTCGTCCAGCCGCACCTCCGCCCGCTCCACCGCCCGCTCGGCGGCCCGGACCTGCTTTTCCAGCTCCTTGGTTCCACCTGGGCGTTTGGGCTTGTCCTCTTTTGGTTTCTCTGTCTCAGCAGCGGCGGGTTTGGCGTTTTTCAACTGCTCCTGCCGCTCCCGGTACGCCCGGAACTCCGTGTACGTGCCGCGGAAGTCGGTGATGGCCCCGTTTTCCAGCATCCACACCCGGGTGGCAAACTTCTCGATGAAATAGCGGTCGTGGGAGACGAACAGCAGGTTGCCGCCGTACTCCTCCACCGCCTCCTCGATCCACTCCCGGGAGTCGATGTCCAGGTGGTTGGTGGGCTCGTCCAGAATCAGCAGGTTGATCCGGCTGTCCATGAGCATACAAAGGCGCAGGCGGGACTGCTCCCCGCCGGACAGGGCGGACACCTCCTTGAACACGTCCTCCCCCCGGAACTTGAAGGAGGCCAACCGGTCCCGGGCCTCCTGGGTGGTGCAGTTCTGGGCGTAGAGCATGGTGTCCACCAGGTTGCGGTCGGGCCGGTCAAAGCGGATGATCTGGGGCAGGTAGCCGGTGCGGACGGAGGGCCCCAGGTAGATGGAGCCGGAGTCGGGGGCCTCCTCCCCCATGATGAGCTTGATGAAGGTGGATTTGCCGGTGCCGTTGTCCCCCAGCAGAGCAATCCGCTCGCCCCCCGCCACCTCCAGGTTAATGTGCTCGAACAGGGTGCGCGCCCCAAAGGACTTTTTCAGCTCGGTGACCACCAGGGCCTCGTCCCCGTGGAACTCCCGCTCGCCGAAGCGGGTGGCCAGCCTGCGCTCCTTTGTGGGCTTGTCGGTGGTGCGCATGCGCTCGATGCGCCGCTCCATGTTGATGGCCCGTTTGTACTGCTTGTCGTTGCCTTTAAATGCCCACAGGCGCATCTGCTCCGCCGCGGCCTCCAGCTGGGCGATCTTGGCCTGCTCCTTCTCGTACTGCTTGAGCCGCTCCTGATACCGGCGCTCCTTTTCCTCCACATAGAAGGAGTAGTTGCCGGAGTAGAGCTCCGCCCTGCCGTCCTGGATCTCCGCCACCCGGCGCACCACCTTGTCCAGAAACCAGCGGTCGTGGGAGATAGCCAGCACCGTGCCCTTGAACCGCTCCAGATAGCCCTCCAGCCATTCGGTGGCGTTCAGGTCCAGGTGGTTGGTGGGCTCGTCCAGCAGCAGGATATGGGTGTCCTCCAGAATGAGCCGGGCCAGGTTGATCCGGGTTTTCTCCCCGCCGGACAGCGCGTCGAAGGGCCGGGAGCGCATGTCCTGCCCAATGCCCAGGCCGTTGCAAACCTTGTTCAGGCGCGTCTCGGCGTCGTAGCCGCCCCCCAGCTCAAAGGCGGCGGTGAGCTGGTCGTACCGGGCCATCACGGCGGGGTCGGCCCCCTCCCCCATCCGGGCGGCCAGCGCCCCCAGCTCCTCCTCCATGGCGCGGAGGGGAGCGAAGGCGGTGTCCAGCACATCCCGCACGGTATACCCCTCCGGGTATACCGGGATCTGGGAGATGAGCCCCAGCCGCTTGCCCGGGGCGATGGCGATGGTACCCTCGTCGGGGTGGACCTGGCCGGTCATCATGCGGAAGATGGTGGTTTTGCCCGCGCCGTTGCGGCCCAGCAGGCCCACCCGCTCCCCCTCCTCAATCTGGAGGGAGAAGCCGTCCAAAATTCGTTTGCCGACCTCGAACTCCTTCACCAGGCCGGTGAGCTGTATGTCAATCATGGGTAAAAATTCTCCTTGCGCCGGGCTTCAGTGGATTTTTCTATTGCGGGACATTGGTCAAGAGGAAATCTACAATTTTCTCAAACGCCATGGACCGGGACGCCTTTACCAGGATGGTCACCCCCGCCCGCACCTCCCGGGACAGGGCGTTTCTGGCCGCGTCCAGGGTGGGGAAGTAGTCCGCCTGGTCCAGCCCCGCCTCCTGGGCGCCCTCGGCCATGAACCGGGCCAGCTCCCCAATGGCGATGAGCCGGTCCGCCCCGGACTGGGCGAAGTAGCCCCCCACCGCCCGGTGGAACTGCTCGGAGCCGGGGCCCAGCTCCTTCATATCGCCCACCACCGCCACCTTCCGGCGGCCCTGGGCGTCCCCCAGCACGGCGGCGGCGGCCCGCATGGACTGGGGGTTGGCGTTGTAGGCGTCGTTCAAAATCACGATGTCGCCCTTGCAGCGCACGATGTTCATCCGCATTTTGGTGGGCAGGAAGGCCCCAATGCCCCGGATGATCTCGTCCGGGGCCATGCCCAGCGCCTCGGCCACCGCGGCGGCCATGAGGGTGGGGTAGATCATGTGGCTGCCCAGGGCGGGGATGTTGGCCTCGAACTGGCTGCGGGGGGTCTTGACCCGGCAGAACAGGTGGCCCGCGCCGTCGCTGGAAAGATCCCGCGCGGTGTAGTCCAGCCCCTCGCCCTCCCCCACGAACACAGTGCGCTGGGCGAGGGTCCCCTCCAGGGAGGCCAGCAGGGGGTCGTCCCCGTTGAGGACAGCCAGCCCGTCCCGCTTCAGGTGGGGGAAGATCTCGCACTTGGCCTTGAAGATGTTCTCCCGGCTGCCCAGGTTCTCAATGTGGGCGTCGCCGATGTTGGTGATGAGCGCCATGTCCGGCTCCACCAGCCGGGCCAGGTTGTCGATCTCCCCGGCGTGGTCCATGCCCAGCTCCACCACGCACACCTCATGCTGCGCCTCCAGCCTGAGCAGGGTGAGGGGCACGCCGATGTCGTTGTTGAAATTCCCCTCCGTTTTGTGGACGCAAAACCTTGCCCCCAGCACCGCCGCCGTCATATCCTTGGTGGTGGTCTTCCCCACCGAGCCGGTGACGGCGATGAAGGGGATGGGAAACAGCTTTTTGTAGTAGCGGGCCAGCTCCCACAGGGCGCGCTGGGTGGAGCGCACCTTGATGTAAAACCTGCCGGGCAGGTAGCTCTCCCGCTCCCGGGCGGTGAGGCAGCCCGCCGCCCCCGCCTCTAGCGCGGCTTGGATAAAGGAGTGGCCGTCGAACCGCTCCCCCTCCAGGGGGATAAACAGGCAGCCGGGGGTGATATTCCGGCTGTCGGTGCTCACCTGGACCGCCTGGGCGTCCAGATCGTCAAAGTCCCCCAGCAGGGTGCCGTTCACCGCTTCCAGCAGCTGTCTCAATGTCAGTGCCTGCATAAGTGGCGCTCCTCTCATTTCCCAATTATCGCCGTACCGCCTTGTCCCCCGGTTTGGCCGCACGGCCGGGTCTCGTTCCTTTCGTCCCGCTTCACAAGCAGAACCGCGGCGGGGCCGCGGGCCCGCAAATCTCCCCCTGGGGTTCTACCGTCCCGCCGCCCGGGCCACCAGGGACGCTTTTATAATGCGCTCGCACAGCTCGCCATAGCCGATGCCCGCCGCCGCCGCCTCCTGGGGCAGCAGGCTGGTGGGGGTCATGCCGGGCAGGGTGTTGATCTCCAGGAACCAGGGGACGCCGTCCCCGGTGACGATGAAATCGGCCCGGGCGTACACCGACAGCCCCAGCGCCCGGAACACCGTCAGCGCCGCCTCCCCCAGCCTCTGCTCCCACTGGGCGGGGATGGGGGCGGGGGTGATCTCCTCAGCCGCCCCGGGCTGGTACTTGTTCTCATAGTCATAAAAGCCGGCCTTGGGAATGATCTCGATGGAGGGCAGGGCCTTGTCCTCCAAAATGCCCACCTGGATCTCCCGCCCGGCTATGTACTGCTCCACCACGCACACCCCGCCGTAGGCCAGCGCCCCGGCCAGGGCGCCGGACAGCTCCTCCCTGCGGTGGACGATGGACACCCCGATGGACGAGCCGGAGGCCGCCGGCTTGACCACGCAGGGGACCTCCAGCCGGGCGGCCAGGGCGGGGATATCGTCCTGCGTATACCGCACCAGCTCCCACCTGGGGGTGGCCACGCCCAAGGGGGCAATCAGCTTTTTGGTCAGGTCCTTGTCCATGGCGATGGCGCTGCCCAGGTGGCCGGCCCCGGTGTAGGGGATGCCCATCAGCTCGAAGGCGGCCTGCACCCGGCCGTCCTCCCCGCAGGCGCCGTGGAGGCCCAGGAACACCACGTCCGCCATGCGGCACGCCTCCAGCACGCCCGGACCGAACAGGCTGTCCCCGCCCCCGCTCCGGGAGGCCCGCACCGCCGCCAGATCCGGGGCCTGGCGGCCGATTTTGGTCAGCTCCGCCGGGATGGGGGCGCAGAACAGGGCCTCGGGGGCCTGCTCAGACCCCAGGTACATATCAATCAGCGCGGCCTGGTGCCCCCGCTCCCGCAGCGCGGCGCACACCTTGCACCCGCTGGACAGCGACACGTTGCGCTCATCGCTGAGCCCGCCGGCCAAAACAACAATTTTCATAAAGCGTTCCTCCACCGCAAAGCGATTCTATACCTATTTTATGCTTGAATGTAAATTATACCACAACTCCCCGGGAGAAACAAGGGGGCAGACGAAAGCCCCCGCAGGGCGGGGGCCTCGCCTACAGCAGGTTGGTGAGGGTGGGGAGCTCCGCCTCCACCAGCAGCTCCAGCTGGGTGAGCAGCCGGGCGTTGACGGCGGCGTATTCGGCGCTCTGCTTCTCCTCCCCCTCCAGAAAGGCCAGCGCCTCGTCCAGGGAAATGAGCACGGCGTCGATGTCGGTGTGGCGCAGGGTGGTGTGGAGATAGCCCTCGTGGCCCGTCCAGCGCTCCTTGGCCTGGCGGGTGAGCAGGGCGGCCCCCGCCCAGTCCTCCTGCCGGGCGTGCTGCTGGGCCTGGGTGAGCAGGCCGGTGAGCTGGCTGGTAAAGCCGTGCAGATGCCACACGTGCAGCCCGGACAGGCCGGCCAGAAGCAGGATCAGCGCGATGGAGAGATACAGCCGTCTCATGGTTTCGCCTCCCTTTTGGGTACGCAGCAGGTATTGCCCCCCTCGTCCACCGTGAGCAGGAACGCCTGCCGGTGGGAGTGCAGGCCGTGGGCGGCCAGCTGCTTTTCCAGCCAGCCATGCTCATAGCCCGCCCCCCGCAGGTTGTGCTCCAGCAGCCGCCCGTCGCTGATGATCACCACGGGCAGGCCCGTCTCCTGGACCGCCGCGCCCACCTGGGCGGCGGTGGCGGGCTTGTCGGCGGCATAGGGCAGCACGGACAGCTGCCCGTTGGTCTCCAGCAGGGCGAATTTGATGGATTGGAAGTCGGCATAGCCCTGTATGCGCAGCTCCTCCATCAGCTCGTCCAGGGTGAGGCGGTTCTTTTTCAGCTCCGCCTGCACCACCTGGCCGTTTTCCACCACCACCGAGGGCCGGCCGCACAGCAGGGCACGGAAGCGGATGGACTTGGTGCACAGCACCGAGAGGATGGAGGACAGGGCCAGCAGCACCACGATGGGGATCAGCCCCGACAGCAGCGGGATGCCGTTGTCCTGCATGGGGACGGAGGCCAGGTCGGCGATGATGAGGGTGAGCACCAGCTCGGAGGGCTCCAGCTGGCCGATCTGGTGCTTGCCCAAAAGCCGGATGCCCACGACGATGAACAGGTAGAGCGCCACGGTGCGGATGAGGACGACAAACATGGTAACACCTCGTTTCCCTGATAATATGCGGAAAAATAGGGGGAGATATTCCTGAGAAGCTGTACCAATAGCCGAAGTATTCAGATTCGCGAGTCAAAATTGCGCATGGACAATCCGCGCACAGCCCGGCGCCGGATTTCATCACCGACTCCCTTGTTTTTTCCCCGAAGATGCGGTAAAATAAAAACCGTTCCGGGAGGGGGATCGTCATGCGCTATACCCGAATGAGATTTGACATCTGGCTGTGCCTGCTGCTGGCCTACCTGGCCGGCATGGGGACGGCGAAGCTCACCGGGCTGGTTGTGCCCAGCCTGTACCAGCGCCACGTGGAGCAGCATACCGTGGCCGACGGCGACATCGGCGGCAAGGCGGGGGCGGAGGTGTTCCGCGCCCAGAGCGTGGCCGACCTGCTCAGCCACGACACCTTCACCATTCTCTCCGACGGCATCGAGTACTGCAACCGGGGCGGCGGCTACTACGGCAGCCACTATATGAACGCCGTCACCCTGCCCTCCGGCGAGCTGGTGGCCGCCGTCATCAATTCAGACAGCGTGCAAAGCGAGGGGGACTATTTTTTCGGCGTGAACACCCTGCCCGTGGGCCGGGTGGTGTATGAGGATCTGGAATCCAGCCCCAGCTTTCTCGGCCAGATCGAGTACAGCGAGCCTCTGAGCCGCCATGATTTCTATATCGACATGCTGGGCGGGGGCGGCAAGGCGGCCCAGGAGGACTACGCCGGATGGTATACCGGCACAGTCCAGGCCGTCACCATCCTGGTGTGCTTCCCCCTGCTCCACTCACTGGGGGCCAAGCTGGGCCTGTTCCCCTTCTTCTTCGCCCCCCGGGCCAAGAAGGGGGAGGAGAAAACAAGCGAGTGGGATTAGGACTTCAGCCCCAAGCGCCGGGCGGCGCACCACAATCATTGAGAAAAGGAGACCAGACCATGAAAACGGACCAAGTGAAGAAAATCAATTACGCCTATCTGCTCAGCTACATTTTGGTGCCGCTGGCCGCGGCCGCGCTGAGCCTGTTCATCGGCTACACCTTCTTCCGGGAGGGCGGCACGGGGGCCGCAATCTGTATGTTTATCATCCCCTTTCTGGCTGTGCTCTGGTGGATCTTCGCCCCCAGGAACATTTACAGGCTGGGCAAAAAGCGCATGGTGAAGCAGCTGGACGAGCTGGGCATCGACCGCCGCCAGATCTTCTACAGCGACGGCTGCGTGGTGTCCATGGACATTGCCAAGGGCAAGATCGGCCTGATGTTCTTCTGGAATCCGTTCCAGGTCCAGGTGGTCCCCGCCGCCCGGGTGTCCAGGGCCTGGACGGACGACGGCGCGGGGGGCGCGGGCTTCCTGCGGGGCACCAGCCGGGTGAGCTTCCTGTTTGAGATCGACGGCATCAAAATCCGGGTGAACACCTTCATCTCCAACCAGCGCTGGAAAATGAACGACGAGAAGGTGCTGGAGGGCATCTCCAAGGCGGATCTGTGGGTGCAGGTGCTGGACCAGGCCCGCAGCCAGGGAGAGGGCGCGTGAGATGGGGCTTATTGACAAGCTGTTGCGCAAATACCAGAACGACTGGTGCCGGGAGTGCAATTGCACCATGGAAAAGGCCCGCAAGCAGCTCTTCGCCCTGCCCGGCGTAAGCGTGGGCCACTATACGGAGCACAAGGACCCGGCGTTTTACCGCAAGAGCCTGCGCATCGTGGACAAAAAGGCGGATATCCCCCCGGGCATGTACGCCTGCGGGGCCATCCAGTACCGCTGCCCCGAGTGCGCCAGGCGGGTCACGGTGCTCGACCCGTTCCTGCCCGTGCGGGACGAGGAAAAGCACGAGGCCGGCGTGGTGTTTTCCGGCGGGGAGCTGGACGACTTCCTGTGGCGGTGAGGGAACGCCGTTTCACGTGAAACATTCGTTTGTAATAATCTAAGAAGCTGTACCAATAGCCGAAGTATTCCGATTCGCGAGCCAAAACTGCCGCTGGCAAGGCGAAACATCGCGGGAATACTTGGTGCATTTCAGGATTTTTCAACGCGGCCGGCGGCAATTTGGGCCGCAAAGCTGGGTGCTGAGGCTATTGTTACAGCTTCTAAACATGAGGAGGGACGGCCATGGCCCATCAGACTGTGATCGTGCTGGATTTCGGCGGGCAGTATAACCAGCTCATCGCCCGCAGGGTGCGGGAGTGCGGGGTATACTGCGAGGTGAAGCCCTACGCCACGCCGCTGGAGGAGCTGCGGGCCATGGAGCCCATCGGCATCATTTTCACCGGGGGGCCCGGCTCGGTGTATCTGGACGGCGCGCCCCAGGTGGACCCGGCCATTTTCACCTGGGGGACGCCCATCCTGGGCATCTGCTACGGCTGCCAGCTCATGGCCCACCTGCTGGGGGGCCGGGTGAGCCCGGCCCAGGAGGGCAGCGCCCGGGAATACGGCAAGACCGAGACCTGCTTTGACACCCAGTGCACGCTGTTCCGGGGCCTGCCTGAAACGGGGATCACCTGGATGAGCCACGGGGACTATATGGAGAAGGTCCCCGAGGGGTTCCAGCTGACCGCCCGCAGCGCCGCCTGCCCCAGCGTGGCCATCGCCGACGAGGCGCGGGGGTTCTACGGCGTGCAGTTCCATCCCGAGGTAAACCACACCCGGCACGGCACGGACATGCTCCGCCGCTTCCTCTACGACGTGTGCCATGCGGCAGGGGACTGGACCATGGGCGACTACAAGCGCACCGCCGTCCAGTCCCTGCGGGACAAGATCGGGGCGGGCAGGGTGCTGCTGGCCCTGTCCGGCGGGGTGGACTCGTCGGTGGCGGCGGCCCTGCTGGCCGAGGCGGTGGGGGAGCAGCTCACCTGCGTGTTTGTGGACCACGGCCTCATGCGGAAAAACGAGGGGGACGAGGTGGAGGCCGCGTTCTCCCCATGGGCCATGAATTTCGTGCGCGTGGACGCATCCCAGCGCTTCCTGTCCCGGCTGGCCGGAGCGGAGGAGCCGGAGCGCAAGCGCAAGATCATCGGCGAGGAGTTCATCCGGGTGTTTGAGGGCGAGGCCAAAAAGGTGGGGGCGGTGGACTATCTGGCCCAGGGCACCATCTACCCCGACGTGATCGAGTCCGGCGCGGGGGACGCCGCCGTCATCAAAAGCCACCATAACGTGGGCGGCCTGCCCGACTGCGTGGACTTCAAGGAGATTGTGGAGCCCCTGCGGCTGCTGTTCAAGGACGAGGTGCGCCAGCTGGGCCGGGAGCTGGGCCTGCCGGAGTACCTGGTGGCCCGGCAGCCCTTCCCCGGGCCGGGGCTTGCCATCCGGGTGATCGGGGAGATCACAAGGGACAAGCTGGACACGCTCCGGGAGGCGGACGCCATCTTCCGGGAGGAGCTGGCAAGGGCCGGGGAGGACAAGCGCCTGAGCCAGTTCTTCGCCGCGCTCACCAACATGCGCTCGGTGGGGGTGATGGGGGACGGGCGGACCTATGACTGGGCCATCGCCCTGCGGGCGGTGACCACCGACGACTTCATGACCGCCGACTGGGCCCGGATTCCCTATGAGCTGCTGGACCGGGTGAGCGTGCGCATCGTCAACGAGGTCAAGGGGATCAACCGGGTCGTGTACGACATCACCAGCAAGCCCCCGGCCACGGTGGAATTTGAATGATGAAATTGCCGCAGGGCGCACAGGCGGCAAGCTGTCCAAAGCAGGCCCCGCCTGAAGAGCAAAACGGGCGCGGCATCCGCAATAGGTGGATGCCGCGCCCGTTTTGACCTGTTCTCAGCCCCCGCTCCCCTCCTGCTTTTCTGGACCGGCTGCGGCAATCCTCCCGTCCTGGATGCGCACGATGCGGTCCGTCCGCTTGGCCAGCTCCATGTCATGGGTGACCACCACCACGCAGCGCTCCCGCCCATGGGCCAGATCCCGCAGAATGGCGAAAATATTTTGGCTGTTCTCCTCATCCAGGTTTCCGGTGGGCTCGTCGGCCAGGATCAGCTCACTGCCCGCCGCCAGCGCCCGGGCAATGGCCACACGCTGCTGCTCGCCGCCGGACAGCATCCGGGGATAGCGCCCCAGCTGGTCCGGCTGAATGCCCACTGCCGCCAGCTGGGCGGCGGCCTCCTCCTCCGCCTGCCCCTTCGGCCGCTTTTGCAGGTAGAGCGGGTAAGCGGCGTTTTCCAGCGCCGTCAGGTGGGCAAAGAGATTGAAGTTCTGGTAGATCACCGATACATTTTTCAGCCGCCACGCATCCCGGTCCAGCTCCGCCGTGGACTGCCCCCGGAAGCGTATGCTGCCCTTCGTGGGCACGTCCAGCCCCGCCAGCAGGGACAGCAGCGTGGTCTTGCCGCTGCCGGAGCTGCCCACGATGGCCGTCATCTGCCCCGTCTCAAAGGCGCAGTCCACCCCGCGCAGGGCATAAACGGTCTGGTACTTTGTCCGATACGTATATTCCACCTGCTCAGCGGTCAAAATCGACATGCGTTATTCCTCCGTTTTCATCAGTTTCATCACACTGCCGCCGGCCGCGATCCCCGCGCACACCGCCGCGCCCAGCAGGAACATCCCCATGACCGCCCCGGAAAAGGCCAGCCCGCCGGAACGCACCTCCAGCCCTGTGGCCTGCGCGGCGCACAGCCCCGCAAGGCCGCCGGTCAGGCCCAGCGCCAGCTGCTCCCCCAGCGCCTGCCCAAAAACGGCGCGGCGGCGCACCCCCAGGCAGCGCATGACGGCGAACTCCCGCGCCCGCCGGCGGTTGACCAGAAATCCGGCGAAAAAGCTGACGCCCCCAATTAAAACCAGAAGCAGCGGCTGTAAGAGCCCCAGCATGTCCAGATTGGAGCGCAGCTCCTCCAGCGACTTCAAATACACCTCGTCGTGCACCAGCACCCCCACCCTGAAGCCGTCCGGCACGGCGTTCATGGAAGGCTCCGCAAAAAACGGGGTGGAGAACAGCTTCTCCTTGCACTGCTCCAGACGGGCGGTGTCCCGGATGTCAAAGGTGCAGCTCTGAATGCTGAACGCATGGCTGCTGCCGTCCCCCCAGCCCATAAAGAAGGGGCAATAAATCACGTCTCCGGGCCCGCCGGACACCCGGCCAATCACCTTTAGGCGGGGGGCGGCCTCTGGATTGGACACCATCACGTCCACATATTCCCCGGCGTCCATGTCTTCTGGAATCAGGCAGACCATATCATCCCATTGGAAATCCTCCTCGCTCCACCCCGCGTCCAGGCGAATCTCCGCCCCCTCCAGCCTCGCGTCGCTGTCAAAGCTCAGCACGCGGCACAGCGTCATCCCAAAGGGCCGGGCCAGCTCCCAGTCCACCTTGGCCTTCACGTTGGCCACCGCCTGGTCCATGTCCGCCAGGCTGGGGTCCCGGGCGGCCTTGCGGCCCAGCAGCATCTCCACATAGGCGGTGCTGATGCTCAAATTATCGGCGTTCATGCCCCGCACGTCGGTGAGCGTGCAGTGGATGACGGTGCTGCGCACGGTTTCCTCAATAGACCGCTGCTGCTGAATCACCAGGCTGTGCAGGCCGCAGCCCGCGTACACCCCCAGGGCCGCCACCGCCGCCAGCAGCAGGCTTGCGCCGGGCCGCCGCAGCAGCACCCGAAGCGCCAGCAGCGGCAGGCAGCCCACCACACACTTTTTCTCCCTCAATCCAATTCCTCCTTCACCCCGGCTTCCGGCGCATCAGCCCCCGCCGGGCCGCCAGCGCCGCCCAAACCGCCGCCACAGCGCCCAGCGCCGCCAGCTGTATGAGCGCGCACGCCGCCAGCCCCGGCCAGTCTGGGGCCAGGGACTGGGACAGCACCGCCTCACATACCTTCCCGTACAGCAGGCCCCCCAGGCCGCCGCCGGCCAGCACACCCGCCGCCATCAGCGGCAGCAGCGCGCACAGCATCTCCCCCGCAACCCTGCGCGGGCCGGCCCCCAGCAGCCGCAGGCCCCGCGCTGCCGGCAGCATCCGTCCAAATCCCGCCAGCAGGAACACCGCCCCGCCCGCAACAAACGCCGCCCCGCCCAGCGCCGCCAGCCGCAGGGCACTGCCCTCCATGGCCTCCACCGACGACCTCATCTCGCTGTAGCCGTAATCGTGGTAGCGGAACCGGTTGGCCGCGCCATTCTCCGCCATATATGCCTCAAATTCCTCGATAGAGCCGTTTTTCAGCACCAGCGTGTTCAAAAGGGGCGTCACCCTGTCCTCCTCCGCCGCGGCCAGCACCTCCGGGGCCGAACCCTTGGGGGCCAGCACCGTGTCCCCCCGGAAGCTGTGGCCGTCCGGGTCGCAGGGGCGCGTGGGCGTGGAGTACAGCCCCACAATCGTGTACTCCCGCTCCGTGCCCAGGCGGTTTTCCTCCGCCAGGGGCATACAGTGCGTATAATAAAAGTACGTATATGTAGAAAGAAGCCGTATATATCCCCGAGATGTGGCATAGGCGGGTTTATAGAGATCAAGCGTAAGGGTATCGCCCACTTTCAGACCATTATATAATGCGTAGTCCGCCCCCACCATGCACACCGGGGCCCCGGCGTCGTACTCCTCCTGGGTGATGTACCGCCCCTCCAGCAGGGCGGACTCCTCTTTGCAGAACTGGGACAGGCCCTGGATGTTGTCCGTGAGCAGCACTGCCACGGAATCGTGGCTGCGCTCACAGCAGGGGATGATCTCCTCCCGCCACACCCGGCCCTCCTCCGTCTCCAGAAAGTCCCGCCAGTCCCCCTCGTACTCCGCGTACAGCGGCCAGCTCTCCTCTGGAACTGTAGCCGACCAGTTCAAACCCAGGCTGTTTTGCTTATCGGAGAGCCCCCTTCCGCTCAAATAGAAGTTGGGCACTAGGGGGTAGGGCCGCCCCAAGGAATCTGTGGAGAGTGAGGAAGCGCCCGTATCCTTGAGAGGCAGGAATACATCGAACTGCTGCCATGGAAAGTCAGTTCGGTGGCTGGAAGGATTTTTGGAGGGGTCTACTCCCAAGATTGACTGCACAAACTCCTGCGTATTACGAATCCAATAATTCTCCAGATGTTCCGGCTCGGTTTCTGTCGCCTCCACCATTCGGTGCAAATAATGTGTGTCAAAATCAACAAAATTTCCCCGGAGCAGATAGGTTTTCCCCACCTCGAACGGTGGGCAGGGGTTGCCATCCTCATCCACACACATGCGCTGGTTGCAAACTACCTGGAGTATGACGGAGTGCTCGGGCAGGTCGTAGGCGTCCATGCGGCATACCGGGTCGATCCACTCAAAAAAGAAGAAATAATACTCCTGCCACGCTGCGTTGAAACCTGGATTTTGCGACACGTCCACACAACGCATAGCTGCCACCGACTGGGCATAGCGGCCCTGGTCATAGGCCGCCACATAGGCCAGGGGGTCCACAGCGCCGGAGCTCATCCCCTTGAGGCCAGGGGTGTGGGCGGCGGTGAGCACATTAGTGTCCCGACGGAGCACACCTGGCGCATTACCTATCAAACGCTCCACCCGCTGGGGGCTGGCCCGGAGGGTGCCGTCCTCAAACAGGATAGAGCCATCTTCAAGGTATTCCTTCACCGGCGGATCATATATGGTCGCATAGATATCGTTATTGCCGCTATAGGCTACTGTGGTATACTGGGCATCCAAAGCCGCCAGCTGCCGCCGGAAGGACGCCCAGCCCGACAGGCCGATGCAGGAGAAGGCGGAGGCCAGCGCCAGCAGCAGGGCCAGCAGGACGGCGGCCCACGGCTGGCGGGCATTTTGCTTGTGGAACATGGAGGGCACCTCCTCAAAAAAGAGCCCGGCGGCGGGGCCCCACCGCCGGGCTGCTCTGAATCCTTAAAGGCAGTTTAACACTGTTCCTTCATTATAGTGATACAAATTAAGCAGGAAGCCAATTGCAGGCCCCGCTATGACCTGCGGCAGGACAGGGAACAGTGTCGGTCTTAGTTGCGGTGCAGCCAGAATGCGTACATTTGTAATTCCATGTTTGTGTATAACCGTTACATCTTGCGTTATACACCGCCCAGATATGGTTATCCGTGACAGCATGAGGCGACATGACCTCCGTGCCGCCGCTGGGGACAGGCGCGGCAAAGACCGTTGCAAACAGGGACATTACCATCAGGGCGCAGAGGAGAATAGATATGAACTTTTTCATCGTCATACCTCCTGAAATTATTTATTTTTTTGCAAAAGCTTTTGCCAGCAACACTATACCATAAATTCCGCCGTTTGTCCCTATGCCCGATGTGTCGTTTCGCGAACACTCGCAACAAAATTTTACACCCTGTTTTTTGTGCATTTTGACCATATCCGTCATTCCTCAAATTTTATGTCCATCAGCTCCGTGACCTGCTCCTTCAATATCAGAAGCCGCCTCATCTCCCTGGTGGACAGCAGCAGGGAATAGACCTGGCGGTAGAGCCTGGCGCTCTCCTCCCGCCGGCCCAGGCAGTAGCAGCAGTAGGCTTTCACCCACAGCAGGGTGTCCAGCACGTGGTAGCGCTTGTACTCCAGGCACTCCGCAATGCCCCCTTCCGCCAGCTCCAGCGCCTCCTGCCAGCGGCCCGTCCAGGCCAAGGCGTTAGCATAGTTCGCGGTATACGCGGGCTTCAGGTAGAAGTACTGGGGCAGGCTCCTGCCGTTGGCCTCCAGATATTCCAGCCCTATGCGGTATACCCGCTCCGCCTCCTCATAGCGCTGCCCTGCGGTATAGGTATTGGCGATCAGCATAATCAGCCGCAGCTCCTCCCCGCTGTAGGGCCCCAGGCCGGCGCGCTCCAAATTGAATTGGGGCACGGTGAGCCGGACGGCCTCCAGCAGCATGGCAAGCCGCTCCTTAAAGGGATAGGGGCCGTCCTCCCGGCCCTCCACCGCCCGCAGGGACAGCACGCACTGGCGGGCAAAGGGGTCGTTCCGGCCCAGCGCTTCCAGCCGCCCCAGCGCCTCCCGCAGCCGGGCCCAGGCCGCAGAACGCCCTTGTGCCGGGGCCCGTTCCAGCTCCACGCTGGCATCCCGGGCCTCCCGCTCCGCCTCCTTCAGGGCCAGCTCGTCCTCGGACAGCAGGGCATAGAAGCAGTTATCGGGCAGCCCCAGCCGCTGGAACAGAGCGGACACCCGATTATAGGACAGCGTCTGGCGGCCGTTCTCAAACCGGGACAGCGTGCCCCGGCTGCATATCCCCTGGCACAGATTTTTCTGCCCGATCTTCATCGCCCTCCGCCTGTCATATATTATCTCGCCCAAACGAAGCTCCTTCACCGCGCATACCTCCCTTCACCGGCTTTTTGCCATTATATCGCCCGCTCGGGGCCCTGTCCAGCGGACAAAACAGCGGCACGCCCGGGGCGTGCCGCTGTCTTCATGGTTTTTTCGCGGGCGCGGCCTTTTGGGCGGCGCCCTTTTTCTTGGGCAGGCGCTGGTACACCCGGGTCTCCCGGTACAGCCGCTGGGCCAGCGCGGGGGTGAATGCGCCGGGCAGGGCCCGCCATTTCCAGTTGATGCCCAGGGTGGAGGGGATATTGATCCGGGCCTCGCTGCCCAGCCCCAGCAGGTCCTGGGCCTGCATCACCGCCAGGTCGGCGGGGGACGCCCAGGCCGCGCGCATCATCCCCCAGTTGTAACCCTCCCGGGCGTTGAGGCGCAGGTATGCCTTGGCAAAGGATACGTCCTTTTTGGGGGCGGAGCCCATCCAGCCCAGGATGGTGTCGTTGTCGTGGGTGCCGGTGTACACCACGCAGTGGGCGGGGTAACGGTGGGGCAGGTAGTCGCTGCCGTTGTCCCGGCTGTCGAAGGCAAACTCCAGAATCTTCATGCCGGGGTAGCCTGTGTCCCGCAGCAGCCTGCGCACCGAGTCGGTCTGAAAGCCCAGATCCTCGGCAATGATGTCCTGCCTGCCCAGCTTTTTGTTGACGGCCTTGAAGAAATCCAGGCCGGGGCCGGGGCGCCAGCGACCGTTCCGGGCGGTTTTGTCGCCGTAGGGGATGGCATAATAGGCGTCAAAGCCCCGGAAGTGGTCGATACGCAGCGTATCGTAGATGGTGAACTGGAAGGCGATGCGGCGCAGCCACCACTGGTAGCCGTCTTCCTTCATCCGCTCCCAGTCAAAGAGGGGATTGCCCCACAGCTGGCCGTCCTCGGAAAAGCCGTCGGGGGGACAGCCGGCCACCTCGGTGGGGATGCCGTCCCCGTCCAGCTGGAACTGGTCCGGGTTGGCCCACACGTCGGCGCTGTCGCCGGACACGTATATGGGAAGGTCGCCGATGATGCGCACGCCCTTGCCGTTGGCGTAGGCCTTGAGGGCGCGCCACTGCCGGAAGAACAGGAACTGAACCGCCTTCCAGAATTCCACCTGCCCGGCCAGCTCCTCCTTTGCCGCGGACAGGGCAGCGGGACGGCGCAGGCGGATATCCTCGGGCCAGGTGAACCAAGAGGCCCCGCCGTGTTTGTCCTTCAGGGCCATGAACAGCGCGTAGCCGTCCAACCACTCAGAGCCGCCGCAAAACGCCTGATACCCGTCTGGGGGAGAGGCAAGCAACCGCTCCACCGCCTTTTTCAGCACCGGGTAGCGGGTCTGGTACATCAGGCCGTAGTCCACGTTTTTAGGGTCGGCCCCCCAGTCCAGGTCCCGGTATTCCTCCGGCTTTAAGAGCCCCTCTGCCGCCAGGTCGTCCAGGTCGATGAAGTAGGGGTTGCCCGCGTAGGAGGAGAAGGACTGGTAGGGGGAGTCGCCGTAGCTGGTGGGGCAGATGGGCAGAATCTGCCAGTAGGTCTGGCCGCCGGCAGCCAGAAAATCGGCAAATTCCCGGGCGGCGGCCCCCAGCGTGCCGATGCCGCAGGGGGAGGGCAGGGAGGAAATGGGCATCAGGATGCCGGAGCATCTCATAGGAAGTCCACCTTTCGTCAAGGCCGCCGCCCGGACAGGACGGCGGCCCATGGGTTAATGTGTCGCGCCCCGGGGCGGGGACACGCTCTCCCCGGCGATCAGCTCAAAGGGCACCACCTCATGGACCGGCGGGCGGGGGCGCTGGAGGTTGCGCAGGAGCAGGTCCACCCCCTGGCGGGCCAGCTGCTGGGTGTCCTGCCGGACGGTGGTGAGGCGGGGGACGGAAAACCGGGAGAGGGGGATGCCGTCGTAGCCCACCACGGAGATATCCCGTGGCACCCGCCGCCCCAGGTCGTGGATGGCCCGGATGGCCCCCAGGGCCATCACGTCGCTGACGCAGAACAGGGCGGTGAGCTCCGGGCAGCGCCCCAGCAGGCGCTTGGTGGTGTCGTAGGCGTCGGAGAAGGAGTAGCGGCAGGGCTCGCACCGCCGGGCGTCGAAGGGCAGGGACAGCTCGTCGAAGGCCCGCTGGCAGCCCAGGACCCGGCGGTAGCTGATCTGGGTGCACGACCAGTTGCCGCCCAGCAGGCCGATGTCCCGGTGCCCCTGGTCCGCCAGGTAGCGCACCACCCGGTAGGCCGCCTCCTCATCATCGGTGGTGAGGGAGGACAGGTTGGGGAAGTCAAGCTCCCGAGCCGAGTTGGTGAGCAGTACGCAGGGGACGGTGATGTGGCCGAACTCCGCCTGGAAAAACTCCAGATCGCCCCCCAGGAACAGGATGCCCAGGGGCTTGCGCTCCCGGCACAGCTGGACGGCGTAAACCACCTCGTTGGCGTCCTCGTCCAGGTAGTAGACCGCGGCGTTCTGGCCCGCGTCCTGGAGCAGCTGCTGGCAGCGCTCCATCAGCTCGGCAAAGAGCATGTTCATAGTGCCCTTGACGATGATGGCGATGGAGGCGCTGGTCTGCTGCTTCAGGTGCCGGGCGTTGGTATTGGGCTGGAAGCCCTGCTCCGCCACCACCGCCAGCACCCTGCGCCGGGTCTCCTCAGATACGTCGGGGTGGTCGTTGAGCACCCGGGACACGGTGGTCACACCCACGCCGGACAACCGGGCAATATCCTTGATGGTCATGGGCGATCCTCCTTTTCAACCGATTATTTTACCCCAATTGCGCGCGCCGCGCAACCTTTTTATTTTTGGCTGTTATCCCTTGACGGCGCCCGCCGCCACGCCCTTGATGATGTGCTTCTGGCAGGTGAGATAGAAGATGATGACGGGGATGATGGCCAGCAGGATCAGCGCCATGGTGGCGCCCAGGTCCACGGTGCCGTAGCTGCCCTTCAGATACTGGATGTGGATGGTGATGGTGCGGTATTTCTCCAGGTCCAGCACCAGATAGGGCAGCAGGTAGTCGTTCCACACCCACATGATCTCCAGGATGCCCACGGAGATCATGGTGGGCTTGAGCATGGGCACCACCACCATGAAGAAGGTGCGCACCGGGCCGCAGCCGTCGATGGCGGCGGCCTCCTCAATCTCCAGGGGGATGGACTTGACGAAGCCCACGAACATGAAGATGGCCAGGCCCGCGCCAAAGCCCAGGTACACCACGGGAATGGTCCAGGGGGTGTTCAGCTTGAGCTGGTCGGCGGTGTTGGACAGGGTGAACATCACCATCTGGAAGGGGACCACCATGGAGAACACGCACAGGAAGTACAGCGCTTTGCAGAAGGGGGAGTCCACCCGGGCGATGTACCACGCGGCCATGGAGGTGCCGATCAGGATAAGGGCGGTGGACAGTATGGTGATGACGACGCTGTATTTCACGCTGTTCCAGAAGGGGTAATTGCCGAAGGTCATGCCCTTGACGAAATTGTCCACACCCGCCCACATCTCGCCGGTGGGCAGGGCGAAGGTGTCGGTCTTGACGAAGGTGTTCAGCTTGAAGGAGTTGATGAGCACCGCCACCACGGGCAGCACATAGATGACGCAGATGACGCTCAAAACCGCAGTGAGGACCGCCTTTCCTCTGCGCTCGGCAGCCAGGGAGTTCATTACTGCTGCACCTCCTTTTTACGGGTGTAGGCCAGCTGGGCCAGGCCGAGGCCGGCCACCAGGATGAAGAAGATCACCGCCTTGGCCTGGGCCGTGCCGTGGGCGTTGGGGCTGGAGTTGTTGTAGGTGGTGAAAATGTTCAGCGCCAGCATCTCGGTGGTCTTGATGGCGGCGCCGCCCTCCTGCATGATGATGGGCTGGCCGTTGGTCAGGGCCAGGTTCTGGTCGAACAGCTTGAAGCCGTTGGTCAGGGTGAGGAACATGCAGATGGTGATGGAGGGCATCACGTTGGGGATGGTCACCTTGAACAGGGTCTGGGACTTGGTGGCGCCGTCGATGCGGGCGGCCTCCAGCATGTCCTCGGGCACCGCCTGGAGCCCGGCAATGTAGATGATCATCATGTAGCCCACCTGCTGCCAGCACATCAGGATGATGAGCCCCCAGAAGCCGTATTTGGAGTCCATGACGATGGAGGTGGAGAACTTGCTGAGGATGCCGTCAAAGATCATGGACCAGATATGGCCCAGCACGATGCCGCCGATGAGGTTGGGCATGAAGAACACGGTGCGGAAGATATTGCTGCCCTTGATGTTCTGGGTGAGGACATAGGCCACGGTAAAGGCCAGCACGTTGATGAGCACCAGGGACACCACGGTGAACAAAGCGGTATACCAGAAGGCGTGGGCAAAGGCGGCGTCCTTGAAGGCCCGGATATAGTTGCCAAAGCCGATGGGCTTGGCGTCGGCAATCAGCTTGAACTGGCAGAAGGAGAGGTAAATGCCCTGGACGAAGGGCCAGACAAAGCCGATGATAAAGGCGCACACCACCGGGCCCAGGAACAGCGGGAACCATTTCCGGGTGGACCGGCGGATGGTATTGCCTCGGGTGATCTTTTTCCGATTCAAGGTATCAGCTCCCTTTCTCAAGATGGTGGACGGGCAAGGCTGTAGGGGCGCATATGATGCGCCCGCCCATGGTGGGAGGATGCGCGGGCGGATGATATCCGCCCCTACAAAGGGAAGGCCGGGGCGGGCGCGCTGCCCGCCCCGGCGTTACTGTCAAAGCGTGTTGTTCTATTAGCCGTTGACGGCGGCGTACTGGGCGGCCCAGCCGTCCACGAAGGCGGTGCGCACGTTGGCCCAGTTGGCGTCGGACTGGTCGGCGTTGTAGGCGTTCAGGGCGGACACCAGGGCGGCGCGGTACTCGTCCACGTTGGGCTGGAAGTTGGTGGCCCAGTTCATGACGTAGCAGCCGTTGTTGCTGTACTCGTTGGCGTCGGCCAGGAAGCCGTTGGTGGACTCGGCGGCGCTCTTATAGGGCATGACGCCGAAGGTGTCCACCAGCATCCGGCTGGCCTCGGGGTCGGTGACGCACCAAACCATGAAGTCCATGGTGGCCTTCTGGTCGTCCTCAGACACCTTGGAGTTAATGGCCCAGCAGTTCTCGGTGCCGCAGTTCAGACCGGCCTTCTCCTCACCGGCCACGCCGCAGTAATAGGGGATCATGGTGGCGTTGGGCACCTGCTCCTTCAGCCCCTCGTACTCCCAGGAGCCCTGCACCTGGAAGGCGGCCTTGCCGGAGCGGAACTCCTCGCTGGCGTCGTGGCCGCCCACGGACAGGTCGGTGGGGGCGGTCAGGCTGTTGTTAATGCACAGGTCGTACAGGTTCTTGAAGTTATCCATATACTTGCCGGAGATGGTGGGGGGGCACTCGGTCCAGACATTGCCCTCCTGCTCGTAGTAGTACTCCAGGTTGGCCATGTGGCCGGTGAAGCGCCAAGAGGAGGAGCCGTCCATGTCGCAGGAGGTGAAGGCGTCGAAGCCCAGCTCACCGGCGCGGGCGTGGATGTCCTCCACCACGGCCTTGAGGGTCTCGAAGTTGGTGATCTCGTCCATGGTGTGGCCGGCCTTCTCCACCAGGTCGGGGTTCACGATGATGCCGTAGCACTCATAGCAGTAGCCGATGGACACCAGCTTGCCGTTCTCGTCGTAGAGGTTGTAGGCGTCGGTGTTCAGCTCGTTGGCGATGGGGGTGCCGGTGAGGTCCAGGGCGTAGTCGGTCCAGTCGCGCACGCCGGCCTGGTTGCCCACGTTGAAGATGGTGGGGGCCTCGGACTTGCCCATCTCGGCGTTCAGGGTCTGGCTGTAGGTGCCGGAGGCGGCGGTGACGATCTTCACGGGCACGCCGGTCTTCTCGGTATACATCTTGGCCACATTGTTGAGCACCTCGTCGGACTCAGGCTTGAAGTTGAGCCAGTAGACGCGGCCCTTGGCCTCGCCGCCGTTGTTATCCACAGGCTGGCTGGCCTCGCTGCCGGGCTTGGTGCTGTCGGCCGGGGGCGTACTGTTATCGGCTTCTGGCTTGCTGGTGCATCCAGCAAGCAGCATGGTCATGACCATGCTGAGGGACAGTACGAGCGCGAAGAGCTTCTTACTCATTTTTCATTTCCTCCTAGTTTTTGATAGGGTCCGGAAACGTTTCTGGTAACGCTACCGAAAACGTTTCCAGCCCCTGTGCCATCATAATAACAACATCATACACAATTTGCAAGGAGAAATTTGCCGTTTTTAACAACTTCGGAGGAATGCAATAAAATGAGGCTGCAATTTTGTGGAAAATAGATAAGAACCTGTATTTACTGCCGAAACCGCCGCAAGGCTGTGTGCTGGGGTCTATTGGTACAGCTTCTAAGAGGGCTGGGGATAAAAAGACGCCCCCGGCCTTTGAAGCAAAGACCGGGGGCGGCGGTTGGGGCATGGAATCAGTAGCGGCGGATGACCGCCACCACCCGGCCCAGGATGGAGCAGCCCTCGCCGTCGATGGGCTGGTAGGCGCCGCTGGAGTTCTCCGGGTAGAGCCAGATGTGGCCGTCGTTCTCCCGGCGGAAGGTCTTGACGGTGGCCTCGTCCTCAAACAGGGCCACCACAATGTCCCCGTTGCGGGCCAGGGGCTGCTGGTGGACCACCACCACGTCGTCGGGGAGTATGCCCGCCTCCAGCATGGACTCTCCCCGTACCCTGAGGGCGAAGTGCTCGCCGGTGAGGCCGCCGGTGTCAAAGGTGAGGTATTCCTCGATGTTCTCCTGGGCCAGGATGGGGGCGCCCGCCGCCACATAGCCCACCAGGGGCACCTGGTCCCTGCGGCCGTGGGAGGGGTCGGTGATGGTGATGGCCCGGGTCTTGCCCTCGGCCTGGGTGATGCAGCCCGCCTCCCGCAGGCCCTTGAGGTGGAAATGGACGGTGGCGGGGGACTTCAGCCCCACGGCCTGGGCGATCTCACGCACGGAGGGGGGGTAGCCGTGTTCGTTTGCGAAGGCCAGGATGTAGTCATAGATCTGCTGCTGTTTGGGCGTTAATTTAGCCATGGCGCAAGCTCCTTCCAATGTCGTCCCCGTGACGGCAGGGACGCTGAACATTTTTGGTTCGTGATGTATTATACCATATGGCGTTCGAAATGTCAAACGTTCGTTCTAAGTTTTTTCCGATTTGTGCAAAATTTTTTCCTTTGCGCCGCCCCGGAGAAGATCCACGCCGATCAGCAGCCCGCAGCCCACCGCCAAAAGGGCCAGGATGAGCAGGGCGCAGTTACGGAAGTACTCCTGGGGAAGGATGTTGATGATCTGGTCGGCGGCGGGGTCGAAGAGCCAGTTGTCCTTACCGGGGAAGAACAGGGCGTGAAAAGCGGTAAAGGCCCGGTCAAAGTCCAGCGCGGCCAGGGCGCCCACCAGCAGGAATACCGTCCCCAGCCCCGTCCCCGCCCAGAAGCCGGGCCCCCGGCCCAGCAGGGCGGCCGGTCCCACCCGGCGGGCCAGCAGGCCCAGGCAGGCCAGCACAGCCAGGGCGGCGGCAAACGCCCACAGATCCAGCAGGAACAGCCCCCGCACGTCGGTAAAATGATCCCTGCCGCTGTCCGACCAGCGCAGCACGCCGGTGGAAAACCCCTCCCCGCCCAGGCAGTAGTCCAGCATCTCGTCAAAGGCGGTCTTGATCTCCTCCCGGGTGAGGCCGGTGCGCGCCTCCAGCTCCAGGGGGCCGATATGGGCGTAGTAGAAGGGGCGGCACAGGATGGGGGCGGCCACCGCCCCGGTGAACAGGGCCAGGGCGGCGGCCGCAGCCAGCGCAATGGCCAGGGGTTTGCTGGTTTTCATTTGACGTTCTCCTTTCCGGGGAAGGCGGACAGGGCGATGAGGACCTGGGAGGGCAGGTAAAACAGCCACATCCCAACGGAGACGGCGAAATACGGCGCGGAACCGGGGGGCAGGACGTTGAACAGCCCCACGCACACGTCGCACCCCACAAACAGGGTGAGGCCCAGGGCAAAGGCACGCCAGCGCTCCCCCTTCAGCGTCCAGGCCGACAGGGCGTTGGCCGCCAGCTGGGAGAAGTACAGCGCCGCCGCCAGGTTCACCGCAGAGGCCATGCCCAGCGCATACACCCCCAGACCCGCCCCCAGGGCCAGGACGGAGCGCAGGGGCCAGGCGCGGTCCGCCCCGGCGCGGCGCAGGCGCAGGAAATAGACGGCCTGGACGGCCAGAAACAGGGCGATGCCCAGAAGGTAGCAGTCGTTTCGCACCAGCAGGAACCAGTCCGCCCCGGCGGTGAGGGCCAGGGCCAAAGGAACCAGCCGGTCTGTGCCCAGCAGGGAGAAGGCCAGGCACAGCACAATGCCCGCGTACTTGATGGGGGTGGTCTGGTCCCCATGCCCCGTCAGATCCAGCAGCAGGAAGCAGGCGTACGCCACGCCCTCCACCGACAAAAAGGTGGAGCGCAGGGAGGCGTCGGACCTATTCATGCCCGTCCTCCTTCGGGTCGGTCAGATCCCGCTTGATGCCGGACACCACCTGGTAAAATTCCTCCGCAACGGAAATCTTACACGCCCGCTCCTTCCAGTAGGAGGCATAGGGGACGCCCTTCAGATACCAGGCCAGATGCTTGCGCATCTCCAGGCAGGCGATCTTCTCCCCCTTGTGCTCCAGGGCCAGCTCAAATTGGCGGGCGGCGGTGTCCATCCTCCGGTCCAGCGGGGGTGGGGGCGGGACGTCCCGCCCCTCCAGAGCGGCGGCGCACTGTTCCAGTAGCCAGGGATTGCCGAAGGCCCCCCGGCCCACCATGGCCATGTCCGCCCCGGTGAGCTTTAAAATGCGCACCGCATCCCTGGGGGAGAACACGTCCCCGTTGGCGATAACCGGGATGGACACCGCCTCCTTCACCTGCCGGATATAGTCCCAGTTGGCCGTGCCGGAGTACATCTGGGTTTTCGTCCGGGCGTGGACCGCCACGGCGGACACCCCGGCGTCCTCCATGCGCCTGGCAAACTCCACGCAGTTGATGGAGCCCTTGTCCCAGCCCAGGCGGAACTTTACGCTGACGGGCTTCCCCGCCGCACCCCGGACTACCGCCGCCGCCGCCCGGGCCGCCTTGTCCGGGTCGCGCATCAGGGCGCAGCCGTCCCCGGAGTTGGCCACCTTGGGCACGGGGCAGCCCATGTTGATGTCGATGATATCCGCCCCGGACCGCTCCAGCGCCAGGGCCGCCCCCTTCTCCAGAAAGGGCTCGTCACAGCCGAAAATCTGCACGGCGGCGGGGCGCTCCCCCTCCCCCAATTTCAGCAGAGAGGGGGTCTTTTTGTCCCCGTAGCACAACGCCTTGGCGCTAACCATCTCGGACACGGTGTAGCACCCGGACAACTCCCGGCACACCGTACGGAAGGCCAGGTCCGTCACGCCCGCCATGGGGGCCAGAGCCAGCCGGGTATTCAGCTCCACATTGCCGATTTTCATGAAATCCGCTCCCGCTTCGTAAATTTACCCCATATCATACCAAATTCCGCCCCAAAAGGCAAGACAGGTTGCGACTGCCTTTTTGGGACGGACGCCTTTATAATTAATTAAGTTTCCATAATAGGGAATTCTATACCGACGATATGACCACGGAGGGATGCGCCATGACGGCAAACGAGGGGACCAGACGGGAAAAACGGGGCCGGCAGCTGTCCGTGCCCACAGTGATGAAGCTGTCCGAGTGGGGGATGCGCTTTCTACTGGCGGCGGTGCTGGCAGGCGCGGAGGTGATGGGGGGGCACTCCCTGTTCGCCCTGTCCCTGGTGGCGGTGTGCGCGCCGGGGGCGGAGGGGCTGGCGGCGCTGCTGGGGGCGGCGCTGGGCTACCTGTCCTTCCGGGGCGTGGTGGAGGGCCTTCGCTACATAGCCGCCTCCATGATGATCTACGCGGTATCCCTGGCCCTGGGGGAGTTTGAGCTGTACCGGCGGCCCTGGTTCATGCCGGCGGCCGCCGCCGCCCTGAACGGCATGGTGGGCTTTGTCTACCAGTCCGCCGCCGGGTGGGGGCGGGGCGCGGCGGTGGGCTTTGCCACCGAGGTGGTGCTCACATACGGGACGGTGTGCCTGTACCGCCACGCCTTCGACCTGTGGGAGAGGTACCGCCCCGGCGGGGAGATCGCCCTGCCCCAGATGGCGGGGGCGGCCACCCTGGCGGCCACGCTGATGATGACCCTCACCCGGGTGTCGGTGGCGGGGGAGTACTCCCTGGGGCGGGTGCTGTGCGTGCCCGTTGTGCTCATCGCCGCCTGGCGGGGGGGCGTGGGCCTGGGCGCGGCGGCGGGGGTGGTGTCCGGGCTGGCCATGGGCTTTTCCGCCGGGCTGCCCACCTATTACACCCTGGCCTATGCCCTGCCCGGGCTGGTGGCGGGGGTGTTTGTCAAGCAGAGCCGCCTGATGTGCGCCGCGGCCTACGCCCTGAGCGGGGCGGCGGCCGTCCTGTGGACCTGGGAGCTGGGGCCGGGGGACGCCATGGGCTGGGAGCTGGCGGCGGGGACGGCGGTGTTCCTGCTGCTGCCGGACAAGCTCCTGCGCCGGCTGTCCGCCCTGGTGCGCCAGGAGGCGCCGGAGGAGGAGGGCGTTCACGCCCGGACCCTTGCCGCCCAGCGCCTGCGCCAGACCGCCGAGGCGTTCCGGGCGGTGTCGGGGGGGCTGCGCACCGCCTTCCAGGCCCCCGCCGCCCCCAACGACGGGGACGCCGCCCGCATTTTTGACCGGGCGGCGGACCGGGTGTGCGTCAAGTGCAAGCAGAAGGAGCGCTGCTGGCAGCGGGAGTACCAGGTGACAAAGACCGCCCTTGCGGACGCCCTCACCCCCATGCTGGACCGGGGGGCGGGGGCGCTGGAGGACTTTCCCCCCCACTTCTCCAGCCGCTGCATCCGCTTTGAGACCTTTTTGGTGGCGGCCAACGGGGAGCTGTCCGCCCTGCTGGGCCGCCGCCGGTACGACAGCCGGGTGCGGGAGAGCCGGGCGGCGGTGTGCGCCCAGTACGGCCACATGGCGTCCGTGCTGGACCGGGCGGCGGCGGAGCTCGGCCAGGAGCCGGCGGTGGACGTGCGCCGCCAGCGGCTGGTGAAGCAGCGCCTGGCCGCCCTGGGGCTGGAGGGCCGGGTGACGGTGTATTCTGACCCCTACGGCCACCTGCAATTGGAGGTGGAGGGCCAGGGGGCGGAGCAGCTCAGCCGGGAGGGGGAAATCGGGCGGCTGGGCGCCATCCTGGGCTGTCCCCTGCGGGACGCGGACAGCCAGCGGGGCCATGCCCGCCTGTGCCAGAAGGAGCCGCTGATGGCCATCGCCGGGGTGGCCGGGGCGGACCGGGCGGGCCAGAGCGTCAGCGGCGACGCGGGGGTGTGGTTTAAGGACGATGCGGGCAGGCTGAACTTCCTGCTGTGCGACGGCATGGGCAGCGGCGCGGAGGCCCGTGAGGACAGCGAAAACGCCCTGCGGCTGCTGGAGAAGTTCCTCCGGGCGGGGCTGGCCCCGGAGGAGGCCCTGACCACCGTGGGGGAGGCCCTGGCCCTCCGGGGGGAGGAGGACGGGGGGTTCACCACGGTGGACCTGCTGCAAATCGACCTGTTCAGCGGCAAAAGCGCGGTGTACAAGCTGGGGGCGGCCCCCACCTATCTGCGCCGGGGCGGCGTGGTGGAGCGGCTGTGCGGCGAGTCCCTCCCGGCGGGGGTGGCGGCGGGCGAGCTGTCCGCGCCGGACGCCTTTCCCCTGTCCCTGGACGCGGGGGACTGTGTGCTGCTGGTGAGCGACGGGGTGACCACGGGCAAGGACGACCGCTGGGTGCGCAAGCTCCTGTCCGAGTTTGACGGGCTCTCCCCCCAGGCCCTGGCCGCCCAGGTGCTCCAGGAGAGCGGCATCCGCTCGGGCACCGGGGATGACCGCACCGTCATCGCCATCAAGCTGGACGTGAGGAAATGAGAAGCTGTACCAATCGCCGAAGTATTCAGATCCGCGAGCCAAAATTGCCGGTGGCAAGGCGAAAAATCGTGGGAATACTTGGTGTATTTCAAGATTGTTCAACGCGGCCGGCAGCAATTTTGGCCGCAAAGCTGGGTGCCGAGGCTATTGGTACAGCTTCTGAGGACGGCAGAAAGGGCCGGGAGGTTATCCTCCCAGCCCTTTCATCAGCTCCTCCCACCACTCGATGAGCTTGAATTTCAGCACATAGCCCCCGTCCCGGCCGGTGATGAGGGCCACCTGGTCCTGGGACAGCGCCTCCCCGGCGGCCGTCTCCACGGACCGCTCCGCCACCGAGGCCAGGCACAGGGGCGGGAACACCACGCACCACCAGTTGCGCCCCTCCCCCGCCCCGATGGTCACCCGCAGCGCCCGGTACTGCCCGGCGGGGAGGGAAAAGCCGTCGTATTCCTTGGTGGGGAACCACTGGTCGGCCAGATCGACGCAGACCGGGTCGTGGTTTCCCGTCCGGGCCAGGGCGTCCGCCCCCGCCTGGGCCAGCTCGTCCAGATGGGGGGCCAGGGCCGCCTCGGCCTCCTGCCTGCCGTCCGCGCCGTCCAGCAGCTGGGCGGCCCGGGAGAGCACCGCGTCCCGCACCAGCAGCTTCCGGGCCTGGTCCGCCTCCGAATCGGAGTTGGCGATGACGTGGAGCCGCAGCACCCGGCCGGCCAGGGCGGCCTCGCTGGCGCCGGCCCACACCCCGGCGGTGAGGGTCAGCCCAAAGGCCAGAAACAGCGCCGCCTCCCACAGGCGCAGCCTGGAGGGGGAAGAAGTGGAAGTTTTCATCAAAAACACCGTCCTATGTACCGTATGGGTACAGTATGGACGGTGTTTTTTTCTTTTATACCCGGGGCGCAAAATTTTACTGCGGCGCGCACAAAAATACATCCCGGTAGCTTTCCCGCAGGCGGCTGCATGCGTCCTGGGCCCGCGCGCCGTCCTCAAACAGCCCGAATACCGACGGCCCGCTGCCCGACATGGACGCCCCCAGCGCCCCGCAGTCGATGAGGGCCGATTTGATTTCATTGATCTCGGCCAGCCGCCGGGGCTGCAAAACGTCCTCAAAGACATTGTACATCCGCCGGGCCACCCCGGCCAGATCCCCGGCGGCCAGGGCGGCCGTGACCCCGGCGGTGTCCGGGCGGCGGACGATCTTCCGCACGTTCACCCGGGCGAACAGCTGGGGGGTGGAGATGGAGAAGGGGGGCTTGCAGATGACGATATGGCAGGGCGGCAGGGGGGCCAAGGGGGTGAGGAACTCCCCCCTGCCCTGCGCCAGGGCCGCGCCCCCCAGCACGCAAAAGGGCACGTCGGAGCCCACCCGCTCCCCGATTTTGGCCAGCTCCACCGGGGACAGCCCCGCCCCGGTGAGCCGGTTCATGGCGTGGAGGACGGCGGCGGCGTCGGCGCTCCCCCCCGCCAGCCCGGCGCACACCGGGACGTGCTTGCGGATGGACACGTCCACCTCCCCCCCCGCCCCCACGGCCTGGCGGAAGGCGGCGGCGGCCATCTGGGCCAGGTTTTTTCCCCCCGTGGGCAGAAAATGTAGGTCGCTCACCGCCGTTCCCACCCCGCCCTGGGCCGGGGTGACGGTGAGCTCGTCCGCCAGGGAGACGGACTGCATCACCATCTGCAAGTCGTGATAGCCGTCCTCCCGGCGGCGGAGTATGTCAAGGGTCAGGTTTATTTTGGCGTTGGCTGAAATCTCCATGTCCGTCTCCTTATTTGTTTAGGCGCTGTTTGAAAATTGACGATGTGCCCGGCGGCAAGGGATTTTTTCGCCAGACAAGGCGATTTGACGCGGAAATACTTTGTGTATTTCAAGTCAAATCAACGACATATGGCGGAAAAAGACCTGCCGTTTGGGCATGTTGGCAGTTTTCAAACGAGCCCCAGGAAATCTTTTATTTCCGCCGCAATCCGTTTATACTCAAAATCGTGGATGTAGTGGCCGCAGTCCAGCTCGATGAGCTGCGCATCCGAACATTCTGCCGCAAATCCGGCCTGGATGGCCCGCCAATCCTCCTTTGAAAACCCGGTGCCGCCGCTTCCGTCGGAGCAGAACAGCAGAAAAGGGACCTGCGGTATTCCGCCTCCGGCCACGGCCTTTGCGTTATCCTTGACCCACAGGGCCTCATTTATCATGTCATCGGTCATGGTGCGGCGGTAAAATATGGCGCGGTAGACGTCCTGTTCGTCCTCGGACAGCGCCCCGCTCTGGATGGCGGCGCTGTCCGAAAGGCCGGGGATAAACCGGGTCAGGCCAACCGCCCCGCCAAATTGCAGCAGGCGCAGCAGGGGCGCGCTGATTGTCATCTCCTCATAGGCTGCGGGGGTGGACATATCCAGGCCGATGATGGCCTGCACCTCATCCGGGTACTGCTGCGCCCAGTACACCGCCTCTAACCCGGACATGGAGTGCGGGCACAGGATATAGGGCGGCTCCAGCCCCGCCTGCGCCAGGGCGGCCCGCGTGTTTTCCAGCAGGGTGTCAATATCCCGGCTCTTGTTCGTCCTGTCGCTGAACCCGTAGCCGAACTTTTCCACCACTGCGATTTGACACGTATCGGTGAGCTGAGAATACAGGGCCTTGAAGTCCAGGGCTGGAGAGCAGGTGCCGCTGCCTGGCATAAATACCAGGGTATGTTCTCCCCCGCCCTCTGCATAGACGCTCATCTGCGCCCCATCCACCGTGACCAGCTTGGTGAAGGGGGTGAACAGCGGCTCCTCCCGCTTCAGCTGAATGTGATGATTGAGCGCGCATACGGCCAGCAGCAGCACAAGGCCCCCGCCAATGGCCGCGAGGATTCTGAGTGCTCTTCTCATGTTCCCTCCCTGCCCAGGGCGTCCGCGGCGGCCGCCGCCATGTCCTCCCGGTCCAGCGGCCGGTCCAGAAACCGCTCCAGGGCCAGCACCGCCTGGTTCACCAGCATGGGCAGCCCGTTGAGGGTGGACAGGCCCCGGCCCTTGGCTTGGCAGAGCAGCTGCGTCTCGGCGGGGTGGTAGATGGCGTCGAACACCGCCGCCTCCCGGGGCAGGGCGTCCAGGAAGGAAAAGTCCTCAAACTGGTGGGGGCATCCCTCCATGCCCAGGTTGGTGCAGTTCACCAGCAGCCGGGATATCCCGGCCATGCCGGTCAGCGTATCCGAATCAAAGCCGGCGGGGGCCAGCCGCCCCAGCGGGTCCTGGGCGCATAGGGCCTGGGCCCGCTCCAAGGTGCGGTTGCAGACAAACACCCGCTCCGCCCCGGCCTCCGCCAGCGCCAGGGCCACCGCCTTCGCCGCGCCCCCAGCCCCCAGCAGGGTAATTGTGAGGCCCGCCGGCTCCATGCCCAGCCCGCTTTTCAGCGCCGCCACCGCCCCGGCCCCGTCGGTGTTGAAGCCCACCCACCTCCCGTCCCGCAGGCAGACGGTGTTCACCGCGCCTATGGCCCGGGCCGCGGGGTCAATGTGGTCCAGCAGGGGCAGCAGGTCCTCCTTGTGGGGCATGGTGGCGTTGAAGCCGGCGACGCCGTTTTCCCTGGCCCAGGCCAGGTATTGGGGCAGCTCTCCCCGGCGCACCACATGGGGGGTATAGGGAACGTCCAGCCCCAGCGCCCTCAGCATGGCCCCTTGGATGACGGGGGATTTGGAGTGGAGCACCGGGTCGCCGATAATTTGCAGCCTCATCTGCCGCCCTCCAAAAAGTGGTCCATGGCCATCAGGTAGCCGTCAAAGCCGTGGCCGCAGAGCTGGCCCACGCAGGCGGGGGCGGTGACGGACACCGCCCGGAAGGGCTCCCGCTGGTCGATGCGGCTGATGTGCACCTCAAAGGCGGGCACATCCACCGCCTTCAGCGCGTCCAAAATGGCATAGCTGTAGTGGGTGTAGGCCCCGGGGTTGATGATGATGGCGTCGTACACCCCGTCGGCGGCGTGGATTTCGTCGATGATGGCCCCCTCGTGGTTGGACTGGAAGCAGTGGGCCGTGGAGCCGCGGGCGGCGGCGTGCTCCCGGATGAGGGCGCACAGCGCCTCATAGGACTGATCGCCGTAGATGCCCGGCTCCCGCCTGCCCAGCAGGTTCAGGTTAGGGCCGTTGATGATGAGAAAGTTCAAGATTGGCACACCTCCGTGTAGATGGTGAAAATGCGGCTGTACGCATATTCGGGGCTTTCGGGCTTCACAAGGATAAAGTCCGCCCAGCGGTGGTAGATGGGGGCGCGCAGGGCGTAACGCGCCAAGAAGTCCTCCCGCCCCCCCTGGGCCAGGGGGCGGCCGGACACGTCCAGCCCATAGTAGGTCTCCCCCGGGTCCCGGTCCAGCCAGAACACCAGGCCGTTTTCCTTCAGGGCGGCAATGGCCTTCTCCTGGGTGGGCAGCCCCCCGCCGCAGGCGACCACCAGCCCCTGCCGCCCGGACAGCTCCCGGCACACCTCCAGCTCCAGCGCCCGGAACCCCTCCTCGCCCTCCGAGGCGAAGATGGCGGGGATGGAGCGGCCCTGCCGCCGCTCAATGAGGGCGTCGGTGTCCACAAGCTCCCGTCCCAGCCGCCGGGCCAGCAGGCGGCCCACGGTGGACTTGCCGCAGCCCATCATACCGATGAGAACGATATTTTTCTCCATAGCCCGCCCCTAATCCAAGTTGGAGGGGAACCATCCCAGCACCCGGAACTCCCCGGTGGTCTGGGCCAGCTCGTGGAGGGCGTCGTCCACGGCCGGGTCTCCCGGGGCCCCGGCGAACTCCAGGAAGAACATGTACTGCCAGCTCTGCCCCGGCAGGGGGCGGGATTCCAGCTTGACCATGTTCAGGCCGTGGACCGCGAACACCGTCAAAACCTCGTGGAGCGACCCCGCCTGGTGAGGCAGCACAAACAGGGTGCTGATCTTGTCCGCGCCGGGGCGCAGCTCCAGCCGGGGGGACACCACCACAAACCGGGTGGTGTTCTGGGCGTTGTGGTTGATCCCCCGGGCCAGAATGGTCAGGCCGTACAGCTCAGCCGCCCGGGCGGAGCAGATGGCGGCCTTCGTCAGCTCGCCGCTGCCGGCCACCATTTTGGCCGACCCGGCGGTGTCCGCCTGGGGGACCTGCTTCCAGGCCGGGTGGGCGTTTAAATAGCGCTCACACTGGAACAGCCCCTGCTCGTGGGAATACACGTGGGTGACGGTGTCCAGCGACGCCCCCGGCAGGGCCATGAGGCAGTGCTCCACCTTCACCGTGGTCTCCCCCACCATATAGCACTCGTACTGGGTGAGCAAGTCGTAGATCTGCCGGATGGCCCCGGTGGAGCTGTTCTCGATGGGCAGCACGGCGTAGTCCGCCCGCCCCTCCCGCAGGGCCAGGAAGCAGTCCTCAAACTGCTCCAGCCCGGCGGTGACCGCGTCCGCCCCGAAAAAGTCCAGCGCCGCCTGCTCGCTGTACGCCCCCGGCTCCCCCTGGTACGCCACCCGGGGGGCGGGGATGGGGCGGCGGGCGCTGTCCCGGGCGTCCCGCCAGCGGCGCACGCCGGGGTTGTCCGCCCCCTGGCCCATCATGTCCCGCTGCTGCCGCCGGGACAGGGCCATGATGGTCTGGAACAGGGTGACGGCGGCGGGGCGCAGCTCCTCCCCCGCCAGCTCCCCCTTGTTTTGGAGCACCTGGCGCTCCCGCTCCTGGTCCAGCACCGGGATGCCCCGCTCCCGCTTGTACGCCCCCACCCGGGCCGTCACGTCCATCCGGCGGCGGAACAGCTCCACCAGCTCCCGGTCGATGGCGTCAATGTCCCGGCGCAGGCTTTGCAGCTCGTCCATCATCGGTACATCTCCTTCAGCCGGGCGTAGTGCTCCGCGTTTTGGCGCAGCCCGGCGATTTCCTCATCCGTCAGCGGGCGGACCACCTTGGCCGGATTGCCCAGCACCAGGCTGCCGTCGGGGGCGTCCATCCTGCCGGTGACCACCGACCCCGCCCCCACCATGCAGTTTTTGCCGATCCTGGCGAAGTCCAGCAATGTGGCCCCCATGCCGACGATGGTGTTGTCCCCCACCACCGCGCCGTGAACCACGGCCCCGTGGCCCACAGACACCCAGTCCCCCAGCACGGTGGCGTGCTTCTCCGAGTGGAGCACACAGCAGTCCTGCACATTGCACCCCCGGCCCAGGGTGATGGCCATGCCGTCCCCCCGGAGCACGGCGTTGAACCACACCGAGCAGTCCGGCCCCAGGGTCACGTCCCCCACCACCGCAGCCCCGGGGAGGATGACCGCGTCCCCATCGCTTTGACGCAGAGTTTTCAAATCCATATCAAATACCTCTCAGTGTTCAGATTCCCAGCAGCGCACAGGCTGCCTCGTCGGGGCAAGCTCCATATTGTTCCCGTTTGGGTAAACCCAAGCGTTCGCTCACTGCGCTGCCCCTCCTCTCCCCGGAAAAACGCCGCGCGTTTTCCCGGGGGCCCCTTATAGCCCTAGCAGCTCGCAGGCTGCCAGGGCTGCCGCCGCCTCGATGACGGGGACCGCCCGGTGGACCACGCAGGGGTCGTGCCGGCCCTGGAGCTCCAGCACGGCGTTCTCCCCCTTGGCCAGATCCACGGTAAACTGCTGCCGGGCGATGGAGGGGGTGGGGCGCAGGGTGGCCTCGAACACCAGGGGCATCCCGTTGGTGATGCCGCCGTTGATGCCCCCGGCGCAGTTCTGCTCCGCCTTCACCACGCCGCCGTCCATATACAGCGGGTCGTTGGCCTCGGACCCCCGCATAAGGGAGAAGGCCGTCCCCGCGCCGAAGGCCACCGCCTTAACCGCCGGCACGGCGAACAGGTATTTTGCGAAAATGCCCTCGGCGTTCTGCCCGAAGTCGGGGGCGCCCAGCCCGGCGGGCAGGCCGAACACCCCGCACTCGATGGCCCCGCCCACCGAATCCTGTTCGTTTTTGGCCTCCAGGATGGCCTGCTGCATCTCCGCGCCCTTTTCGTCGCTGAGCACGGGGAAGTCCTTGGCGGCACAGGCCCGCAGGGATTCCCAGTCCTCCAGGGCGTCGTCGTTGACGCCGTAGATGGTGGAGATGTGGGCCCCCACATATACGTCCTTTTGGGCCAGAAGCTGCCTGGCCACCCCGCCGGCGAACACCAGCGGCGCGGTGAGCCGCCCGGAGAAGTGCCCGCCCCCCCGGTAGTCGTTGAACCCGCCGTAGCGCACGTGGGCGGCGTAATCGGCGTGGCCGGGGCGGGCCAGGTCCTTTGTGCGCGCATAGTCCCCCGAGCGGGTGTCCGTGTTCTCAATGACGGCGCACAGGGGCGCGCCGGTGGTGCGCCCCTCAAACAGGCCGGAGAGCACGCGGGGCTCGTCCGCCTCCCTGCGGGGGGTGGACAGGGCGTTTTTCCCCGGGGCCCGGCGGCTGAGGTCGAACCGAACGGCGTCCAGATCCAGGGCCAGCCCCGGGGGGACGCCCTCCAGCACCACGCCGATGGCGGGGCCGTGGGATTCGCCGAAAATGGAATATTTCATCAGCTTATAACTCCTTGTGGTCGTTTTTGCCGCCGGGGGCCGGGCGGACATAGACCGCCTCCGTGCAGTCGAATTCCCCCGTGGGGCGGAAGCCAAACCGTTCATACAGCCGCACCGCCCGGACGTTCTCCGGCTCTACGGTGAGGTAGATTTCCACGGGCCCGTACACAGCGTACATCTCCTCCAGCACCAGCGGGAGGGCCTGGGCCCCCAGCCCCCTGCCCTGGCAGTCCACGTCGATCATATACCGGCACAGCAGGGGGACGCTCCCCCGCTCCTCCCACCGCCCGAAGAAGGCGAAGCCCACCGCCTTGCCGTCGGAACAGATCAGGCGGCAGGTCCAGGCGGGGTCATAGGCCGCCTGGAGCAGGGAAAAGGCGTTGCTGGTCACCCACTGCTGGTCCAGGGGGTTCAGCCGCTCCGGGTCGGTGGTGAGCAGGACGGCCTGCTTCCAGTTGTCCGGGCCGATGGGGGCCAGGGACAGGTCGTAGCGCCGCCGGAGCTTCCCCCCCAGCCGCTCGTACTCCTCCCAGAAATTGGGGTAGGACTTGGCCACGCACTCCGCCCCCGTGATGGTGACGGGCTTTTCGCACCGGGCTGCGGCGATGGCGGCCATCATGGCGATGCGGTGGTCATTGAAGCTGTCCACCTTTACGCCGCCCGCCAGAACGTCCTTTCCCCGGATGGTGAGGGAATCCGGCCCCTCGGCCACATCCCCGCCCAGGGCGTTGAGCACCGCCGTGACAGAGGCCAGCCGGTCGCTCTCCTTCAGGCGCAGCCGGGCGGCGTTGGTGAGCCGGGTTACGCCGCCGCCGGACCGCAGCGCCGCCATGACGGCCAGAGGGGGCGCCAGGTCGGGGCAGTTGGACAGGTCGAAGGAGTCCGCCCACATGAAAAACCGGTCGTAATAGTCGGCCATCACCCGGTCGCCCTGGGCGGAGCGGAGGTTCATCCCCTGCACGTCCACATCCCAGAGGTACATGGCGGCGTACCAGAACGCCGCCTGGGACCAGTCCGCCTCCACCTCGGCGTCTGCCGCCCGGTAGGTCTGGTTCCCCCGGGGGTGGTACTGGGGGGGCAGGGACATGGTCACCGGCATCTCCACCCCAAACTGCCCCATGGCCTGGAGGGTCATCTGGATATAGCCCTCGCTCTCCAGGGGGGGGGTGGGGATGATGGCCGACGGGCCGTTCAGCAGGGGCAGGGCGAACAGCAGCCCGGTGAAAAACTGGGAGGACACATCCCCCGGCAGGCGGTACTCGCCGGGGGTGAGCATCCCGGCCACGGTGAGCTGGCCGTCCTTCTGCTCGTAGAAAATCCCCTTTTCGTCGAAGAGGTCAAAGTAGGGCTTCAGCGGCCGCTCCATCAGCCGCCCCCGGCCGGTGAAGATCCCCCCGCCCCGCACCGCCAAAGCGATGGGGATCAGGAAACGTAAAGTAGAACCGCTTTCCCCGCAGTCCAGGCGGGGATAGGCCATGCGGCGCAGGGGGGACATGGCGTTGGCCCCCATGCCCCGCACCGTGACAGCGCTCCCCGCCCAGGAAAACCCCGCGCCCAGCTCCTCCAGGCAGTTGACGGTGGCCTCAATGTCCTGGGAGCGGGCCACATTGGTGATCACGCTCTCTCCCTGGGCCAGGGCGGCGGCGATGAGCAGGCGGTGGGCCTGGGACTTGGAGGGCGGCGGGGTGACGGCCCCGGACAGTGGGCCGGGGGTGATGGTGACGTTCATTGCAGGGCCTCCAATCGTTTCAGTAGTTCCGCCTTGGGCAGCTTGTGGGGGGAGGCATGTCCCATTTGATCCAGCAGGATGAGGGTGATGTCCGCCCCCGCCCCCTTCTTGTCCAGACCGACGGCGGCGGCGTAGTCTGACCTGGAGCAGGAAATCCGGGTGGGCAGGCCCAGGGCGCTCAGCGCGGCCTCGATCTGCTCGGGAACCTCTGGAGGGGTGCCCAGCCTGGCCCCCAGCCTGGCGGCGGCACACATGCCAGCGGCCACCGCCTGGCCGTGGGTCCACTCCACGTAATGGCCCGCCAGCTCGTAGGCGTGGCCCAGGGTGTGGCCGAAGTTCAGGATCATCCGCAGGCCGGTGTCCAGCTCGTCCTCCATGACCACTTTCCGTTTGATATCGCAGCAGGTATACAGGATGTGTTCAATATCCGCCATCAGCGCCTGCCGGGAGGGCCGGGCGGCGAGAAAATGGAAGAAGTCCTCGTCCCAGATGCAGCCGTACTTCACCACCTCCGCCATACCGTCCATGAACACGGGCAGGGGCAGGGTGTCCAGCGTCTCCGGGTCCATGAGCACCAGCTTGGGCTGGCAGAACACCCCGGCCAGGTTCTTGCCCGCCTTCAGGTCAATGGCGGTCTTGCCGCCCACGGAGGAGTCCACCTGGGCCAGCAGCGTGGTGGGGATCTGGACGAAGGGCACCCCCCGCAGGATGGTGGCGGCGGCGAAGCCCGCCAGGTCCCCCACCACGCCGCCCCCCAGGGCGGCGACGCCGTCGGTGCGGGTGAGGCCGAAGTCCATGAAGTCCTCCCAGAGCCGGGCAAGCTGGGACGGGTTTTTGCTTTTCTCCCCGGCCGGGACAGGGAAAAAGCCGCATTCAAACCCGGCGGCCTCCAGGCTGGCCTTTACCCGGTTGTAGTAGAGGGGCCCTACGTTGGCGTCGCTGACCACGGCCAGCCTGCGCCCCCCCGGCAGGGCGGCCCGCACCCGCTCCCCCGCCTGGGCGAGCAGGCCCCGCTGAATCAAAATGTCGTACTCCCGGCCCGGCAGGGCCACGGTGAGGGTTGTCATGTCAAATGCCCCTTTCTGTCGGAGGCGGGCCTGCCCCGCCCGCCGTTATACCAATTTCTTCCCCATCAGCTCAATGAGCGGATTCAGCTTCCCCATGAGATGCCGGAACTTCTCCGGGGTGAGGGACTGGGCCCCGTCGCACTTGGCGCAGGGGGGATCGTTGTGCACCTCCACCATGAGCCCGTCCGCCCCCACCGCCACGGCCGCCATGGCCAGGGGCTCCACCATCCAGTACATCCCGGCGGCGTGGGAGGGGTCCACCACGATGGGCAGGTGGCTCATCCTGCGGATGGCCGGGATGGCGGACAGGTCCAGGGTGTTGCGGGTGAAGGTCTCAAAGGTGCGCACCCCCCGTTCGCACAAAATCACGTTTTCATTGCCCGCGGCCATGATATACTCCGCCGACATGATCCACTCCTCGTAGGTGTTGCTGAGCCCCCGCTTGAGCAGCACAGGCTTGGACAGCCTGCCCACCTCCTTCAAAAGGTCGAAGTTCTGCATGTTCCGGGCGCCGATCTGCACCAGGTCCACCTTTTCCTCAAACAGCCCGCAGTACCGGGGGGCCATGATCTCGGACACGATGGGCAGGCCGGTGGCGGCCTTGGCCTCCAGCAGCAGCTCCAGCGCGTCGGTGCCCATGCCCTGGAAGGAGTAGGGGGAGGTGCGGGGCTTGAACGCGCCCCCCCGCAGCAGGGCGGCCCCCGCCTGCTTCACATCCCGGGCCACCTCCACGATCTGCCCCTCGCTCTCCACCGAGCAGGGGCCGGCGATGACGGTGAACCGGCCCGCGCCGCCGATGGGCACGCCGGACACGTCCGCCACCGTGTCCTCCGGGTGGAACTTGCGGTTCGCCTTTTTGTAGGGCTCCTGCACCCGCATGACCCGCTCCACATCATCGTTCATGGTGAGCTTGTCCATGTCGATATGGGCGGTGTCCCCCACCAGCCCCAGGATGGAGCAGCCCACGCCGTTGGTGATCCCCACGGCCACGCCATGCTCCCGCTCCAGCTGGCTCACGAGGGCCTGGATGCGCTCGGGGCCAACGCCGTGCTTCATCACAATTACCATAGTAAAAAACTCCTTTTCCTCAAAAGATAAAAGCCCATGGTCCGCCGGTACGCGGTCCATGAGCTCCCCAAAAGATGCAAGTTCAGGCGGGGCCTGCCGCCCCTCGCTCACACAGCCCGCTGCTCCACGCCAAAACAGCCGGACACGCTAAATCGGGTCCGGCCAAGGGCAGCGGTGAAGCTGTGGGCGTTGGAAGGGGTCATTGGGAGTACCTCGCTTTTTGAGTTGGGGACATTATATACTTTAACCAGATAAAATGCAAGAGCTATTTTTGCCGGGGCGGCGCACAGGCTTTTGCAGGGCCCCTTTTTCTTGACAGCGGCGGGCAAGGGGGCTAAAATGGGAAACAGAAACCGCAAGGAGGCCAAACCATGAGCCATACCGTTGAAATCCTGTCTGTGGGCACCGAGCTGCTGCTGGGCTCCATCGTCAACTCCGACGCCCAGGCCCTCAGCCGTGAGCTGTCCTGCCTGGGGCTGAACGTGCTGTACCACTCGGTGGTGGGGGACAACCCGGGGCGTCTGCGCGCGGCGGTGGAGCTGGCCCGGAGCCGGGCGGATGTGATCGTCACCACCGGCGGGCTGGGCCCCACCTGCGACGACCTGACCAAGCAGACCCTGGCCGGGTGCTTTGGGCGGGAGCTGGTGTTCCATTCCGAGTGCGCCCAGGCGATCAGGGATTTTTTCGCCCGGATGGGCAGGGAGATGACGGAAAACAACCTACAGCAGGCGTACCTCCCTGCGGGCTGCCACATCCTGGACAACGCCTGGGGCACCGCCCCCGGCTGCGCCTTTGAGGCGGAGGGGACCTATGTGGTCATGCTCCCCGGCCCGCCCCGGGAGTGCCTGCCCATGTTCCGGGAGCGGGCGCTGCCCTGGCTGGCGCGGCTGAGCGAGGGGGTCATCCGCTCCCGCACCCTGCGGGTGTTCGGCATGGGGGAGTCGGCTGTGGAGGCCCTGCTGCGTGAGCGGATGAACGCCCTGGCAAATCCCACCCTGGCCCCATACGCCAAGGAGGGGGAGGTGGAGCTGCGCATCACCGCCAAGGCGGACACGCCGGAGCAGGCGGACGCCCTCATCGCCCCGGTAGAGGCAGAAGTGCGCGGGCTGCTGGGGGAGCTTGTCTACGGCGCGGACGTGTCGGGGCTGCCCCAGGTGGTGCTGGAGGCGGCCCGGGAGCGGGGCCTCACCCTGGGGACGGCGGAGAGCTGCACCGGGGGCCTCATCGCCAAGCTCATCACCGACGTGCCCGGCGCCGCGTCGGTGTTCAAGGGGGGCGTGGTGAGCTACCACTGCGAGGTAAAAGCGGGGATGCTGGGGGTGTCCCAGCATCTGCTGGACCAGCGGGGCGCGGTGTGCGCCGAGGTGGCGCAGCAGATGGCCCTGGGGGCCCGGCAGGCGCTGGGATGCGATCTGGCGGTGTCCGTCACCGGGGTGGCGGGGCCCGACCCGGACGATTGGGGCAACCCGGTGGGGCTGGTATACGCCGCCCTGGCGGCCCCCGACGGCTGCCAGGTGAAGCAGCTGCATCTGGCGGGCACGGGAGCGCGGCGGGACCGCATCCGCACCCTGGCCGCCAACCACGCGCTGGACATGGCCAGAAGGTGGTTAGAGAAGCGCTGAGCCGTCGCGAGCAGCGGGCTAAGCCGCGAGCAGCGGCCAAGGAGGTCGGCGGAATGAAATACTGGAAAAAAATCACATCAAAGGCGCTGGCCCTGTGCGCCCTTGCGCTGGCGGCGGCCCTGGTCCTCTCCGCCTCCGCCTCCACGGGGAACGTGAACCTGATGGCGGTAAACGAGCGGGTGCTGCTGGACCTCACGGCGGACAATATGCCCCGCACGGTGGGGGGTGTGCTGTACGTGCCCTACACCATGCTGTCCTATCAGGCCACCGGCATCGACCTGGGGGTAAACGCCATGTACAGCACCACCAAGCGCACGCTGCTGGTCACCGACGGGGAGCTGGGGGTGGTGTTCGACACCCGGGCCAACACCGCCCAGGATCTGTCCGGCATAACGGTGCCCGCCCAGGCCATGGTGCGCAACGGCACAGTCTTTGTGCCCATCGACTGGCTGTGCGAGTATTTCGGCACCATCCGGTGCACCCGCACCCGCACCCGGTACGGCACGCTGATCCGGCTGACCAGCAGCTCCGCCATCCTCAGCGACCGGGCCTTTCTGAGCGCGGCGGACAATCTGCTGGCGGACAGCCTGAACCGCTACCTGGAGTCGGGCGGCAGCGGGGAGGGCGAGAGCCCCGCCCCCCCCGATTCCGGCTCGGCGTCCGAGCCGCCCAGCGGCGGGGAGCTGTATCTGGCCCTGCGCTGGGGGGACGACGGGGAGGAGTGCGTCCGGCTGGCGGAGGGGCGCGGGCTGCGGGCGCTGTTCCTGTTCACCCCGGAGCAGCTGCGGGAGCAGGACGACCTGGTGCGCCGGCTGGTGGGCGCGGGCCACACCATAGGGCTGTCCCTGGAGGGTGAGGATGTGGAGGCCTGCCTGGACCAGGCACAGGAGGGGCGCGGACTGCTGGCGGCCATCGCCCGCTGCCCCGCGCTGGTGGCCGGGGCCCCCAATCTGGACCGGGAGGGCCGGGATGCGCTGGCCCAGGACGGCTTCGCGGTGTGGCGGCCCACCCTGAAGGGGACGGACTACTCCACCGGCGCGGCCCTGGCCCGGAAGCTGGACCCCCAGCAGGTGAACTATGTGGAGATTGGCTGCGGCAGCGGGGGCGCCAGGTTCCTGCGCGCGGCGCTGGACGCCATGGAGGAGGAGAACTGCCAGATCTACCAGGCCACGGCCCCCGCCTTGGCATAAACAAAAGCCCATCCTTCCCGGGATGGGCTTTTGTCATAGGGTCAGGGTATGCCGGCAATTTTCAAACAGCACCTATCCTCTCGCTGCTATCATGCTGTTCAAAACACGGTACTCCTCGTCGGACAGGTTGTTGACAATCCGATATTCCGCCGCGTCACCGCCTGTCCCCATTGCGTAAATCACGCTGGTCTGATCCAGCCATATGGAGAACGGGTATCCAATATTTTCTTCTTTGGGCCGTATCATCATAACCGCGTCCGGCGGCATATTCGGTACGGCGGAGTCATCCAGGGATTTTCCAGTCAGCAGGGCAAACAGGATGCGGTTTACAGTCCGCCTGTCCGAAATGGGCTTGGAGTTGGTATAATCAACCGCCCCTGCTTCCACGGGAAAACCAATGGTGATGCTGACATCTGCTTCATTCCATTTTATGAACAGCACAATGAGCACTGCGGCTGCGGCCAGCAGGACGAGGAATATGCAGCATTTTTTGAAATCAGGTTTCATAGCCCGCTCCTTCGGCATAGTGCCATCGGGGTTCGCGGCGCCAGTCAGTTTGGCGCCGCCTCAATCCTGTACCCAGTCATGTGCATATCATACCATAAATTAGAAATTCTGTCAATCAATTTTGGCTGATTTTACAGGTCCAGAATCACCCGCTCTATGCTGCTTACCGCCTCCTCCACCAGGCCGTCCACATCCAGCGCCTTCTCCGCCTCCTCCAGCTCCTCCGGCTTCGGCTTGGTCCGGGGGTGCTTGGGGGTGAACACGGTGCAGCAGTCCTCATAGGGCAGGATGGAGGTCTCAAAGGTGCCGATCCGCCGGGATATGCGGACGATCTCCTCCTTGTCCATCCCCACCAGGGGGCGCAGCACCGGCACAGTGCACACCGCGTCGGTGCACACCATGGCCTCCAGGGTCTGGCTGGCCACCTGGCCCACCGACTCCCCCGTGACCAGGGCATGGATGCCGTTCTTCTGGGCCACCCGGCAGGCGATGCGCATCATGAAGCGGCGCATGAGGATGGTGAACAGCTCCTCGGGGCAGGCGCGGCGCAGCTCCTCCTGGATTTTGGTGAAGGGCACCACATGGACGCACTGCTTGCCCGTGTAGGGCACCAGCAGCCGGGCCAGCTCCAGCACCTTCTCCTTGGCCTCGGGGGAGGTGTAGGGGTAGGAGTAGTAGTGGATCATGTCCACAATGATCCCCCGCTTTGCGGCCATCCAGGAGGCCACGGGGGAGTCGATGCCCCCGGACAGCAGGGACAGCGCCCGGCCCCCCATGCCCACGGGCAGCCCCCCCGCCCCCGGCTCCGGGTCGGCGTGGAGGTAGGCGTCAAAGTCCCGCACCTCCACATGAACCGTCAGCTCCGGGTGGTGCATGTCCGCCGCCAGGTGAGGGAAGCGGTCGTGGAGCTCGCCGCCCACATACTGGGACAGCTGGATGGAGGTCATGGGGAAGCTCTTGTCCGCCCGCTTGCTCTCCACCTTGAAGGACCTGGCGGAGCTCAGCTTGTCCCCCAGGTAGTCCACGGCGCACTGCACAATGGCGTCCCTGTCCTTGGGGCAGGCCCGGGCCCGGCACACCCCCACCGCCCCGAACAGCTTGCCCATGGCGGTCCAGGCGCCCTCGAAGTCGCAGGCATCGTCCAGCGGCTCCACATAGGTGGCGGACTGGCGGGTATAGACCTTGAAGGAGCCGTATTTCTTCAGCCTCCGCTTGGCGTTGCCCATCATTTTCTCCTCAAAGCCCCGGCGGTTGAGGCCCTTGAGCACCATCTCTCCCTGCTTGAGCAGGATGATCTCTTTCATACGCGTCCCTTGCTTTCTACATCGGATGTCCCCCTATTTTACAGGGACGGCGGGGCTGTGTCAAGGGCGGGCCCGCCCGGGCGGGTCGCGTGCGCGGACAGATTTTCCTTGCCCCCTGCCCCGGATTGTGTTAAAATCTGGGGAGAGAACGCATACACCGGCGAGAGGGGGAGGGGGCCGCACGCGGGAGCCGCGGCCCTGCAATTTTATGTCTATTGGGATTGGATTTGACAACCAGCGCTATGTGGAAACCCAGTCCGCCCACATCCGGGAGCGCATCGGCCAATTCGGCGGAAAGCTGTACCTGGAGTTCGGCGGAAAGCTGTTTGACGACTACCACGCGGCCCGGGTGCTGCCCGGCTTCGCCCCGGACAGCAAGATCCGTATGCTGCTGGCGCTGCGGGACAGCGTGGAGGTGGTGGTGGTCATCAACGCCGCCGCCATCGAGCAGAACAAGGTCCGGGGGGATCTGGGCATCACCTACGACGAGGACGTGCTGCGCCTCATCGACACCTTCCGGGGGGAGGGGCTGTACGTGGGGAGCGTCACCATCACCCAGTACGCCGGGCAGCCGGCGGCGGACGCCTTCAAGCGCCGCTTGGAGGGGTTCGGGGTGCGGGTATACCTCCACTACCCCATCCCCGGGTACCCCCATGATGTCAGGCGCATCGTGTCGGAGGACGGCTTCGGCAAAAACGACTACATCGAGACCACAAAGCCCCTGGTGGTGGTCACCGCCCCCGGCCCCGGGTCCGGGAAGATGGCCACCTGCCTGTCCCAGCTCTACCACCACCATATCCGGGGGGTGCGGGCGGGGTACGCCAAATTCGAGACCTTCCCCATCTGGAACCTGCCCCTGAACCACCCGGTCAACCTGGCCTACGAGGCGGCCACCGCCGACCTGAACGACGTGAATATGATCGACCCCTTCCACCTCCAGGCCTACGGGGAGACCACGGTGAACTACAACCGGGACGTGGAGGTATTTCCCGTCCTCCAGGCCATGTTCGGGGAGATCATGGGGGAGAGCCCCTACAAGTCCCCCACCGACATGGGGGTGAACATGGTGGGGCACTGCATCGTGGAGGACGGGGCGGTGTGCGCCGCCGCCAAGCAGGAAATCGTCCGGCGCTATTACGCCGCGCTGTGCGACCGCCGCCGGGGGCAGGGCAGCGACGAGACCGTCTACAAGCTGGAGCTGCTGATGAAGCAGGCCCAGGCCGGCCCGGAGCTGCGTCCCGTCATCCGCGCCGCCGAGGACAAGGCGGAGGAACGGGGGGAGCCCGCCGCCGCCATCCAGCTGCCCGACGGGCGGGTGGCGGTGGGCAAGACCTCGGAGCTGATGGGGGCCGCCGCCGCCGCGCTGCTCAACGCCCTCAAGGCGCTCTCCGGCATCCACCGCAAGACCCACCTCATCTCCCGGGAGGCCATCGAGCCCATCCAGGCCCTGAAGGTGGGCCACCTGGGCAGCCGCAACCCCCGGCTGCACAGCGACGAGGCGCTCATCGCCCTGGCCATCTCCACCGCCACCGTCCCCCTGGCCGCCCAGGCGCTGGACAGCCTGGACAAGCTGCGCGACTGCGAGGCCCACTCCTCCGTCATCCTCACCGCCGCCGACAGCGGGACCTATGCCCGGCTGGGCCTGCGCCTCACCTGCACCCCCCGCTACCAGGGCAGCCAGCTCTATCACAAATAGGGACGTTTCACGTGAAACGTCAGTTCGTTTTCTTTCAGGAAGAAAGGGCTTGCAATTGGGCGCGGGCTGTGGTATTATATCTGATACCTGTTGTGCGGGATCTGCCCGCTTTTACCAAGCCATTACCGAAAGGATTTGAGACAAATGACCACTCCCCAGCTCATCGTGTCCATCATTTACTTCATCGTGTCCCTGGCCCTGGTGGCCATCGTCATGCTCCAGTCCGGCAAGAGCGCCGGCCTGTCCGGGGCCATCGCCGGCGGGGCCGACACCTTCCTGTCCAAGAACAAGGCCAAGTCCGCCGACGCCCGGCTGGCCAAGATGACCAAATGGGTGGCCATCGTGTTCATGGTTCTCACCCTGGCCTTGTGTCTGCTGTCCCTGACCTGAGCCGTCATTTAAAAAGCTCCCCTGCCCAGTGGGCAGGGGAGCTTTTTTTACGCCCTCAAATGCTCAGGCGGCCGGTATTGCAGCGCCTCCGCCAGGTGCTGGGCCGCGATGTCCCCCGCCCCATCCAGGTCGGCGATGGTGCGGGCCACCCGCAGGATGCGGTCATACCCCCGGGCGGTGAGGCCCAGCCGGTCATAGGCCCCCCGGATGAGCCGCTGGCACTCCCCGTCCAGCTTGCAGTGCTCCCGCAGCTCCCTGGGGCCCATCTGGGCGTTGCAGGCGGGGCCGTCCGGGCCGTACCGGGCGGTCTGGACGGCCCGGGCGGCGTTCACCCTGGCCCGGATGGCCGCCGAGCCCTCCGCCGGGGCGGACGCCCCGGAAAGCTCGTCGTAGTCCAGGGAGGGCACGTGCACGCAGATGTCGATGCGGTCCAGCATGGGCCCCGACAGCCGGGACAGGTACCGCCGCACCGACTGCTCCGTGCAGGCGCACCGCCCGGAGGGGTGGCCGTACCAGCCGCACCTGCACGGGTTCATGGCGCACACCAGCATGAACCGGCTGGGGTAGGTCACCGAGCCGGACACCCGGGAGATCTGGGTCTGCCCGTCCTCCAGGGGCTGACGGAGCACCTCCAGCACGTCGGCGTGGAACTCGGGCAGCTCGTCCAGGAACAAAACCCCGTTATGGGCCAGGGAGATCTCCCCCGGCCGGGGACTGGAGCCGCCCCCGGTCATCCCGGCAGCGGAGATGGTGTGGTGGGGCGCGCGGAAGGGACGGCGGCGCACCATGGGGCGCTCCTTGGAGGTGAGGCCCATGACGGAGTAAATTTCCGTGCAGGCCAGGGCCTCCCCCCTGGTCATGTCGGGGAGTATGGAGGGCAGGCGCTTGGCCATCATGGACTTGCCCGAGCCGGGGCAGCCCGACATGAGGACATGGTGCCCCCCGGCGGCGGCCACCTCCAAGGCCCGCTTGGCGTGCTCCTGGCCCTTCACCTCGGCGAAATCCGGCCCCTGGAGGGGGGGCAGCTCATCCCGCCAGGCCGGGGCGGGCGGGATGGGGCGTTCCCCGGCCAGATGGCGGGCCAGCTCGTCCACCGTATGGACGGGAAAGACCTCCAGGCCGTCCGCCAGGGTGGCCTCGGGGGCGTTGTCGGCGGGGAGGAACAGCCGCCGCACACCGGCGCGCCGCGCCGCCAGCGCCATGGGCAGCACCCCGGACACCGGGCGCAGCCGCCCGTCCAGGGACAGCTCGCCCAGGAAGGCGGAGTCCCGCTCGCGCTTCAGGGAGAGCTGCCCCCCGGCGCACAGGATGCCCACCAGAATGGGCAGGTCGTATACCGTGCCCCCCTTGCGCCGGTCCGCGGGGGCCAGGTTCACCGTGATGCGGGAAACGGGGAAGTCAAAGCCGCTGGATTTGACCGCCGCGCGCACCCGCTCCCGGGCCTCCCTCACGGCGGCGTCGGGCAGGCCCACCACGTCGAAGGCGGGCAGCCCGCCGGACAGGGCGCACTCGGCGGCGACGGGATAGCCCGCCACCCCGGCCAGCCCCAGCGAAGTCACGCTGCATACCATGGGCAGACACCTCTTTTCGTCAGCTTTTCCAATACTTTACCATGATTTTCCCCGCTGCGCAAGACCCGCCCCGCCCGCCGGACTGGAAGGCGCTGGAAAGGCAGGGCATCCAGAAAGTTTACTGAAAAATTGAGCTTTTCCAATTGCAAAATCGGGATGGATGTGATAGACTATTCACCGCGAAACGGAACGAACCGAATAGGTGAACGTTCTCAGAAGCTGTACCAATAGCCGAAGTATGCAGACTTGCGAGGAAAAATTGCCGCCGGCAAGGCAAAAAATCGCAGGAATACTTTGTGTATTTCAAGAGTTTTAACGCAGCCTGGCGGCAATTTGGGCCGCAAGGATGTGTGCCGGGGTCTATTGGTACAGCTTCTCATATGAAAAGGAGGAAAACGCCTATGGCACGCAAGTTCAAAACTATGGACGGCAATACCGCCGCCGCCCACGTGTCCTACGCCTTTACCGAGGTGGCCGGCATCTATCCCATCACCCCGTCCAGCCCCATGGCCGACAACGTGGACCAGTGGGCCGCCGCCGGGAGGAAGAATATCTTCGGCCAGCCCGTCAAGGTCATCGAGATGCAGTCCGAGGCCGGCGCGGCCGGCACTGTCCACGGCTCCCTGGCCGCCGGCGCCCTGACCACCACCTACACCGCCTCCCAGGGCCTGCTGCTGATGATCCCCAACATGTACAAGATCTCCGGCGAGCTGCTCCCCGGCGTGTTCCACGTGTCTGCCCGCACCGTGGCCAGCCACGCGCTGAACATCTTCGGCGACCACTCCGACGTTATGGCCTGCCGCCAGACCGGCTTCGCCATGCTGGCCGAGGGCAATGTGCAGGAGGTCATGGACCTGGCCGCCGTGGCCCACCTGGCCGCCATCGAGGGCCGCGTGCCCTTCCTGAACTTCTTCGACGGCTTCCGCACCTCCCACGAGATCCAGAAGGTCGCCATCTGGGATTACGACGACCTGGCTGAGATGGTGGACTGGAAGGCCGTCGAGGACTTCCGCGCCCGCGCCCTCAACCCCGAGCGCCCCGTGATGCGCGGCTCCCACGAGAACGGCGATATCTTCTTCCAGCACCGCGAGGCCTGCAACAAGTACTACGACGCCATCCCCGAGATTGTCGAGGGCTACATGGGCAAGATCAACGCCAAGCTGGGCACCAACTACCAGCTGTTCAACTACTACGGCGCGCCCGACGCCGACCGGGTCATCATCGCCATGGGCTCTATCTGCGACGTGGCCGAGGAGGTCATCGACTACCTCAACGCCCACGGCGAGAAGGTGGGCCTGATCAAGGTGCGCCTGTACCGCCCCTTCCGCGCGGACAAGCTGCTGGCCGCCATCCCCGCCACCTGCAAGCACATCGCCGTGCTGGACCGCACCAAGGAGCCCGGCGCCCAGGGCGAGCCTTTGTACCTGGACGTGGTCACCGCCCTGGCCAACGCGGGCCGCACCGACATCTCCGTCATCGGCGGCCGCTACGGTCTGGGCTCCAAGGACACCCCGCCCGCCAGCGTGTTCGCCGTCTATGAGGAGCTGACCCGTACCGCCCCCAAGCGCCAGTTCACCATCGGCATCGTGGACGATGTGACCAACATGTCCTTGGAGGAGAAGCCCTCCCCCAACACCGCGGCCGAGGGCACCATCGAGGTGAAGTTCTGGGGCCTGGGCGGCGACGGCACCGTGGGCGCCAACAAGAACTCCATCAAGATCATCGGCGACCACACCGACAAGTACGTCCAGGCGTACTTCCAGTACGACTCCAAGAAGACCGGCGGCGTGACCATCAGCCACCTTCGCTTCGGCGACCAGCCCATCCGCGCCCCCTACTATATCAACAAGGCCGACTTTGTGGCCTGCCACGTGCCCGCCTACATCGTCAAGGGCTTCCCCATGGTCCGGGACGTGAAGGACGGCGGCACCTTCCTCATCAACTGCCAGTGGTCCGACGAGGAGCTTGACAAGCACATGCCCGCCGTGGCCAAGCGGTACATTGCCGAGCATAACATCCAGGTCTACACCATCAACGCCATCGACCTGGCCATCGAGATCGGCATGGGCAAGCGCACCAACACCATTCTCCAGTCCGCCTTCTTCAAGCTGGCCAAGGTCATGCCCGAGGAGGAGGCCATCGGCTACATGAAGGACGCCGCCACCCACTCCTACCTGAAGAAGGGCCAGGACATTGTGGACATGAACCACAAGGCCATCGACATCGGCGCCACCGCGTTCAAGAAGTTCGAGGTGCCCGCCTCCTGGGCCACCGCGCAGGACGAGAGCAAGGGCGGCAGCCTGGAGGGCCGCGCCGAGCTGGTGGAGCAGGTGAAGGACGTGATGGAGCCCATCAACCGCATGGACGGCGACAGCCTGCCCGTGTCCGCCTTTGCCAACTACGTGGACGGCACCTTCCAGCAGGGCGCCTCTGCCTATGAGAAGCGCGGCGTGGCCGTGTCCGTCCCAGCCTGGAACCCCGACACCTGCGTGCAGTGCAATATGTGCTCCTACGTGTGCCCCCACGCCACCATCCGTCCCTTCGCCCTCACCGAGGAGGAGGCGGCCAGCGCTCCCGAGTGTGCCCAGATTGTGGACGTGAAGGCCGGCAAGGGCAAGGGCGTGTATAAGTACTCCCTGGCCGTGTCCGCCATGGACTGCATGGGCTGCTCCGTCTGTGTGGGCGTGTGCCCCACCAAGTCCCTGTCCATGTCCCCGCTGGAGAAGGAGGCCGTGCGCCAGCCCGCCTTCGACTACATGGTGGCAAAGGTGGCCCCCAAGGCCGACATGGAGGGCAATGCCTCCGTCAAGGACAGCCAGTTCAAGCAGCCCCTGCTGGAGTTCTCCGGCTCCTGCGCCGGCTGTGCCGAGACCGCCTATGCCCGCCTGGTCACCCAGGTGTGCGGCGACCGTATGTACGTGTCCAACGCCACCGGCTGCTCCTCCATCTGGGGCGGTCCCGCCGCCACCTCCCCCTACACCGTCAATAAGGAGGGCAAGGGCGTGGCCTGGGCCAACTCCCTGTTCGAGGACAACGCCGAGCACGGCCTGGGCCTGCACCTGGGCCAGAAGGCCATCCGCAGCGCCCTGGCCGACAAGACCCGCGCCCTGCTGGCTATCGACTGGACCTACGCCCCCCTCAAGGAGGCCGCCCAGAAGTGGCTGGACACCATGGACGACGGCGAGGCCAACGCCGAGGCCACCAAGGCCTACATCGCCGCGCTGAACGACGGCCTGTGCACCATCGACGAGGTGACGGCGTTCGTCAACAGCCCCGCCGCCAAGGACGCCTTCGGCGAGAAGCTGGGCGAGATGCAGGCCCATGCCCAGCAGCTCAAGGATTCCGGCGCCCAGTTCTGCGACTGCGATGCCTGCAAGCTGATCCAGGAGATCCTGGCCCAGAAGGAGTACCTGAACAAGAAGTCCGTGTGGATCTTCGGCGGCGACGGCTGGGCCTATGACATCGGTTATGGCGGCCTGGACCACGTGTTGGCCTCCGGCGAGGACGTGAACATCTTCGTGTTCGACACCGAGGTGTACTCCAACACCGGCGGTCAGGCGTCCAAGTCCTCCAACATCGGCCAGGTGGCGCAGTTTGCCGCCGCCGGTAAGGCCATCAGCAAGAAGTCCCTGGCGGAGATCGTCATGCAGTACGGCTATGTCTACGTGGCCCAGGTGGCCATGGGCGCCAACCCCAACCAGACGCTCCAGGCCATCCGGGAGGCCGAGGCCTATCACGGCCCGTCCCTGGTCATCGGCTACAGCCCCTGCGAGATGCACTCCATCAAGGGCGGCATGGCCAACTGCCAGAGCGAGATGAAGAAGGCCGTGGCCTGCGGCTACTGGAACCTGTTCCGTTATAACCCCGCCCTGCGTGCTGAGGGCAAGAATCCGTTCATCCTGGACTCCAAGGCCCCTGCCGGCGGCTATCAGGAGTTCCTGAAGAACGAGGCCCGCTACGCCTCCCTGACCCGGGCCTTCCCGGAGCGCGCCGAAAAGCTCTTCAAGGAGAACGAGGAGGCCGCTATGGCCCGTTGGGAGCACCTGCAAAAGCTCATCGAGCTGTACCAGTAAGCGGGCCTCCCACCCCGCCGAAGGCGGGGCGGCGCGGGTGCGCCGTAAATTCGAAGCGAAGCGGAGAATTGCGCAGGGCGAATTCATTTCGCCCGAGCATGGAAATCCTATGGGGCCCCCGGCGCGTCCGCAGGACGCGTTGGGGCGGCCGCTATGGCCCGTTGGGAGCACCTGCAAAAGCTCATCGAGCTGTATCAGTAATTCCAAACACAGCATCCAGCCGCCCCCCTCATCTGAGGGGGGCGGCTTTTCCGCTCCTACTTATGTGCGGCGAAGTATTCCGCCACCACCGCCCGCTCCGAGAAGGGGCGGCGGACGCCCTTTTCCTCAATGTACTCTTCATGGCCCTTGCCCAGCAGGGCCACCACGTCCCCCGGCCCGGCCAGCTCCAGCGCCCGGAATATGGCGGCGCGGCGGTCCAGCACGGTCTCGTGGGGGAAGCGGCCCAGGGCGGCGGAGATGTGGGCGCAGATATCCTCGGGCCGTTCGGAACGGGGGTTGTCGGTGGTGACCACGGCGCAGTCCGCCCAGCGGACGGCGGAACGGGCCATATCCGTCCGGCGCAGCCTGGGACGGTCGCCCCCCGCACCGAACACGGCGATGACGCGCCTTGGGTGGTGGGCGCGCAGGGCGGACAGCACCGCGTCAAAGCTGGCGCCGTTGTGGGCGTAGTCGATGACCACTTCAAAGGGTGCGGGGACGCGCAGGCGCTGGGCCCTCCCCGGCACGGCGGCGTGGGCCAGCCCCGCCCGCACCGCGCCGTCGTTCAGGCCCAGGGCCCGGGCCAGGGCCACGGCGGCCAGGGCATCCGCCCCGTTGAAGTCCCCGGGCAGGGGGATGTGGTAACGGGGCGCGCCCGCCACGGTGAGCCGGACGGACAGGGAGCGCTCCGGGTCGGGCTCCACAGCCAGGGCGCGGATATCAGCCCCCGGGCGGAAGCCGAAGGTAACAGCGGGGGCGCTTGGGGGGAGCTGGGCCGCCATGGCGGGCCAGGCGGGGTCGTCCCCATTGCCCACGGCCCGGCGGCACTGGCGGAAGAGGGCGGCCTTGCAGTCCCGGTACTCGTCAAAGCCGGCGTGCTCCCCGGGGCCGATGTGATCCGGGGACAGGTTGAGAAATACCCCGGCAGCAAAGGTGAGGCCGTGGAGACGGCGCAGCTTCATGGCCTGGGAGGACGCCTCCAGCACCACATAGGCGCACCCGGCGTCCGCCATCTGCCGGAGGATGCGGTGCAGTGTGATGGGCTCCGGGGTGGTGTTGGCGGTCGCGCACAGCCGCTCCCGGCCGATGTACGCCCCCAGGGTGCCGATCATGCCGGTCTTGTATCCGGCGGCGGACAGGATATCCCGGACCATATGGGCGGTGGTGGTCTTGCCCTTGGTGCCGGTGACGGCGATGAGGGAAAGGCCGTCGGCGGGGCGGCCGTAAAATTCCGCCGCCAGCAGGGCCAGGGCGGCCCGCGGGTCGTCCACCGGGGCGCCCGGAACACCGGCGGGCAGGGGCGGGGCGCACACCACGGCGGCCGCGCCCCGGTACAGGGCCTCGGGGATATGGGCGCGGCCGTCGGCGCGGCAGCCGGGCAGGGCGGCGAACAGCGCGCCGGGGACCACCTCCCGGGAGTCGCAGGTGAGGGCGGTGATCTCCGCCTCCTGGGAGCATTGGACGCCCAGGACGGAAAGCAGCTTGGACAGCTTCATGGGGAAACCTCCTGTGGAGTTTTCCCCAATCTATGAATTTGAGCGTAAAAATGTCCCTCCCATAGAACGGGAGGGACATTTTGCCGTTATTCGTCTGTTTCTGCCCGATGCAGCAGCTCGTCCACCGGCAGGCCGTAGAGCCTCCTTTTGATGGGCCCATCTTATCAAAAAGGGGCGGTTGCGTCCACCAAATATGGGGCAATTTTAGGTTGCGGAGCCATCGTGAGCAGCGCGGCCCTTCTTGGCGTCCCACTCCCGCAGAAACGCCTGCACGTACTCCACATCCGACGGCGTGTCGATATACTCCAGCCCCCGCTTCTGCCGGGTTTCCACCCCCTTGCCGGTGATGAGCAGAAGGGAGGGCGTCTCGCAGCTGAGCACCGCCTGCCGGATGGCCTCCCCCCGGTTGGGCTCGATGCGGCACTCACAGGCCACGTGGGAGGCGATCTCCCGGCAGATGGACAGGGTGTCCTCCTCGCCGGAGTCCTCCTCGGTGAGCACCACCAGGTCGGAACAGGCCCCGGCCACCTCCCCCAGGTCCCGGCGGCGGTCAAATGCCTTTTTGCCCGGACAGCCAAACACGGCGACAATCCGCCGCCCAGGGTACTCCCGCTTAGCGGAGCGGAACAGGGTCTCAAAGCTCATGCGGTTGTGGGCGTAGTCCACAATGGCAGTCACATCCCCCCCGGCGTTGGAATACACCTCCATCCGGCCCGGCACCCGGGCCTTGGCCAGGCCCGCCCGGACGGCCTCCCCGGGAATACCCAGCCCCAGGCATACCGCGATGGCGGCCAGGGCGTTTTCCACATTGAACAGCCCCGGCATGGTCAGGCGGTACTGGCCGCTCAGCGCCCCCGCCTCCGTCTGAAACAGGATGTCGTCACCAAACTTGTGGGCGTCGTGGCCGTATACTGCGGCGGCGGGGTCCCGCTGGGAGAAGGTGAGCACCTCAGGACAGGCCGCCCGGGCGGCGGACAGGGCCTCCCCCCCGTGCCCGCAGTCCAGGTTGACGCAGGACAGCGCCGCCTGGGCGAAGAGCTTCAGCTTGGAGTGGAAGTAGTCGTCAAAATCCGGGTGCTCAATGGGGGAAATGTGGTCGGAGCCGATGTTCAAAAAGGCGGCGGCCGAAAAGGGGACGCCCAGGGTGCGGTGGTATTTCAGCGCCTGGCTGGACACCTCCATCACCAGGTACTCCATGCCGGAGGCGCGGGCGTGGGCGAAATGCCTTTGCAGCTCCAGGGGCTCGGGGGTGGTGAGGTGGGATTCAAAGCGCTCCACCCCGTCCCAGGTATCGATGGACGAGATGACGCCGCAGGTCTTCCCCTCCGGGGCCAGGTACTCGTCCAGGATATACTTCAAATAGTAGGCGGTGGACGACTTGCCCTTGGTGCCGGTCAGGCCGATGATCTTCAAATGCCGGGCCGGGTCGTTGTAGAACTTTGCCGCCAGCGGGGCCATCACCTGCCGCATATCCCGCACCAGGAGGCAGGGGAGGCCCGCCGAAGGATAGGCCGTCTCGCTGACGTAGGCAAAGGCCCCCCGACGGGCGGCGCCGGCCAGATATTCCGGCTTGAAATGGGCCCCCTTACAGAGAAACAGCGTGCCGGGGACTGCCTCCCGGGAGTTGTAGGACACCAGCTCCACCGCGCGGCCCAAATCCAGCCCCTCCGGCACAGGGGCCGCCAGCTGGCCCAGACTGTCCAGCAGGGCGCAGTAGTCCGCCAGGGGAAATACATTCAAACCCATACCATCGACCTCCGTAAATCTATTCCCTCTCTGCTGCCGGGCGGGGGCACGTCCGCCTTCAACCCTGCCGAAGGTGGATGAAAGCTCTTTTGGGGCGCTTTCTACCGCGGAAAGCACCTCAGATGGTGCGCAGGGGATAGCCGCACCGCTCCACCGCCCGCTCCGCCATGACCATCATGGCGTCCAGGTAGAAGGGGGGCAGGGGGTGGTAGGTGGAGAACACCGACAGCTCGGTGCAGGCCAGGATGGCGCAGTCACACCCGGCGCTGCGGATAGCCCTGTCCACCTTGGCAAACTTCTCCCGGCTCCCCTTTTCCCCCTGCTTGATCTCATCGTAGATGATGGACATCACCAGCCTCTGGATGTCCGGGGCCGGGGCCACCGCCTCCAGGCCGAGGGCGGCGCACTCCTTTTGGTACAGCCCCGTCTGAATGGTGCCGTCGGTGCCCAGGATGCCGGGCCGCTTTTTGCCCTGCCGGGCCAGCTCCCGGGCGGTTTCCCGGAGCATGTGGATGATGGGCACCCCGATCTCCCCCTGGAGGCGGTCGGCAAAGTAGTGGGAGGTATTGCAGGGGATGGCCAGCACCGTGCAGCCGCAGCCCTCCAGCAGCCGGGCGTCCCCCAGCAGCCGCCGGTACAGCCCCTGCGTATCCCCGGAGAGGATGGCGGCGGTGCGGTCGGGAATGCCGGTGTCGGACAGGATGAGGGCGGGGAGATGGTCCTGGTCCCGGGCGGCGTCGGTGCGGTCGAGCACAAACTGGTAGAATACCTGGGTGGCCTGGGGCCCCATGCCGCCCAAAACCCCTAAACGTTGTTCAGACACTAAAGATACGCCTCCTAATCACGGCACTGCGGTATGGAGCCCTTTGCCCCGTCAGTTCTCCTTTGGCTTCACGCAGTACTTGTTGAACCGGACCCAGCAGCCGATGTGGTTCTTCCAGATGCGCCAGATCCGCTTGAGGGTGTAGTCCGGGCGGTACTCCATGGAGTGGTGGTCCGCCCCGGCCTTGAACAGGGCCCGCATCTCGTCGTGATAGCGCCGGGGGATATACCGATAGGCCAGCCGGCGGGGGATCATCCGCCAGATGGAGCGGCTGCTGGTGATGGCGGGGGGCATGTCCCGGCCCTCAATGAGGTCGCCCACCAGGTACTGGGCGATGTTTTGGCCCGAGCCGGTGACGTAGTAATTGCTGCGCCCCTGCCGGGTGTTGATCTCAAAAGCCTTGTACCTGCCGTCCCGGCGGTCAAATTTGATATCGAAGTTGGAAAAGCCCACGTAGCCCAGATCCTCCAGCATCCCGCGGATTTTGTCGCACAGCCCCCGGTCATGCTCGGTGATGATGACGGCGTGGTTGCCGATGCCGTGGGGGGAGTGCTCCTCCAGCAGCACGTGGCCCAGGCACATCAGCTTCACCCTGCCCCGCTGGTCGGAGTAGTTGGTGAGCACCCGCATATAGGTGTCGTCCCCGGGGATGAACTCCTGGAGGATCATCCTGCCCGGATAGCCCGCGGCGTACACCTCATCCAGGGCGGCAAGCAGCTCCTCCCTCGTCTGGCAGATATACACCTTTTTCAGCTCGCTGTGGCCGGTGGCCCAGTAGGCCACGCCGTCGGCGGGCTTGGCCACATAGGGCGCCCCCCAGGGCAGCTCAAAGTCGTGGCCCATGTCCCCCGAATAGACAAAGGTGGCCGGGTGGTCGATGCCATACTTGTCGCACAGGGCATAGAACTGCTCCTTGTCGGTGAGCTTGTCCAGCAGCCCGCCGCTGATATAATTACACTTCACGTTGGGCGGAAAGCGGTCCTTCAGGTGGGCGGCCAGCTTCACATAGCTGTCCCCGCAGCCGATGACCAGCACCGTCTTGCCCGAGCATTCCCCGGCCACGTTTTTCACGTTTTGCAGGAATACGTCCGGGTCCTCGTTCTCCAGGCAGGGCCGGTAGTCGATGATGGCGCTGTAGGCGCAGGGGAAGGTGGCGGCAAACTTGCCGAAGGCGATGCTTTTCACCCCGTAGGCCTCGTGGAAGGCCCGGGCCACGCTGTATACATTGATATCGCCGCCGAACAAAAGCGGCTGGAAAGAAATATCAGGCACTTGAAATCAGGCTCCTTTGAGATGATAAACAGGGAAACGGCCTGCCGCCTAGGCGCAGGCCGCGGCCCTCATCCCCCCGCGCGGCGGACGAGGAATACCCCCGGAATTTGGGACAGCTTGTTGATCACGCCGTTCAGCTCCCGCTGGTCCTGGACATAGAGCTCCAGGTTGATGATGGCGTAGCCGTCGGGCTGGCTGCGGGCGGCCAGGGTGTTCAGCTTGGCCTTCTGGGCGGACAGGGCCATGGCCACATCCAGGGCCAGGCCGTCCCGGTCCTTGGCGGAGATCTCCAGGGAGGTGCGGAAGGTGGACTCGCCGGCCTGCGCCCAGGATACCTTCACCCAGCGGCCCTCCTCCTCCGGCTTGCGCCGCGCCGGGTCGGCGTTGGGACAGTCCTTGCGGTGGATGGACACGCCGTAGCCCTTGGTGATGAAGCCCACCACCGGGTCCCCGGGCACGGGGGTGCAGCATTTGGAGAACTTCACCATGCAGTTATCCAGCCCCTCCACGATGATGCCGCTGACGGAGTGGCGGGGCGGCGGGGCGGCGGCTTTGCCGGTGGAGGGGTAGACCGTCTCGCCGGAGGAGACGGCGGCCTGCATGGCCTCGTGCTCCGCCCGCTGCCGCTCCAGCCGGCCCAGGCGGTTCATCTCCTCCCTCATGCGGCCCGCCGCCTTCTGGGCGGACAGCCCACCGTAGCCGATGGCGGCGTACAGCTCGTCCAGCGAGCCAAAGCGCACCCGCTTGAGCAGGGTGTCCAGCAGGTCGGGGGTGGCGGTGATGGCCGCCAGGGTGAGCCCCAGGTGCCTCAGCTCCGACTCGAACATGGCCCGGCCGGTGGCGATGTTCTCCTCCCGGCGCTCCTTCTTGAACCACTGGCGGATCTTGTTGCGGGCCTCGTTGGATTTGCAGATCTTCATCCAGTCCCGGCTGGGGCCCCGGGCGGATTTGGAGGTGATGATCTCCACGATATCGCCGTTTTTCAGCGGCGTCTCAAAGGTGACGATGCGCCCGTTCACCCGCGCCCCCGTCATGGAATTGCCCACGGCGGAGTGGATGGAATAGGCGAAGTCGATGGGGGTGGCCCCGGCGGGCAGGCTTTTCACGTCCCCGTTGGGGGTGAACACAAACACCTCATCGGAAAACATATCCACCCGCAGGGTGCGCACAAACTCGTCCGGGTCGGCGTCCTGCTGGCTCTCCAGCAGCTTGCGCACCCACTCGAACTCCCGCTCGGTGCCCAGCCGCTCGTTAGCCATCCCCTCCTTATACTTCCAATGGGCGGCCACGCCGTACTCCGCCGTCTGATGCATCTGCCAGGTGCGGATCTGCACCTCGAAGGGGATGCCCTCCCGGCCCACCACGGTGGTGTGCAGCGACTGGTAGTTGTTGGGCTTGGGGGTGCCGATATAGTCCTTGAAGCGGCCCAGCACCGGCTTAAACATGTCGTGGACGCAGCCCAGCACGTTATAGCAGGCGGGTATGTCGTCCACAATCACCCGAAAGGCGTACAGATCGAAGATCTCGTTGAGGGTTTTGCTCTGGGCGTACATTTTGCGGTAGATGGAATAGATATGCTTGAGCCGCCCGTATACCCGGCACTTCACGCCCTCCTCCGACAGCCGCTGCTCGATGTGGGCCTGCATGTTGTCCACAAAGCCGGCGTGGAGGGTGGTGATGTTGGCCAGCTCCTCCTTTACGTCGTGGTAGCCCACCGGGTCCAGGTACTCCAGGGCCAGGTCCTCCAGCTCCCACTTCAGCTTCTGCATCCCCAGGCGGTGGGCGATGGGGGCGTAGACCTCCATGGTCTCCAGGGCCTTTTCCTTCTGCTTCTTGTCGGACTGGTACTGGAGGGTGCGCATATTGTGCAGCCGGTCGCACAGCTTGATGAGGATGACCCGCACATCCTTGGCCATGGCCATGAACATCTTGCGCAGGTTCTCCATCTGCTCGTCCTCCCGGGAGGTGTACTGCATCCGGGTCAGCTTGGTGACGCCCTCCACCAGGTCGGCGATCTGGGGGGAGAACAGGCGGGCGATGTCGTCGTGGGTGGAATCGGTGTCCTCAATGCAGTCGTGGAGCAGGGCGGCAATGATGGAGTCCTGGTCCAGCTCCAGCTCGTTGACGATCTCGGCCACGGCGATGGGGTGGATGATATAGGGCTCCCCGCTCTTGCGCAGCTGGGGCCCGTGGTGGTCGTTGGCATATTCAAAGGCCGCGCGGATGCGCCGCACGTCCGCCGAGGGGTTGGCGCACAGGATATTGCGTTCCAACGCTTCGTACCTCTCATGGGCCAGATCCATAAATAGACGCCTCCTTTGGGGCGGTGATTGATTTATAGAGGTTCGTTCTCCTCCAGGAATTCCCGCAGGCGGCGCATCAGCGCCGCCTGCTCCAAATCCACCTTGCGCTGGGGGCGGGACAGGCACAGCCGGTCCTCCTCCAGGCGGATCAGCCCCCGGTCCCCCATCACGTAAAGGCACACCAGGGTGCGGCCGTAGGAGCAGCGGCCGTCGGGCAGGCGGGCGGCCTGCCGCAGCAGGGCGGGCCCGGCCTCCATCCAGCCGCCTGTGCAGTTGTGCTCCAAAAAACGCCACAGCCGGGCGAAGTCCTGCCGGGAGGGGAAGAGCAGCCCCGCCTCCCACTGGGACAGCTCCCCCCCTTCCTGGAGACGCTGGAACAGCTCCTGCTCCAGCTGGGCCCGGGCGGGGGCGGGGCGCAGGTCGCACAGCTGGAGCTGCACGGTGCGGCTGCCCCGGAACTCGTTGATCTGGGGGGTGAAGAGCACGTCCAGCCGGTCCCCCGGGGCCACGCCGCAGGCGGCGGCGTTGGCGGAGAAAAAGATGGCGTCCAGCACCACGCCGTCCCGGCGCAGCTTCATCTTCAAATGCCGCCCGGCCCCCACGTCGCAGCAGGAGGCCACGCAGGCCCCCCGCAGTAAAAACACCGGCTTGGGGTTGCCCGTGCCGAAGGGCTCCAGCTGGGACAGGGATTCCACCTGGGGGGCGGTGAGCTGGGCGCACAGGCCGATCTCCGCATCCACGTCGATGGCCGCCTCCATGGGCGCGCCGCCGGTGCGCAGCTCCACCAGGCGGCACACCGCCGCCCGGAACGCGGGAATATTCTGCTCCAAAATGGTGAAGCCCGCCGCCATCTCGTGGCCGCCGAAGCCCTCCAGAAGGGGGGCGCACTGCTCCAGGGCGGCAAACAGGTTGAACCCGCCGAAGGACCGGCACGACCCCTTCCCCTGGCCGTGCTCCAGGCAGATCATAAAGGCGGGGCAGGCGTATTTCTCCGCCAAACGGGAGGCCACAATGCCCACCACCCCCTGGTGCCAGCCCTCCCCCGCCAGCACAATGGCCGGGGCGGACAGCTGGGGCTGGGCCTCCAGCAGCGCGGCGCACTGGTCGTAGATGGCAAGCTCGATGGCCTGCCGCTCCCGGTTCAGGCGGCACAGGGTATGGGCCAGGGCCTCCCCCCGCTCCTCATCCCGGGTGAGCAGGAGCTCCAGGGCCACCATGGCCTGCTCCATGCGCCCGGCGGCGTTGATGCGCGGGGCCAGCCCGTAGCCGATGGTGACGGCGGTGGGCAGGCTGCCGGGCTCCAGCCCCGCCTCCCGCAGCAGGGCGCGCAGGCCGGGGCGCCGGGTTTGGGAGAGCAGCTCCAGCCCCTGGCGGACCAGGGCGCGGTTTTCGTCGGTCAGGCGCATCACATCGGCCACGGTGCCGATGGCGGCCAGCTCGCCGAAGCGGCGGAACACCTCCTCCCGCCGCTCCGGGGGGGCCAGGGCCTGGGCGGTCTTCAGGGCCACCCCCACCCCCGCCAGCTCGGGGAAGGGATACGGGCAGCCGTCCTGCCGGGGGTTCACCACCGCCGCGGCGGCGGGGAGCTTGTCCTTGCAGTGGTGGTGGTCGGTGACCACCACATCCACCCCCAGGGAGCGGGCAAACTCCACCTCGGCCACAGCGGTGATGCCGCAGTCCACGGTGACAATGAGCGTCACACCCTCCCCGGCCAGCCGGGCGATTGCCCCGGGGTTCAGGCCATAGCCCTCCTCGCTGCGGTCCGGGATATAGCTCAGCGCCCTGCCGCCCAGCCAGGCCAGCGCCTCGGTGAGCAGGCAGGTGGCGGTGATGCCGTCCACGTCATAATCGCCATAGACGCACATGAGCTCCCCGCCTGCCATGGCGGCATGGATGCGCCGCACCGCCTTGTCCATGTCCTTGAGAAGGAAGGGGTCGTGGAAGCGCTGGGGGCCGCAGGACAAAAACCGGGCGGCTTCCTCCGGCCCGGCGATCCCCCGGGCGGCCAGCACCGCCACGCACAGGGGGGACATCCCCGCCCCCTCCAGGGCCCGCCGCGCCGCCGCGCCGCCGGGGCGGCGCACGTTCCACTGCTGGTATTTCATGCCCGCCCCCTCCTCTCCAAGCGCCGCCGCCCGGGACGGGGCCGGCGCGCAGCGTCAAATTAACAATTTATTATACCAAATGGAACAGGTGATTTCAACAGGGAAAGTCGATTCCCAACGGGCGCTGTTTTTGGTTGAAATCCGGGCGGCGGGATGCTATAATATTTCCGCATTTGATGGGAGGAATGAAGCACCATGGCAAAACGGATTTTTCTTCTGACGCTGTCCGCCTGCTGTTTATTCCTGCTGGCCGCCTGCCGCAGCCAGGCGCCGGCTTCGGAGGAGAGCCGGCCTGTAAAGGAAACCGTCGCGCTCACCGTATGGGGCGCCGAGGAGGACGAGGCCCTGCTCCAGCAGATATTCGCCTCTTTTAAAGCGCATTACGCCGGGCAGGCGGATTTCCAGATCACCTACCAGCCCCAGAGCGAATCCAACTGCAAGGACGTGCTGCTGGGCGATTTGGAGGGCGGCGCGGACGTGTTCGCCTTTGCCGACGACCAGGTGGCCGCGCTGGCCGCCGCCGGCGGGCTGGATCCCATCGCGGACGAGGCGGCCATACGCAGTACATCCCTCCCCGCCGCGGTGGAGGCGGCCGGCGTGGGCAACACCCTGTACGCCTATCCGCTGACGGCGGATAACGGCTATTTCCTGTACTACAACAAGGCATATTTCACCCAGGAGGATATCCAGAGCCTGGAACGGATGCTGGAGGTGGCCGCCCAGGCCGAGCGCCTGGTGACCATGGACTGGTCCTCGGCATGGTATGTCTACGCGTTCTTCGGGAACACCGGGCTGGAGGTGGGCCTCAACGAGGACGGGCTGACCAACTACTGCACCTGGAACAGCACCGAGGGCCCCATCCGGGGCCGGGATGTGGCCCAGGCCATGCTGGACATCGCCGCCAGCCCCGCCTTCGCCAACCGCCCGGACGGGGACTTCCTCGCCGGCGTGCGGGACGGCACCGTCATCGCCGGCATCAGCGGCGTGTGGAACGCGATGGCCGTGCAGGAGGCATGGGGGGACGACATGGGGGCCGCCAAGCTGCCCACATACACCTGCGCGGGGCGGCAGGTCCAGATGGCCTCCTTCTCCGGCTGCAAGCTCATCGGCGTAAACGCCTACTCCCAGCACCCGGATTGGGCGGCCCGGCTGGCGGAGTGGATCACCAGCGAGGAAAACCAGCGCCTGCGCTTTGAGGTGCGGGGCCAGGGCCCGGCCAACGTCAACGCGGCCAACTCCCCCCAGGTCCAGTCCTCCCTGGCCATCGCGGCCCTGCTGGAGCAGTCCAATTACTCCCAGCTCCAACGGGTGGGCGGGAAATTCTGGGACCCTGTGACCGAGTTCGCCACCAGCATGGCCCTGGGAAACCCCTCCGGCGCTTCGCTCCAAGCCCAGCTGGATAAAATGGTTGAAGGCGTGATTGAGCGCTGAGCACATCGAATCGGGAGGAAGTCGTATGAAAGGCAGACTGACACTTCAGCAGCGCCTGATCCTGCCCATTATCCTGCTGGGCCTGATCACCCTGCTGTCCAATATCCTGGCGGTATTCAGCATCAACAACGTCCACGCCAACGCGGGGACCATTGTGGACAAGAGCATGGTCAGCGAGGAGCGCTTGGACGATATCAGGCGGTCGGTCATGGATATACACCGTCTGGCCCTGTCCCATATCGTGGCGGAGGACCACGCCACCATGATCCGGCTGGTGCAGGAGATCAAGGCGGAGGAGGCGGCCCTGGATGAAAAGCTGAGCGCGTACGAGAGCTATGTCTCCGGGGAGGACCGGGAGACCTACCAGTCCCTGCTGGGCAGCTACGCCGAATTCAAGCACGCCCTGGTCTACCTGGTCAGCGCCAGCGCCGACAGCAAGACCCAGGACGCCTACGCCACGGCAAACGGGGACGTGGCCCGCTGGGGCGAGGCGGCGGAAGCGGACATTGACGCCCTCTCCGCCTCCGTCAGCACCCAGGTGGGGGAGGCGCGGGGACGGCTCACCCTGGTTTACATTATCTCCCTGATCACCAGCGCCCTTACGCTGGCCTTGGGCATTTTCCTGGTAGCGGCGGCCCTGCGGATCATCCGGCGGTATGTCCTCACCCCCATCCGGGACGCCATGGGCACTCTCCAGGACAGCTCCGAGCGGATCAGCGGCGTGGTGGGCGAGGTGCGCCGGCGGGCAAAGCACTCCAACGACAGCGTCCGGAGCCTGTCCGGGCTGACCCAGCAGCTCTCCGCCGCCCTGGAGGAGATCGCGGGCAGCGCCGCGGCCATCACCGCCAGCGCCGCCGGGACCCAGGGGGACACCCAGAGCATGGCCCAGGAGTGCTCCGCCATCACGGCCTACTCGGCCGGGATGCGGGAGCGCGCCGAGGAGATGGAGCGCTCCGCCCGCCTGGAGACACAGGTGATCCGGGACAAAACGGCGGATATCATGGCCATGCTGGACCAGGCAATCGAGAAGAGCCACAGCGTAGAGCAGATCCGCAGCCTGACCGAGGACATTCTCAGCATATCCTCCTCCACCAACCTCATCGCCGTCAACGCCTCCATCGAGGCCGCACGGGCGGGCGCGGCAGGCGCCGGGTTTTCCGTGGTGGCCCAGGAGGTCCACAAGCTGGCCGACTCCTGCGCCGAAACCGCCAACCACATCCAGAAGGTCAGCGAGGTGGTTACGGGAGCGGTGGACTATCTGGCCGGCAGCGCCCGGGAGCTGGCCGATTATCTGGGCCGGGTCATCGCGGAGCAGCTGGAACGGTCTGTCCAGGCCGGGCAGCAGTACCGGGAGGACTCGGACTACATCGGCAGCGCCATGGAGGAGTTCAACGACCGGGCGGAGCGCCTGAAAAGCGCCATCGATCAAATTGCCGTCTCAATTTCCAGCATCTCCGGCTCCATTGACGGGACGGCCTCCGGCATCAGCGGCGCCGCCGGCAGCACCCGCATCCTGGTGGATGACATGGAGGGAATCACCGGGCGGATGGATGCCAATCAGGAAATCGTGGGGGAGCTTCAAAAGCAGATGGATATGTTCGCAAACCTATAGCGCTTGAAGACACCCCGCCTCTGCCGCGAAACAGCGGCGCAGGGCGCACCGGCCCCCAGACCAAAACTGCCCCGGGCGGCATAAAAGGGCCTCTGATTTCTGTGGAAATCAGAGGCCCTTTTTCTGTTCTGCGCAGCGGCGGCGCGAGAGGGGCCTGCGCTGCTGTCCTGCCTGTAGCTATGGCGGGCATTCACTCCTGAATCATGACCTCCCGGGCCGCGCTGTCCACCACAGCCTTGGACACCACCTTGGCCCCCGTGTACCGCTCCAGCAGCCCGGCCAGCTCGTCCAGCGCCGCCCGCAAATCATCCATCCGCGCCGGATCGACGCACTCCATGGCAATGAATTCGCTGGTGGTGGCGTCGTTCACTGCGGTGCGCTTCCCATCCCGCCAGTTCCAGCAGCGGCACACCGCGCCGGCGGCGTCATAATAGGCCAGCTCGCCGGGGCGGGGCGGATCGGGCTCATCGGCGCCGATGGGCAGGAAATCCTCGCCGCCCGCCATCACGCCCAGGTGGAGGTCGCCCTCAAAGGCGTCCATGTCCTCCGCCCCGATGGGCAGGGCGTATTTCAGCGAGATGGCGTTGGTGATATCCACCGTGGGGGCGATGGAGCCCACCGGCTCCCCTTTGGATACCCGCTTCAGCAGCGCCTCAATGGAGCAGCGGGCCCCTTTCTTGGTGGGAAATTTCTGATACGCCTCCCGCCACACGGCCACCGGCCGGTTCTGGGACAGCGCCGCCCCCTCGTCCAGGTGGGCCAGGGCGGCGGCGTTGGCGTTTTTCAGCAGCGCCTCCACCTCGGCGGCCTGCTCCGGGGCGAGGCGGGCCGCCTCATTGATGTCCTTGACCGTGAGAACACCGATGGCGGCATCGGGGAACAGTGCCCAAAACGAGGGGTCGGCAATAAACTTTTTCATGATCGGAGCCTCCTAAAAAAATATAACGCCAGTCCTTCTATCTTCTGTGGCCTAACGATAGAAGGTCCGGCGTCTCCCTCTTTACCCGGCGGCAAAGAGTTACCCATTCACTTTTATGAGCTTTGGCTTATGATACCACGGGCCGCCGGAAAAGTCAAACGGTTTTTCAGCCGCCCCCAGAAAACACAGTTTGTTTACGTTTTCTTTACAGACCCTTCCCAATTTTTTCAGCATGTGTTCAGATATGGATGGTATTATGATCCCAGCAAAACACAAGGCGGCAGTTTCACTGTGAACAGGAAGGAACCTGGCTATATGCGCCCGCTGTGCTGCGGCAGAAGCTGCGGATGAAGCCGGCAGCGGCGTATCCTTGGCAATAGCGTCACGGTGTTTTCATAAATCCTTTTACTTGAGCGCGGTCCAAAAGGCGGACCGCGCTCAAGACGATTTTACGGGCCGTACCATGGATTTACAATTTGTTCACGTATTTGCCCGCGTTTTTCAGAGCCGGTTCAGCTTCGTGTGGTAGAGTGCCTTCAGCAAAGCAGAAAGGACGTGATCAAAATGCCTCAATACCGGCATGAGTGGAAGCATGAGATCAATCTTGCCGACCGGCTGGCCCTCCGGGCCCGGCTCGGGGCGGTGTGCCGGGCCGATGGGCACGCGGCGGGCGGCAGCTACCGGGTCAGGAGCCTGTATTTTGACACGCCGGAGGACAAGGCCCTGCGGGAGAAAATCGACGGGGTGAACCGCCGGGAAAAGTTCCGCATCCGATATTACAACGGGGACGCCTCCCTCATCCGCCTGGAAAAGAAGAGCCGCCGGGACGGCTTGGGCACGAAAGCCACGGCGCAGCTGTCCGCCGCCGAGGCCCAGAACCTGGTGGACGGCAGGCTGGATTGGATGCTGGGCAGCGGCAGGCCGCTGGTGCAGGAGCTGTACCACAAAATGCGCGTCCAGGGCCTTCGGCCGCGCACCATTGTGGACTACACCCGGGAGCCCTTCGTCTACGCGCCGGGGAACGTGCGGGTGACGCTGGATTACGACATTCGCACGGGGCTGGGGTGCGCCGGCTTTTTGAACCCCGGCTGTGTGACCATCCCGGCGGGGGATGCCTCCATTTTGGAGGTGAAGTGGGACGCTTTCCTGCCCGATATCATCCGGGCCGCGGTGCAGCTGGAGGGACGGCGCGCCGCCGCCTTCTCCAAGTACGCCGCCTGCCGGATTTACGGCGTGTGAGCCGCCGCGGGCAGGCGGGGCGCAAATCCATCAACGAAAGGAACGAATCGTGTTATGACATTCCAAGACATTTTCAAATCCAGCTTTCTGGACAACGTGAACAGCGTAAGCCTGCTGGACATGGCGCTGTCCCTGGTGCTGGCCTTCGGCATCGGGCTGTTCATCTTCCTGGTATACAAAAAGACCTTCTCCGGCGTGATGTACTCCTCCAGCTTCGGCGTAACCCTGGTGGCGATCACCATGATCACGGCCATGGTGATCCTGGCCGTCACCAGCAACGTGGTGCTCTCCCTGGGCATGGTGGGCGCGCTGTCCATCGTCCGCTTCCGCACCGCCATTAAGGAGCCGCTGGATATCGCCTTCCTGTTCTGGTCCATCGCCGTGGGCATCGTGCTGGCGGCGGGGATGATCCCCCTGGCCGTCTTCGGCAGCGTGGTCATCGGCGTGATCCTGCTGGTGTTCGTCAACAGGAAGTCCGTTGAAAACCCATACATTCTGGTGCTCCAGTGCGCGGACCAGGAGGCGGAGGGCCATGCGTGGGCGTTTTTGGAGCACAATACCCGCCGCTGTGCCGTCAAGAGCAAAACGGCCCGGCAGGGCCTCGTCGAGCTGAACCTGGAGATCCGGCTGAGCAGCGGCGACACCGGCTTCATCAATACCCTGGCCGGGATGGAGGGCGTCCACAGCGCCGTGCTGGTGAGCTACAACGGCGACTATATGGGGTGAGGCCATGTCGACCCATAAGCAGATTGACCGTATCTGTGCGGCGGCCATCATTCTCTCCCTGCTGCTGGCCCTCCTGTTCATGAACGCGGAGGCCCTGGGGGCGCGCCCCGCCCCGGCGGCCATGGGGTATGAGGCCCGGCTGTTCGACACGTCAAGGGTGCATACCATTGAGATCGTCATGGACGGTTGGGACGCGTTCATCGACACCTGTGAAAACGAGGAATATGCCGCCTGCTCGGTGGTCATTGACAACGAGGGGTACAAAAATGTGGGCATCCGAGCCAAGGGAAACACCTCCCTGTCCACCGTGTCCCAGATGGGCAGCGACCGGTACAGCTTTAAAATCGAGTTTGACCAGTACGACAGCGGCAAAACCTATTACGGCCTGGATAAGCTGTGCCTGAATAACCTGATCCAGGACAACACCATGATGAAGGACTACCTCACATACCGGCTGATGGCGGGCTTTGGGGTAAACGCGCCGCTGTGCAGCTATGCATACATCACCGTCAACGGGGAGGACTGGGGGCTGTATCTGGCGGTGGAGGGGGTGGAGGACGCCTTTCTCCAGCGCAATTACGGCCGGGACCACGGCGAGCTCTATAAGCCGGACAGCATGAGCTTCGGCGGGGGCCGGGGCAATGGCCGGGATTTCGATATGGAGGACTTCATGAACGGCGACGGCGGGGATCAGGGCGGCATGGGGCCGTCCCGGCCGCAGGAGACGGGCCCGGAGGGCTTTGACCCGGCCTCCTCCGGCGGGCAGTCCCCGGACCAGGAGGCCGGAGACCGGCCGCAGCAGGGCGCTCCCCCCGCCTGGGCGAACGGCGGGCAGTCCTTCCAGCGGGAGGCCGGGTCCGCTTCGGAGGGGTTCGACCCCTCCGCACTGTTTGGCGGCGGCGGGCCGGGCGGCTTCGGCGGCATGGGCTCCAGCGATGTGAAGCTGCAATATGCCGGCGACGACCCGGACAGCTATCCCAACATCTTCGGCAGCGCCAAAACCGAACTATCCGGCGCCGACCAGGCCCGGCTCATCCGGGCGCTGAAGGCGCTGGACGGCGGGGACGCGGAAAGCGCCCTGGATATCGACCAGGTGCTGCGGTATTTCGTGGTCCATAACTTTGTGGTCAACGCCGACGGCTACACCGGCTCCATGGTGCACAACTACTATCTCTATGAGCAGGACGGGCAGATGTCCATGATCCCCTGGGACTATAACCTGGCCTTTGGCACCTTTCAGAGCGGCGACGCGTCCGGGGCGGTGAACGACCCCATCGACACCCCCCTGTCCGTCACCGGGGACGGCAGCCGCCCCATGGCCGACTGGATACTCGCCCGCCAGGAGTACACCCAGCTGTACCACCAGTATTTCCGGGAATTCCTGGACAGCGCCGGATGGGCCGCCATTATTGAGCAGGCGTATGGCCTGATTGCCCCCTATGTGGAGCGGGACCCCACCAAATTCTGCACCTACCAGGAGTTTGAGGCCGGGGTGCAGGCGCTGACCGCCTTCTGCACGCTTCGCTCCCAGAGCGTGGACGGCCAGCTCTCCGGCTCCATCCCCTCCACAAACAAGGGGCAGGCTGCGGACAGCTCCAATCTGGTGGACGCCTCCACCCTCAGCCTGGCCCAAATGGGCACAATGGAAGAGGGCCGCCCCGGCGCAGGCAGCGCTTTCCTGGGAGGGCCCGGCGGGGAAAGCAGTGCTTTCCCAGGAGAGCCAGGCGGGGAAAGCGATACTTTCCCGGAGGGCGGCGGCGTCCCCGCCATGGGAGACGGCGATGCAATCGGAAACCGCCGGCCGGCCGGCGGCGCGCAAGCGCAGGACGGCTTCCCCGGCAGTTTTCGGCACAGCGGGGGAGCTCCCGGCGGGGAAAGCGCCAAAATTGACGCGGCCGCCCTGGCCCTGCTGGGCATATCGGTTTTGACCCTTTTGGCCGGCATCCTGGTTTCCTTCCGCTTCAGGCGGTCCGGGCGGCTGCGCGCAAGGGGAACCTCTCCCGGCTGACGCCCCTTGGGCGGACAGTCTATGGGTTTTGTCCCGCCGCAGCGGCTTTGCCCCGCGAATTTGTGCGAAGATAAGGAGCGCCGGCCCCGTGGGCCGGCGCTCCTCTGCGCGGCGGAAAAATGGGACGGTGCATCCCTCCGTCAGCTCTCCACCATAATGCGCAGGATCTCCTCATCGGTGGATTCCATGCCGTTTTTCGCCATGCGGCAGAAGTTGTCGATGGTCTGCTCATACCTGTCCTTCACCAGGCCCTCGCCGGGGCGGAACACCCGGCCCCGCTTGGCCATCTCATATCCCATGAGCCCCGCTTCGATAGACGAGGATATTTTCGCCGCGCAGGAGGATTTCGCCCCATCGCACACCACGCCGCCGATATTGCCCAGGGCGTTGGTGATGATCACCCCCATAATATCGGCGTCCGCCCCCTGGAGGAACGCGATGCCGCAGGCGGCGGCCGTTCCGGCGCTGACCGCGCCGCAAAAGGCGGACAACCGGCCCACCTTGTACTTCTGCATGATGGCAATCAGGTTGGATACCGCCAGGGCCCGGCACAGCTCCTCATGGGAGCTCCCCAATTCCTTGGCGTATTCAATAACCGGCACAGACACGGTAATGCCCTGGTTTCCGCTGCCCGAATTGATGACCACCGGCATTTCGCAGCCGTTCATCCGCGCATCCGAGCCCGCGGCCGCGGCGGCCCTGGCCCGGACCCCCACCGAATCCCCATATACGTCCAGCAGCGTCTGGCCAACCATTTCGCCCCAGCTGCCGGTAAGGCCCTCCTGGGCGATGGCGCTGTTATAGACGATCTGCCTGTCCAGCACCTGCGTCACCCCGGAGAGGTCCGCCGTCCTGCCGTAGGCCGCGATCTTTTCCAGCGTCAGGCAGGAGCAGTCAACGCCGCCTCCCTCCACCGCGGTCGGGTCGTGGGGCACATCGTATACGGTCTGCCCATTTTTCTCCATATGGACAATGCGGTTATGCTCGTGCATAATTTCCACCATGCAGCTGTCCCCGCCCCGGCGGCAGGAAATGATGATGTGCAGCTTGGCGGAGGTCTCCAGCAGCCGGACCTCACACATTTTTTCCGCCAAAAGCCTTTTGGTCAGGGCCAAATCCTCCTGCGTCACGGTGGCCAGAACCTCCAGCTCCCTGGAGGCGTCTCCCCCCACAGCGCCCAGGACGGCCGCCGCCTCGATCCCCCGCAGGTCCACCGACATCGGCACCACCACCGCCCTGGCATTTTTAATGAGGTTCCCGCTGCACTCCACCGTCATGCGCTCGGGCAGGGCGCCCAGCAGCTCCCTGGCCTTCGCCGCGCCGTATGCGATGGCGATGGGCTCCGTACAGCCCAGCGCCGTGAGCAGCTCCCCATTTAGAATCGCGTCGAATTTACGGCAATCATCCATGCACAAGTTCATGATTCTTCCTCCTTTTCTTCCTGTACAGGCGCATTGTCATCCACAGCGCTCCGGGCCATGGTGCTGGAGCGCCGGCGAAGCCGTCCCCCCGTCCGTCCCGCCCCCCAAGCGGTACAGGGCGTAGCACACGATGTCCGCGTGCTCGAAAAAGTCGGGGATGGCCACAAACTCGTCCGGGGCGTGGACCGCGCCGCCGCAGCCGCCAAAGGCCACCAGGCGGCCTTGGAATTTCTTGGCATAGGTTCCGCCGGCGATGGCTGTGCACCTGGGCTCCGGCTTTCCCTTGTCCAGGCAGACCTCCCGCAGGATGGCAAAGTCCCTTTCGCTGGTGCAGCAGTGCCCATCCACCGCGGAAAGCACCTGAAATCCCAGCCCTTCCTCGTCCGCTTTTTGCCGCAGCCCCTCCTGGATGGCCCGGGAATCGGTGACGGTGGGATAGCGGATATCGCCCACCGCCCAGATCCGCCGTCCATCCGTCTTGAGGAGGCCCAGATTCATTGTAAGGCTGCCCATATGCTCATCCCGGCAGGCGATTCCCAAACGGGGAACGCCCCAGTCAAAGCCGATATACTCGTCAATAAACCGCGTCAGGGGGTCCGCCCGCTCCCCCAGCACCCGGCAGGCAAAGCGGGCATACAGGGATATGGCGTTGCGCCCCTCCTCCGGCATGGCCGCGTGGGCCGACACTCCTTCAAAGGCCACCGTCAGGCACTCCCCGTCCTGCGTCCACTTCAGGCCCGGCGCGGCAAGCGCCTCCTCCAGGCGCTCCCGCTCCTCCCCTGTCAAGCGTCCTGTATCGAACACCGCCTCGGCAGAGTCGGGCACCATATTGGGGGCCACCCCCCCGGCAGCGCCGGCCATCGGGCTCCCGGCGGGGATCTGCCCCTCCAAAACCAGCTCCATTCGACCCTTTTCCGCGTTTACAATGTCATAGCCGTCGCTGTCAGGGGTAAATCCGAAGGCGGGCAGAGGCTGGGTCTCAAAATAGTGCTCCATATCCTCCATCCCGGTCTCCTCCGCGCAGCCGTAAATAACCCGAATCCGCCGCCGGGGCCGGTACCCCAGCTCCTTCATGCACCGCAGGGCGTATAGCCCGGCAATCACGCCGGGCTTGTCGTCCCCCGCCCCCCTGGCGTAGATGACCCCGTCCTGCTCCTGCGCCCCAAAGGGCGGATGGCTCCAGCCGTCCCCCGGGGGCACCACGTCCAGGTGCGCCACGGCGCAGACATACTCCTGCCCCCGGCCATATTCGCTGTAGCCGGCGAAGTAATCCAGATTCACCGTCTCCAATCCGAAGCGCCGGGAAAGCCCCAGCACATAGTCAAGGGCCTCCCGGTTCCCCGGGCCAAAGGGAGCGCCGCTCCGGCGCTCTCCCCTGACCGAGTTTATTCTGAGCAGCGCCTTGAAGTGGCGCAGCATTTCCTCCTGGTAGCCCGTCATTTTCTCTTGAAGGGCCTTGCCCATGGCGTCTATCATCGCTTACCCCGCCTCAATGGATCAGCAGCATGGTCATCGCCCAGATAATGGGCATGGAGATCACGGTCCGCTCCAGGAACACCAGGAGTATCTTACCCAGGTTGAAATCCACCTTGGAGCGCAGCATCATAACGCCGATTTCGGACAGGTAGATGATTTGGGCGATGGCCATGCAGAAGATGAAGAAGCGGGTGCTGATGCTGGTGATGCTTCCGGCCATGGCGATGGGAAGGAACTGATCCAAAAAGCCGGTGAGCAGCATGGGGGCGGCCGCCTCCGCCTCGGCAAAGCCCATCAGGTTCAAAACAGGTACAAACGGCATGGTCAGTATTTTGAAGATAGGCGTGTACTCGTTGACGATCATGCCGGTGCAGGCCACGAACATGACCATGGGCAGTACGTCAAACCACACGCTGCAAATGCTCTGAACGCCCTTGATGAGGAATTTCCCCACGCTCATCTCGGCGGCGCGGTCCACGGCGCACTCCAAGGCCCACCGGGCCTTGCCGATATTCTGGGGAACCTCCTCCTTAATCTCAGTGGTGCCCTCGGCGTACTCGTCCTTGGCCTTGTTCAGGGGATACACCCTGGGCAGGATGATGGCGCAGGGGATTACCGCCGCGTAGATGGCCAGCACGGCCGGCAGAAAATACTCCTCCAGGCCGCAGGTCCGGGCCAGAATGAAAATGAAGCTGAACGCGGCAGTGGAAAAGCAGGTCATGATGACGCAGGCTTCCCGCTTGGTATAGTAGCCGTCCTTGTACTGCCCGGAGGTAAGCAGAGCGCCGGTCAGGCTGCTGCCCACCCAGGAGGCGATGCAGTCCAGGGACGCCCGGCCGGGAAGGGTGAACAGGGGCCGCATCAGGCTGCGCACCAGAATGCCCACATAGTCCATGATGCCGAAGTCGGTCAGCAGGCTGATCAGGAAGCAGGTGCCTACCATCAGGGTCAGGATGGTGGTGACAATGTAGTAAGCCTCGCCGCCGGTGGCCGAGTTCCAGATAAACTCCGGCCCCACTTGAAACAGGTAGCACACCACATACACAAAGCCGATGATACGCACGCCCATGATGACGGGGCTCACGTCAAACAGGCTGCGCAGGGTTTTGTGGCCGGAGACCAGCTTGGGCTTAGCAACTTTCACGATGATGGGAACCACCGCCGCCACCCCCAGAAACAGAAGGGACAGCTGATCCACCACCGGGGTCATCCACTGCTGAATCACGTCGCACAGCAGGGACACGCCCAGGACATACTTCCCCCCGATTTTCATGGGGATCAGAAACAGGCACGCGCCCAGAAGGGATGGGATCAGGAATTTCAGGATCTGTGCCGCTGTCAGGGTCCGCTTTTCCATGGCGCGCCCTCCTCTCATGCCTTCAGCCGGAAGGTCAGCTCGCAGCACGAGCCCCCCTCGGCAATGGTCTCTCCCAGCTCGAAATCCAAGCCGCAGGATTTCGCGATATTCCGATCCCCATCCATGGCGATGTCACACAGCTTGGCCACTTCCTGGTCAGAGCAGCCGATGGCCTGCCACCCGGCCACCAGGGGGCAGTGGTGGAACTTGATCCACAGCAGCCCGTCCGTGCTTTCCAGAATCTCCATATCGAAATATTTCTGAAAGTCCTCGTCGGCAAACACCTGGGCAAAGCTCTTCAGGCTGCTGTGATCCTCCCAGCAGGCGTTGAGGTCCGCACCCTGAAAACAGCCGCAGCGGGAGGTGGCGGCCCTGGCCGCGTCCTCCCAGTCGGCCCCCCGCTTTTTCGCCTCATCCAGAAGCAGGTAAAGCCACTGGGCCCGGTGCTGCATGGCGCCGCGGACCTTTTGCACGTATTCCTCCTGGCAGATGGGCTTGTTTTTAATGTTGGACATGATATTCTCCAGCTCCCTTCTTTGCAATTACAGATAAAGCCTTTTCCGTTGGTACGCATTTTGCAGGATGCCCATGTAATCCTCCGCTCGGATCTCCCTTCGGTTGTCCCGGCTCAAGGCGTTCTCCGCCGACCGGCGGGCTATGTCCTGGAAGTCTGCCGGATTGACCTGCTTGAAATCGGAGAAGGCCGGGATCTGCAATTCCTCCACCAGCTTTTCCACAAAGCGGACGGCCCGCATTCCGTTCTCCTCATCCCCCGCCCCCGCCTGGGCTGCTCCCAGCTGGCCGGCAATCCGGGCATAGTAGCCGTCGTTCCCCGGGCGGTTGAACTCCATCACGTAGGGCAAAAACAGGGAGTTTGCCACCCCATGGGGGATGTGGTAGGTGACGCCCACCACCTCGGCTACGGCGTGGACCGCGCCTACGTTTGCGTTGATGAACGCCGCCCCCGCCATGGTGCTGGCCAGCATCATGGCGCTTTGGGCCTCCTGATCCCGGGGATTTTCCCAGCAGCGCTTCAAATTCTGCCCGATCAGCTCCATGGCCTGGAGCGCCAGGGCGTTGGAGATCGGATTTGCCACCCCGGAGGCCGCGGTATAGGCCTCGATGGCGTGGGTCAGCGCGTCCACCCCGCAGGAGGCAGCCAGCTTTGGGGGCAGCGTGGTCAGCAGGAGCGGGTCGCATACCGCCACATCGGGGGAGAGGCTGTCCGAATCCATGATGGTCATTTTGTAGTTCTCTTTTGTGTTGGTGATCACCGCCACATAGGTTACTTCACTGCCGGTTCCCGCCGTAGTGGGCACACAGACAAGGGGAAGCATCCGTTTGGGGATAACCGCGCCGTCCAGCTCCCGGCAGCTCTTCCCATTGGCGGCTATGGCCGCCATCGCTTTGGACTGGTCCATCACGCTCCCCCCGCCCAGGGCCACAATCAGCTCGATCCCCTGCTCCCGGCAGAAGAGAGCCCCCTTGTCACAGTCCACGTCAATCGGCTCCGGCTGGAGCTGGGTGTAGACCACGCATTCTATTGCGTGCTCCCTCAGCCTCCTTTGTATCTCGGCCGCCGCCGGGGTGTTCAGCAAAAAGGAATCGGTGCACAGCATCACCTTCCTGACCCCAAAGCGCCGGACAATCCCGCCGATCCCTTCCAGGCAGCCGCACCCTGTCACCAGCTTGGTGCGCATCGAAAACTCCATTGAGAACTCCTCCTTTCTTTGTTATTTCCATAACGATTCTAATCTATATACCTGCTATATATTCAAGGGCTTTTTCTAAGTTTTCAGCTTTGCACAAAGGCCAGCAGTGTAAATTGTGCACTATCCCCATAATTCGTCTTGTTGTCCAATATATCACCAGGTTTCTCCTGGATCTTATGGTTAATTTTTCTTTCCGATGGAAAATTTTTTAAAATTAGAGTGCTTTTTTATCTCCGCTATGGTATAGTAACCATATAATAAAGATCAATTTTCCTGCAAGCGAGGTCGTCAATATGTATCCATCCCAGTCCCCCAAAACCGGGCTTATCGTATCCGGCCAATTTGCCGACATCTGCGGCGTCAACAAGCAGACGCTGCTCTATTATGATAAGATCGGCCTGTTTTCCCCCTGCCTTAAGGATAAAAACGGTTTTCGCTACTATGCGCCCGAGCAGGTGGATACCTTTCACACCATCCTTGCACTGCGGGAGATCATGCCGCTGTCCGAGCTCAAGCAGTATATCCAGATTCGGGACAAGGCCCATTTTCAAGCGGTATTCGAGCGGGGTGTGGAAAAGCTGACGCAGCAGATCTCCCGGCTGGAGTATGAGCGGGCGATGATGCTTCGGAAGCTGGATCTGGTACAGGAGGCGGTCAACGCTGAGGAATCCATCATATACACCCGCTACTGTCCCAAGGAGTACCTGAAGCTCAGCCCCGACGTGTGCGCCCTCCAACCGGGCAGGGGGGAGCCCTCCGCCATGGGCAGCATCGTTCAATACCGGGTGGAGCACAACCTTTCCTTGGGCCGCGGGATCGGCGGGATACTCCCATCCTCCTGGCTGGAGTCAGGAAAGCCCAACGGGACCCACTGCCGCTGGTACTATTCCGAGCTGGCCCCGGAATCCCCAAGGGAGGAGGGCTTTATCAAAGCGGCCGGAAACTATATGGTTTATTACCACGTGGGCGATTACCACACCACCTATCAGGTCTTTCCCAAGCTGCTTGACTACGCCCGGCAAAACGGCTTTGACATAGGGGAGTATATATATGAAGAGCCCTTAGCCGATGAAATTGTAGAGGTAGACCCCAGCCGCTACGTCACAAGGATTTCTGTGCCCTTCACCGTAACCCGGGGCAGTCCGCCGGGATGAGGCCCCGGCCGCACGGGGGGCATGTGCGGGAACACAATGGCAGAAAGGAAGCCCGGAGGCCCCCATACAGGCCCCCGGGCTGTGTTTGTGCTTGGCTGAGATCAGAACTCCAGGTTCTTGCCGCCCTTGTCGAACACGTGGCACACATTGCCGCTGAAGGTGAAGCGGATCTTGGCGCCGTAGGCGAAGGTCTCCATGTGGTTGCCGGACAGGTCCACGGTGGGAACGATGATGACCACGTCCTTGCCGTTGGCGTTGGCGTGGAGATGCACCTCGCTGCCCATCATCTCGGACACGTCCACGGTGGCCTCGATGGAGTTTGCGGCGTCGCTGCTCAGAACCACGTGGCTGGGACGCACGCCCAGGGTGATATCCTGAGAGGACACGTTCTTGGCCGCCAGGGCCTTCTGCTTGGCGTCGGAAAGCGCAACCTTCATGGCGCCCAGCTCGACAGAGTACTTGCTGCCGTCCTTGACCAGCTTGGCGTCGAAGAAGTTCATCTGCGGCGTGCCGATGAACCCGGCTACGAACAGGTTGGCGGGATGGTCGAACACCTCCTGCGGGGTGCCGATCTGCTGGATGAAGCCGTCCTTCATGATGACGATGCGGTCGCCCAGGGTCATGGCCTCGGTCTGGTCATGGGTGACGTACATGAAGGTGGTGTCGATCTTCTGGCGCAGCTTGATGATCTCGGCGCGCATCTGGTTGCGGAGCTTGGCGTCCAGGTTGGACAGCGGCTCGTCCATCAGCAGCACCTTGGGCTCACGCACGATGGCGCGGCCGATGGCCACGCGCTGGCGCTGGCCGCCGGACAGGGCCTTGGGCTTGCGGTCCAGATACTGGGTGATGTCCAGGATCTCAGCCGCCTCGCGCACCCGCTTGTCGATCTCATCCTTGGGGACCTTGCGCAGCTTCAGGGGGAAGGCCATGTTTTCATACACGGTCATGTGGGGATACAGGGCGTAGCTCTGGAACACCATGGCGATATCGCGGTCCTTGGGGGCGACGTCGTTCATCAGCTTGCCGTCGATGTACAGCTCGCCGCCGGAGATCTCCTCCAGGCCGGCCACCATGCGCAGGGTGGTGGACTTGCCGCAGCCGGAGGGGCCGACCAGAACGATGAACTCCTTGTCCACGATGTCCAGGCTGAACTTCTGCACGGCGATGACGCCCTCGTCCGTGACCTGCAGGTTGGTCTTCTTCTCGGGCTCGCCCTTCTTCTTCTTGGACTTCTTCTGGTCGCCGCTGTGGGGATAGATCTTCATGATGTTCTTCAGGGACAAACCGGCCATAGTACCCGGCTTTGATGGAGCGGCCTCCGCCATCTCCACCTCACCTCCGGGCGCACAGGTCCCAGAGGTCTTGCGACAGGTCTCCACACTGCCGCACCGCAAGCCGAAGCGGTGTTTTTTCCTCCTTTTTTCAGTACCGCGTACTATTGTAATGGAGTAGTCCGCGGCCCGTCAAATTGTGCGCCTTTTCAAAGCGCTGGTATGGACAGGCGGACATGCCGCCAATGCCATCATAAATGGTATGCCCCGGGGCGCGGGTCATCCCCCGCCTTGGGGCGGCTCCTGCCCCTCCCGGAACTTTTCCTCGATGCCGAAGGCCTGGTCCAGGCCGGGATAGATCAGCATCAGCGCGGGCAGGGTGGGCAGCCAGAAATTGGTCAGCGGCAACAGGCTGACCGCAAAGGAGAAAAACCGAAGGGACACCAGGATATACGCCAGGAAAACGGCCACCGCCCCCGCCGTCCTGGGCAGCTGGGCAATGAACAGCAGGGCGGAGTTTTTGATGAGCCGGCCCAGGGACAGCTCCATCAGCGCCAGCTGGGGCCACAGGTACAGCGACATGCCCAGCAGGAGCAGCACCCCCAGCACCAGCGCCAGGCTGGTGGCCAGATCCACCTGGAGCGCCCCGGCGTGGAGCAGCAAAAAAATCTGGGTACCCAGCAGCGCCCCGCCCAGCGCCCCAGGCAGCAGCGCCGCCCTGGCGCTGCGCCGCCAGGCCGTGCGGTAGGTGCGCCACCAGACCCGGCCCGTGTCGTCCCGCAGCCCCCGCAGCAGGGTGTCCGCCAGGGCGCACAGCTCCGGCCCGGCAATGGCGCCCCCCATCAGGCCCGCCAGGGGGGCAAGCAGCACCGCATGGGTGGACACGGCAAAAAACATGCCCGCGATGAAAGGCAGGCAGCCAACCAGCGCCAGAAAGCCCGCCCGGAAATTATCCCAGAAGTCCCGGGACGCCAGCTCCCACAGGCGGGGAAAGCCGGTCTTGCGGGGGATGTCCTCCCCGCGCCCGGACTCCTCCTCGTCAAACCTTGGGAACAGACCCACCGCCGCCGCGCCCCTTCCTGTCAACCGCCGAAATCATGTCCAAAGAGCCCGCCGGGACATGCGGCGCGCCCCTTTTCCATATTACTAAAAACATAGCACAAACAGCACGGGATTGTCAAGGGAGTACAGGGGGAAATCCACAATTTTTCCCGGCGCTTCTCCGGGTTTTTCCAGTTAAAATGCCCATCCCGTCCCATGGCAGCGCAGCCAGGAATTTTCGCCGGAAATCTGCCGCTTGCTTCTTGACGCGGGGGGTGGGGACGGGATATAATGCAGGTATCGTGATCGACATTTTTTTAACATAAATTTGTAACGCTGAGAAGGAGGAGCAAGCCTATGCGCCATTACGAAACTTCCGTCCAGGAGCTGAAGGACAAGGTACTTACCGCCGTGGCCCGCCTTGCCTGGAACGACAAGCTCCAGACCAACGAAATTTTGGATATCCCCGAGGAGATCGTCCCCGGCCCCGAGGCCCAGATGCGCTGCTGCATCTATAAGGAGCGGGCCGTGGTGGGCAGCCGGATCAAGATGGCCATGGGCGGCGACCGTGCCAACCCCAATCTTGTGGAGGTGCTGCCCATCGCCTGCGACGAGTGCCCCGTCACCGAGATCAGCGTGGGCCCCTCCTGCCGGGGCTGTATCGCCCACCGCTGCATGGAGGCCTGCCCCAAGGGCGCCATCCGCATTGAGGACCACCACTCCGTCATCGACCATTCAAAGTGCGTGCTGTGCGGCAAGTGCGTGGCCGCCTGCCCCTACGGCGCCATCACCAAGAACATGCGCCCCTGTGAGCGCGGCTGCCCCGTCAAGGCCATCTCCATGGGCGAGGACCGCAAGGCCAGCATCGACGCCAGCAAGTGCATCTCCTGCGGCGAGTGCGTGGTCCAGTGCCCCTTCGGCGCCATCATGGACAAATCCTACATTGTGGATGTGATCCAGATGCTCATGGGGGCGGACAAGTGGGGGCTGCACGTCTATGCCGTCCTGGCCCCCTCCTTCGTGGGGCAGTTCAGCTGCACCCCCGGCCAGATGGTATCCGCCCTGAAGGAAATGGGCTTCTACGACGTGGCCGAGGTGGCCCTGGGGGCCGACCTCACCGCCAAGGCGGAGGCCGCCGAGTTTGACGAGCGCGGCGGCGAGCCCATGACCTCCTCCTGCTGCCCGGCCTTCGTGGCCTATGTGGAGCGGCACATGCCCGACATGGTGCCCAAGGTCTCCACCACCCCCTCCCCCATGGTGATGCTGGGGCGGTACATCAAGGACCGCGACCCCCTGGCCCGGGTGGTGTTCATCGGTCCGTGCGTGGCCAAAAAGCGGGAGTTCCATCTGGGCCGCACCCGCTCCTCCGTGGATCTGGTCATCACCTTCGAGGAGCTCTATTCCATGCTGGCCGCCAAGGATATCGACGTATCCAAGATGCCCGAGGCCACCCTGGACCACGCCAGCGGCTTTGGCCGCAGCTTTGCCGCCAGCGGCGGCGTGGCGGCGGCGGTGGGCCAGGCCCTCAAGGAGATGGGCAGCAAGGCAGAGGCCAGGACCCTGCCCTGCTCGGGCATTGAGGAGTGCAAGATCGCCCTGCTGAAAATGTCCAAGGGGATGCTGCCCGAGAACTTCATCGAGGGCATGGCCTGCCAGGGCGGCTGCGTCCAGGGCCCGGCGGTCATCATGCGCAGCCCCAAGAATAAGGCCGAGGTGGCCAAGCACGCCAAGCAGGCGGGCGAGCGCACCATCAACGACGCAGTGAACCAGGCCGGCGGCACCGGCGAACCCGCCAGCAGCGAGAAAAAGCCCGGCGGCGCGGTGGAGAAAAACCGGGTGAGTGTGGAATAAGGCGCCCGCGCACAGCGCAAGAGAATAGGGAGGGCCGCCCGGGATTCCCGGGCGGCCCTGTTTTTCCCGGCAGGCCCTTGCAATCCCACAATTTTTCCTATATAATGTTTTGACTTGAAAAAATCCTCACCCAAGGGAGTGTTCACATTGAAATACGATTTCGCCGCCATCGAGCCCAAGTGGCACAAGCGCTGGGAGCAGGCCAAGGTTTACGCCGCCGGGGACCAGAGCGAAAAGCCCAAGTTCTACGGCCTCATCGAGTTCCCCTACCCCTCCGGCCAGGGGCTCCACGTGGGCCATCCCCGCCCCTTCACCGCCATGGATATCGTCACCCGGAAAAAGCGGATGGATGGGTATAACGTGCTCTATCCCATCGGGTTCGACGCCTTCGGCCTGCCCACCGAGAACTACGCCATCAAAAACCACGTCCACCCCGCCGCCGTCACCAAGCAGAATATCGAGAACTTCACCCGGCAGCTGAAAATGCTGGGCTATGGCTTCGACTGGGACCGGGTGGTGGACACCACCGACCCCGCCTACTACAAGTGGACCCAGTGGATTTTCCTCCAGCTGTTTAAAAAGGGGCTGGCCTACAAGGCCACCATGCCGGTGAACTGGTGCACCTCCTGCAAGTGCGTGCTGGCCAACGAGGAAGTGGTGGAGGGGGTGTGCGAGCGGTGCGGCTCCGCCGTCATCCGCAAGGAAAAGTCCCAGTGGATGCTGAAAATCACCCAGTACGCCCAGCGGCTCATCGACGATCTGGACGACGTGGACTTCATCGAGCGGGTGAAGATCCAGCAGCGCAACTGGATCGGCCGCTCCACCGGCGCGGAGGTCACCTTCAAGTCCACATACGGGGACGACATCGTGGTGTTCACCACCCGGCCGGACACCCTGTTCGGCGCCACCTACATGGTGCTCTCCCCGGAGCATGAGCTGGTGCGGGCCTGGCTGGAGGCCGGGAGGCTGGGCAACGCGGACGAGGTGGCCGCCTACCAGAAGGCCGCCGCCTCCAAGTCCGATTTGGAGCGCACGGAGCTGAACAAGGAAAAGACCGGCGTGAAGCTGGACGGCGTGAAGGGCGTCAACCCCGTGAACGGGAAGGAGATCCCCATCTTCATCTCCGACTACGTGCTGTCCACCTACGGCACCGGGGCCATCATGGCCGTCCCCGCCCACGACGACAGGGACTGGGAATTCGCCAAAAAGTTCGGCTGTGAGATCATCGAGGTGGTGTCCGGCGGCGAGGACGTGCAGAAGGCCGCCTTCACCGCCAAGGACGAGACCGGTATCCTGGTCAACTCCGACTTTTTGAACGGCCTCACCGTCAAGGACGCCATCCCCGTCATCACCAAATGGCTGGAGGAGAAGGGCATCGGCACGGCCAAGGTCAACTACAAGCTCCGGGACTGGGTGTTCTCCCGCCAGCGCTACTGGGGAGAACCCATCCCCATGGTCTGGTGCGACAAGTGCGGCTGGGTCCCCGTACCCGAGGACC
>CAJUKT010000108.1 GCA_910587255.1 uncultured Oscillospiraceae bacterium
AAGCCCTGATTTATCAGCTTGTTTCAGGCTTGACGGACGAAAACGGCAAGTATAATTATGCAAAGGCTGTACACCATTACCCGCCATTTTTCGACATATCCTGTTCGGCGAAAAACTACAAAATCGCATCGGCGCTGACAGGTGTCGATGAGGCCGCTGAGGTTTCTGGCGCAGGAGACGTTGGCCCGGTGGCTTTCCTTCCACCTGTCCAGCTCACCCTCCCGCTTGGCCTCCTCCCGGGAATAGGGGTACAGCGCCTCAGCCATGATGGACCACCTCGCCATCCAGCATCATCAGCTCATCCAGGCTGCCCGCGCACGCCCCTATGTCCTCCAGCATCCGCCGCACCGCCGGGGGGACGTCGGTGATATCGTGCCGCTGCCCGCCATCGGTGATATGGGCCACGCCCTCGCGCACCTCCACATGGAGCTTGTATCCCTCCGGGATGCCCATCTCCGCCCGGATCTCCTCGGACAGCTCCGCCTCCGGCCCATACACCCCCTCATAGGGGCACCCGTCCGGACAGCCCCGGCAGGGGCCGCAGGCGTCCTTCAGCTTCCCCAGGAGTTCCGCCGAAAGGCAGGTCAGGGCGTCGATGACGTGGACCGTCTGCAGCGCGGTCATATCGGCAGGAATGGCCACCAGCACGTCCCTCTCCACCCGGAGGCACAGGGCCTCACTGGGGTCGAAGCCGCAGATATCCACCGCCTCGCTGGGGAGCAGAAACTCCTTCTGCCGTTTATTGTTTCTCATGATCGTTTTCCTCCTCGTATTTGATGGGCTCGTGGATCAGCCTGTACATCCCTCCGCCGTCCCTGTCCTCTCCGCGCTGGAACAGGTCCATCTGCCAGCCCCGGTCAACGCCCAGGACGCGGGGATCGTAGTTGGTCATCACCACCTCCTCGTACTCGCTGCCCGCTGTCTGGGACATACTGTTGGGCCGCGTGGTGTGGAAGATGTAAAAGTCCCGGTACAAACCGCAGATGAAATCGCAGTAGTTGTAGGACACCATCACCAGCCCTTTGCACTTTGCCAGCGCGTCGTGGAGCCGGACGTGGTCGCTCTTGGGAAAGACCACCTCGTAACATTCGGCGTTGTAGTAGGGCGGGTCGCAGTAGAAAAAGGTGTCCTCCCGGTCGTACTGGGCGATAAGCTCCTCGAAGTCCTTGTTCTCCACCACCACGTCCTTCAGCCTCCGGGAGCACTCCCAGACGAGATAGAAGAACCGGCGCAGGTCGCAGGGGCGGCCCGCAAAGGAGTTGGCACCACTGCTGAAGCTGTACCGCACCAGCTTAAAGTAGTCCGCCGCCCGCCGCAGGTCGCCCCTGGGGGCCCGCTCCAGCATCAGGCGGCGGACCGCCTCCCCCTGGGGCGGTTCCAGCAGGACCTGGGTCAGCTCCAGCTCCTCCGCCAGATGATCGTCTGTGAACTCCTGCCGGGAGAAGAACCTGTAGAGCACGTTGAAGTCGTCCCGGGTGTTCAGGGGCAGGAAGCCCAGCTCCCGCATCAGGGCCATGGGCCGCTCCTTCACACAGAGGAACAGGTTAGCGAGGTTGCTGTTGTAATCGTTGTAGACCTCCATACAGCCCCGGCGCAGGGGACGGCCCAGGGTGACGGTGCCGCTGCCGCCGAACACGTCCACGAACCGGGCGTAGCTGGCGGGGGCCAGACGGTCGATCAGCCACAGCAGTTTTCCTTTGCCGCCCACCCAGGGAATAAAACTTCTCAGGGATCACCACCCCCAGGACCGAACTTGTCCAGCGAGCCCTCCAGTCCGGCGATGGCTTTTTCCAGCCCACAGGCCGTCTGCCTGAGCTGCCGGATGGTGGTGTAGACCTCTCCCGCGGTCACAGCGTAGAAATAGCCGTCCCGACTGCTGGCAATTGGGACGCCCCGTTTCCGCAGCCGGTGGACCAGGCGGCGAAGCTCGTTGCCGCTGAGCTGGAGCGCCCGCTCCAGCTGGGCGCTTTTCTGGATGCGGCCCCGCCCGGGGCACACGGTCTTGAGGTATTCGAGCAGCAGTTCTTCTTTCATGACGTCCTCCTTTTTCGGGGGCGTTTTCCCGAAAAAGGGGTACATAGGACGCAAAAAAAGAGGGGCCGTTGTCCCCCATCGGGAAAACGGCCCCAATATAATAGTTTTATTGTATCTCCATCCCAGGTTCCTCCTGGGACTGGGTGGGGGTGCTGTACTGATAGCAGAACTCTTTGGTGTTGCGGCGGATGAATCCCCAGCCGTCCGCCGTAGGCGTATAACCCTCCTGCTCCAGCAGGTGGGCCTTGTAGCCCGCCAGGTCAATGCCGCTGGCTCGGATCAGCTCCTCGGACACGCCCTTATCCATCAGGAGCGCCATGCCGGAAGCCTCCAGATCGGCGCGTTGCTCCCAATCGTAGCACTTGAGGTTCTGGGAGATGTCCAGCGCCAGTCTCAGGTCATGGCAGCCCTCCAGCGCCAGCGCGGCGGCATACCGATGCATGAAGCGCGGGGAGCCCTGGCCCTTTTCGTCCAACACAAAGCCCAACTGGACACCATCGTAGATCAAGTCCGCCACGTTGCCGCTGTACTGCGCCATAAGGTCCCCCGCTTCAGACAGGACGCACTGGGCGTCCACCAGGGCGCACTCATTCCAGCGTTTCACCCGCAGCTCCCGCAGGGCCAGCGCCTCCTCTGTGGAGCTTTCGTCGCCGTACTCATCCAGCCCCGGCAGCCGCAGCCACACCCCCTCGGGCACAGCGGGGGAGGCAATCTTCAGCTTGACGCTCCACCCATCGTCGGCGGGCAGGGCCATGCCGGGCCGGTACACCGGCTCGGGGAGCGTATCCGGGTACTGAACGTAACAGCTCCCGATGAACAGGCCGGGACGTTTGTCCTCATACTGCCGCCCCACCGCTTCCAGGTCCGCGAAGGGCAGGGCGTCCATCGGCATCCTGGTGTCGTTGAGCAGATAGAGCCTGCCCAGCGCCTCATAGCTGCCTGCGTCCAGGAGCACTCGGTACTCGTCCAGGGACTGGAGCTGGTTGATGGCCTGCGCGGCATCCTCGGGCGGGTCGGCCTGGGCCGCAGCGGCCAAGGTGATGCCCTCCCGGACGCTCAGGGTTCCCAGCCGCATCCGGATCCAGTCCTGCTCCCGCTCCTCGCCGGGGAGCTGGGCCAGGTAGCCAAACTCATTCAATTTCACACCATCTCCATTCCATCGCTCGAGTGCTCATGCTCCATGTCCTGCATGGGCTGGCCATTGGAGCACTCGACCAGCCCGTAGGGGGTGAGTGCTCCGCCGTCCTGCTCCACCACCGCTTCCCCATATCGGTGCAGGTCTAAATATTGGGCGATAAGCTCCGCGTCGTCATCCGACAGCATGGTTTTCAGACACTCCATGGCCGCGTCCTCCGGCTCCAGAAGTTTGGGGGAGAGGGTGTACTGATCCAGCTCATCCGCCAGGGACAGGGCCTGGATCATGTCGTCACAGCGAGCGGTTGCCAGAAGCGCCTTGTACTTGGTCATCTCGCCGTCCGCCTCTATCTCCGCCATGCGGCGGGCCAGGTAATCCAGGGTACTCAAATTTCCGGCCAGGCCGTTGAGGGAGGGGGCGGCGCAGTCCACGCACTGGGCGGGGCCATCTGCCAGGGTTTCGCCCAGCGACGCGGGAAGCTCCACCCGGCTGCCGTCCGGCAGCTCCGCCAGCATGGCATAGTCCGGCTTTTTCGGCGTCAGGTCCAGGGCCTTATACACCTGCTTCAGATCCTCTTTCCGCTGGACATAGCCAACCCGGGTGAACACGCCGCCCTCGGCCTCACGGAACTCCCGACCGAGCTTCGCGAAATCCAGCAGCTCGAACGCTTTGTCCGAAAGGTCCTCCGTCTCCGGGATAAACCCGTTTTCCGCGCAGAACCGGCCCAGTTGGGCGTCGGTCGCCACCCCTTCCACGAGGTGGCAGCAATCCGTGCTGTAGGCCAGGTCGATCAGTCGGGAGAGGGGGACGCGCTGGCCCATCGGCACACGCTCCATCGCCGCCAGCCCCTCGAAGATCGTTACCTCCGATTCCTTCAGTTCCGCGAACCGCTGAGCCAGAGCATTCAGTTCGGGCAGGGAGCCATCGTCCTGATCCAGATAACAGAATATATATCCAGCGTCATACGCGCTGAGAAGCTCCCATCTGGGCGCCTCGCCGGGCTCCAGCCGCAGCTTTTCCAGCGCGTCCAGAAGGACATAGGGCTCGGCGGGGAAGTTCAGCTGGACCCCGCCATTCTCGGATACCGCTTCTACCTCAAATACCTTACGCAAGGTCCATCCCTCCCATCTGGGGCTGACCGGCGGTCTGTCCATAGGTTTTGGGATCAGCGCCGGGACAGCTCCAGCCGAACATGGAACCGGCCTCCATCGCTTTGCGCTGGGCCTCAGTGACGCCCAGTGATCGATTCCTGTCCTCTGCGATCTCTTGGTTCCGGACTCGGTCGCTGGTGTTCCAGTCCGAGCGGTAATAGCCGCTCTCACCACGCTTGATGCAGATGAGTTCGCCCGTGTCACGCAGGGTGGAGAAGCACATTTCCGGCAGGCCGTCCGCGAATTTAGGCCCGAACTGCTCCTGCTCCGTCTGGAGGCTCCAGCCCTCAGAATGCCACAGGTGGACGTACAGCTCCGAGCGATCGCCAACCTTGATCTCGCGCTGCTCGAAGCCCTCACCCCACCCGTCCGAAGCCTGCCCACCGACGTACTCTTTCAGAGTATCCAGTTCCTCTGCGGTGAGTTCACCCTGCACCTGGCACTTGGCCACACCCCAGAGCCTGCCCTCCCGCTCTTCCAGATCAAACACCACGGAGCGCACCTTGTCATTCACGGTATCATTTTCATGATACCAGTGCATAATGCCCCGTTCTTTTTCCTCTGGCATCCGTTCCCGCATCAGCGCCGCCATGATTTGATCCTCATACTCCAGAAGTTCCCGCCCATTCAGCGTAATGCCATCCTCGTCCATGTTCCCGTAGTCATCCGGCTCATACAGATCGGCGGTGAGCGGCATATAGAGCCTGAGCGTCTGGAGGGGCGGCGGCGACACCGAGAAGGAGTCCTGCCCGATGATCAGCGGCAGCGTTTCCCCCTTGTCCCAGGTCACACGGAAAACCCCGTCCTCACCGATGTGTTCCAACGTTCCCTTCGCACCCGGCTTGAGGGCGTCGGGGGCGCCCTCGCCCGGTTTCCGAAGCTTGATCCGGCTGCCCACGGGGTACTGTTCCCGTAGGAAGTCCAGCCATTCCTTGGAGATACTCATACGATCAATCCTTTCGTGTCTGTTTTTTGTGCCGGAGCTCTTTCCGGCTGGGCATGACAAAGCCCCGCCTCATAGAGTGAAGCGGGGCCCAACACTGCTTGCGCTGAAACAGATTCACCTGGTACTTCTGGCTTTTCCCGCCCATGCTCTCACCTCCTTCGCCGGTATTGGCGACAACATACCACAACCTCCCACCGAAAGCTACCCTGCAGAAGCAACAGACTTATCCCGTGCCATGATCCGGGCCACCTCGGTTCGGATACACACGTCCTTTCCTACGCTCCAGCAGATAAAGCCATGGCCGGGATAGGGACAGCCAGCGCACCGTTCACAGGGGCCGGTGAGGGCAGGCGGCGGCTCACGCTGGATGGTGGTCAGGCATTCGGACTCGTAGAATTGAACCATTCGGTTCTTCTTATACCTCACTCTCACGGCGTCATCTCCATATCCGGCCCATCGCCCGCCTGCTGTTCAGCCGCCTCCAACTCCCGCTGGTTAGACAGGCTGACCCGCTCATCCAGATCGTCCACGCTGCCCTCGATCTGTTCTGCGGCCTGCTCCAGAACTTCACGCCGTTCCTTCGTCAAAGGGTATCCGTTTTCCAGCGTTTCGCAGATGCAGCGGTACAGCTCGGTGAGCTGTTCATCCGTGAACTGGCGGTGTTTGTCCACCAGCCCGGCGCGGCAGGCAAAGTCCAGCTTGGCGGTTTCGTAACCGTTGTGGTAATAGTGGCCGTGGGCCACGCCGGAGCCATCCCCGTTGAGCTGCCATGTGACGAACTTGTACCCCCAGGTACCCTCCAACTCCTGCCCGGCCAGCACCACGCCGTTGAACTCCGCCAGCAGCCGGAAGTCCTCGTGGAGCCCATCCGCTACCAGCGGCGGAGCGGATGCCATGGCCTCGGTGTATTCATAGACCTCCCGGCTCAGCCTGAACGTGAGGTCGTAGACGCTGTCCGCCTCCGGGCCGCGCTCCACGTCGGCGTTGAAAGTAACGGTGCCGCCGGGCATGACCAGCACCGCCGCCCGCCCGTCCGCCAGCACCGGCAGGCAGCCCTTCTCCACCGGGCCGGTGGCGATGCCCTCTCGCTTCAGGCGGCGGGCCAATTCAGGGAAAAACTTGTCGTTCATCGCTCTGCTTCCTTTCCATTTTAATGTGTAGGTTCAGCCCATGCCGCCCAGCATCGGGCCGCTGTCCTGCTCCGGCCTCTGTTTCTGAGCCTGGTTCAGCTCTTGCTGGCGCAGATCGAAGCAGGTCAGGTGCGCTTGGTAGTCCCCGCGCACCGGGTTGCAGCGCAGGCAGTAGCGGTAACGTTCCGTCTCCAGCACGAAGCCGTAGTTCTGGGCGGCGACGCCGCCCGCGATCTCGCCGCCGTTAAGATGGCACAGGCGGAGCATGGTGGAGAAGTCCTTCAGTACACCCCGGCGCAGCTGATCCACCACTTGACCCAGCTCATCCTTGAACTCCGGGGTGTTCAGCTCCTCGGGGCCCCGCAGCCACCAGGTGTGCCAGAATTCCCCTCCGCTGCGCCCGAAGTCGATGCGGACGTGGCCGATGGTGCCCAGCTCCTCGTCCTTCCCGGGCGGCAGGGCATAAAAAAGCCCCGCTTCATCGGGCGAAGCGGGGCGCATTTCAAACTTGATGGGGTTGTCCGGGACATCCAGCCCGTACTCCTCGCAGAACGTCTCCAGGTCCATGGTTTCGCCGTGGAGGAAATAGTCCCCCTTGCCGATCCGTCTGGCCTTGGTGGCGGGCCGCTTCAGCGGCTTGGGAGAGAGGACGGTGCCGCTGTGGTCATAGCTGGTGTAGTCCACCAGCGCGGCGTGGGCGCTGGGGTTGCTGTTCGTGCCCCGCATATCGTAGCAGAACCACCCGTCCGGCACCGTCTCCCGGGGGATCAGCCAGTTGGTGGTAAGCACGGGCTTGCCAAACAGCTGGGCGTGCTGCAGCTCATCCCTGAAAATATTGACTGCCATTGTTTTACTCCCCTCCTTCGATTTTACACAACAACTACCACACTTTTGCAGAAAAGTCCACTGTTATTATCCCATCGCCTGGCCCAACTCCGGTTCACGGGGCCAAGGGGCGCTGAGGCGGCGCACCGAGCCGAAGCTGGTTTCCCGCACGCCGTCCTCCTCCATCTCAAACCGCCCCAGGGCGTCAAAATCGGTGAAGCCATCCAACATATCTAAGACCTCATCGTCCGCACCAGCCCGGCGCAGGGCCTCCCGGCCATATTCCCCCTCATTGCTGTCTACCAGCTCGTAGTCATCAAGATCCATCGCTGTACAGCCAGCGTCATACAAAGAGCTTGGCTCCTCCACCTCCAGAACCGCACCGAACACCTTCAGCTCCCGCTTTGACATCGCTCGGACGCATTGGGCCAGAGTGTTGGCGTCCTCCAGTGTGATGCTGTCCATGGGGATCAAGTGCGCCCAGGCGTAGCCGATCTCCGCGTCCCTGATGACGGCGCTGTCCAGGCTGTCCAGCCCCAGCGCTCTTTTTGCCTGCTCCAGATCGTCCTCAAAGGCGGGCAGGTTCAAGCGGACGGTGCCGGTGGGGGAGGTCAGGGTGAGCAAGAATTTTGGCTTGGATCCCACGGCCTGTTCCTGCACGACCTCCCGGCGCTTCACAAATCCATGATCCGAGTGGACGCCGTTCAGCAGCTTACGCTGCTCTGCGCCGATCTTGGCGTAATCCAGATAGGGCTTGGCTTCCTCTGCAAAAACGAACTTGCCGGTGATGGGGCCGGTATCCACCAGGAAATGCCCCAGCTCCTCGTCCGTTTTAATGCTGGGGAACATCTCATAGTTGTCCAAGCTGCCCGCCACGCGCAGCACATCATCCAGGTTATCGGTGTTTTCTAACCGCAGTGCCCCAGCGAAAATATTCTGCGCCTCCATATCCATGGCATCCACCAGCTCCGCCAGACTGTTTAGCTTCTGGATACCATCCTCGCTGAACAGCTCGTCGCGCTTGATATAGCCGGTGAGGATATCAGCGGCACCCTCGCCACCTATGATATGCGCCGGTGCCCAGCCGCCGAATTCCTCCAGCCCAATCATGTCGTATCTGACCTTGACCGCATCCGCAGGAAAACTAATGTGCTCCACCTCAGAGCTGAACCTGCTTTTTGCCACATGAAATACCATTACATTATCTCCCTCATCTCCCGCTGGTACTGCTCTGCGGGATCGTCCCTCATCAATTCTTCCAGCGTCAGACAGCCGTGGTAGGCCACATAGCCCAGTTCGGTTATCGCACAGTCCGCGTTAGAATCGAATGGCTTGGGCATGAAGTCAAACTGATTCAGGTTTTCTGCCAGCTGACACACCTCGCTGGCATACTGGGGTTTAGCCACCAGCACTACCGCCTCCAGCTTTTCTTTTTGCTCCGCGTTCAGGGGCTCAATCGCCCGGCACAGCGCGTTGAGCTCGTCAAGGCCATCGCGGGTCAGGCTGATCACCGAAGACACCTGTTGGGGCAGGCTGTCCATGGTGACCTCCATATGAAAGCCCTGACCGCCGCTTCCTGCCCGCTGCATTGTCCGCTGGATCTGCCGATCCGGGCAGGGCAGATAGAGATGCCCTGTGACCTCGCCCTTCGGCCCGGACTTGATCTCCACCGTCAATTGGGGCGGCTTATAGATATAGGCCGGGAAGTGCCGCCCATCATAGAGCGGCTCCAGCTTCATGCTGTTGTCATAAACCACGCCGTAAGGGGTGATCGTCCCGGAGTGGTTCTGGAGAAGATCCAGGGCCACCATCCGGCCATCCACCTGGTCGTACTCCTCCGAGGGCATGGAGCCGCCGTTCATGGTCAGGGCGTGGCCTTTCCCGATGCGCTCCAGATTGGAGAAGTCGGTGATGACTGTGGTCTGCTGGCAGCAGAAGGTGAGGTTGATGAAGTCCTGGATGTTGGACAGGCCAAGCTTGACGGCCATGGCCTGGAATTTTTCGACTTCACTCTGGCAGAAGCTGTCCAACCGTTTGGCCAGATAGTCCAGCTCGTCCACATTGACGGTTTGGGTCACCAGCCGGTCGAGAATAGGGTACGAACTGTCCAACCCGTCCACTCGGCAGTCCTGGGCGGTGGGGGAGCCGAT
>CAJUKT010000109.1 GCA_910587255.1 uncultured Oscillospiraceae bacterium
ATAGGCCTTGACGATCATCTGCACCAGGGTGACGAAGGAGGCGATGACCACGATGTAGCAGGGGATGCGCACCTTGTCGGAGATCACCTTGCGCAGCAGGGAGATCATCACGTTGGAGCACAGCAGCACGAAGGTGACCGCCGCGCCCATGCCGATGGCGTTGGACGCCTGGGTGGTGACCGCCAGGAAGGGGCAGGTGCCCAGAATCAGCACCAGGATGGGGTTTTCCTTGATGATGCCGTTGGTCAGGATGCTCAGCTTATTGTTTTTCATATCAGGCGCCCTCCTTTACCAGATCATACGCCTCGAAGGCGTAGGTCAGGGCCAGACGGTAGAAGTTGGAGGAGCGGGTGGCGCCGCTGATGGTGTCGATGTTCTTGAGGTCGGACACATAGGCGGCGTCCTGGCCGGGGAACTGGCCGTAGAAGCTCTCGTCCGTTTCGATCTTGGAGCCCAGGCCCACCGTCTCCTTGTGGCTGAGCACCTTGGTGCCGGTGATCTTGCCGTCCATGTCGATGCCCACGGCCATCTTCAATGTGTTCTTGCCGCCGTAGCCCTGGGCGGTGACGGAGAAGGTGTAGCCTACGCCGTTGCTGGCCTGATACACCTCGGTCACGGCCTCGGGCAGGCCGTCGATCTCCACCTGCAAAAAGTCGTCCGCACCGGGCAGGACCTCCATGCGGGCGGCCTTCTGGGCCTCCAGCTCGGCCGCCTTGATGATGGGCTCGGTGGCGCCGTTGGTGAGGGCCAGCAGGCCGCTCATCACCATGCAGATGATGACCAGCACCGCGATGGGGATCACAAAGTCGGTCATCATGTTGGATTTTGCTTTTGTCATGCCTGCACACCTCCAAACGGCTTGGTGCGGGTCCAGTCGCTGATGTAGGGATTGAGGATGTTCATCAGCAGGATGGAGAAGGACACGCCCTCGGGATAATTGCCCCACACGCGGATGAGCACGGTGATCAGGCCGCAGCCCACGCCGAAGATCAGCTTGCCCGCAGGGGTGGGGGGGGAGGTGGTGTAGTCGGTGGCCATGAAGATGGCGCCCAGGAACAGGCCGCCCGCCATCACCTGATAGAGGGGCTGCTCGCCCAGCAGGGCGGTGAGCACCAGCACGGTGCCCATGAAGGCCACAGGGGTGTGCCAGGAGATCACCTTACGGCAGATCAGGTACACGCCGCCGATGAGCAGGGCCAGGCAGCTGGTCTCGCCCATGGAGCCGCCCCGGGCGCCCAGGAACATCTGGAGCAGGGAGGGCAGCTGGCCCTCGCCGCCGGCGATGACGGCCAGGGGGGTGGCGGCGCTAGTGGCGTCGGCAAAGGCGGGGACGGCCCAGGAGGTCATAGCCCCGGAGAAGGCCACCAGCATGATCACGCGGGCGGTGATGGCCGGGTTTGCGAAGTTCTGGCCGATGCCGCCGAAGAACTGCTTGACCACGATGACGGCCACAAAGGAGCCGAACATGGCCTGCCAGACGGGGATATCCACCGGCAGGTTCAGTGCCAGGATCAGCCCGGTAACGGCGGCGGACAGGTCCATGACGGTGCAGGGCTTTTTGGTGATCTTCTCAAAGGCCCACTCGCACAGCATGGCCGTTGCCACGCACACGACCTCCACCAGCAGGGCCTTCACGCCGAAAAACACGATGGACGCGATGACGGCGGGGAACAGGGCAATGAGCACGTCCCGCATGATGGTCTGGGTGGTGTCCTTGGCGTAGATGTGGGGGTTGACGGAAACGATCATATTGTTCATTTAGACCGCCTCCTTTTCTTTTTCCTTGGCCGCTTTTTTCTCAGCGGCGGCCTTCTGCTCGGCATTGTACTGGTTCAGCATGGCCTTGGCCAGCTTGTTCACCTGGACCAGGGGACGGCGGGCGGGGCAGCTGAAGGAGCAGCAGCCGCACTCCATGCACAAATTCACCTTGAGGGCCTTGAGGGTCTCGGGCTCCTTGTTGTTGTAGGCGCTCTCAATGGCGGCGGGCATCAGGTTGAAGGGGCAGTGGGCCACGCACCGGCCGCAGCGGATGCAGGCGGAGGGCACGGGGTCCTCGGCATCCTTGGCGTCAAAGGCGAGAACGGCGTTGGTGTTCTTCACGACGGGGGCCTCCAGGGAGGGGACGGATGTTCCCATCATGGGGCCGCCGTAGAGCACCTTCTTGGGCTCGCACTTGAGGCCCACGAAGTTGAGCACGTCCTGGATGGGGGTGCCCACGGGGACAATGACGTTCTGGGGGTTGGCGACGGCGGAGCCGTCTACGGTAACCACCTTCTCCACCAGGGGCATTCCCGTGCGGATGTACTTGGCGATGACGGCCAGGGTGGTGCAGTTGATGACGATGGCCCCCACGTCGATGGGCAGCTTGCCCTCGGGCACAATCTCGCCGGTGGTGTTGTAAATGAGCACCTTCTCGCCGCCCTGGGGGTAGAGGGCGGGCAGCGCGGCCACCTCGAAGCCGGGCACGCCCTTGCCCGCCTCCTCCATGATCTTCACGCACTGGGGCTTGTTGTCCTCAATGCCGATGACGATGCGGTCGGCGGTGTAGTACTTCTGGAGCAGCTGGGCGCCGTAGATCACGTCGTCGGCGTTGTCTATCATGGTGCGGGTGTCGGATGTTATGTAAGGCTCGCACTCCGCGCCGTTGATGATGATGGCGTGCACCCGGTTCGGGTCCACGTTGAGCTTCACCGATGTGGGGAAGCCCGCGCCGCCCAGGCCCACGCAGCCGCACTGGCGCACCGCCTCCACAAAGCTGTCCTTGTCGGTGACCACGGGGGGCTTGACGCCCTCCCACACGGCCTGCTGCCCGTCGGTCTCGATGACCACCACGGTGTCGAACCGGCCGTTGGAGCTGACGATCTCATCCAGGCGCTTCACCTTTCCGGACACGCCGGAGTAGATGGGGGCGGACATGAACCCCCCGGCCTCCGCGATCATCTGGCCCACCTTCACCTCGTCCCCCGGCTTGACCACAGGCTTGGCCGGGGCGCCGATGTTCATGGACATGGGCACCGTGATCACCGGAGGCACCGGCAGGCGCACGGGAACGCGGTCCACCGTGTTTTTCCGGTGGGGCGCATGGATGCCATGCAATTTGCCACTGAACACAATGTCTCCTCCTCTGGGTAATTTCTATTTCCCGCCCGGCCACGGGGCAATCCCCGGAACCCGGGCGGGCAGACGGCGGCCCCCTCCCCAGCCGGGGCGGAACCGGGCGCGCCAAATCATGCAGAAATATTATACCACGTTTCCCCTCAAACGCAAGGGAAAATCTGTCCCTTTTGAAAACCGGGCGAAAATCCATTCCGCTCTTGCGCTAAATCTGAAAATCGTGTAGAATTTTGTCAGGCAAGCGGGGCGGCCGCCCCGCTGCGGCACAAAAGGAGGCATTCGCCGTGTACAAAGGAAAACGCGCCGCCCCATCCCCCTGTCCCCGCCTGCTGCTCCCGGCGGCGCTGGCGCTGGCCGCCCTTCTGGCCGGGGCCGGGCTGCTGGCTGCGTTCACCCTGGGCGGGCCGTCCCAGCCCGGCGGGGACATCCCCGCCCCCACCGCCCCGCCAACTCCCACCCCGCCGCCCGCCACCCCTGCGCCGGAACCCCAGCCCACCCCCAGCCCCGACCCGGCCCAGGAGCTGCTGGCGGGGATGACGCTGCATGAAAAGGTGTGCCAGCTGCTGGTGGTCAGGCCGTCCGCCATCACCGGGGTGCCCCGGGTGACGGCGGACGGCGAGGCCACCCGGGCGGCGCTGGAGCGCTATCCCGTGGCGGGGCTGCTGTACGACGCGTCCAACCTGGTCACCATGGAGCAGACCAAGGCCATGCTTGCAAGCGTCCAAAGCTACTCCAAAATCCCCCTCATCCTCACCTGTGATGAGGAGGGCGGGCGGGTCAACCGCCTGATGCACACCATCGGCACCACCTACGTGGGCCCCATGCTGGACTACAAGGACCAGGGGCCGGATAAGGCCGCGGAAAACGCCCGCACCATCGCCGCCGACCTGCGCGCCTGCGGCTTCAACATGGATCTCGCCCCGGTGGCCGACGTGTGGTCCAACCGGGCCAACACCGTCATCGGCGACCGGGCCTACAGCGACGACTTTGACCAGGCCGCCCAACTGGTGGCGGCCGCCGTGGGCGGCTTTCACGAGGGCGGGGTGGCCTGCGCCCTCAAGCACTTCCCCGGCCACGGCGACACCTCCGCCGACAGCCACTACGGCTCGGTGTACGTGTACAAGACCCTGGACGAGCTGCGCGGCGCGGAGCTTGTCCCCTTCCAGGCGGGCATCAAGGCCGGGGCGGACGCGGTGATGCTGGGCCACCTCATCATGGCCGGAATCGACGAGCAGCCCGCCCTGTTCTCCCATGCGGTGGTCACCGGCCTTCTGCGGGAGGAGCTGGGCTTTGACGGCGTGGTCATCACCGACGGCCTGGAGATGCGGGCCATGACCGACCACTACGGCAGCGGCGAGATCGCCGTGGCCGCCATCCAGGCGGGGGTGGACCTGCTGCTGTGCCCCCAGGATCTGGCCGAGGCCGTCGGCGCCCTCACCCAGGCGGTGGAGGACGGAACCATCACCCAACAGCGGCTGGACGAGAGCGTACTGCGGGTGCTGCGCCTCAAGCTGGAGCGGGGCATTCTCTGACGAAACGGCATGGAAAAGCGGGGCGGGATGACGCTGTCATCCCGTCCCGCCTGTTTTTGCTCAGCGCAGCACCGCGCCGCAGTCCTTTTCCAACGTTTCAAGGATGGACTTCACGTCCTCATCGGCTTCTTCGCCGGTCAAAGAGCGGTCGTCGGCCCGGAGCACCAGGTTGAAGGCCACCGACTTTTTACCCTCACCCACGCTCTTGCCCCGGTAGATATCGAACAGGGACACCTGCTTCAGCAGTCCCCTGGCCCCCTTGCGGATGGCGCTCTCCAGCGCGCCCACGGTAACTTCCTCGCCGCACACCACGGCGATGTCCCGGGTGATGGGGGGGTATTTGGGCAGGGGGGCATACTCCGGGTCCGCCCCCCGGGCGGCCAGCAGGGCCTCCACGCTCAGCTCCGCGCAGTACAGCTCGCCGTCCACGCCGTAATTGGCGGCCACCGCGGGGTGGATCTGCCCCACCACGCCGATATGCTGCTCCCCGGCCCGCACCCCCGCGCAGCGGCCGGGATGGTAGGACGGGTCATCCGCGCAGGGGTAGAAGACCGCGTCCTGGGTGCGCAGCGCCTTCAAAATGGCCTCCACCGTGCCCTTGATGGTGAAGAAATCCATCCCGGGCCCGTAGCCGCCCAGAGTGAGGAACTTGGGCTCCACCGCCAGCCCGTCCGCCCCGCCGGGCAGGTAGACCTTCCCCAGCTCGTAGAGCCTCACGTCCCGGTTGCGGTAGTTGTGGTTGCGCTGGAGCACCTCCAGCATGGAGGGCAGGGCGGTGGTGCGCATGATGGAGGTGTCCTCCCCTAGGGGGTTGAGTATGCGCATACTCTCCCGCAGGGGCTCGTCCTGGGCCCAGCCGATCTTGTCGTAGGCGGAGGGGGAGATGAAGGAGTAGGTGATGATCTCGCTGTAGCCGCAGGCGCGGCACACCTCGCCCAGGCGGTTCTCCACCTTCTGGTCGGCGGAATAGCCCCCCTGGGCGGCCTGCCCCCGCATGAGGGTGTTGGGGATGTTGTTATAGCCGTGGAAGCGGGCCACCTCCTCGGCCAGATCGGCCATGCGTTCCACGTCGCCCCGCCAGGAGGGGACGGTGACCTGGCCGCCATCCACCGCAAAGTCCAGCTTTTTCAGGATGCGCACCATCTCGTCCCCGGCCACAGCCGTGCCCAGCAGGGCGTTGATCTTGTCCGGCTCCAGCTTCAAGCGGGTGGGCTGGGGAACATGGTTGAGGATGTCGATCACGCCGTCCACCACCTCGCCGGCCCCCAGCAGCTCCACCAGCTCACAGGCCCGGTTGACGGCGGGCAGGGTGTTCATGGGGTCCAGCCCCTTCTCGAACTTGGCCGACGCCTCGGTGCGCATACCTAGAGCCAGCGCCCCCTTACGGATACAGGTGCCGTCGAAGCAGGCGGACTCGAACACCACGTCGGCGGTGTCGTCCACAATCTCGGAGTTGAGCCCGCCCATAATGCCCGCCAGGCCCACCGCCCGCCCCTCGTCGGCGATGACCAGGTGGTTTGCGTTCAGGGTGTGCTCCTTTCCGTCCAGGGTGGTGAGCTTCTCCCCCTGCGCCGCCCGGCGCACGATGATCTTCCCGCCGTTGACGTAGCGGTAGTCAAAGGCGTGCATGGGCTGGCCGTACTCCAGCATCACATAGTTGGTGATATCCACGATATTATTGATGGGCCGCACCCCCATGGCGCGCAGCCGTTCCCGCATCCACTTGGGGGAGGGGGCGATCTTCACGTTGCGCACCATGCGGGCGGTGTAGCGGGGCACCAGCTCGGCGTCGGGCGTCTCTACGTCCAGCAGTTCGGGCAGTACACCGTCCGCCCCGCCCTTCACCTCGGGGGTGTGGAGGGCCAGGGGCTTGTCAAAGGTGGCCGCCGCCTCCCGGGCCAGGCCGATGACGGACAGGCAGTCCGGGCGGTTGGGGGTGATCTCGAACTCCACCACGTGGTCGTCCGCGCCGATCACCGGGCGTATATCGTCGCCGGGCTCGCAGTCCTCCCGGAGGACGAAAATGCCGTCGGGGATACAGTGGGGGAACTCCCGCTGTTCGGCGTGGAGGTCGGCCAGGGTGCAGATGGCCCCGGTTTTGGTGTTGTAGGCCACCAGATCCATGGAGTGGATGTTCTGGCATCTTGTCTCCACAGTGGTGCCCACAGGCTGGCCGTCCTCCGTCCACATCAGGCCCACGGACCAGCGGCCCTCCCCGGCGGGGGCGACAGCGCCGGCCCCGGCACATACCACCGGGCCAAAAATCTTATGCCCCGGCTCAATATCCGCCGGGATGGAGGGCTTTTCCGGGTCGATGGGGTGGTAGTCGCCCAGAATGGCGGCGGCGGTGACGGCGGCGTAGGGGAAGTCCCGCTCGTCCAGCCCCAGCTCGTCCAGGCCGCACATCATGCCGTCGGACAGCACCCCCCGCAGCTTGCCCCGCTGGATGTGCTTGCCGCCGGGCAGGGTGGAGTCATGGAGGGCCACCGGCGCCAGATCGCCCACGTGAATGTTCCACGCCCCGGTGACGATCTGAAGGGGCTGTTCCCCGCCCACATCCAGCCGGCACACCCACATATGGTCGCTGTTCTCGTGGCGCTCCATGGACAGCACACGGCCCACCACCACATTTTTGATCTCCGCCCCCAGCTCGGCGGTGCCCTCCACCTTGGAGCCGGACAGGGTCATGGCCTCGGCAAACTCCCGGTCGGGCACATCTACCTGGACAAATTCATTGAGCCACTTACGGCTTAAATTCATATGAAAAACCTCTCTTAATATATTAAAGTTGTCACGCTGCGCCTGTTCGCAACGCGCGGCTTCCCTCCGCCTCGGCCTGTTCTCCGGCCCGCTACACGGGCCTGCGCCCGGCCTCCCTGCGGTCCACCCGCGCTGCTCACGACGGCTGCGCGCTTCTCATTTGTCACGC
>CAJUKT010000110.1 GCA_910587255.1 uncultured Oscillospiraceae bacterium
AGCTCCCTCGATAGGGGCGCCCAGATAGGTAACGGTATACCGTACCGCCTGCACCCCTTCCGCTGTGATCTCGCCGGTGTAGCTCGCCGTCGTCACATAGCCCGTCGCTACTTTGCGGCTTCCACTGGCGGTATAGGTCGCGGTGGCGGTGTAGGATGTGGGCAGCAGGGTATCGCCATAGATCCCCGTCCCGGTCGTATTCCAGGTGATATTGCTGAGGGAGAGCGTAGTGCCGTTTTTCACCACAGTGGCGGGGACATAGGATGGGTCGTTGCGGTCCAGACCGGTGTACTGGCGGGTATCGCTGATGGTGTAGGTCTTGGTGGTATAGCCGGACGCCTCTGTTTTCAGCGTGGTATGATCCAGCATAAGAACGCCGGTATACCCGTCTTTTGCGTACTCCATGGATGGAGACAGTTCCGCCAGGATTGCCGCCAGGCCGTCTGTAGAGGTCTCCAGCGTAACCGTCTCGGTGTGCTGCCGGGCGTCCTGAAACGTCAGATCCTCCTTGACCGTTTCCATATGCTCATAGTGGAACCCGTCAAGATCAAAAGGCGGCTGAACCAGTTCCGCCGGGTCGTCTTGGGGAGACAGTGTGTAGGTCTTAATGACCAGCTGCCGGCCATCTCTGTTCTCGGTAAGAACATCCTCCGGGATGTAGGCGGCGGACGCGGATACGGTAAGCAGCGCCAGCAGCGCAAAAAGCGCAATGATCCGTTTCATACCTTGCACCACCGTCCTCTCCAAAAAGCAATTACCAGCGCGGAGAGCGCCAGCAGGACTCCTGCCAGGATCAGTTTGATTTTCATGTTGCATTTCCTCCGTTGATGTAAGATTTTATGGACAGCTCCTGAACGGAGCATGAACCATCCTTGCATTGCGACAGCAGACGCAGTGAGGCATCCAGCGCCTGCATTGTGTCTCGCCGGTGTCGCTTGATAAAAGGGATCAGGAACAGAATGTCACCGTTTTCCGTCAGCGTAAAGGTGATGCGAACCAAATTCCTGCTCTTGGCCCGCAGCTCATAGAGCGCCCGATAGCGCTCGATTCCAAAGTGTTTGACATATGGCTCCCGCATGGCAGTCTCCGGCGTTTGCAGCAACAGGGCCAGCAGGGAAAATATTTTCTGCCGCTGCTTTTCCTCCAGCGCGTCCAGAAAGGCATAGAGCGGCGGCGTCCCATCATTGGGAGCTGTGATCCATAATTTCACTTGGGTCATCCTCCTTTTTGTTTTTCTCCATATCCGCCATCATCTGGAGCAGGTAGGCGGCGAAGCCCAAGGAGAACCGGGTCAGCGCCAGAGGGTATCCTGCCAGCCACCAGACGGGATCAGGCAGCGGCTTGCACAGCCCATCGTATTGCAGGGACAACAGCAGAAATATGCGCTGGGGGTCTTTGCGCTCCGCCAGCTCACGGAACGCGTCCATGATCTTAATTAGCTGTCCCTGATCCGCATAGGCATCGCACAGATCATCAAAAAACGAGGCCGCAAAAATATGGGTACATACCTGCATGGCGGCTTCATCTACATCTCCGGCTGTGGTCAGCAGGCCCATTCTGCACAGCCGGGCTCCGGCGGAGCCGTCAAAAGGATCTGGCCGCCGCTTTGTAAGTTGTTCGGTCATGCTCAACACCTCCTCATTTTGGGCAAAAGAAAAGCCCGGTCCCTGTGCGGTATTCGCACAGGGACCAAGCTGTAATGGGATTGGCTATAGGGATAAGAGTTTCTTGGTTTGCGGCGGGACCGCCTGCCGCAGCTCCGCCAAGGATGAGCCATCCGGGGCTGTTCGGATGATCTCCAGAATATCGCCCCAAATCAGCTCGTTTGTGAACACCTTGTTCTGCAAAACCCCATCCGCCTGACAATGCAGGACGGTTATCAGGTTTAGGCGGTTCATGATGACCCGGTACTGGATCGACACGATGCTTTTGTCTTTGAAAGGGGTGCTCTCTGTCCGCGTGATGGAAAGTATTTCACTGTCGTCCTCACTCTGCTTTTCCCATACCATTGAT
>CAJUKT010000111.1 GCA_910587255.1 uncultured Oscillospiraceae bacterium
CGCCAGCACGGCATTGCGGACATCTGGGTTGGTCATTTGGTCCATATCCATGGCCTCCACCACCCGGGAGACGCCCAATCCCATCAGCGTTTTCTTCAGCCCGCGGATGGCATTTACCCCGCCCACGCACACAAACAGCGCATCGCGGGCCAGGTAGCTGGCCACGTCCCCCTTCAGCGGGCCCTCCGTGAGGAAGGCCCGCTTTTGGGTGGTGTCGCCGGTGACATGGATGTAGGAATAACTGCGGGTACCGTTGGCCAAGTCCCGGCTGGACAGCCAGCGGTATTTCCGGCCGGGATTGTCTGCGTCGTCCAGCCGTATCTTCATGCCCTGGATCAGACCGTCCTGATTTCGGACAGGAATCAGAAACCCCTTCGGCCCGGAAAGCGTCCAGTCGCCATAATAGGTGCGGAACCCCGGTATGCCCAGCAGCTCATGGCCGCCGGAGCGGAGCAGGGCGGCCAACAGCCGCCGCCCCGCGCCCGTTTCCGGCATACTGCGGTACTGGTTTTGCGCAATGCGTTCCTCAGGTAACCCCCGTTCCAGCAGGTTTTCCCGGTGCTGGAGCAGCAGCGTCAGGTGGTCCAGCATGGCGGCGTATGCCTCGTGCCGCTGTTCCAGGGGCAGGGGCTGGCGTTCAGCGTCCGCTGGGGATGCTGAACGCCTAGGCATGGGGTAGACCTTGCCCTCCCGCTTCAACGCTTCATATGCCTCCCGGTTGGACACACCCATCAGCTTGGCGTACAGCGTCACGCTATTGCCATGGGCGCCGCACAGGTGGCAGCGGTATTGGTCCGTGGCGGTGTTCAGGCTGAGATGGTACTTCCCCGGCCCGTGGTCGTGGCAGAAGGGACAAGTGGCCTCCACCTCCCGACGCCGCAGCGTTCGGGAATCCAAGGCCACGCCGCACCGTCTGGCCGCGTCCACGATGGGGATCTTTTCATAGACCAAGCGGGGCCGCCTCCTTCGCCTGATAATTTACGCGGCCTTCTGCTCCGCCACAGGAATGGGCCGCACAGGCCGCACCGCCAGCGGCGCGCCGCTGACGCATTTGGCCATGATGACCTGCCCGGTGGGTCGCACGTTGTTCAGGTCATCCACCGACTCCATGTTGTCCACGAACACCGGGTAATTGCGCCCGGTGAGCCGTTTCATCAGTTCGGACACCTCCATCCCCGCCCGGATCTTCTCGGACAGGGAAAGCCGGTCGTAGCGCCGGCCGCCGTAGGTAAACTTGAACACGTCCTTCCGCTCCCCGGTGGATTTCACCACGTCGTAGAGGGAGATCTCCACCCGGTTCATCTTCAGCGCGGAGAAGGTCAGCTTTGCCCATTCGCTCACATAGATGGCCACGTTGGCGATTAGCTTTTCAACGCTTTGATCTGCTCCTGAGCCGCCTCGATCTTTTGGTCAAAGTCCTCAGGCCTCTGCTCCGCCGCGGCCTGAGCCGCTTTCAGCTCGGCGGCACACTCCCGCAGCCCCTCCCGGCACTCCTTCAGCCGGGCGTACTCCGCCTCAGAGAGATTTCCGTACTCCAAATCGGCAGTAAGCTGCTGGATCTGGGCCCGCAGATCGTCCGCGGGGCTGTCCTCCGTCTTTTGGGCCCGAAGGCCGGCCCGCTGCCCTTCCAGCTTGGCTACATCATCGGCCTGGAACTGCTCAAAGACCGCCCTGGCCTTGACGTCGTTCTCCGTCAGCTCATTGAGCTGGGCCCGCTGCTCCTGGCCGGCGGCGATGGCCGCCTTTGAGGATTGTTCCAGAGCGGCCCGGATTTCCGGCAGGGCCTCCTCAGTGATGAGGCGGCGGCAGGTGGGGCAGGGTGCGCCGGGGACACAGGCGTGGAACGCCTGCTTGTCCCGGTTGAACCGCTCGGCCAGCTCCGCCAGCCGGGCGTTGGCCTCGGCCACGGCCTGGGTGTAGGGGGACTGGTATTGCTCCGCCCTCCGGGCGGCCAGCTTCCGC
>CAJUKT010000112.1 GCA_910587255.1 uncultured Oscillospiraceae bacterium
AGGGGAGCTTGGAGCGCAGCGAGGGCAAAAGCCCAGCCGCTGCATGGCGGAGGCGGGTTTTGCCCGAGACGCAGCGAAAGCGACCCGGCCGCGCGGCCAATCCGAACGTGACAGCAAGAAGCGTGAGGATAGCCGCGCAGGGGAGCTTGGAGCGCAGCGAGGGCAAAAGCCCAGCCGCTGCATGGCGGAGGCGGGTTTTGCCCGAGACGCAGCGAAAGCGACCCGGCCGCGCGGCCAATCCGAACGTGACAACAAGAAGCGTGAGGACACCCGCGCGGCCCGCCCTCCGTCAGGAAACAGAAAGATAAAGGATTGATCCCATTGAAGGAAAGCACCCTGGCCACCAAAATCATGATTGCCATCCTCTGCCTGGGGGTGGCGGCCTATCTGGCCATCTACCTCGTCCGGGGCTGGAAAGCGGAGCTGGCCACCACCCGGGCCTACACCCACTCCATCGACGTGGGGCAGGAGGCCCAGGGCATCCTGGTGCGCACTGAGATCCCCCTGGCCGGCGGCAGCGGCTATGTGGACCAGATCCTGCCCGAGGGGGCCAAGGCCGCCGCTGGGGACGCGGTGGCCCTGCTGTACGGCGACCCCTCCGCCCTCACCACCCGGCAGTCCATCCGGACGCTGGAGGCGGAGATCGAGCAGCTCCAATACGCCCTGGGGGACCGGGCCCAGAGCGCCGACGCCGCCCGGCTGGACCAGCAGGTCATCTCGTCCATTGTCTCCCTGCGCTCCCTGGCCGCCGGGGGGGACCTGACGGGGCTGGACGACTGCGCCCTCAACCTGCGCTCCATGGTGTTCAAGCGGGACTACGCCTATGGGGACACCGGGGCGGCGGAGCAGCTGGGCCAGCTCATCACGGACAAGCAGGCCCAGCTGGCCGAGCTTTACCGCTCCCTGAACCAGGTGTCCACCACCGTATACGCCCCCACCTCCGGCATCTATTCCGCCGGGACGGACGGCTGGGAGGGCATCGTCACCCCCGCCATGCTGGACAGCCTCACCGCCGGCGACCTGGACGGGCTGCTCCAGCAGCAGCACAGCCCCGCCCCCGGCTCGGTGGGCAAGCTCATCACCGATTCCACCTGGTACTACGCCGCCCTGCTGGACGGCGTTGACACCGGCCTCCAGTCCGGTCGGCGCTATACCCTCAGCTTCTCGGGCGACTACTTCGGCCAGCTGGTCATGACCCTGGAGCGGGTGGCCCTGGACGGGGACAGGACGCTGGCCATATTCTCCTGCCGCTCCCATCTGGCGGACACCACCCTGCTGCGGGTGCAGACGGTGGACGTGGTTACCCAGACCCTGGAGGGCATCCGCGTCCCCCGGCAGGCCCTTCGGGTGGAGACGGTGGAGGAGACCGCCGAGGACGGCTCCATCCGCCATGTGAACCGCTACGGCGTGTTCACCGTGGTGGGTGCCCAGGCGGAGTGGCACGAGGTAGAGGTGCTGTACACCGACGAATCCTACTATCTGGTCCGGCCCGCCGACCCGGCGGCGGCCTCCCGCCTGCGGGCGGGGGACGAGGTGATTTTCAACTCCTCCGGCATCTACGACGGAAAAGTAGTGCGCTGAGCCGTCGTGAGCAGCGCGGGTGGACTGGAGCGAGGGCAAAAGCCAAAGGCCCGGATGGGTTTTGCCCGAGTGGTCAGGAAGCCGCGCGTCGCCAACAGGCAAAGCGCAGCAACATCTGGAGGCTGGTCTACATGGATTTAAAGGAAAACATCGCCCGGGTGCGCGCCCAGCTGGACGAGGCCGCCCGGGCCGCCGGGCGGGACCCCTCCCAGGTCACCCTGCTGGCCGCCACCAAAACCCAGGGGCAGGAGGCCATCCGGGCCGCCATCCGGGCGGGCGTCACCGTATGCGGGGAGAACCGGGTGCAGGAGCTCACCGCCCACCTGGAGGAAGGCGCCTATGAGGGGGCCCAAGTCCACTTTATCGGCCACCTCCAGACCAACAAGGTGAAGTACGTGGTGGGCCGGGTGGCGCTGATCCACTCCGTCTCCTCGGAAAAGCTGCTGCGCGCCATCGCCCAGCGCGCGGACGCCCTGGGGCTGGTCCAGGATATTTTGCTGGAAATCAACCTGGCCGGGGAGGCGTCCAAGTCCGGCTTTGCCCCCCAGGCCGCCTGCTCCGCCGCCCGGCTGGCCGCCGGCCTGGAGGGCGTGCGGCTGCGCGGGCTGATGTGCATCCCCCCGCGGGCCGTCCGGCCGGGGGACAATCTCCCATATTTTCAAAAATTACGCCGGTTAGCTGTTGACATAACGCGGGAAATGTTAGATAATAGCAGAGATATGGACGTGCTTTCCATGGGGATGAGCGGCGACTACGCCGACGCCGTTGCCGCGGGCTCCACCTGTGTGCGGGTGGGCTCGGCTCTGTTCGGCCCCCGCCCGCCTATGTCATCTACTCACGATTGAAGGGAGAAGCGTCTATATGAGCTTATTCGATGAACTCAAGCGCCTGGCCCGCCCCTATGAGGACGAGGAGGAGGACGACTATGAGGAGGACTTCACCCCGGTGAACAGCGGCATCAAGGAGCTCCCCCGGGAGCGCGACCGCGACAGGGACCGGGACAGGGAGCGCGATACCGACCGCCGCAGCGGCAACAAGGTGGTCAATATCCACACCACAACCCAGCTCCAGGTGGTGCTGGTCAGCCCCACCCGGTTTGAAAACGCCAGCGAGATCGCCGACCACCTGCGGGACAAGCGCACCGTGGTGCTCAACCTGGAGCAGACGGACAAGAACATCGCCCGCCGCCTCATCGACTTTTTGTCCGGCGTGGCCTACGCCAACGAGGGCACCATCAAAAAGGTGGCCCTATCCACCTATATCATCACCCCCTACAACGTGGAAATTTTGGGCGACCTCATCGACGAGCTGGAAAATAACGGACTGTACTTCTGAGATAGAGATAAGGGGGACTTTACGCTATGATGACTCCGCAGGAGGTGGCCAGCCACTCCTTTGCAAAGGCCACCCTGGGCGGGTATAACCTGGCCCAGGTAGACGAGTTTCTGGACGCGCTCACCGAGGACTATGCCGCCCTTTACAACGAGAACGCGATCTTGAAGAACAAATTAAAGGTGCTGTCCGACACGGTGGAGGAGTACCGCGCCACCGACAACGCCATGCGTAAAACCCTGCTGGCCGCCCAGAAGATGGCGGACGACATGGTGGCGGACGCCAAGAAAAAGCAGGCGGAGCTGGTGGGCGAGGCGGAGCAGGACGCCCACAAGCGGGTGGAGGAGCTGCAAAAGGCGGTGAAGGCGGAGGAGTTCCGGCTGAAAAAGGCCCAGGAGTCCACCGCCGCCTATGTGCGCAAGCTGGCCAAGGCCCACGATGAGGAGATGGCGTTCCTGTCCAACCTGGGCCAGCTGGTCCCCCCTGAAATGGCCCCCGCCAAGGGCAGCGACCCCTCCGAGGACATTAAGGCCGCCCTGGCCGCCCAGATCCGCCAGGAAGAGGAGCAGCCCCAGCCCCAGGCCGCCCCGGAAAAGCCCGCCCCCCGGCTGGTGGCGGTGGGGCCGGACGACGACGTGCCCCCCATGCCCGACGACCTGGAGCCCCTGTCCGGCCAAGGCCAGGACGAGTTCGAGCTGGACCCGGACGCCACCAGGCGGTATTCCGATCTCCAGTTTGGCAAGGACTACGAAATTCAATAAAGCAAAGGCCCGCCGGGAATCCGGCGGGCCTTTTTGCCGCTATTCTGCCTTTATCCCGTCCTGACAGCCATAGCGGTACATCAATTCTCCGCATGCCCGGGAAAACTCCTCAAACCCGCTGACCAGCAATTCAAAATCCGGGTCGGTATCCGGGTTCACCCCCATCCTCTCGCACAGGCGGTTGCGCGCCTCATAGACCTGCCTGGCCAGCGGCCCCAGTGCGCCCTCCATAGAGGATTCATCCCGCACCCACGGGCACACATCCGGCTCAATGAAGCCATTGATTTTGTTGTAGATCATTTCCCAGCGTGCTTCGTCTTGCATAATCATTACCCCCTTCATGTTTGCTACAATATTGTAGCATATCCTCATCTGAAATGCAACAAAATAGTAGCATCATTTTGAGGAGTGATGCGCTATTTTATTTCAAAGAATTGAAGATCTTCGCATTGATGCCGACAAGACCCAACAAGAAATTGCGGACTTGCTGAACTGCCAGAGGGAAGTATACAGACGCTATGAAAAGGGTACTTTTGATATTCCGCTTTGGGCATTGATTAAGCTGGCCGTCTATTATGAAACGAGTACCGATTATATCCTGGGACTTACAGATACAAAGACAGCCTACCCCAAATCAAAGAGGTAGGCCGGGGGATGCTGTGGCGGCGCGCCCGGCGCACCCCTGAGGCGCGGGCAGTGGACAGGGGCTGTTCCCAATGACCAGATACAAGCGGCAGCGCCAATAGGGGCCGCCCAGTCCCGGGCCGGGGCGCCGGAAGGGTAAGGCGAAACCCAGCGTATAGGGCTCTCCCGTAATGGGGTACATAGGGGCAAAGCCCCTATGCGCGCTCTTTGGTCACTTTCTCTCGCGTGAGAGAAAGTGACCCCCCGGAGGGCATCCCCCGAAGGGCGTCCCCCGGACAGGGGATAAAAAAGCAGGCCCCCTGCCTTGCGGCAGAGGGCCCGTTAACGGTTTTGGGCGAAAGATTACTTGTGGTCCACGCTGTACATGTGCTTGATGAGCTCCAGCACCTTGTTGGAGTAGCCCATCTCGTTGTCATACCAGGACACGACCTTCACGAAGGTGTCGGTGAGGGCGATGCCGGCCTTGGCGTCGAAGATGGAGGTGCGGGGATCGCCCAGGAAGTCGCTGGACACCACGTCCTCGTCGGTGTAGCCCAGGATGCCCTTCAGCTCACCCTCGGAGGCGGCCTTCATGGCGGCGCAGATCTCATCGTACTTGGCGGGCTTGGCCAGGTTGACGGTCAGGTCCACCACGGATACGTCCAGGGTGGGAACGCGCATGGACATGCCGGTCAGCTTGCCGTTCAGGGCGGGGATGACCTTGCCCACGGCCTTGGCCGCGCCGGTGGAGGAGGGGATGATGTTGCCGGAGGCCGCGCGGCCGCCGCGCCAGTCTTTCATGGAGGGGCCGTCAACGGTCTTCTGGGTGGCGGTGGTGGAGTGCACGGTGGTCATCAGACCGTCGGTAATGCCGAAGTTGTCGTTGAGCACCTTGGCGATGGGGGCCAGGCAGTTGGTGGTGCAGGAGGCGTTGGACACGAACTTCATGTCGGGGGTGTAGGCGTCCAGGTTGACGCCGCACACGAACATGGGGGTGCTGTCCTTGGAGGGGGCGGACATGACGACCTTCTTGGCGCCGGCGTCGATGTGGGCCTGGGCCTTCTCCTGGGTCAGGAACAGGCCGGTGGACTCCACCACGTACTCAGCCTCCAGCTTGCCCCAGGGGATATTCTTGGGGTCGCGCTCGGCGAAGATGGGGATGGACTTGCCGTTGACCACGATAGCGTTCTCAGTGGCGGAGACCTCGCCGTCGAACTGGCCGTGCATGGTGTCATACTTCAGCATATAGGCCAGGTAGTCGGCGGGGCACAGATCGTTGATGCCCACGATCTCGATCTCGGGATGGTTCACGCTGGCGCGGAAAACCATGCGGCCAATGCGGCCAAAACCGTTAATACCTACTTTGATGCTCATTGGTATCACTCCTTAATATAATTATGGTGGTGATGGGTTTGCGCGGTCTTATTATACTCTATTCGGTTTCCAAAGGGAAGGGGTATTGTGAAAAATCTTTCAAACTTTTTCGCAAATTTTTATTCTTATCTGACAAACCGGGCGGTTTCCTCTGGAAACCGCCCGGTTTTAGATGCTTTCTCCAGTTTTTCCCTGGATTTTAACCCTTACTCGATAATCAGCTCAATGTTTTTTGCGCTCTCCTGGAACTCGTCGATCCAGTCGCCGGTCATATCGGTGTAAGTAAAGGCATAGAGCTTGTCGGCGTTCACCGTCACCAGCAGCTGGGTCATGGTCACCCCGTCCAGCTCCACGTCATAGCAGTACTGGTAAGCGGGCAGGCCGCACACGTCGTCCTTGCTGAAGAAGCGGTCCGTGATGGTGGGCTCGACGCCGAAGGTGCTCTCGAACATCTCCGCCAGGGTCTCCCGGGTCAGGTCGGCGGTGATAATTTTAAAGGCCGCGTCCGCTCCGCTCTCCTTCTCGGTGACGGTGGTGTTGATGTTGGAGCCGTCCTCGGTGTACCAGCACTCCTTCACGCCCTCCATCTCGGTCTCCTCAAAGCCCTCGGGCAGATCCACGTTGTAGCCTGTCACATGGTCGTTGACCTTCTTGCCGCATCCGGCGGGCAGCAGCATCACCAGCGCAAATAAAAAGACCAGACATTTTTTCATGATAACTCTCTCCTTACATGTCGTTCTGCGTCCCGGCAGGCGGGACACAGTTTGGATTATAGCACTTCCCGCCGCTTCCCGCAAGGGCTTTTCGCCACTTGACAGCGCTGGTATAATAATTGAGGCAGCTTCTAAGACTTTCACCAAGGGAGGCCGTCTCCATGACAGAAAAAATCCAGGCGCGGCTGGCCGCCGTCCTGCCCACCCTGCGGACCCTGGCGCAGTGGCTGGGGCTGGCCGGGCTGGCCGGGCTGGCCTGCGGCGGGGCGGGGGCGGCGTTTACCTGGTGCGTGGCCCAGGCCACGGCCCTGCGCGCCGCCCATCCCTGGCTGCTGTTTTTCATGCCCCTGGCGGGGCTGGCCATCGTGTTCAGCTACCGGGCCGCCGGCATGGAAAACGACAGCGGCACCAACCAGATCATCGCCAGCGTCCGGGGCGGGGAGCGCCCCCCGCTGCGGCTGGCCCCGCTGATCTTCCTGGGCTCGGTGCTCACCCACCTCACCGGCGGCAGCGCCGGACGGGAGGGGGCCGCCCTTCAGATCGGCGGCAGCATCTCCGCCGGCATCGGGCGGCTGCTCCGCCTGGGGGAGCGGAACCTGAACACCATTATCCAGTGCGGCATGGCCGGGCTGTTCTCCGCCCTGTTCGGCACCCCCCTCACCGCCACCGTGTTCGCCCTGGAGGTGATAAACGTGGGCCACTTCCGCTATGCCGCCCTGTTTCCCTGCCTGCTGTCCGCGCTGACGGCAAACGCCATCCCCCGCCTGCTGGGCCTGCCCGGGGAGCACTACCGCCTGTCCGGCCTGCCGGGGCTGGGCCCCGTCTCCCTGCTGCAATGCGGGGGGCTGGCCGTTCTGGCGGCGCTGGCGTCCATCCTCTTCTGCACCCTCATGCACCAGGCGGGCAGGCTGTACAAAAAGCATCTCCCTAACCAGTACATCCGGGCGGCGGCCGGGGCGGCGCTGGTTATCGCCCTCACCCTCATAGAGGGCAGCGGCGACTACAACGGGGCGGGGGGGCACATCATCGAGCTGGCGTTAGAGGGACAGCTCCGCGTGCCCTGGGCCTTTGCGCTGAAAATGCTGTTCACCGCCCTCACCCTGGGGGCGGGCTTCCGGGGCGGGGAGATCGTGCCCACGCTGTTCATCGGCTCCACCCTGGGCTGCGCCGCGGCGCCGCTGTTCGGGCTGGACCCGGCCTTCGGGGCCGCCGTCTCCATGATCGCCCTGTTCTGCGGGGTGGTGAACTGCCCGCTGGCCTCCATCTTCCTGTCCATCGAGCTGTTCGGCGGGGAGGGGCTGCTGTTCTTCGCCCTGGCCTGCTCCCTGAGCTTTCTGCTCAGCGGGCGGTATTCGCTGTACTCCAGCCAGAATATCATTTATTCCAAGCTGGATGCGCGGCTGGACGACCAATACCGGCAGGGAGGGCCTATAAGCTCGGAGCGTTAAAGGGTAATTAGAATAGGGAGGGGCCTGTCCGTATTGGACAGGCCCCTCAGTCCGTCGAAAAAGGCTTTGCCTTTTCCGACGGGAAGAGCTGCGGCCTCATGCGCGCACTCGCTGTCCGCCTGAGGCGGCCAACTCGCACACTGTTCGGCCGAGAAGTGTTTTCCCCGACGCACAGGTCGCCGGGGAAAACGGATTTCATTTTCTTC
>CAJUKT010000113.1 GCA_910587255.1 uncultured Oscillospiraceae bacterium
CAGTGAGCATAAGCAGCGGGTTGAATTTCAAATGTTCAAAGATTGCCGCCGCCTGCTTGTCCACATAAGTGAAGCACTCCACCAGCAGTTGATCCTTGCCGTCAAAGTGGCGGTAAATCGCTCCTGATGAAATCCCCGCCAACTCGCTGACGTTCTGAATACGCACCCCTTCCAGGCCATACTGCCGTACAGCCTTGATTGCGGCAACGATGATCCGGGTCTTGGTGTCATCCAGTGTAATCACTTCCCCCCTGCAATAACCACTTCTCTTGTCACCTATCCACAGAGGGATTATATACTAAATTGCCGCTTTTGACAACACTCTTTTGACCGTTCGTAAATCATCACCCGATAGCTCAAAGTCAACTGTTCAGCAGTCTTGTCATATCCTCAATGGAGACATCCATTCTTGCAGACACTTCTTCCATAGTCATGCCAGAAGAAAGAAAACGCTTTATCACCATTTTCATATCCTCGCCCACCTCTATGATATGTCCATCTAAATCATAAAAGCGGATGACCCGCTGGCCCCAGCTATGCTCAATTACTTCTCCCAGGTACTCGATCTCCGGGTATGTTTTTAGCTTGTTTAGAAAACCGTCAAAGTCTTGTTCCTCAAAGACAATTTCCGCATTGTTGGGCTTCTCCACAATCCTTTCTTTTGACATCCCCACAAGCCAATCAAAATCCTGCTGCAAAGCCAGACCGCAGGTAAACGCCACGTTTTTCCCGTAATCTTGGAATACTTCTAACCCAAACAGATTTTCGTAAAACTTTCTTGCGGCGTTCACGTCAGCTACCGATATTACTGTGCAGATATATTTCACATCATGCGCCCCCTTTGCGCTTTTTTAGTTTTAGCTCAACACCTTTCTCTGCTGCACACCGTTGAAGCCTTGACGATACAAATGCGGCCTTTTCTTTTATGGGCATCTCTAAAGTCTCCAAATCAGCTTGAGCAATGATTTCCTCTAATTCACTTAACTCCAAAAGATTGACTGCCAAGCAAAACAGCGTTTTCTTCCGGCCATCATTATATTGCTCCAATAGATACTCCAACGCCTTTACTTTCTTTTCCTGTTCCGCCCCATAATTTTCTATACCGATCTGCTGTGCTTTCCGCAAGTCGGCCTTTCGCTTTTGATGTGTAATAAAGGAGTCGTACTCATCAATGCTCTCATATCTTTCACACGGATACTTGTCGCATTGAAAGCAATATTCTATGGGGCCATGCTCTAAAGAGCATCTTGCCAAAGCACAAGATTGATTCCCAAATCCACAGCCACCGCAATGCCCGCCGAGGTGCATGGAGCACAGGCCGCAATTCAGACCACAGAGCGAAAATAGAGCGTCTTTTCTTTTGAAGCCTTTCACAGCTATTCCTCGCTATTGCCAAGGACGCTTTCTTTCAAGGCCTTTCCCGCCTTAAATACTGGAACGCTCTGCGCCGGAATTTCCACAACATCCTTGGTTTGCGGATTGCGGCCTGTTCTGGCGGCCCGGTGCTTTACTTCAAAGGTGCCAAAACCAGTCAGCTTTATTTTGTCACCCTTTTGCAAAGCCTCTGTGATTGCGGACAGCATACCATCCAAGGCAATACCACAGTCCTTTTTTGTCATTCCGGTCTTGCTTGCCATACGTTCGCTCAGTTCTTGCTTGTTCATATTTTCCTCCTATTCTGGCAAAGAATTTTCCTTTGCCATAACATTTTGTGTGTCCAATCAAGTAAAAGACCGGACAAATCCGCATTATACAGTTGAATATCAGGGGTGTCAATAGATTTGAAAACTTTAGAAGTCTGAATATTTCAGTCTCTTGCCTTTTTCAGAGGCAAAATATAACTATTGCAATTTCTAAATTGGCATAATGCGTCTCAATTTGAGACGCATTTCTCGACAAAACACGCGCCGGATTTTGGACTTTCGTTTTGTGCGATATTGATTATTTTAAGCCCTTGTTTTTCCGCATATTGCACAGTATAGGCCGTCCCTCCCCTCTCTTTCGTTAAATAGCAGACGCATACCCCGCTGTGATCCACCAAATGGCGGTTGCGTCTGTGCATACAGCCAGACGTGTATTTCTGGGCGGTATATACCACCTTATCAGCCTGGGCTTTAATGCGCTCATACTCCACTATATCCTCTGGCATCCATCCCCTTGTTTGTGTTAGGCATGGCAGAACGAGGATCAGCTTTATGCCGGGGCAGCTTTCCCGCAAATAAATCACCGTCTTGGCGGCAAGGGTATCAAATCCACAAGCGCCCCCTGCTCCATAAAATATGATGCCCTTTTGGTACAGGCTGACAATGACGCTCTCCAGCTTGCCTGCAATTTCTGCCTGTTTTCCTGGCGGTACCTGCCGGTGGCCGGTGAAGCAGCATGTCTGCATCCTCTTTTTTGCTGGTTCCATTTCCGTCCTCCTTTTCATGCTGATTTTTTCCTCCCTAATTGCACACCCTATTATAGCCTATTATCGTAGTAAAATAAAGCCTGTTTTCGTTCTATTTTGCAGTCTAAAACGAATGTAGAATAGTTTCAAAAGAGGTGGCAGACTATGGATGTACTTGGACGGATAGAACAGCTTATGAAACAGCGGGATTGGAGCGTATATCGCCTGTGCAAAGAGTCCGGCTTGGCGCAGTCCACGCTGTCACACGTTTTCCGCAAGGATTCGGAGCCGACGATCTCCACGCTGGAAACAATCTGCAAAGCGTTCGGCATGACAATGGGCGAGTTCTTTGCGGAGGGAGAGCTTGTGCCATTAACCGGAGAACAGCGTGGACTGCTGGATAAGTGGGCGCTACTGTCTGCCGAACAAAAGCAGCTTGTTTTGAATATGATTGACAACATGAAAAGAAGTAGCTGATAGTAAAAATGCGTCTCAAGTTGAGACGCATTTTTCGACGGTATTTGGGAGCAGTCAAAAACCGGTCCATACTGGCGTCTGACAGTACAAGAATGTTTGTTTATCCTGGCAGTCCTCCTCTGTCAGATCCCGCAGACGCTTTCTGGATTTGGACAGAAACAGCTTGCTTTTCAGTGGGGGCCGGGCCTGATGGGTCTCCACCAGCGCGTCCACCTGGAGGGCACAGGCGTAGCAGCCCGGCTCATGCTCCCGGATATACTGATAGAAATAGTTGGTATGGAAGGGGCAGAACAGACAGCAGCTCGCTTTGGTCTCCAGCCCCCATGTGATCTTGTTGTAGGCGTAGCACTCGGCCCTTGTCCAGCCCATTTCCACCAGCGGATAGCGGTTGACGAATAGGGTCTGCTTGCTCTCTTTGGCCCGCCGCCGTTCCTCCCACATGATGCCCATGTGCAGGGAATGGGCGTGTATGTCCAGCGGCAGGGTGCGCTCCTTGGGCTTGTAGCGCAGCAGCTCATAGCGCACGAACTTCTCAATGACCTTGATCTTATAGTCATAGGTGCATTGGCGGGGCATCCTCCCCTTTTTCCCATCGTCCCCCAGCGTCCAGAACGGGATGCAGGCGGTACGGGCGCGGCCAAAGTTGCGGGTGAAGTCTCCGTACAGGTCGGCGTCCAGACGGTAGAACGGGATGCCCGCCTCCCGGCAGGCGGCGGCTGTAAAAGCGGCCTGTTCATATACCCAGCCCGGTTCACTGTGCAGGTCACAGAAGATTACCGCGTCATAGACAGGCACTTTCGGAAACGGATAGGGCGGGCCGCGCTGGGCGTTCTGGCAGGACATGAGGGCCAGCGTTGTGCTGGGCGTACCCGCCCCATAGCTTAAAATGTCAAGTGTATTCCAGATCAGCATGATAAAATCACCCCTGGAAATGCTAACATTTTTCGCCGGAAAACACAAAAAATCGGCCCTATACCGCCCCAAAGGGCAGTATAGGGCCATCGGGAAATGCGTCTCAAATTGAGACGCATTTCGACAAAATCAGGTGTTGTAAATACCGGGCCTGCCCACAACAGTGAAGCCGGATGCTGCGAACTCGGTCACGACAACATTATTCTGCCCGCTGGAACAGTGGCAGACCAGCAGCTTTCCGGCCTCGTTCCGGCCCACCACCATACCGACATGGGATGCGTCCGGGTACAGGGCGAGGTCGCCGGGCAGGGCGTCCGCCTGTGATACCACCGTTAGATTGCGGTTGATATACCAATGGCCGTCGCTGTGCAGCCCAGCGTTCCGCAGGGCCCAGTCGATAAAACCGGAGCAGTCCAGCCCGAAGGGGCGGTAGGTGCCGGTGGTGGAGTTACCCGCCGACCATACTTTGGCGAGCTGGCCCCAGCGGGAGTCCCAGCCAATGACATAGCTCTTGATAGCGATAGGTAATCCGCCGCTTTTACTGATCCTGTGAAAGAACAGCAGTCAGAGCGGATTTTCCCCCGCTTCACACCGTGCATGCGGCTTTCACCGCACACGGCGCACCATCAATGCAGATTAATTGTTGCGTGTATGTGAAGTAACCAGTTTGTCCCTAAAACCTTTGATTTTCTTTTGCGCTTCGGCGTCGAACATACTGATATCCTGCTTGGAATCATTCACAGCGTCCAGGCATTTTCTGTGCATAGAGACCAGATTGTTTACACGGTTCACTTGATTCAGTGGGAGATAGGGGTTGAGCCTGTGCGCACAGGGCGTGGCTGATATCAGCCATCCACCGCAGACCCGGCATTTCAGCTTGTCACGGTTGAGCGCGTAGGCCCTGTTCATAATGAACTCAAAGTTATTGAGTTTTCCCCATTTGCTGTAACAGACGGCTCGTGTTGTGTGTTCTGAGTACATTTCATCGAGCCGGGCATTCATGCGCTTCTTTTTTGTGCGCTTAAAATAAAGCTGTCTGCCTTCTTCCGAGTATGGCGTCTCTGCCTGTGCTTTTACCACAGTCATTTCCCACTTACAAAAGACAAGGGCGGTAAAACCGATGTAGATATCGCGGTATTTTATTGAGGGAATTTTCTGCTGCCGTTTTTGGTGGATATGGGGAAGATTTTGCGTTTGGCTTGCCGGTATCCACCTTCCACCGTATTGCTTTAACCTCTTTCTGGCGATCACTTGCAGTCGGTGGGAATGCTGCCTTACGGCGACATTTACCCATGTGCAGCATTGGTAGTATTGGATAATCCCTCGAATTTGACTGTTGATACGGTTGATTTCCCCAATAAACTGCTCTTTGCTGTAGTTTCTGGGGATTTTCTTTATGCTGTTTGCGATATTATCGACTTTCCGCTGTAACCGTTCTCTATCTGGTATTGTTTTTGTGATATAGCCTGTTTTGCTGTTTCCCGGTATCATTTTGAGCTCATAGCCGAGAAAATGGACGTGTTTTCTTCGGACATCTGTTATCAGCGTTTTCTCTGTGGACAATGTCAGCTTGAGGTTATTTTGCAGAAATGCTTGCAGTCTGGCTTTCCATTGTTCGGCATGGGCACGGGTGTCTGTAACGATGACAAAATCGTCTGCATACCGTATGAGCCACCCAGGAGTAAGTGAGGTTTGGTAAAGCATCCTCTGCTTGGTTCCTGGGGTCCGGTAAATGTAACGGGTTTTCTTGTGCTCCCACTGTTTGGTGACCCACTCGTCCATAATGTCCAGATAGGCATTGGCCAGTAGCGGGCTGATAATTCCTCCCTGTGGGGTTCCGAACTCATTTACGGTACATTCATCCATAATCCCGGCCTTCAGCATAGCCTTGATAATTTGCAATACCCGCCTGTCCTTGATGCCGATGTGGTGCAGGCGCTTTAGCAGAATGCTGTGGTCGATATTATCAAAGCATTTGCTGATGTCTCCCTCAACAATCCAGTATTTTGCCGATTTATGCGTTATCTGATTAATCCGCGCCAGCGCCATTGCCGTGTCCCGCATAGGCCGAAACCCATAAGAATGTTCAAAGAATTGTGCTTCCAAAATTGGTTCCAGCACGATCCTCATACATTCCTGTACGATGCGGTCTCGAATGGTAGGTATGCCCAGCGGGCGTTTCTCGGCTTTTCCTGGTTTGTCGATGTATTTCCGGCGTATCTTCTGGGGCTGAGAATGCTTGAAAGCGTTTTGAATATCCTTTATCACCCACTGATAGGGCCTTTCCAGATAGTCCTTTCGCATGGTTTTGAAATCAACGCCGGGGGTCTCACTGCCGTGATTGCTTTTGATGTTGTGGATTGCTGTAATAATGGTTGCTTCTGCTGACATAATTTCCAGAAGACCCTTGAACGCCGGTCGTTCGCCTGCGTTGTAGACCTCCTTGCTGTGCTGATACAGCTTGTCTTGGATTTCGCGCAGTTGTGTTTCGGTTTTTGGGCCGTCGAATTGTTGTGCCATACGCACCGCCTCCCTTCGGACTTGGTGTTTCTGGTTTCAGTCAGGTATGCCTACGGCTTCCTCGACTTCCTGTTCACATACAATCTGCACTGACTATGCCCCTTCGCTCCACCCCCATTACAGGGGCTTCATCACTACTACGGGCTCCTGCCCCATGGATTTACAGGTCATTTCCTACCTGTGCGGCAAAGGTGTCACTTCACTTACTCCAAATTTTTCTTTGAAGTGCCGTCCATGGTTCCTTTGTTCCCTATGCTTTAGCTTTACATATCGGTTTTAGCCCGTCCCTCTGGCCCGACTGCCATCTTTGGCTGGTGTGAGCTTCTGCCAAAGACATTCGACCTTTGCGGTTTTCTGCTGTCCTCCGCGGGTGGAAGCGTCGAACAGCGGCAGTACCCCATACAGGGGCTGATGGCTGTGTAATCATCCTCTTCTTTACGAGCCGTACTCTCAGGACTTTTGTCGGTTGCAACAAGATATACTGGACATGACCGATTTATAGCCTCCTGCGGGCACAACCGTCTCAGATTGTGCTACCGCTCTTTACCGAGCTTCGTACATCCCATATGACACTGTGGGTGCACGTCGGAGAATTAGAGTTTTTGTTACCCGTCACACCGGGTCAGGCAGGTTCTTCCCCTGCCAAATCAAGCATAGAGTTCAGATTTCTTGCGAAATCTGCCTTGTTTTATTGCGTGTTTTCACGCAGATTGTCAAGGAACAAAGCGCACCCGCCCCAAAAATAGTTGACTTTGCCTACAAGCTGGAGGGCCGTCTGTACGGCCTCCCGGCGGGCCGGGTCCAGATCGTCCGGCAGGGCGTTCAGCACTTCCCGCACGTCTGCGCTGGTGATGGCAAGGCTCCCGGCCAGGGAGGTCAGCGCGGCCCGGTCAGACAGCAGTTCGTCAAGGGCGCTGTTTTGGTAGTCGGAGAAGGCATAGGAGACACGCATATCGTCCGCTGTCCTGGGTGTGATGGTGATATGCAGGATCGTTTCCGTCCATGCCTCTGCGGTGCCGCTGGCGGGGTGGTCAACGCTCTCCTCCGACACGGTGATCCCGGTCATATCCCAAAATACGGCGGTCAGTTTGCTTACCCTGTCCGGGTCCAGTGTGGCCACGTCCAGGCCGTCCACATTTGCCCCGGCTGTCTTGACGGCGAATACCGCCAGCACCTCGGCCCAATCCGGGGCCTGCCCATCCAGGGTGATGGTGTCATAGTCTCCGGCTTGCAGCAGCTCCAACCGGGAATTGTAGGCCATGTTGACCGTCCCCACCGCCTGGGCCACGGATACGGTGTCCGGGGCGTTGGACTCCTGGGCAAAGAACAGGCCGAAGGGAGAATTGGCGATGGCGGCGATCACCACGACTACTACCAGGGCCAGCAGCAGGATACCGCCTCCAACGATACCGGCCAGGGCGCTGACAAGGGCAGACGCCGCCTTTGTCACGGCAACCGCCGCTTTTTTCAGAACCACGGCTGAGGTTTTTGCCGCTTTCCCGGCCTGCTGTACGGCCCGCTGGGTCATGCGCCGCTGGGCGTTCTGCCGGATGCCCCGAACAGGCCGGGAGACAGCGGACTTGATGGGGACACGACCCGTCTTGGGGCCGGAAACGCCTTTTCGGTAGACGGCCCCCCGGATTTTTGGGGCGCTGCCCTTGCTGGCGGTTCTCTTGCGCGGGAGTAGCTTCCGTCCTGCATCGTGGGCGGAGGGAGCGGCGCTGGGGACTTTGCGCGGGCCGGGGCTTCCCGGCTGGCGGGTAATGCTGGACCGGGATTTGTTCAACATCTGCCGCTGGACCTCCCGCCTGGGCTGGGCGGCGCTCGACCTAACCCCCGGCTGGCCTGCGGCGCGGGCGGCGGAACGTCCCGCCGCTGGGGGTGTTGGGCGCTCTTTGGATGATGGGATGGATGGGGTTGATTTGATAGATGGGATAGATTGATTTGCGAGAGAAGAAGGTTTTTCTTTTATGCTGGGGGGCGCGGCCCTGGACCGCTGTTCTTTCAGCCGGACGGTGGGGCGCTCTTTGATCCGCATGGTGCGGGCGGGCGCGTCTGCTGGTGCGGCGGAAGTTGCTGGCGCGGAGTGCTCCGCGGGGGCCGCTGGCGTGCGCTGCCCCTTCACCTGGGCCGCCCGCTCCTTTGGCGAGGGCCCCGGACGCTGGCGGGGGCTGGCATTGGTTTGGCGGTACGGCGGGCTTTCGCCCTCCGGGGCGTCCGCAGGGCCGCCAGCCTCCGGCATATCCCTGGGCCGCTCCTTGATCCGCTTGTCCGGCTGGTGGTCAGAACGGGGCCGCTCATGGGTCAGCAGCTCACCCACGGCCCAGCTCCCGGCCCCCTCCACCTGATCGACGGCCTGAACCTCGGCGCTGCCGCTCTCCGGCTGGCGCTGGTCAAGCTGCTGGACATACTTATCCTTCAGGAGCTTGGCCGCCTGCTTTGCGGAAATGGCTGGCTGTGACCGGGCGGCTGCTTTCCCGGCGTTCTTTTTGGTTTTCGCCCCCTTGGGCTTTTCTTTGGGTGACGGCATGATATTCCCCCTTTTTACAAAATAACACTCCCGGTATGAAAATTGAGATATACAAAACGGCGCGGCCATGGTAGAATGTGGACGATGGGGGTGATCCCGTTGGGCCTTACTCTTGAAATGTTGGTTTCGGAAAATTCCTTTGCCCGCAGGCTGGAAAAGCAGATGGACTTTGACTGGCTGATAAACCAGGTGAAGCCCTATTTCCCGGATGCCCAGGACAGGACCGCCGCGCCGGTCCGGGCGCTCTGCCTTGTTCTGCTGGAGCACCTGGAGCCCTATGGCCTGCCCTGTGGGGACAAGCCCTTCCTGGCGTCGATCTATGAGAACTGGCGTGACAACAACGCCTATATGTGGCTGCTGCAAGGAGTCCCTTGGGATATTCCGGCCTATCAAGCACTCTCCGATTTTGGAGACATCCCGGCCTTTGCGGATATTGTTTATCCCGTTGCCGATAAGCTCCCGCCGGAAGTGCTGCGGGGGCTGCTGACCCATGTCCTGACCAACTGCGCGGCCAGCCGTATCGCGGCGGAATATCCAGACCAGCCGTTGTATTACATGAACAGCCTCCCAAATGGGGAGCAGGCCGACGAAGTAGAGCGGCTGGCCCGTGACTATGCGGAGCAGTTTTATCAGGAGATTGCCGCGTACCGGGAGTTGGCGGTTCAATAGAAAATCAGCCCTCCACCAGCGGCGGTGAAGGGCTGATAATGCGTCTCAAGTTGAGACGCATTTCGACAGGATTTTTACTTATCTCCGGGAGTGGTGGTCATCAAACGGTAGAGCTCGGTGTCCCTGGGGAACTCGTTGGCGAAGGGGACGATGGAGCCGCCCACGCGGATCAGGCCGTGGCCCGCCTCGGCGCTGGTGATATAGGACATTTGATTTGTGGAGATATTCAGCAGCTTGGCAAGCTCGGCCCGGTCGGTGGCCGCCTGGTTCAGCAGCACCAAAAACTCGCTGTTGGCGAACATGAGCCGGGCGGTGTCGGAGCGCAGACACTCCTCCACGTTCTGCGTGGCGGCGGTCATGGCGGCGGCGTACTTTCTGAACCGCTTCCAGCACTTATACAGGAACTGCGCGGAGTAGTAGTAGCGGAAGAACAAATACACCTCGTCCACGAATACCCATGTGTACTTCCCAGCCAGCCGGTTCGCCGCCACCCGGTTCTGAATGGTCTCCAGGGTGACGTTCAGCGCCGTGGGCTTGAGCTGTTCGCCCATCTCATACAGGTCAAAGGAAATGATCCGGTTGGCAATATCCACGTTAGTCTCATGGGCGAACATATTCAAGCTGCCCTCCACGAACAGCTCGGACGCCAGGGCCAGCTCCGCGGCCTCCCGTTCCGGCTGCCGCTTCAACTCGTTTCGCCAGTCGGAGAGGACCGGCTGCCGGGACTTGCCGCCGCTGGCGATCAGCTCATGGTAGACGCTGGCGGTACAGCGGTCAATGATAGACTTGTGGAAGGCCCCCAACTGGCCCGCGCCCATCTGCTGTTCGCAAATGCTCATCAGCAGCTCGGACTTCATGGCTACGGGGTTTTCGCCTGTGCCGTAGCCCCTGGTGATCTCCAGAGGGTTGATGTGGTGGGGGCTGTTGGGAGAAATCTCGATCACGGCCCCACCCAGGGCGCGGGTCAGGTCTCCATATTCTCGCTCGGCGTCGATGATGATAATATCATCGCTGGTGGACAGGGCGATGAAGGTAATGGCCTCCTTCATGCTGAAGGACTTGCCGGAGCCGGACACGCCCAGGATAAAGCCGTGGGGGTTCAACAGGCGCTTGCGGTTGCAGATCAGCAGGTTTTTGCTGACGGCGTTCACGCCATAGTAGATGCCCCCGGCGTCCTGTATCTCCTGGACGCGGAAGGGCATGAGGACGGCGGCGCTCTCGGTGGTGAGGGTGCGGGTCGTCTTGACCCGGCGCAGGCCGTAGGGCAGGGCGGTGTTCAAGCCGTCCTCCTGCTGGTAGCGCAGGACGGAGAACTGGCAAAGGCTCTCGTTGCCGATGGCCTGCAAGGTCTCGGTGTCCGCGTCCAACTGCTCCAGCGTGTCGGCCATGTGGACCAGGGTGACGTTGGCGAAGATCATGCGCTGGTCGCGGGTGCTGAGGTCGTCCAGAAATTCCTTGTTCTCCGCCCGGAGCTGTTCCAGCTCATAGGGGACGGTGGCGGTAAAGTTGTTGTTGGCGTTCTGCTTCTGCTGCCAGCGGGTGATGTCGCTCTCCACGCCCAGGATACGGGCCTGCATCTCCTTCACGGCCTCGTTGGTGGGGATGGGGAGAATGTCGATGGACAGCATGAGGTTCCGGGAGAAGTCTGACAGGTCGGTAATCATGCGGTCCTTGATGTAGCTGGCATATTCCCGGAGGAACAGGACGCGGCCCACCTTGCCGCCCAGCTCGAAGTGGTCGGCCTTGAAGTGCATCCCATCCGGGGCGATGGCGTCCTTAAAATGATGGCCCCGGCGCATGGCGGCGGAGAGGTCGAATTGAAAATCCCGTTCCTCGCTGGGCCGGAAGAAGTCATGGAAGATCCGCAGGCGCTCATGGTTGTCCAGGGGCTTGGCCCCGCTGTCCAGCTTGCCGAAACTCTTGGACAGGTCGATGTCCACCCGCTTGAAAAAGGTGCGGGCCTCGTCGATGTTCTTCCGGGCGACGGAGATCGTGATGTACTTATCCTGAATAAGATTGTTGCTCTCCAGCGCCTTCTCGGTGAGGATGCCGTTATATTCCTGGCGGTAGCGGTCCAGCTCGTCCCCTTTCAGCCGCATGAGGACGCTGTGCTGGAAATCGGCGCCGTTGAGACGGCGGTTGTTGATGGTGATTTTGGCGGTGGCCCCGGTGGGCAGGCTGTTGAGCACGCCGCAGTAGGCCAGGAACATTTCCTGCTGGTCCTCATGGGACGCCACGGAGTAGTTGATGTCCGCAAAACGCCACGTCCGGCTGTACCGGCTGCGGCCCGTCTGCCAGATGCCGTCCCGGAACACCCGCTGGATGGGAATAGACTGCTGCACGCTGCGGGGGATTCTGAACGGTTCCCGTTCGCTCTTGTTGGCGGCGGCCAGGGTTTTAATCATAGTCTTGTACCCCCTTCTTGGTCAGCGCCGCGCGGTAGAGGTTTTCCGATTGGAAGCTCCTCGGCCCGGCGCAGAGGAATTGAGATTTCAGATAGGCCCATACGAATTGCTCAAAGGTCATGCCGTTGAACTGGAAAAAGCCGGTGACGGCCACAGGAGCCGCCGCCACGATGCAGGCCCAGCTTGCGGTCTCCGGGCCGGTGATGGTTTTCAGAAGGAAGTACACGCCCACGGCCACACCGACGGCCAGCACCGCGCAAACGAACTGCCGGACGGACAGGCCGAAGAAAATGGTCTCCTTATGCTGGCGTACTTCCTTGGGAATTTTGATTTCCATAAAATATCTCCTTATAGTTAAGAATAATAAAGAGGTGTCATCATGACAGATCGAGAATATAGTTTTTGGCAAAAAACATTGGAACGTAATGTTAGCATGAGAACAAATCTTTTAACATTTTCATTTACCACAGTCTTAGCAATTTTAGGTATTGCCATATCGAACAACAGTGAAAATGTAAATCCACTTGTATATTTAGTTCCGTACATTCTTATAATTCCGTTTGAGGGACGTATTGCATATTATCGCTTGATTCATGCACGTATTAGTGCATATTTAGAGATGGTTGTTCCAGAAGATACAACTTTAGATACTATTGGAGTCCATGTTCCAGAAAAGCAAACAAAGTTTTTTGATGTTATCGCTGCATTGAATAATTATGAAATGTTTTTACTTTCACTTGCAACAGCGATTGTTTTTTACCTCAAATATCCATTTCCATCTCTAAACGCGTATTCAAGAATAGATTGGCTAATGTTTGTCGTCCCCTTTATCCTTTCTGGCTTTGTTTTTTTGATTACGGCATATGCCTTTGACTATGGCAAATGGAAAGAACGTTATCGTGATGAGTGGAATAAGTATGGCCCACTGTTATGGCTATAAGCCAAACATTTCCTTTACAATCCGCTCCGCGCCCTTCACCAGCCCCACCAGCACCAACATATTGAAAATGGTTTCCCCGATGTACTGCCAGCTCATGGTGACGGCGGACAGAGAGGTGTCCACCACGGGGGTGCCGCTGGACATAAAAGCGGAGAAGATCAGGCAGGCCAGCACGATGATGGCCCCCTCCAGGCACACGCCCACATAGCTTTTCAGGAAAGCGGTCCCGGCAAAGCTGGTGCCCTCCCCGGCAAAGGACGCCAGGGGCAGCGGGGCCAGGGCGGTATAGAAGTACAGCCGGAAAAAGCGGCCATATACGGTGAGGATCAGGATAAAGGACATGACGGTGATAAACAGGCTGCCCAGCAGGGACACCAGCCACAAAGGGATGCTGGCGAGAAAGCCCACGCCCTCGACGGCGTCCACGATCTCCTGGGGGACGGCGATGCTGGCGGCGGCCATACCGCCGATACCGCCCATGACGGTCTGCACAATGCCGCCGCAGACGGAGAAAATGCCGGTCATAATTTCCATGGCGTAGCCGACGGCCACCTTTGCCAGCACAAAGCGGATGAAATGCCGCAGCACAAATTCCGGGCGCTGGAAGTCCCGAAAGCTGGCGGCGGTCTGGAAAATGCTCATAGCGAAGAACAGCACCAGCAGGCCGTAGCCCACGGCCTTCATCGCGTCGTTGATGGTAACGATTGTGCCCCATACGGTGCCGCCCCGGAAGGTCTCCGGCGTGGTGGTGATAAGGGACCATATCTCCGTCAGCTTGCCATTCCAGGTATTGAAGGCCGATTGCAGGTTTCCAACGATCCAGTTGTCGCTCAAAAGAAAGTCACCTCCTAATGCGTCTCAAATTGAGACGCATTTCGACAATATATTATAAGGTAGGGGCGGGCGCTGCGGCCCGCCCCCCTGGGCGGCTTACAGCGCGCCGATGGTGGTCAAAATCTCCTTTGCAAAAGCGATCATAAGGCCACCGAACAGGCACAGGAAGCCCTGGGTGCGCTGGCTGGCGTCGTGGGACTGGATGGACATACCCACCTGGACAATGCCCCAGCCCAGCACGATCACGCCCACGGCCTTGATGATGGAGAAGATGAAGTCGGAGAGGTTGTTCACGATGGACAGCGGATCGCCGCTGGCGGCAAAGGCCGGACAGGTCAGGGCGGCGCAGAGGGTCAGGGTCAGAACGGCGGTGAAGTAGCGGCGCTTGGCCCGGCGCTGGCGGGCGGTGATGGTTTCAACGGTCTTTTTCATTGGATAGTTCCTCCTCGTCAATGATGATAATATTGTCCAGGCCCTCGAACGGCAGGCTCAAATCCTCCTGCGCGAAGGTCAGGCCGGGATGATGGATGTAGGGGGCGGCCCCGCCGTCCTCGGTCAGCTTGATATTGGGGTGCTTGAGAATGTCGTACTTCTTGTCAATGACCGGCCTCTCGCCCCGAATAAAGACGATGGCGTAGGCGTTGTCCATGGCCCGTACTTCATCGGGCGTGAGTAATTCGCGGCCCGTCTGCTGGTACGATGTAGAGCTGGAACCGTGGGAGCCCTTGGAAATACTGCGGTTCCGGGTGTCCAGCGTCTCCTTGCCCAGCATTTCAGAAATGTACTTGTGCGTACTTTGCTCGTTTCCACCGAGATAGACCAGCGTATCCGCGTTGCCCATCAGCCCCTCCCAATCGTCTTTGAACAGGGCTTTCAGGGCGGAGATATTTTGCAGGACGATGGTGGACATGATGTTGCGGGAGCGCATGGTGGCCTGGAGCTTGCCAAAGTCGTCCGGCAGGGAGACGTTGCAGAACTCGTCCATCATCAGCCGGACCGGGACGGGCAGCGCCCCCTGGTGTACCTTGTCCGCCTGATAGTAGAGGGCCTGAAACGCGCAGGTGTAGAGCATACCCACGAGGTAGTTAAATGTGCCGTCATTGTCGGGGATGATGGCAAAGACGGCCTGTTTGCGGTCCCCCATCATGCCCAGCTCCATATCGTCTCGCGTGGTGATGCCGACGATCTGCGGAAGGATGAACGCGGACAGCCGGACGGCGGCGGACAGAAGAATACTTTTCGCGGTTTTGCCGGCGGCTTGCTTGAAAATTTTGTATTCCCGCACAGCGATGTGCGCCGGGTCCTCCTCCTCCAGCGCCTCAAAGAGCAGGTCCAGGGGGGATTGGAAGTCGTCGCTGTCCTCCCTGGCCCCGCCGTTCTCAATCATATACATGACCATCTCAAAGTTTTGCTCCTCCGGGGGCGCTTCATGGAGCAGATAGAGGATCAGGGCGGTGTCCAGGGCAATTTCGCTTTTCTCCCAAAACGGGTCATTGTTGCTGGCGTTCTTGGGGGTGGTGTTGCGGATCAGGTTATGCACCAGCTTCATGGCGTCCTTGTCATCCCGGATATAGGGGAAGGGGTTAAAGGCGTCGGAGTTGGCCGGGTCGATCAGGTCAAAAACCTTGATAACATAGCCCCTCTGAATGAGCAGCGGAGCCACGGCCCGCAGCATTTCCCCCTTGGGATCAGTCACCAAAAAACTGCAATTCGCCTGCATCAAATGTGAGGTAGGCACCGCCGCGCCATACTGGTTTTCGCCAGCGGTCTCGGCGGAGCCGCCTCCAGAACCGGACTTACACGTCTCCGCGTATCCGGCTCCAAGCGCAATCACCGTCACGGTTCTTGAGCAAGTGTAGACTGA
>CAJUKT010000114.1 GCA_910587255.1 uncultured Oscillospiraceae bacterium
CTCCGTGCGGCCCTTCTGGATGCCGCAGCCCAGCACCTGGGCGACGGTCATGCCGGTGACGCCGATGTCGTTCATGGCGGACTTGAGCTGCTCGAACTTGGCCTGAGCGCACACCACCGTCACCTTGGACAGCTTCACGTCAGAGGCAGGCATGGGCTGGGACATGACCTGGACGGGCACCGCTTGGTCCACGCCCTTGGAACCGCCTTCCGCCACCGGCTCGGGGAAGGCGTTGGCCCCGGGCATGCCCGTCAGGGTGGTGGCGGGCATGAAGTCGGCGTAGGCGGAGGGCAGGCCGTGCTCGGTGGAGTCCAGTCCGGCGATCTCCTCCTCGGCGGACACCCGCAGGCCGTTGGTGTGCTTGATAATCTGGAACACGATGGTCATGGTCACTACGGTGTAGGCGGCGATGGCCAGCACCCCCAGGCACTGCACCCCCAGCTGGCGGAAGCCGCCGCCGTAGAACAGCCCGCCGTCGGTGGCCAGCAGGCCGGTGAGTACCGTGCCCGTCAGGCCGCAGCCGCCGTGGACCGCCACCGCGCCCACCGGGTCGTCGATGTGGAGCCTGGTGTCCACCACCTCCACAATGAGTACCACCAGGATGCCGGTGACCAGGCCCACCACGGCGGAGCCCAGGGCGTCCAGGCTGGCGCAGCCCGCGGTGATGCCCACCAGCCCCGCCAGGGGGGCATTCAGGCACATGCCCACGTCCGGCTTGCCGTTTTTAATCCAGGTGAACAGCATACAGGCCACCGTGGCCACGGCAGGGGCAATGGTGGTGCTGCCCAGGATCTGGGCCAGCTGGGCGGTATCCGACGCCGCAGCGCCGTTGAAGCCATACCAGCAGAACCACAGGATGAAGGTGCCCATGGCGGCCAAGGGGATGTTGTGGCCCAGGATGGCCCGGGACCTGCCCTTCCCGTCATACTTGCCGATACGGGCCCCCAGCAGGACGGCCCCGATCAGCCCGGAGATGCCCCCCACCATGTGGATGACGGCGGACCCGGCGAAGTCGATGAAGCCCATACGTGCCAGCCAGCCCTGGGCGTTCCACACCCAGCCCGCCTCGATGGGGTAGACCACGGCGGAGATCACGGCGGAGTAGATGCAGTAGCTGGAAAACTTGGTGCGCTCCGCCATGGCCCCGGACACGATGGTGGCGGCGGTGGCGCAGAACACCAGCTGGAAAAAGAAGTTGGACCAGTCAAAGGCGTAGAAGTCGGTGAACATCTGATATTCCGGCCGGCCGATGAGTCCGAAAAAGTAATTCCCGCTGTTCATGATGCCATAGCCCAGAGCCATGAACACCACTGTGCCGATGCAGAAGTCCATCAGGTTTTTCATGATGATGTTCCCCGCGTTCTTGGCCCGGGTGAAGCCAGCCTCCACGGCGGCAAACCCGCACTGCATGAAGAACACCAAAATAGCGCCCACCAGATACCATACTGACATATCCATTGCAATTCCTCCCTCAAGATCAGGTCAGGCCCCGCCCGCTGTGTTTTTCGGGCATGGCCTCTCCCGTGAAACAGGAAAGGCGCCGGGAGCGTTGAAGCTCTCCGGCGCCTTTGCCTGATGGGGGGAGTATAGCTCCATTTTTGCAAGATGTCAACTAACAAAATTCATTTTTGGCGGGAATTACAAATGTTTTTACCTGCAAAACGAAAATATAAGCGGTTTGTCCTGCGAATTTTTTAGGCGCTCAGTTCAAATTGCTGTAGCCCATCAGGTACTCGTCCGCCTCCCGCGCGGCAGCCCGGCCCTCGGCGATGGCCCACACTACCAAGGACTGCCCCCGTCGCATATCCCCGGCGGCAAACACCTTGGGCACCCCAGTGGCGTGGCTGTCCAAGGCGGTGGACACATTGGACCGCCCGTCCCGGCTCAGGCCGAAGGCGTCGGCGGCATAGTCCTCGGGGCCCAGGAAGCCCGCCGCGATGAGCAAAAGCCGGCAGGGCAGCTCCTTCTCCGAGCCGGGGATCTGGGCCATGAAGCGCCGCCCGTCCTCCTCCTTCGGCTCCAGGCGGACGGTGACGACGGCAGACAGCGCCCCGGCCTCATCGGTCCGGCACTCTTTCACCGTGGTCTGATATCGCCGGGGGTCGGCCCCGAACAGGGCGGCGGCCTCCTCCTGGCCGTAATCGGTCTTGCACACCCGGGGCCACTGGGGCCAGGGGTTATCCTTAGCCCGCGCCGCCGGGAGCCGGGGCATCATCTCCAGCTGGATGACGGACCGGCACCCCTGGCGGATGGCGGCGCCCACACAGTCATTGCCGGTGTCGCCGCCCCCTACGATGACCACGTCCTTCCCGGCGGCGTCGATGGGAGGGGCGCCGTCCAGCAGGGCCTTTGCGGCGGCGGTGAGGTAGTCCACGGCGAAATACGCGCCCGGGATCCCCTCTGCCGGAGGCAGGGGGCGGGGGTTTTTCGCCCCACAGCACAGGACGACCGCGTCGTACTCCTCCAAAAGCGCCTGGGCGGGGAGGTCCCGGCCCACGTCACAGCCTGTACGGAACTCCACCCCCTCCGCCGCCATCAGCTCCACCCGGCGCTGAACGATCCGCTTTTCCAGCTTCATGTTGGGGATGCCGTACATCAGCAGGCCTCCCGCCCGGTCCTCCCGCTCGAAGATCGTGACGGCGTGGCCCCGGCGGTTGAGCTGCTGGGCGGCGGCAAGGCCGGCGGGGCCGGACCCCACCACCGCCACCCGTTTTCCCGTGCGGACCTTGGGCGGCCGGGGCCTTATGGCCCCCGAGGCAAAGCCCGCCTCGATGATGGCCAGCTCGTTTTCCTTCACTGTCACCGGGTCGCCGCTGAGGCCGCAGGTGCACGCCGCCTCGCACAGGGCGGGGCACACCCTCCCGGTAAACTCAGGGAAGCTGTTGGTCTTGGTGAGCCTGGCCAGGGCCTGGTCCAGGTTTCCGGTATAGATCAGATCGTTCCACTCCGGCGCCAGATTGTGGAGAGGGCACCCGATGACCATGCCCCCCAGCTCCACCCCGGACTGGCAGAAGGGCACGCCGCACTCCATACACCGGGCCGCCTGACGGCGGCGCTCCTCCTCCGGGAGCACGGCGTGGAACTCGTCCCAGTGGCGGATGCGCTCCAAAGGCGGCTGGCCGGGGTTAC
>CAJUKT010000115.1 GCA_910587255.1 uncultured Oscillospiraceae bacterium
GAGCCACAGGCCCCACCGGCCCGGACGGCGCGGCGGGGGCTACCGGTCCCACCGGCCCCACCGGGCCGGACGGCGCAGCGGGGGCCATCGGTCCCACCGGCCCCACCGGCGCGGCGGGCCCCACCGGGGCCACAGGCGCCACAGGGCCTGCGGGCGCGGCCGGGCCCAACCCCACCGCCACCTCCGCCTTTGCCGCCAACACCCAGGGCAGCAGCATTCTGGTGGCGCTGGGCGGCAGCCCGGTGCCCCTGCCCAACGAACAGCTGCTCTCCCCGGGCATCACCGCCAACGCCGGAAGCACCGTGTTCACCGTGGCCCAGGCGGGCACCTATCAGATATCCTACCATGTGAATACCACCCTGTCCCTGCTGATGGGCACCCGGCTGGTCATCAACGGCGTCAATAACACCGCCTCCACCATCGCCCCAATCGTGTCCACCTCCCGATTTGAAAACCAGATCAAGGTCGCCCTCCCCGCCAACTCCACCGTCACCCTCCAGATGTACCCCGCGGTCCTGGCCGGGACGGCCATCCTGGCAGGCAGCGGCGCGGGGGCGTCGCTGACCATCATCCGGCTGGGGGAGACCAGTACTGCAGCCGGGCCCGATTCCGAACACGACATTGATATGCCCATCGAGGAGGAGTAAATCCGGCTATTGGGGCCGCTGAAGGGTGTCCTCAACAGCCCATTCAACGATATTCTGACCGAAGGAGCGGCGCGGCCGCTGCTTTGACACACCATGGCCTCCCGCCGGTAAACCGGCGGGAGGCCAAACACCGTAAAGCAGAGGAGGCTTTGTCTATGGTAAGCGTCAGTCTTTGCATGATTGTGAAAAACGAGGAGGACGTGCTGGAGCGATGCTTGAACAGCGTGTCCAATCTGGTGGACGAGATTATCATCGTGGACACCGGCTCCACCGACCGCACAAAGGAGATTGCCGCCCGCTTCACCAGCTTGATCTTTGACTTCCCCTGGCGGGATGACTTCGCCGCCGCCCGGAATGCGTCCTTTGCCCACGCATCCATGGACTACTGTATGTGGCTGGACGCGGACGACGTGCTTCTGGAGGCCGATCAAGCCGCGTTCCTGGCATTGAAGCAGACCCTGGACCCGGACGTTTCGGTGGTAATGGCCCCCTACCACACCGGCTTTGACGAAAGCGGGCGGTGCACCTTCTCCTATTACCGGGAGCGGCTCATCAAAAACCACGCCGGGATGGGCTGGGCCGGGGCCGTCCACGAGGCCGTCACGCCGGTGGGGAAGGTTTTCTATGCGGATTTTGCCGTTACCCACCGCAAAACCCGTCCCGGCGACCCGGACCGCAACCTGCGCATCTACCAGGCCCAGCTGAGCGCGGGCAAACCGCTGGAGCCCCGGCACCGCTTCTACTATGGCCGGGAGCTTTACTACCACCGCCGTTGGGAGGAGGCCCTGTCCGTCTTTGAGTCGTTCCTGTCGGAGGGCCGGGGCTGGGTGGAAAACAACATCGACGCCTGCTGCCACTGCGCCTACTGCCGGGAGCAGCTGGGACAGCCTGACGCCGCGCTGGCGGCGCTGCTGCGCACCTTTGCCTATGACCGGCCCCGGGCGGAGGTGTGCTGCGAGCTGGGCCGGTGGTTCTTCCAGCGGGAGCGGTACGGCCAGGCGGCCTACTGGTACACCCTGGCCCTCGCCTGCCCCCGGGACGACCGCCGGGGCGGTTTTGTCTCCCCCGACTGCTACGGCTACCTGCCCTGCATCCAGCTGTGCGTCTGCCACAGCCGCCTGGGCGACCAAAAGCGGGCCGAGGCATTTAACGAGCTGGCGGCGGCCTGTAAGCCGGACGATCCGGCGGCGGCCCATAACCGGACCTACTTCCAATCCTTACAATGAGAAATTTTCTTTGGCGCGGCAGTATTCCCATCAGCCCGGAACTATGGTAACATAGCGTCGGGGGGTGGCGCCGGACATGATAAAATTTGCTGTTTGTGACGACGAGCCGGAGATGGCCCAGGCGCTCTGCGCCGCTCTCACGGCCTATATGCAGGCCCGCCGGGCCGACGGCTGCTGCGTCCGCAGCTTTTCCGACGGCCGTTCCCTTCTGGAATGCGGGGACAGCTTTGACGTGATCCTGCTGGACATTCAGATGAGCCATCCCGACGGCATGGAGACCGCCAGGCAGCTGCGCCGGCGGGGGGAGCGCAGCCTGCTGGTCTTTGTGACCGTCCTCGAGGCGTGCGTATTCGACGCCTTCGAGGTGGACGCCTGCGGCTATCTCCTCAAGCCGCTGGACCCTGGGCGTTTTGAGCGCACCATGAACCGGGTTGTCAAACGCTTGGAGGAGCGCTCCGCCCAGACCATCGTCGTCCAGCGCGGCGCCGCCTGCCAGGTGATCGCGCTGTCGGAGATCGTGTACTGCGAGGTGATGGGCCGGAAGCTGTACCTCCACAAAAGCGACGGGGCCGTCGTCGAGTACTGCGACAGGCTGGAGCGCCTGGAGCGCCGCGTGGACCAGCGCTTCTTCAAATGCCACAGGAGCTATCTGGTCAACCTCGACCATGTCCGCGGATGCCGGGCCGGGCAGGTTTTTCTGCCCCGGGGGGAGGCCATCCCGGTGTCCCGGCTGCGGGAGCGGGAGCTGGTCCAGGCCCTTTTGCGCCACATGAAGGAGCGGGATGTGTGATGGACTATTTCAGCCTGTGCCTGGACGCGCTGTACCTGGGCGGAATGAGCGTTGTGCACATGGTCTTCGCCTGCCGTCTCACCGGGAAAAAGCTAAGCCCATGGAGCCTTGCCGCGTATTTTTCCCTCCTGTGCGTGATTCAGCTCGCCTTTACCGGCCTCTGCCCTGGCTGCGAAGCTGTGTCCACCGGCGCGGGCGTGCTCGCGCTGTACGGCGTGAGCCGCCTGGCGCTGGGAAACCCGTCCCCCGTATCCTGGCTTGCCGCCGTGCTGGCGCACTACATTTCCCAGCTCTGCTTCGGCCTCGTCAACTCGCTGGAGGCGGTCATCTTCCCCCAGTTTGTGGGCACGCCGCTGCTGTACCTGCTGCTGCTGGCGGCGCTGGCCGCCTTCTTCGCGCTGTGCGCCTGCTGCTGCGCCGCCGCGCTGCGGCTCCTGGCCTGGACGCGGGAGGGCCAAACGCCCCATGCCGGACTGCTGCTGTTTCCCGGGCTGTTTTTCTTTGCCGCCCAGCTGTATATCCTGCGCACGTCGTACAGCGCCCCGTCCATCCGCCCGCTGCCCGCGGAAATCGCACAGCACACCGCCCTCCTGCTGCTCCAGGGGATGGGGCTGGCCGCGCTGCTGTGCACCCTGTACGCCTACCGCCACCTCTGCCGGGGCTTTCAGGCCCAGGCGGCGCTGCAATCCCTGGCCCAGGCGGCCCAGGCCCAAAAGGTCTATATCGCCGAGGCGCAGCTGCGCTATGAGCGCACGGCGGCCTTCCGGCACGATGTCAAAAACCACCTGACCGTGCTGGACGGCCTGCTGGGCGGCGGAAGGGTGGACGAGGGCAGGGCCTATTTGAAAAAGCTGGAGGGCGTCTCCCAGTCCCTGTCCTTCCCCTACCAGACCGGAAACCCTGTGGTGGACGTCCTTTTGGGCGAGAAGCTGGGCCTGGCCGGGGAGATTGCGGCGCAGGTCTCCCTGGTTCTGCCCAAGCCCTGCGGCATCGACGATTTCGACCTGTGCGTGATTTTCGCCAACGCCCTGGATAACGCCATCGCCGCCTGCTCCCGCGCCGCCGGGGAGCGTTCCATCCGCGTCTCCGGGGAGCGGCAGGGGGATTTTTATATGCTGAGCTTTGAAAACACCTGCGGCGGCGGCCCCCTGCCCCCGGCGGGAACCGGGCTCTCCAACATCCGCGCCGTGGCGGAAAAGTACCACGGGGCGGTGCTGACGGAAAAAAACCAGGGGCGCTTCTCCCTCCACGTGCTGCTGAACATCTCGTGACGCCTGGGGCACATTTCAGCGCAAGGGCCTTGCATTCCCCCCGCCAAAGGGTAAACTGGACGGGAGCCAGGCACACTTTATCCGATGGGAGGAACACTCTATGACACCTGTTTCCCAAGCAAACCCCGCCCGCCCCATGGCGGCAGCCGGGGGCATACCCGGGACGCCCCGGCCCCGGCAGGCCGGGGAGGAAGCTCCAAACCGTCCGCCGGAGCCCGTGACGGACCAATACGTCCACCGGGAAAAGCCGGAGCCCTCCGGCCTGTACCGGCTGGGCAGCGGCGGGGAGGGACGGCCCAGGCTCTATTTTGACGGCCCCGAAACGCCGGGCAGCCCGGAGCGGGACGCGCAGGCGGGGGCCCCGGAAAAAGGGGGCCCGGCCCAAAAGGCGGAGCGCTGCACCGGCGACACCGGCGCGGTGGACCGGGAGATCGAGCAGCTGAAGCAGAGGCGCGCGGAGCTGGAGCGGCAGCTGGACGCCGAGACCGACGGGGCCCGCGCCCAGGAGCTGAAGCGGAAGCTGGCCCAGGTGGAGGCGGAGCTTCGGCAGAAGGACAACGACGGCTACCGGCGCCGTCACACCACGTTTTCCTGACGCTCAGCCAGGGGCCGGGCGGGCGGAGAGGCAAAACCTTTCCGCCCGCCTTGCCTTTTCCCCCGTTTTCTGCTACAATTAACCCGCTTCACGCAGCCGGCTGCAAAATTTTTCCCCCGGGAGGCGAGCGCCATGAAGGAATTTACCATCGGCCCCAACGACGCGGGCCAGCGGCTGGACCGCTGGCTGGCCAAGGCAGTCCCCCTCCTCCCCGCCCCCTTAGCGCAGAAATACATCCGCCTCAAGCGGGTGAAGCGCAACGGGAAGGGCTCCCGGCGGGATACGCACCTGGAGCAGGGGGACGTGCTCCAGCTTTACATTAACGATGAGTTTTTTGATGCGCCCACCCCGGACAACGCCTTTTTGCGGGTGGATCAGCCCCGGCTCACCATCCTGTACGAGGACGAGCACCTGCTGCTGCTGGACAAGCGCCCGGGCATGGTGGTCCACTCCGACGACAAGGAGCAGGTGAACACACTCATCACCCACGTCCAGGCGTACCTGTACCAGAAGAAGGAGTGGTCCCCCCGGTGGGAGAACGCCTTTGCCCCCGCCCTGTGCAACCGCATCGACCGCAACACCGGGGGCATCGTCATCGCCGCCAAGACCGCCGCCGCCCTGCGGGTGATGAACCAGAAGATCCGGGACCGGGAGCTGCAAAAGCTGTACCTGTGCGTCATCCACGGGGAGATTTGCCCCCGGGAGGGCGAGCTGCGGGGATACATTTTAAAGGACGAAAGCAAGGCCCAGGTGCGGGTATTCGACCGCCCCGTCCCCGGCGGAAAAACGGCGGTGACGGTGTACCGCACGCTGGACGCCCGGGATGGCCTGTCGCTGGTGGAGTGCGACCTCATCACCGGGCGCACCCACCAGATCCGCGCCCAGTTCGCCGCCGCGGGCCATCCCCTGCTGGGGGACGGCAAATATGGCCGGGAGCGGGACGGGCGCAAATTTCAGGCGCTTTACTCCTATAAGCTGCGCTTTGACTTCACCACGGACGCGGGCTGCCTGGCGCATCTGAACGGGCGGGAGTGGACGGTGGGCCACGTGGATTTTGTGGAGGAATATTTCTCAAGGAGGTGAGCGCGCTGCGCTGCGAGCTTTTGAGCATCAGGGAGCGCCCCGCGCTGCTGGACCGGGCGGCGGCGTGGTTCCACGGCAAATGGGGCGTGCCGCTGGACGCCTACCGGGAGAGCATGGAGCAGTCCCTGTCCGGCGGGGGCCCCGTGCCCCAGTGGTATCTGGCGGTGGAGGACGGCGCCATCCTGGGCGGGCTGGGGGTCATTGATAACGACTTCCACAATCGAAAGGACCTGGCCCCCAACGTGTGCGCCGTCTATGTAGAGGAGGCGTACCGCCGCCGTGGGATCGCCGGGGCGCTGTTAAACCACGCCTGCGCCGGTATGGCGCAGTTGGGGGTGGACACCCTGTACCTGCTCACCGGCCACACGTCCTTTTACGAGCGGTACGGCTGGGGGTTCCTGTGCATGGCCCAGGGGGACGGGGAGGATCAGCCGTCCCGGATATATGTCCGCAAATGGGGTGCATAAAGGATGTGGAAGCTCCGAAATTACCGATTTGGGTTTGACCCGTGGGGGCTGGGGCTGTTTCTGCTCATCATGCTCCCCAATTTCGTATGGTTTGCCCTTCCCGCCCCCCGAGATGTCCTACGGCAGGAATCCGTCACGCCGGCCGTCGACGCCGCCGCCCAGGTCTTTCAATGCGCCATGGCTGCAGCGCTGTGCGCGCTGTCCAACACCGCCGGGGGCGGGCCCGTCAAGCCCATATCCGCGGCGGGCGTCCTGTCGTGCGCCGCGCTGTACCTTGCCGCATGGGCGGCCTATTACGCCGGGATTGTGAACGCCGCCGTGATTTTGACCCTGTGCCTGGCCCCCTGCGCCGCCCTTCTCCTCTTTTCCCTGGCGCGGAAAAACGCGCCCGCCCTGCTGGCGGCGGCCTGCTTCACCCTCTGCCATCTGATCTATGCCGTTATAAACTTCATCCTGTGAGCCGTGAAGGCAAACAGCCGGACTGCCTAGGCAGTCCGGCTGTTCTGATGCGCCCCGTTCTCAGCCCTCTATCAGCACGGCGGCGATATCGTTCACATTGGTCCCGGTGGGCCCGGTTTTGATGAGGCCGCCGGTCTTTTCCAGCGCGTGATAGGAGTCGTTGTCCTTGAGCACCGCGAAGATATCCACCCCCTGCTCCCCCAGGGCCTGGGCGGTGGAGCCGTCCACATAGCCCCCGGCGGCGTCGGTGGGGCCGTCGGTGCCGTCGGAGCCCAGGGAGAACACCGCCGCGCCGGACAGTCCCGCGAGGCCTGGGGCCGCCGCCAGGGCAAGCTCCTGGTTGCGTCCCCCGAGGCCGCCGCCGGTGAGCTGCACCACCGTCTCTCCCCCCGCCAGGAAGGCCAGCTTCCGGCCGCCGCCGTGGTGGTACTGGGCAATGTTGGCCAGGAAGGCCCCGGCCTCCCGCGCCGTGCACGACAGGCTGGCGGTGAGCACCACGGTGGTATACCCCAGGGCCCGGCACTCCTCCTGGGCGGCCAGGCACAGCTGGCGGACGCTGCCCGTGATATGGGTTTCCACATTGTCCAGGCTCTTGGGGGTCTCCACCGCCAGCAGGGCGCGCATCTCTTCAGTGAGGGTCAGGCCGTACTTCTCCGCCACGGCCCGGGCCTGCTCCTCCGTGCTGGAGTCCGGGTATGCGGGGCCGGAGGCGATCATGTCCAGCGGGTCGCCGATGATATCGGACAGCACCACCGAAAACACCCTGGCCGGGGCGCACAGGGCGGCAAACCGCCCGCCCTTCACGGCGGAAAAGCGCTTGCGCACCGTATTCATCTCCACGATATCCGCCCCGGAGGCCAGCAGCTCGTGGGTGAGCCGGTCCAGGTCGGCGGGCGGGATCAGCGGCTTTTCAAACAGGGCGGAGCCGCCGCCGGACAGCAGGAAGAGCACCGTGTCCTGCGCCGTCAGGCCGGACACCGCCTCAATGGCGGTCTGAGTGGCCTTGAAGGAGTTCTCGTCGGGGACGGGGTGGCCCGCCTCGTATATCTCCAAACCGGGCAGGGGGCCCTTGCTGTGGCCGTACTTGGTGATGACCACGCCGGAATCCACCCGCTCTCCCAGCTGCCGGACGGCTGCGGCGGCCATCTGCCACGCGGCCTTGCCCGCCGCCACCAGCACCAGCCGGCCCGGCCCGAACCGCGCCGCCTCCAGGGCCTTGGCCACCGCCGTATCCGGCAGGGCTGCCTTGAGGGCGGCGTCCATAATGCGCTGCGCGTCTGTTCTCAATGACAAGGGAAGTCCTCCTTTTTATGGGATATGAGGGGGCCGCCGCCGGGCCCTGTAGTCCCGGCGGCGGCCCTGATGTTTTTCCAACTACACGAACAGGGACAGGATGAACACGATGATGATAACCGTCAGGCCCATCACGCCGGTCATGCCGGTCTGGCACTTGTAGGCCTCGTTGGTCTTCATGTCGGAGAACTGGGACACCACCCAGAAGTAAGAGTCGTTGGCGTGGGAGACGAACATGGAGCCCGCGCCGATGGCCATAACCACCAGCACCTTGGCCAGGGGCGAGGTAAAGCCCATGGTGGCCATGAGGGGGGCCATCATGCCCGCGGTGGTGATCATCGCGACGGTGGACGCGCCCATGGCAATCTTCAGGATGGCGGCGATGATGAAGGGGATGAGCACGCCGATGCCGGTGCTGGTCAGGCTGCCCACGGAGTCGGCGATGGGCAGGCACTTCAGGATGGCGCCGAAGGAGCCTCCGGCGCAGGTGATGGCCAGGATGCCCGCGGAATCGGTGACGCCCTGGGTCACCCACTTCAGGGTGTTCTCTTTCTCGGACGCGGGGATCAGGCTGATGGACAGGAACACGCCCAGCAGCAGCGCCACCTCGGGCTTACCGATGAAGGCGATGAACTTGAAGAAGACGCCGGTGCCGAAGGGGCTGCCGGGGAAGGAGGCCACAGAGGCCAGGGCGATGAGGATGATGGGCAGAATGATGGGGGCGAAGCTCTGCACCGCGCCGGGCAGCTTGCCGTACTTGCTCTGCAGCTCCTCATAGGTGAACTCGGAGTTGGCGGGGATGTCGATCTTGCTGGCCACGAACTTGGCGTAGAGGATGGCCACGATGACGGCGGGGATGGAAATGCACAGGCCCACCAGGATGGTCAGGCCCAGATCCGCCTCCAAAGTGCCGGCCATGGCAATGGGACCGGGGGTGGGGGGCACCAGGCAGTGGGTGGCGTACAGGCCGCCGGACAGGGCGGTGCCCATCACCGCCAAGGAGATGTTGGACTGCTGGGCCAGGGCGCGGCTGATGGGGGAGAGGACCACGAAGCCGGAATCACAGAACACGGGGATGCCGGTGACGTAGCCCATGGCGCCCATGGCCACCACGCTGTTCTTCTTGCCCACCAGCTTCAGAATGGTGTTGGCCATGGTGAGCGCGGCGCCGGTCTTCTCCAGGATGGTGCCGATGATGGTGCCGCACAGGATGACGATGCCGATGCTGGTCATGATGCCGCCGAAGCCGTTCTTGATGGTGGTCACCATGTCGGCAGGGGTCTCAAGACCGGCGGTGCCGGGCTGGTAGAGCCCCCAGCACAGGCCCAGCAGCATGGCGATCACCAGCATGACGATGAATGGGTGCATCTTCAGCTTGGAGATGGCAAAGACCATGAGGACCACTGACGCGATGATGAGCAGGAACATGACGAACGTTTGCATACTCTCTTTCCTCCTTTTTTTATTCCAAAGCCTGACGGCTTTGTTTACGCTTGTGGTGCTCCAGCAGCAGCCGCATCAGGAATTCCTCCTGAAAGGGCCCGCACCGCTCCAGCTCCAGGGCTTCCAGCAGCCGGCGCACCCGGTATTGCAGGGTATTCTTGTGGATAAACAGCTCGGACGCCGCCTGGGTGACGCTGCGCCCATGGCGGTAATAGCACTCCGCCGTCTGGAACAGGAGGGGCAGCTCGCTCTCCCGGAAGGCGTCCCCCAGCCGGGCATAGAGCTCCTCCAAAAAATCCGCGTCCCGGATGGCCGCGCTGTACAGCAGGTAATCGCAGCGGGTGGACGGGTCCCGCAGGTCGCTCACCGCCCGGGGGGAGACGGCCTCCAGGGCGGCGGCCTGCTGATAGGCCGCGGCGATATCCCATTCGGTGCGGCACACATCCCCAATGCACAAGCGGTAGTCCGCCAGCACACCGGCATGGGCCGCATCCCTGTGGTACAGCGCGGCGGCGCAGTGGCCCGCGCACGCGCACAGCAGCACCAGCCGGTCGTCCACCGTCCCCCACAGCTCCCGCTCGGGCCGCAGCCAGCCCTGGGCGGCCAGGAAATTCAGCAGCTGCTCCTGCCGCTCCGACCGGGCTGCCCCCGTCCGGTCCGAAAAGACGATCACCTGTAGGGGGAACTCCAGGCGCAACCCCAGGCTGTCCATCAGCACCTTGGCGTCCGCCATGGCGCGGTCCGCGGGGGCCAGCAGGGCCCGGAGCACCCGGCCCCGCAGCTCACGATCCGCCAGGCGGGGGCTGGCCATGGCCTCCAGCTGAAAGTATTTGGCCGCGTAGACCTCCAGCAGGTGGGCCAGGGCCTTGATCTCCGGGGGGTCGCCCCAGATGCCCACCACGCCGATGATGGTCCCGTTGACCCGGAGGGGCATATTACACCCCTCCCTGGCGCCGGAATAATCGGCCACCTGCTCTTTCGTGATGCTCACCATTTTCCCCGTGCGCACCGCCTCCATCGCCCCCTGGTGGAAGGAACCCACCCGGGCGGGGTCGCTGGAGGCCACGATGATCCCCTTGGTGTCCATCAGATTGATGGTGCGGCCCTCCACCATGCCGGAGACCGCCTCCACCATCTCCCTGGCCAGCGGCTGGAGCAGCATCAGCCGCCCGCCTCCAGGAAAATGCTGTCCCCCACCGACAGGTGGCAGTGCCGCAGCCCCTCCCGGCGTGCGGCGCAGCGCTCGGCCGCCTGCCCGGAGCAGTGGCTCAGCCCCAGCACCCGCAGGCCCTTGGCCCGGAGCGCGTCGATGGTGGCCTCAATGCGGCCTTCGTCCGCCTCCGTCAGATGGGTGCCGCCGAACACCCCCATCACCGGGCGCTCCAGCACGGCGCACACGTGCTCCACCATGTTCAAAATGCCCGGGTGGGAGCAGCCCACAAAAATGGCCAGGCCCTGGGGGGTGTCCACGGCCATGCAGATCTCGTCGCAGAAATCGTCGGGCACAAAGCCCTGCGCCGTCTGGCGCACAAAGCGCTCCGGGATGGTCTCAAAGCCGTGGCGCCTGGGGAAGCTCCCCACCAGCCACAGGCCGGGGAAGGGCTGGGCCAGGGCCTCCACCACCCGGTGCTCCACGCGGTTCTCCGCCAGGAATTCCGGCCCGAAGCCGGCGGAGAGGTCGGTGTAGCGCAGTCCGTCAAAGGCGAACTTCGCCTCAAAGAAATGGGGGCCGGTGTAGAGGATTTTGCCCCCCAGCCCCTGCTCCAGCAGGTCGCGGAAGCCGGCGGCGTGGTCATAGTGGCTGTGGCTGAGCACCACAGCGTCCAGCCCCGCCACACACAGGCCCAGCCTGTGGGCGTTGGCCCAGGGGTGGGGCCCCGCGCCGCAGTCAAAGAGAATGCGGAAATCCGGCCCCTCCAGCAGATAGGACAGGCCGTGCTCGTTGACCAGCGCCTTGTTCTCCGATGCGTCGTTGTCCATCAAAGCTGTGACACGTACCATTTTCAACCGCCTCCATCTCTTACGCCCAGTCTATGCTTTGTACAATATAGATATATTCCATCGGCGTTTTTTCTTTTGTTGCAGACATTATAACCTAAATTGTCGAAAAAAGGAACAGAAAACTTTTGGTATCCGGCACAAAGTCAGAAATTTTTTCTCGAATGCTTTTGTGCTGGCGGCTGAAAAACGGTTTTTTCCCCCCGCCCACTTGCGGAAAAGGGCTTCAGGCGGCTATAATCAAAGCACTTCATCTGTAAAAACTCAAAGGGAAAGGGGTGCGGCGCTATGGTTCGGGCGTTCCGGCAGAGCAGGCTGACCGCGGCGGGCATATTTGCCGCGTCCGTGGTGCTGACCGTACTGGTTTGGATTCGGGACAGGGGGCTGCCTGTCCATATCCCGCTCATCGCCTCGGTGCTCATGCTCCTTCTGGGGGTTTTCGCCGGGCAGCTGGCGGCCAGGCTGGTGGCGGACAGCTGCAATACCAAGCTGCTGGGCCTGCTCCATGTGGAGCTGGACCCGGACGCCTTTCTCCGGCAGTACGCCGCAATACCCGGGCGGCTGAAGCCGGACAGCCGGGAATATCTGGTGTCCAGCGCCTACCTGGCCGACGGCTATGCCGCCAAGGGGGACTTTGACGCGGCCCTGGCCGCCCTGGCCCCGCTGGAGCGGGCCGGTCTGGCGCAGGACGCCGCCCTGCGGGGGCTTTACCTCCAAGACCTGTGCGCCTACCGCCTGGGCAAGGAGGACCGGCCTGGGGCGGCCCAGGCCCTGGAGGAGCTGGAGGGGCTGATCGCCGGGTGCGGCGAAAAGCAGGCCCGGCTGGCCCAGAACCTCTCGGACTGCGCCGCGCTGCTGCGCGCCCGGCTCACCTGCCTGAAGGGCCGCGCCGTGGACAGGGCCTGGCTGGAGCGGCAGCTCTGGCAGGCCCCCTTCCGCCTGCGCCGGCTGGACATCCAGCAGATCCTGGCCCAGGACGCCCTGCGCCGCCTGGGGCCCGGGCAGGCCGTCCCCCTGCTCTCCCGCCTGCGGGACGAGGGCGGCAAAACCTGGTACGCCGCCTGGGCGCGGGAGCAGCTGGGCCGGCTTGACACATAGTCCGTTCCATCCCGGGCGTCCCGCCTGCGCTTTCGGCGCAGGCGGGGCGTTTTTTAGAAGCTGTACCAATAGAGGGAAAAGTAGTATAATGAGGGAATGATACAGAAAAATGAGCGACGCGGCTATGCGAGCGATTTAAGCGACAGCCAATGGGCGATGATAGAGCCATTATTTCCACCAGCCGGGAACA
>CAJUKT010000116.1 GCA_910587255.1 uncultured Oscillospiraceae bacterium
CTTCTGTTCCCGGCTGGTGGAAATAATGGCTCTATCATCGCCCATTGGCTGTCGCTTAAATCGCTCGCATAGCCGCGTCGCTCATTTTTCTGTATCATTCCCTCATTATACTACTTTTCCCTCTATTGGTACAGCTTCTCAGCGCGTTATACCACTCGTTCCAGCGGTCCACAATGCAGAACAGCGCCACCGTGGCCACAATGGGCTTTGCCAGGGGAAGAATGACGGAAAACAGAATGCGCCACTCCCCCGCCCCGTCCAGCTGCGCCGATTCCACCAGCGCCTGGGGGATGGAGCAGAAAAAGTTTCTCGCAATGACAAAGTAAAACACATTGACGCCGCTGGCCAGGACGACCGACCATATGGTGTTGGTGAGCTTCAGCTCCCGCATCTGCATATACAGGGGCAGAATGCCGCCGTTGAAGAGCATGGTGAACAGGATCGCGCCGAGAATAAATTTTTTCCCGGGAAAGGCGGGCCGGCTGGTCCCGTAGGCCAGGGACAGCGTTAAAAACAGATTCAGCGGCACCCCCAGCCCTACGATGAGCAGCGAGGTTTTAAAGCCGGAGGCGATGCGTTGGTCGCCCAGCAGGTTCTGATAGTTTTCCAGCGTCGGGGCGCTGGGGAAGAGCAGAAGCGGATGGTCTAAATATTCCCGCTGGGTGGAAAATGAGATGGCCACTGCATTGACCAGCGGGACGATGATCACGAGGATCAGGCATCCGATGGCCAGGAATATCAAAACATCGGCCGGCGACAGCTGTTTTTTCTTCATGGAGCGTCCTCCTTCGGGGCGGAGCGCCGGTCAGCCGAACAGGCCGGTCCCGCCTAATTTTTTCGCGCCCTTGTCCGCGGCCACCAGGAAAATGCAGTTGACCACCGAACGGAACAGGCTGATGGCCATGGAGAAGCCAAAATCAGGCACCGAGCCAAAGGTGACCCGGTAGATATACATGTCCAGAATCTCGCACAGGTCGGCCACCGCCGGGTTTGATAGGTTGAAGATCTGCTCAAACCCTCCCGTCATCAAATTGCCGATGGACAGCACCAGCATCACGATAATGGTGGGCTTCAAATTGGGCAGCGTCACGTGAAGCAGCATCTGCCAGCGGCTGGCGCCGTCCAGCTTTGCCGCCTCGTATTGATCCAGGTCAATCCCGGAGAGGGCCGCCAGATAGATGATGGCGTTCCACCCCGCGGACTTCCAGCTCTCCGTGATATAGAGGATGGGCGCAAACAGCTTGCCGCTCCCCAAAAAATTCACCTTATCCAGGCCCAGCGCGGTCAGCACGCCGTTGAGAAGGCCGTCCATGGACAGCGTATTGGTAATCAGGCTGGCCACAATCACCCACGACAGGAAATAGGGAAAGGTGAATATGGTCTGCGCGGCCTTTTTATACCGCTTGCCGGCGCACTCATTGAGCAGCAGCGCCAGAACGATGGGAACCGGGAACTGGAACAGCAGCCTGCCCACATTGATCCGCAGCGTGGTGAACACCGAGCGGAGAAAGGCCGCGTCCCGGAACACATACATGAAATTCTCCCAGCCGCACCACGGACTGCCCCAGATCCCCCCCTTGGCGCTGTAGGTCTTGAACGCCAGCAGCAGGCCGGACATGGGGCCGTAGGCAAAGAGCACGAACCAGACCAGCCCCGGCAGCATCAGGCCGTAAATGGCCCGGCTTTTCCAGATATCCCGCCCCAGCCGGGACAGCCTACGAGGGATTGTTTGTTTCAATGGGCTCCCCCCTAAAAGTCGCGTTTCACGTGGTCCATTTCGCCCTCGAATTCCAGCTCGTGGGCCAGCTCCACCACCATGCGCATCTGGTTAGCGCTTTTCATCACGCCGCCGTGGATGACCACATTTTCAAAATGAATCCGTCTGGGCCAGCGAACCTCCTGGTGCATCTCAAAGCCCCGGATGATGGACACGGGAAAAATGGGCCCGTCCACGGTGATGTTTCGGAAGTACACGTCCTCCACCTCGCCCCGCACCCGGTCCAGCGAGTATTTTGAGTCCAGAATCTTGATATCCACCAGTTTCTCCTGGGCGTCCTCAATCCGAATGTTTTCGTACACCACATTGCTGACCCGGGCCCTGTCCGCGTTGTGAATGGTGAGCACGCCGCCGGACTGATTCCCCTCGTATTCGCAGTGGATGATATCGCAGTCGGTGTAAAGAATGTCCGACACCTCTTTGCAGCGCAGCTCATACCCGATTTCCAGCGCGTTTCCAGGCTCCGCGTTCCACAGCACGCAGTCCCGCACCACGACGTTCTTCACATCGCAGCAGGCGGCGGGCGTGGGCAGCGGACATGCCTTGATCACGATGCAGTCGTCCGCCGCGCGGATGAAGCAGTGCTCCACCAGAACATCCCGGCAGCCCACAATGTCGATGCCGTCGCCGGTGACCAGCCGGGAGAGCACATTCACATCCCGGATTTCCACGTGGGAACAGGCCCCCGGCACGATATTCCACACGCCGTTATCCACAATGGTGATCCCCTGGACCAAAATATTTTTCCCTAGGGAGAACTCCGCCATCAGGCGGCCTCCATTTTCATCCGGCTTGTGCCAGACCGCGCCGTACAGGATCCCATTCCCCGTCACCGACACGTCATCGGCCATGTAGGAGCGGATCCGTCCACACACAATGCTCCCTTCCTCCAGGTACGCGTTCTGCCCGGTCTGGAGTTCCAGGGTGCCCACGTTATACACTTTGCCCGCTTCAAAGCAGTATGTGGGCCTGGAGGAGGGACGGGGGACGTAGTGGGACTGGAGCAGAAACAGCGGACGCTTCAGCTCGCCGTCAAACTCAATGCTCAGCTTTTTCAGCCCGGGCGCCGTAAAGCGCAGGGTCTGTCCCTCCAATTCATGGGAAATGCCCAGCGACACAGGCCGGATCACCGCCCGCTCCACCGGCTCGGACACCTGAACCTCCACGGGAAACGCGGCGCGCGTCTTTCGCACCACCACGGCATAGTCAAAGGAATCGGTATGGTAGACCGTCTGCTTTTGGCCGTCGCAGTATAGGGTATAACGCGCAGAGCGCGGGATCTCCGCCTCGGAACCGATCTCGAACAGCGGCTGTTCTGGAAACAGGGGGTTAGGATTGAATTTCAGCATAACATCCTCCTTGTCTGTCACGGGCGGACGGCGGTGCCGTCGGGCAGGCGGGCCAGCATCCACTCCCAGGCCGTCCCACTCTCCCGGCAGGGATATTTCGCCGCCAGCGCCTCGTCAATATCCACGCCGATACCGGGATTCTCATTCAGGTAAAGGAAGCCGTCCCGGTACTCAGGCATACCGGGGAACATCTCCCGCATCAGCGGCCCATTCAGCGACGGGTAGAGGCCGTTAAAGCTGTCCGCCCACTCCTGCACGCCGAAATTGGGGCTGGAGATATCCAAATGGGCGTTGACGGCATGGCCGATGGGGGTCATGTCGATGGGGCCGTGCCATGCTGTGCGGACGCCGTACGCGTCGCAGAACGCCACGAGCTTTCTGGCGGGGGTGATCCCGCCGATCTGACTGACATGGACGCGGATGTAGTCGATCAGCCGGGCGCTCACAATGGGCATCCACTCATGGGGGTTGTTGAACAGCTCGCCCATGGCCAGCGGGGTGGCGCACTGCTGCCGGATGGTTTGGAACCACGCGGCCTGCTCCGGCTGAAGCACGTCCTCCAGGAAAAGCAAGTGGTACTGCTCCAGCGCCTTGGCAAAATTCAGCGCGTCGATGGGGGCCAGGCGCTCGTGGACATCGTGGCAGAATTCCAGGCAGTCCCCATAGGCGGCGCGGAGCTTTTCCATCAGGTCCAGTACATTTTTCATGTATGCCTTGGGGTCAAAATATCCCCCGGGGAAGGGGTTTTCCGGCCTGTGCATGTTGGGGTTCTTTCCGCCGTAGCCGCCCACCTGCACGCGGATTTTCCGGTAGCCCCGCTCCCGCAGCGCCTCCACCCGCTCCAGGGTCTGCTCCGCGTCGGCCCCCTCCGCATGGGTATAGCAGGGAACGCCCGGCCTGCATTTTCCTCCGAACAACTGGTAGAGGGGCATCCCCGCCAGCTTCCCCTTAATATCCCACAGGGCCATATCCACGCCGGACAGCGCGTTGTTGAGCACAGGTCCGTTGCGCCAATAGCTCATTCCCATGGCGGACTGCCAGATATCCTCAATATTGGCCGGGTCCTTGCCGATCAGGAACGGACGCAGATATTTCTCAATGACGGTCACCACCGCCAGATACCGATGGGTAAAGGTGGCGCAGCCCACGCCGTACAGGCCGGGCTCGCTGGTTTCTATCTTCACCGCCACCAAATTGACGCCCTCCGGCGCTGTGCAGATGGCCCGCACATCCCGTATCTCAATTCCCATCCCGTTCAGCCTCCTTTTTTTGGCCGCCCCAGCTGTCGCAGGGGCCGCTTTCCGGCATTCCCGGCAGAATCAGCCCTCCGTCGATGCGCAGGGTGACCCCGGTGATATATGCCGCCTCCGGGGAGGCCAAAAACGCCACGGCCTCTCCCACGTCTGCGGGGGTTCCCACCCGTTCCAGGGGAATACGCCGGCCCAGCTTGTCCCAAAAATCCATCGGCACCGCTTTGTGCTTTGCCAGTTCCTCCAGCTCTTCCCTGCTGCGAACGGCGATGGCGCCCGGCGCCACGCAGTTCACCCGGATGCCGTAGGGGGCCAGATCCAGCGCCGCGGACTGGGAGGCCCTGGCCACGGCGGCTTTCACGCCGCCGTAGATCCCATCCTGGGGATAGGCCCGCTGGGCGCGGGAGGAGGTGATCTGGATGATGCTCCCCCTTGTGCCGTTCCGAACCATCACCCGTGCGGCGGCCTGGGTGCAGAACAGGTAATTCTTCAGGTCCAGGTCAATCAGGTCGTTGACCCCCTGCTCCGTCAGGTCCAGGATGCTCTCAAACCGGGTGGCCCCCGCGTTGTTGACCAGCACGTCCAGCCCGCCCAGCTTGTCTGCCGCGGCCTCCACAAACGCGGGCCCGGCGCCGGGCTCCCGCAGATCCGCGCGCCAGATTTCGCAGCGCCGGCCAAACTCCTCCCAAATCTGCCGCTGGAGCCGGACAGCCTGGTCTTCTGCGGAGCAGTAGGAAAATCCGATATCGTAGCCATGCCCGGCCAGAACGATGGCAATTCCCTTCCCGATTCCCCGGCTGGCGCCGGTGATTACAGCCACTCTGTTCGCCATAGTATTCCTCCTCGTGTTATAATTTCATCACCGCCGCCGCACTGGGCGCGTCAATGCGCTGGACGGGGGTTGGCTCCACATCCCCTTTGGCATCAATCCGGAACACGCACACATCTCCGGAAAGCTGGTTTGCCACCAGCAGCGTGCCGGTCTCCTCATCCAACAGAAAATGCCGCGGGAAGCGGCCTGCGCTGGGGCATCTGCCCCGCAGATCCAGCCTGCCGTTGTCTGGGTCCACAGAAAACCAGACCAGCTCATCCGTCCCGCGCACACAGGCATAGAGCGTCCCATAGCGCCGGGACAGCTGCAAATGGGCGGTGAGCACCATGCCCTCCTGCCGCGCCGCCGTGCTCCAGGAGCCCCGGATCGAGGCAACGCCGTCCAAATCAAACTGAAGCATGAAAACCTCGTTGCTCAGCTCAGCGGTGACATAGGCGGTAGGCAGGCTGTGGTGAAATGCCATGTGCCTAGGGCCGCTGCCGGGCGGAAAGGGTATGGACGGCTGCCGGGGATTGGGGCGCAGGGAACCGTCCGCCCCCCGCAGATAGCGATAAATCTGGTCGGTTCCCAGATCCACCGCAAAGAGCTCCCCGCCGCCGGGGGAAAGCCAGCTGCTATGGATGTGGGGGCCCGTCTGCCGGCTGGGATTGGGGCCGCTGCCGCAGTAGGAAAGCTCCTGCAAAATCCGCATCTCCTCCCCGGAGCAGTCAACCGCCGTCAGCGAGCCGGACTCGTAGTTTGCCACATAGGCCGCAGCCGTCCAGGGATCGAAACAGATGTGACAGCTTCCGCTGCCCGGAAAACGGATCGAAGCATCTATTTCACACACACCCTCCGGCGTTTTTTTGCAGCGGACCAGCCCCCCCTGGCCTCCCTCTTCTGCCGCGTAGAAGGATTCTCCACCGCCAAAAGCCAGATAGGAGGGATTTTTTGCAGGGCAGACGCCTTGCTCCCGGTACATCCCATCCGATTCCCGGCGCAAGGCCAGTATACCCGTGCCTGCCCGGGCCGGAAGCCAGTCGGGCAGCTGCGTATATTCGCCAATCAAAATCATGGCGCGTCCCCCTCTTGTACCAAGATACATATCTTAAACATCACATAAACATTATCTATTTTTCGAGATAAATAATCAATTCACAGATTAGACAAATTTTCTCCGTTTGTGTTGTAGAATGTGCCGATATCCTGTTCATATCCTGGAAAGTTTCTTGACAGAAAAGCGTTTTCATGCTACCATGGTTTTGATACTGCCCATCGGAGCGCCCAGGACGGAATAATGTTTAGGGGATGTTTAAATGCTGGCATACCAGAGGACCTACGAGAAGATTTTGGAGGATCTGAGAAATGATGTTTACCCCGTAAATTCCCTTCTGCCGCCGGAGCCCAAGCTGGAAGAAATCTATCACGTCAGCCGCACCACGGTCCGGCGCGCCATCGCGCAGCTGGCGGATGAGGGGTATGTGAAGGTGAAGCAGGGCTGCGGGACGGTAGTTTTAAAGAATATCTATCCCGACGACTCCTTTGCATTTTCCAGGCTGCGCCACTTTGAGGATATCATCTCCGTGCGGCACGCGTCCATTCCCGATCCCCAGCACATGACGGCGCGGGGCATGTATGTGGATCTGGTGGATGCCGATGTTAAAACCGCGGAAGCGCTGGATATTGAAATCGGCACGCCGGTTTACCGCCTCCAGCGGATCTTTTACAGCCGGGATATCCCCCTCATGTACCTGTTTGACTACATTCGCACGGATTTTTTCCCCCAGCTCGACAAATTTACCACTGAATTTTGGGATCTTTACCCCTTCCTCATCAAGAAATACGGCGTTCAATACAAGGGCTGTGTGGAATATATCTCCGCCGCCGCCGCCGACCTGGTGGATTCCCAGATTCTCCACATTGAGCCGGGTACTCCGCTGCTGAGGACGAGGCGTGTGGCCCAATGCGATAAGGGCCCGCTGGAATACGCCGTTCTGCATGTTCGCACAGATATCACCGAGCTGTGCATCACCATGGGGGACAACATTCCCTTTGACTCCACCAATTAGTCCCAAACAGAAAGAAGCCCTGAAATTCCAGGATTTCAGGGCTTCTCCATACTTTTTTGATGGTTATCCGTCCGCTTGAAATTTTCTGCGCCAAGTGGTAAAATCTCACCCGGAATCCAATTGCGGGGAGCTGACGCATATGAGATTTTTTTGGGCGCTTAAAAGAATTGTATGCTTTGAGCTGCTGTGGAGGCTGGCCTTTCTCTGCCTGGTTAATCCGCTGTTCAGCGGATTATTCCACGCCTATGTATCAGCTGCGGGGCTCAGCCTCAACGGCGGCATTGTGTGGGCGTTTCTCCATCCCGTGGGCGCGGCGGTGTTTCTGCTGCTGTTTTTCGCCACGGCCTGGCTGGTGTTCTATGAGTACAGCGTTGTCATCCGCACCGCCGCCCTGTACCGCCAGGGGGAGAGCTTCACCCTGGGCCAGGCCATGAAGGCGGCGCTCTGGGACCTGCGGCTGCTGCGGGGATGGGGCCTGATCCCGGGGGCTGTGTACTTCGTTCTGCTGCTCCCGCTGGTGGGGGCTGTCTATGTGAGCGGAACCGCCCCCCGGGTCACTATCCCATGGTTCATTTTTGGCGAGCTGCAAAAGAGCTGGGCGGGAGTTGTGGGGGGCATCGCCATCCAGGCCGGATATTACTTGGCCCATCTGTTGCTGCTGTTCGTGCCGGTGGTGATGGTGCTGCGGCAGCGGCGGTTTGGACAGGCCGCCGGGGACAGCCTGCGGTGCTGGCGGCAGCTGGGTTGGCGGGAGCGCATGGCGGTGCTGGCCGTCTACGCCGGGTGGAACTGGGCGTACACGGAGCAGGCCCGGTACTGGCGGCGGAATGTGCTGACCGGCGATGACTTCAACGGCGATTTTTTGAAGTATTTGTTATTCAACGAGGCATTCCAAAAAGATTTGCTCTGGTGGCTGCTGCTGGTTTTGCTCCAGGCTGCGGCCATGGCCGGGGCGGTTTGGCTGCTGGCGTCTGTGCTGGCCAAAACGGGAGAGGCCCAGGCCACCCGCTGCCCCGCATGGGACGCGGACGGCGCAGCGGTGTGGGAGATCGTCTCCCGGCGCTGGGCCGCCTTTGCCGGGCGCTGGAGGGGACGTATGAAAAAGCTCCGCTGGCGGGCGGGAGCGGCGGCGGTGTGCCTCACCCTGATTGCCGGCCTCCTGCTGGGCATGGAGCACTCCCTGTTGGTCCATGCTCCCATCGTGCTGGCCCACCGCGGCGGAGCAGGCGGGATTGAAAACACCCGGCAGGCCGTTTTCTCAGCCATGGAACAGGGTACGGACTATGCGGAGATTGATGTACAGCTCACCAAAGACGGCGTGCCGGTGCTGTTCCACGACGGGAACCTGTGGCGGATGGCAGGCCGCGCAGAGAGCGTAGGCGAGCTGACGTGGGCAGAGCTTCAGGAAATCCCTGTGTCCGACAAAAACCACCCGGGAGAGACGGGAAAGATCGCATCCCTGGAGGAAGTCCTGTCGGTGTTGGCCTGTCGGCCCGGCATGGGGCTGCTTATCGAACTCAAACCCGAGGCCGGCACCGGCGATGCCCTGGCCCAAGCAATCATCCAGCTGGTGGAGCGGTACGAATTTGGCCGCCGGGCTATGTTCATGTCGCTGGATTATCTCTGCCTTCTGCCCATCATGGAACAGCATCCGGAATGGTGGGTGGGTTGTTGCGCCTATGGCGCGGCAGGAGATATTGATGATGTGGTGTGGCGCTATCAGGTGGACTTTCTGGCGGTGGAGGAGGCATTGGTGAGCTATCGTCTGGTGACCCGGGCCAGGGAAGTTAACCTGCCGCTGTACGTGTGGAGCGTGTATGACGCGGAAAAGATGGAGCAGTATCTGGAAATGGGAATCAGTGGAATCATCACCGATTTCCCGGAGGAGGCACTGGCTGTACGGCAAGCCTACAGAGACAGCCATCCCGGCGCGGAGTACATATGGCGGGAATTCGGGCTTCCCCGCAAAGAGGAGTGGGGCAGTTGGTGAGGCCTCCTGCCGGCTTCTCCGGCCCATCGGCTGGCCGCCGGGCCGGAGAAGCTGGGATGGACTTTTTCGCGTTCTGTATATTTGTTTTACATTGCTTGCTTTATCGCGGCAGAAAGAATGCTGAAAATAGGGGTTGACAGAAACGGGAAATCGTGCTATTATAACTTAGCCTCGACAAGCCGGAGTGGCGGAATTGGCAGACGCCCGGGACTTAAAATCCCGTGGGAGTGATCCCGTGCCGGTTCGACCCCGGTCTCCGGCACCAAATAAAATATCGCGGGGTGGAGCAGTCTGGTAGCTCATCGGGCTCATAACCCGAAGGTCGTCGGTTCAAATCCGGCCCCCGCAACCAAAGAAGCCCTGAAATCGCAAGATTTCAGGGCTTCTTCTCTGCTTTTGTCGGAAAATAATCTGGGTCAAAAAATGGGTCAGCGCTTTGACCCATGCGCTGACCCATACGGGGAAACGATTCTTTAGTTCCCAACAGCATCGGAGAGGATATTTGCCATGGTATTCGCCGCTTGCCGCTGCGCCTGGGTGGTGACGTGGGCGTAGGTGTCCAGTGTAAACCCGGCGCTGTAGTGGCCCAGCATCCCGGAGACGGTCTTGATGTCCACACCATTTTGCAGGGCTACGGTTGCGAACGTATGTCTCATATCGTGGAAGCGAATCTGGGGTAACCCTGCCCGCTTCAGCACCCGGTGGAGCATATGGAGTACGCTGTCCGGTGAGATGGGGCCGCCTGTGGGGGATGGGAACACGTATTCACTGTTGCTTTTTCTCTGCTGTTCTCTGAGGATCTCCACCGCATCCTGTCCGATGGACACGCTGCGGTAGGAGTTTTTCGTCTTGAGCGGGGCCTCCACCACCTCGCCGTCGATCCGGGCAATCTGGCGACGCACCTGGATCGTGCCGCCCTCCAGGTCGATATCCTTCCACTTGAGGCCCAGCAGTTCACCCCTGCGCAGGCCCGTGGCCAGTTCGATGTAGTACAGCTCGAATACGCCGCTCTCCTTGGCTTCGAGAAGGAAGGACGCTAACTGCTCGGTGGGAAGGGTTTTCATCTCCCGGTGTTCCAGCTTGGGCAGGGCGCACCCGCCTGTGGGGTTGGTGGTGATCAGCTTTTGGTCGATGGCGAAATCCATGGCGGAAGATATCACTTGATTGATGTTCCGCACCGTTTTGGCGCTGAGACCCTTGGGCTGACTCTTGGACTCGATCCGCTCTACTCTGCCGCCGCTCAGCAGTTTTTTGTAGAGCTTTTGTAAATCCAGAGAGGACAATTTGCTCAGCGGGATTTTGCCGATGCTGGGCTTGATGTGGTTGTCGATGTAGCCGCGGTAGGTCTTGTGGGACGAGGGGCGCACTTTGATTTTGGCGCAGTTCTCAAACCACACGTCCATCCACTGGCCCACGGTGTACTGCTCTGCCCGGATGGTATCCACTTTGGCGTTTTCCTCGATGGCCCGCTTCAGCTTCTCCTTGCACTCCTTCTGGGTTTTGGCCAAGACGTTTTTGTAGATGACTTTCCCAGTGTCCGGGTCGCGGCCTGCCGTGTAACGCCCCTCCCAGCGGCCATCGCTGCGCTTGCGGATGTTCCCTTCTCCGTTGGCTCTCCTTTTTGCCATTCGGAATCGCCTCCTTTCGCAACGACGTACCATACCACACCTTGCTGGGAATAGCCAACCCCAATCGCCATTGTTATCAAAACAGACACATATTTTTTCGTCTGCGCTGATACCCCTTCTCTTTGGTAACACTGGTGCAATCTGCACCTCTCACAACTGCACTTTTTGACACAGATGGTTTTTGATCCGATGAGTGCCCGTCTTGTTTACTGCGGCGCAAATCCTGCGTGGCAGCCTTTCTTCTGTACTGCACTTTTTCTCCCCTTTAGGGGCAGGGGGTGCCGGGGCAGCGCCCCGGCGAGTGCGGACGGCGTATAGCCGGACGCGATGCTTGCCCCACCCAAAAGGGTGGGCTTCCACCCCATCGGAGCGTTTCTGCGTTGCCCTTACCCCGTTGCACCCTCGGCACTTTTCCGTGCACATCGCGCCTGTCCGCACTGCGGGCAGATGTGACCAAAATTTATCCCGCTCTTGCCCTTCGCCCTTCAATCCCCCCCTCTGGGCTGCCCTGGCCCCACGATTTACCGAAACCCGATGAGGCAAAACAGGGCGCTGTTAGGGCCAGAAAACGCC
>CAJUKT010000117.1 GCA_910587255.1 uncultured Oscillospiraceae bacterium
GACGCCAACGGCGAAATCCGCATTTCCGGCGTGGTGGGCACTTTGGTCATCACGGAAACCAAGCCTTTGCCCGGTTATGTGATGGACGAGGGCACCAGGACGCAGACCGTCAAGGTGAACCCCACCGACACGCAGACCATCACTGTGTATAACACGAAGGTGGGCGGGCTTACCATCATCAAGAAGGACGAGGAAACCGGGGAGCGCATCAAGGGCGTCCAGTTTGAAGTCCGCAAGCTGAACGGGGAGATCATCGGCACCTATACCACCGATGCCAATGGCGTCATCAACCTGCCCGAAGCCGAAAAGGGCTGGTATCAGGTGGTGGAGCTGAAAGCCGCCAAGGGCTACAAGCTGGACGATACCCCCCACCAGATTGAGGTGAAGGACGGCGGCACGGCCACACTGGAAATCACCAACCGGCAGAGCGGCAGCGCCCTCATTCACAAAATCGACAGCGTGACCGGCAAGGGCATTTATGGCGTCAAGTTCCTGCTGTCCGATGCCAAGGGCAACCCCGTGGGCACCTATGAAAGCGACAATGAGGGGTATGTGTATATCGACAAGGAGTTGGAGGATGGCCGGTACACCATCCGGGAGATTGAGTGCGCCGAGGGCTATATTCTGGACACTCAGCCCAAAACCATCTATGTGGAGTACGGCGGCTGTACCACCATCACCTGGACAAATACCGCCGTCACCGGGCAAATCCAGATCACCAAGACCAGCGCCGACTACAACTCCATGAACGGCTGGCCCGCTGGCACTCCCATCCCCGGCACCGTGTTTGAAATCTACCACTACCGCACCGGCAACCTTGTCGATACCATCCGTACCGACAAAAACGGTGTGGCTGTGTCCAAGCCCCTGCCCCTGGGCCGCTACAAGGTGGTGGAATCCCAGGCCGCTGACTTCTACGGGCTGGACAAGACCCCCATCGACGTGGAAATCGAACACGCGGGGCAGATCGTAAAGGCCGCTATGACCAACAAGAGCCTTTACACCAATGTTGCCATCCAGAAAACCGGCTACGCCGAGGTCATGCCCGGTCAGAATATCCGCTACACGTTCTCCAACATCGGCAACAACTCCACCACCGCGCTTACCTCTTTCTATTGGAGAGATACGCTGCCCGTGGAGGCGGTACGGCTGGCGAAGATCACCACCGGCACCTATAACGCCCCCGGTAACTACAAGATCGTTTACAAGACCAATTTGAGCAGCGGCGAGTACCGCGTCCTGGCGGACAGCCTGAACACCCAGCAAAACTATGTGCTGGAAGCGTCCCCCGTAGCCCTGCGGCTGGCGTCCAATGAGTATGTCACAGAAGTGATGTTCGTGTTCGGCACCGTACCCGCCAATTTCCGGCAGGTAGAAGCCCCCAAAATTGATTGCACCGTGGTGTCCTGGGCCAAGGGCGGCAGTCAGTTTGTGAATCAGGCGGACGTGGGCGGCGTCTACAACGGCCAGTGGATCATGGCGACCACCCGCTGGGTGACGAAGATCTACGCCCCCTCCAAGCCCCTGCCCCGGACGGGGTATTGAGCATTTCCCCCGTGGCCCGCTTTGCGGGCCACTTACATAGGGCCGTTCGCACATTTGAAACCGTTTCTTTTTTCTTGTACTATGGTGGTGAAGAAAGGAGCTGTTTCAAATGTTCAAACGGGAAAAGCGGGTATACCTCCAGTTTACTGATGATGAATACCGCCTTATCCGCAAGTGCCTGATGGACTGGCGGAACAAGCTGACCGCCCAGGGCCGGAGCGCCGAGCCGGTGAATGAACTTCTGGCAAAACTGATGGCCCGCTGAAAAAGCGTTTTTTACATACACCGCTTTTTGTCCATAGGGCACAGAGCGGTGTAAATCTTTGAAAAAAGGAGGCTTTCAAATGGACAGTAACGAGGAAAAACGCATGGCGGGAGATTTTGTCATCTTCCACTCCCTGCACATAGGCGACCGGGAGATCGTGCTGGGCGAGAACCCGGACTGTGTGGATGAGCAACGCTATATGTGCGCGTTCTGCACGAACAACGGGATCATGGCCCTCTACACCGAGATCATGGTCAGCGATGATTACCCTGAACTCGCGGCCCTCTTTGGGCGGCGTGTGGCGGAGCAGGCGGAGAAAACCCGTGTTGACCTGAACGGCCCCAAAATTCAGGGCATCCCCAACGCCCCCATCCTCGCCAGTGGCTGTGACGCCATTGGGCACCACAGCGACATCCACGGCAAGATTGTTGTTATCAGGCCGGAGGTGCTGCGCCCGGAATACCGTCGGGCAACCAGCCAACTCCACCTGTGCAACGGCGGATTTGGCGCAAGTCCCAACAGTCGCGGCTCCGCCTGTTCCTGCACGGAGTTGTATTCGGGCAAGACCTCGCGTTTTGAGCGCAGTGATGTTCTCGGCACGATTGAGCCGGAGAAACTGCCCCAATGGGCGAAGCATTGTCTGGATGCTTTACAGGCTGAAAAGGAAAAGAAATCGAAGGACAGGGAGGGCCGCTGATATGGATGCCAGAATCAACGAGGGCTATACCATCACTGACTCCATCCAGATTGGGGAAACCGAGTTCGTTTTGGGCCAGAGCGGGAGCAAACCGCCCATGTATGTGACCTGGGCCTGCAAGAGCGGCGACAACTACTATTGGGGGCACTACTTCTCCGACCCTATGGAAGCCAAAAAGGATTTGCTGATCCGTGCCAATGAGGAATTGGAGTACCAGATGGAACGGAGGGCGCGGGCCGCTGAAAAGCGGCCCAAAGAGCCGGATAAGGAGTGTGAACGGTAATGGATATGACCATACGGCCCGCTGCCCCTGCGGAGCAGCTTTACGCCCGTAAGCAGAGTACGAGCATCGGGGAGCAATGTGGAGCGGTGGGCTGTCTGCGCGGCAATATGGGCGAGGACGGGACGGAATTTCACACCGATTTTGAAAACTGCTGCGGCTATCTGCGGACGAGCGAATTTCTGGCGAATCTCCATGATGTGCTGGACGCCCTGCGCCATGACGGGCAGTACGGCGGTGTGTTCAAAGACCGCGATACCCTGACGGCCTACTGCGGGGCGCACCCGGAAAGCGATATGGGCCACTATGACCGGGAATATGCGTTCCGGCTGGACACGGAGCAATACACCTATTTTATGCGGCTGTATCTGGACGAGGTGGAGTTTGACTTTGAGCTTTTTCCCTATCTCCGAGACTTGTTTGATTTCCATGTGGAACAGGCTGAAAAGGGCGTCCATTTCATCGGCCCTGATTTCAAGGAGAGGTTTACGATCCCGGATGGCGACCGCATCCGTATCATCCTTAAAAGTGGCGACCTCCGTGACCGTGTGGCCCGCTATGTGGACGAGTGCCATGTGGAGCTGTTCAGCGACTGTGACAGCACCCTCTATCTTCTCCACGACTTTGCGGAGAAGGTGGAGCGTACTGGCAGCAGGGTGATCCCCATGCGCTCCACCCTGCCTGATAAGTGTTTCAGCGTCACCACCGCCGCTGACGAGATCGTCATTATCACCAAGGGCGAGATGTTCAAGCGGCCCGCTGGTGCCCGCGCCGAGGGCATAACCGCCCGTGAGGGGGCCACCGCCGCCAATGAAGCGATGGGCATCACCAGGGCGCAGGAGGCCGCTATGCTGTTCGGCTCCACCTATGGCTGGGACAAACCCGGCGCTGACCCGAAATACTATGACGAGCAGGGCGAACCCATCAAGTTCAAGCATCGGGATCGCGGGAACGCCCGGTGAAAGGAGTGTGACATTTATGGAATTGACCATACGGCCCGCGACCCCCACAGAGCGGCTTTTTGCCTGTGAACAGAGTTTGCGGATTGCCGAGCGGTGCGGGAACCCAGGCCATTTGTGGGGCGAGCTGGACAACACAGGCACGGTTTTTCTCAATAGCTGGGAAACTTGTGTGCGCTCCCAAAACACGCCGGAGTTCAAGGCCGAGTTCAACACGGTGCTTGATATGCTCCGCTTTGACGAGCGGTATGGCGGCGTATTGAAAAACCGGGCCAGCATGATCGTCTATTGCCTTGACCATTCACAGGGGTGTTTCCGCAACGGCTATGAATATGCGTTCCGGGCCGATACCCAGGACTACTCTTATCTGATCCGCTGCACCCCGGCTGGGGACGATAACCACGTTTATATCTACCCCTATCGCCGGGATTGCTTTGAACAGCACATGAAACTGGCTGAAAAGGGCATCTGTTTCACCACCCTGGACGGCAAAGAAAAGTTCAGAATCCCGGACGGCGATATGGTACGGATCATCACCAGCGAGGGCGGGCACTTTGACCGCATGGCCCGATATGTGGATGATACCCACGCTGAAATTGGCGGCAGTCTCTACCACGCCCGCGAGTTTGCGGAGTGGATGGAGCAGAGCGGCAGTCAGGTAATTCCTATGCGCTCCACTTTGCCGGACAAATGCTACAATGTGCTGCCCAACAGCGATGAAATTATCATTGTCAGGAAGGGTGAGAGCGGCTATTATCACACCGACAAATACGGCCACGACCGTGCCCACGCCCAGGCCATCGTGGACGAGTGCAACGCACAGTTCAACGTGACCAAGGCACAGGCGGCGGCTATGCTGGCCGGGTCTATGTTTGGCTGGCACGTCCCCGCCGCCGACCCGAAACGGTACGATGAACAGGGCAAGCCCATCAAGTCTAAACACCACGACCGGGACGACGCCCGGTAAGGCTGGTCAATTAAAAACTGAATTATGCGATAAAGACCACCATGAAATTATGATTGGTGGTCTTTTTTTGCGCCAAAAGGAGAGTGATTTTTTATGGAACTGACCATGCGCACCGCTACCCCTGCGGAACGGCTCTATACCTCCGGCCAGAGTATGCAGATTGAGGGCCAGACCGGGTGTATCGGCCACTTGCGGGCCGACATGGGCGCGGACGGCGAAGGATTTTTCACAAAATGGCAAGACCACCGGCAAAACCTGGGCACCGAGGAATTTCACGCCGAGTTTGAGAGCGTCCTGAACGCCCTGGTGGGCGATGAGCAGTACGGCGGTTTTCTCAAAAGCCGTGACGCTATGCGGGACTTCTGCCAGGAGCGCCCGGAGAGCGGCTTTAACGAGGGCTTTGCCTTTGGCTTCCGGGCGGACACGGCGCAGTATTCCTATCTGATCCGCCTGAACCCCTACAAGGGGGAGGAAAACCTGTTCATCTACTGCTATCGCCGGGACTGGCTGGACGGCCACATGAAACACGCTGAAAAGGGCATCCGCTTTATCACCCCAGGCTACAAGGAGAAATTCAGAATTGAGGACGGGGACAGCGTGCGTGTCAGACGGTTTGACGGGCGAGTGTTTGACCGGGTATGCCGCTATATTGACGACTATCACGTTGAAATTGGCAGCGAACTCTACCACGTCTGCCAGTTTGCCGAGCTGATGGAGCGCAACGGCAACACCGTTATTCCCCTCCGAAGTTCGCTGCCGCTGGTGTGCTATGGCAAGGTGCCGGAAAAGCGGGCCATTGTGATGTTTGAGCGGGGCTTTGACGGCTACCGCTCCGCGTCCTATGTAACGAAAGGCCGCACCAGCCAAAAGCTGGTTGACGAGTTGAACGCCGAGATGGGCGTGACAAGGGCGCAGGCGATGGCGATGCAGGGCGGCGCTACGATGGGCTGGGACACTCCTGCCGCCGACCCCAAAAACTATGATGAACAGGGCCAGCCTATCAAGCCCCGGCACCGGGACAGGGGTGATACACGGTGACAGATCAAAAGCACATGATTTGGAGTGACCTTGACCTGGACTACGAGGACTGGCGGGCCGACCTGGAAGCCGAGTACCCGGAGCTGTCCGAGTATGAGCGCATGGCCCTGATGCACGAAATCAATGGGGAGTATCTGGCAGATGAGCGTGTGAACCTGAACATCCAGCTTGACCAGCCCATCCTCATTATTGCCGACCTGGGCCTTTGGACAGGGCGGCACATGGGTTACAAGGAGATCGCCAGCGGCAATATCCGGGACTGCCTTTTCAGCGACCGGGACATCGACTACACCACATGGTACGTTGACAAGCTGGGCGACCTGCGCTGTGACGCCATCCACCATGACGGCACCAATCACCTGCTCTACCGCGCCTACAAGCCCGGAGTGCGGGAATCGCAAATCGACCTGCTGAAAGAAAAACTGTATTACGGCACAGCCACCCGCGCCGATGTGACCCGCATTACCCGCAGGCTGGGTGACGAGATCGGCAAAGTCTATGGCTGGGACTTCCCCCAGCGTGGGCGGCAGGCTGTGTCCGTGGAAAGGTAGGAGCATGATGTCACAATTACCGAATGTCAAATTGAAGGTACACCCCTCCACGTTCGACCTAATGATGGCCGTTCTGGAGGATAACGCGGCCAACGCCGCCGACGAGCGCGACCGTATGAACGCCAGGGACTTGATGGAGAAGCGGATGCGTTTCTCCCAGCTCTATCCCGGCAGGGACGGCCAGGAGTACGCCAGCGTCCAGATGTATGAGAGCGAAGCCGCCGAGATGATCTGGCAGCTTTTGATTGCCTGCGGCGGGATGTACCAGCCGAAAAAGGAGTACAGCAAGGAACTGAAACACGGCGGTGGGCACGATGGTGGATAAGGCCCTGTGCGAACACCTGAAAAAGTACCACCGGGGACAGGAGAGCGCGGCGTCCAGCAAGGAGCTGGAGGCCGCGTTCCATATCAAGGGGGCAGAACTGCGGCGGGCGGTCAACCGTCTGCGCTGTGACGGCCAGCCCATTTGCAGCAACGAAAACGGCTATTTCTACGCGGCGCGGCAGTCCGAGGTCAGGGCCACCGTCGCCCAGCTCACCGGGCGCATTTCCAAGATAGCCGCCGCCACAAAAGGACTGCTCAAATCTTACGAGGAAAAGGAGGGATAGAGCGTGGCGAAAAAACCTGAACCCATCGTCCGGCTTGCGGTGCAGACCGCCCGCCAGATCACCGCCAACAGCGGGAACTATATGGCGTTCCTGAACACCGCCGCCCACAACTTCAAATACAATTTCCGTGACCAGCTTTTGATTTATGCCCAAAAGCCGGACGCCACCGCCTGCGCCCAGACCGACTTTTGGAACAAGCATGGCCGCTGGGTGAACCGGGGCACCACGGGAATCGCCCTCCTGGTGGACACCAGCAAGGGCTACCGCCTGCGGCACGTCTTTGATATGTCCGACACCAACAGCCGAGCCGGACGCACTATCCCCGTCTGGCAGATGAAGCCGGAGTATGAGGGCGCGGTTATTGAGGGACTGGAGAACAGCTACGGCAAGTTGGGCGGCAAGCCGGACTTTGCCGAGTGCCTGCTGGAAACGGCGAAGATCATTGTGGAGGACAATTTTAGTGACTACTGCGCCGATCTTCTCTCCGTCCGAGAGGACAGTTTTCTGGAGGAACTGGACGAGGACAGTGTAAAGGTGTGGTTTAGGGGCCTGCTGGAGAACAGCGTGGGCTTTATGCTGCTGGCCCGGTGCGGCATTGACCCCAATGAATACTTCTCCAGCGAAGATTTCACCCGCATTTATGACTTTAACACCCTGAAAACCCTTGCCATCCTGGGCACAGCCGCCAGCGATATTGCCGAGATGCCCCTGCGGGAAATCGCCACCACCGTCCTCGATCTGTACCGGGAGGAACAAAAGCAAAATCGCACATTTGCCCAGCGGCCTGAAACCCGGTATAATGACGGCAGAACAAAACCTGAAAGGAGCGTTGAGCATGGAACTGACTTACAGAACGGAGAGCGGCTACCGTCTGCCCAACCTGGACGTGCCGGAAACCCCCAAGGTAGGAAAATATGGGATGCTGCGGCGCAGTTACCTGGCGAATCACAGGCACGGGATTTACGTCGGGATGCTGCTGACCGGGGAACTGAACGGCCATTTGGAGGAGATCGACCGGCAGGCCACCGAGATGGTGGAGCGCCTGACCCAGCGGATGGCGGCGGAGCAGGGCGTGACGGAGAGCCTGAAAGCGTCCGATCAAATGAAGTGGGTGGGCCTGATGAACAACTTCAAGGCAGCGGCGGAGGAAGTGGCGATGAGGGAGCTGGTGTACGCCTAAACGAACCTCTCCCTACCGAGGAAGAACAGCAACAGGCCATAGAGGAAGCGGAGGATGAACAGTCCTCCGCTTTTGTTATTTCCCAGGAGGATGTTGACGCCGTTCTCCTGCGGCATGACACACCGGGCAAGTTCCGTATCTATGAGCAATTCCTGAAAAAAGAAAGTGCCGATAAAAACGCTCTTTTCCTCAAAGATGAATATGGCACCGGGGGTTATTCCATCAGCGCCAGCAAAAAGCTGGATGTTTGGTACGAAAGCAGGGGCATTAAGATCACCGCCGAGCCGGATATAAAAATAGTTCTGTCCTGGAAAAAAGCCGCAAAACGTGTGGGTGAACTGCTTGCCGCCGACCGCTATCTGTCACCGGCTGAAATGGTGAAGTACCCCGCTTACCGGGAGCAGCGAGCTTTAATTGCCGCCCGCACCGAGATCAGCGAGGAATTTCGCTCCATTATTAACGACTATAAGGACTATGTGAAGCAGCTCGGAGCGCCCGATAAGACAGTAGACAGATGGTATCTGGTGTCCTGTGCGGGTGCGTTCAGCGCGGGCCAGAAAAAGATGAACGCCCGCACCAGCGAGGGCGACTTCATTCTGCCCATGATGCGGGACGCCATGCAGACCATCATCGGGGAAAACACCCACCTGACGGAGCGGTGTGAGGCTGTGCTGGCTGGGCTGAACGGCCCGCTGGCCGTGCCGATGGAGCTGACCTATGACAAACTGAACCCGCCGCCCCAGCCGAAGAAAGAATACCGCTTTGCCCTGGGCGACACGGTGCATCTCGGTACGCAGGAGTACCACCTGCTGGCCTTTGACGGGCAGACCGTCCGGCTCTTTGACCCGGCGTTTCCCATCATCAACAAGGAACTGCCCCGCGACGAATTTGACCGCCTGCTGGCGGAGAACCCGCTAAACGACTATCTTCTGCAAGTGGTGGAAACGGTGCCCCAGGTTGCAACACCGGGATATGACCTGGGCTACGCACACATGGGCAACGGCCTGACCGTCTGGAACAGTTTGGAGGAAGAACACGGAGACTATAAGACCATCGCCCATATTGCCCCTGACCGAACCGTAAAATTTTATGTGGACAATTTGCCGGAGGACGTGCGGGCGCAAATCGAAGAAATTGCCGCAACCTCCACCATGACAATCTCCGCCACCCAGGACGCTCCTGTGTTCTCCACCCCGCCGCTGCTGCGGGAGCCGTCCAGCGGCAGATTTTGGGACGATTACAATTCCATCAAGGAGCATAACCCGGACAGCCTTGTGCTGTATCAGGTGGGCGACTTCTTTGAACTCTACGGCGACCTGGACGGGGAGGACGGAAGAAACGCCGCCAACATCCTGAACCTCACCCTGACCACCCGCAACATCCCCGATATAGGCCGCGTGCCCATGTGCGGCTTTCCTGTTCGGGTGTTGGACAACTATGCGGCCCGCCTGAACCAAGCGGGCTTTGACGTGATCGTGGCAAGGCTGGACGGGAACCGGCACAAGACACGGCACATCCCGGCCACAGCGCCGGGGCCGCAGTACGAAATCCGCGACACCCCCTATATTTTCTGCGAGTGGAGCGAGAGCGCAGCTTTTCAGGGCAAGACCGCCTACTCTATTTCCGAGTTCGACCGCTTGATGAAGCAGACGGACGATGAATACACGTCCAAAAAGGCCGCTGCTATGGCTAAATACGGAACATGGCAAAAGTGGTATGACGCCAACGACCCGGAATTTCAAGCCTATTTAAGCTATGATAAGGTCAAATTTACCATTGTGCTGCCTGATGGCAGGGCGTTCACAGAACGGCAGGACATTGGGGACGGGGACGGCGGCGTACTGGATTTTCTCAGCAAATTGAGTGATTACCGCGAGATCGTCCCACTTCTGCGTGAAGCGGCTCAACAAGAAGCGGAAACGCCCCAGGAAACTCCTAAAGCACAGCAGAAAACGGACGATTTTTCCGACATTGACCCTGCCGCTGTCCGGGCCGCTCTTGCGGAGCGTGGCATTGTAGACGGGCAAGTTGTTGACCCGGCCAAGCTGGACACTGACCCCTTTATTCAGCAGGTCATGGCCGATGTGGAGCAGATCGCCGCTGACGCACCCCCACCCTATGAACGCTTTTCCGTCATTGAAACGGACAATGGGTACGCCGTGTGGGACGATGCCCGGAACGAGATTTACGCAGACGATGAAGGTGTTCAGGAGGAATTTACCAGCGAATGGCAGGCCGAGGACTACCTGAAGAAAGTCATAAAGGACGTGGCAGACAAAGAAACCGCTGAATGGCTGGCGGTGGAACGGGCCAAGCAGGGACTACCACCGCAAAAACCGGCTGACCAGGAAGAAAAAGCAGGCGTTGAAAAGGTTGCCAACTATCAGGCCGATGATGAGCGCATCGTCATTTTCAGATACCCCAACGGCAAGTATTACAACCATTACGGATATGACGAGCAGCGCGGCTTTGGCAACACGACGGCTGGCGGCTTTGATACCTTTGAAGAAGCGGAGAAAACGCTCTATTCTCACCGCCCAAAGGCGGAAAAGGTTTTGGAACCGGCTGAAAAAATGGCAGAATCCGAAAAGAGCGCGGAAAGTTTAGCAAAAGGGCACGGCCAGGGCGGTGATACCCCGGCACCGGCCCCATCCGCGCCCCGGCGCAGGGCCAAGGTGTCCCCCTTTGTCCTCCATCCCGAAATCCCCAACACAGACCGGCATGAGTATCAGATCACCGATGACGCCATCGGCGTGGGGACGCCTGGGACACGCTTTAACAACAACATCCGGGCCATCCGCCTGCTGAAAAAGCTGGAGCGCGAGGATCGGTTTGCCACCCCGGAGGAACAGGCGGTATTGGCGCAGTATGTGGGCTGGGGCGGTCTGGCCGACTGCTTTGACGAGCGCCACAGCAAGTACGCCGAGCTGAAAGCCCTGCTCACCGAGGACGAGTACGAAGCCGCCAGAGAATCCACCCTCACCGCCTTTTACACCCCGCCCGTGGTCATTCGCTCCATCTATCAGGCATTGGAGAACATGGGCTTTCAGACCGGCAATCTGCTGGAGCCGTCCTGCGGCATTGGCAACTTCATCGGTATGCGCCCGGAAACGCTGGCCGACTCCAAAATCTATGGCATTGAGTTAGACAGCATCAGCGGGCGTATCGCCAGACAACTCTATCAGAAATCCTCCGTCGCTGTTCAGGGGTTTGAGCAAACAGACCTCCCGGACAGCTTTTTTGACGCCGCCATCGGCAATGTGCCCTTTGGGGCGTTCAAGGTGTCGGACAAACGGTATGACAAGCACAATTTTCTCATTCACGATTATTTCTTTGCCCGGACGCTGGATAAGGTGCGCCCTGGCGGGATCATCGCCTTTGTCACCAGCAAGGGGACGATGGACAAGGAGAACCCCAGCGTCCGAAAGTATATCGCGCAGCGGGCCGATCTGCTGGGGGCCATCCGCCTGCCCAACAACACGTTCAAGGACGCTGCGGGCACGGAAGTCACCAGCGACATTCTGTTTTTACAGAAACGGGACACCCTCACCACCGAGGAACCGGCATGGATACACCTGAACACCGATGAAAACGGGCTGAAAATGAATCAGTATTTCATCGACCACCCGAACATGGTGATGGGTGAAATGCGGGAGGTCAGCGGCCCCTACGGGCCGGAAACGGCCTGCCTGCCCATTGAGGGCCAAGACCTGGGAGAGCAGCTTGCCGCCGCCATCCAGAATATCCAAGGCTCCATCACCGAGTATGTGCTGGACGACCCGGAAGCGGCGGGCGAGGACAAGTCCATCCCCGCCGACCCGGAGGTGCGGAATTTCAGCTATACCATCGTGGACGGCCAAGTGTACTACCGGGAAAATAGCCGCATGAACCCGGTGGAGGTGTCGGTCACGGCGGCGAACCGCATCAAGGGCCTGATTGAAATTCGGGAGTGTGTGCGGACGCTGATCGAGTACCAGACCGAGGACTGGCCTGACGAGGACATTCAGGCGGAACAGAAAAAATTAAACGATCTCTACGATAATTTTGTAGAGAAGTATGGCCGCATCAACTCCCGTGCCAACAGTATCGCCTTCCGCATGGATGACTCCTATTTTCTGCTGGCATCCCTGGAGGTGCTGGATGATGAGCGCAATTTCGTCCGCAAGGCGGATATGTTCACCAGGCGCACCATCAGGCAGAAAGCGGCCATCACCAAGGTGGACACCGCATCCGAAGCCCTGGCCCTCTCGTTGGCTGAACGGGCGTGTGTAGATTTGGGCTATATGGCCGGTCTGATGGGCGGCGGGGACAAGATACCGCAGGTTGTGGAGGATTTACGGGGCGTCATTTTCAAAGACCCCACCTCCGGCCCCTTTGACATTGACGGGGACGCGGCGGATTGGTACAAGGGCTGGCAGACCGCCGATGAATACCTCTCCGGCAACGTGCGGGAAAAGCTGTCTATCGCAAAGCTGGCGGCTGAATCAAACCCGGCGTTTCAGGCCAACGTGGAGGCGCTGGAAAAGGTGCAGCCGAAAGACCTGACCGCCAGCGAGATTTCCGTCCGGCTCGGCGCTACCTGGCTCCCCCCGGACGTGGTGGAGCAGTTCGTCTTTGAACTGCTGGACACGTCTATTCATAGCAGACAGAAAATCCATGTCCATTACTCCCAATATACCGGGGCCTGGAACGTGGAGGGCAAAAGCGTTGACCGGGTAAACGTCAAGGCCAACAGCACCTATGGCACCGGGCGTATCAACGCCTACAAGATCATCGAGGACACCCTGAACCTCCGGGATGTCCGCATTTTTGACTATGTGGACAAGGGGGACGGAAAGAGAACTCCTGTCCTGAACAAAGATGAAACCGCCATCGCCCAGGGCAAGCAGGCGCTTATCAAGCAGGCGTTTCAGGATTGGATATGGAAAGACCCGGCCCGGAGGGGACGGCTGACCCAGCTTTACAACGCAAAATTCAACAGCCTGCGGCCCCGTGAGTACGATGGGAGCCACATCAATTTTGTGGGCATGAACCCGGAGATCACCCTGCGGCCCCATCAGATCAACGCCATCGCCCATATCCTCTACGGCGGCAACACCCTTTTGGGCCATGTGGTAGGGGCGGGCAAGACCTGGGAGATGGTGGCGGCGGCGCAGGAGAGCAAGCGGCTGGGCCTGTGCCAAAAAAGCCTGTTCGTGGTGCCCAACCACCTGACGGGCCAGTGGGCCACGGAGTATTTGCAGCTTTATCCCTCCGCCAATGTCCTGGTAGCCACTGAAAAGGACTTTGAGCGCAAAAACCGCAAGCGGCTTTGCGGCAGGATCGCCACCGGGGACTATGACGCCATCATCATCGGGCACAGCCAGTTTGAAAAGATACCCATGAGCGTGGAGCGGCAGCGGTATATCCTGGAACAGCAGATGGATGAGATCATCGACGGCATTTCCGAATTGAAGTCGCAGAACGGAGATCGTTTTTCCATCAAGCAGTTGGAGCGCACCAGGAAAAGCATCAAGGAGAAGCTGAAAAGCCTGAACGACCAAAGCCGCAAGGATGATTTGGTCACGTTTGAGGAATTGGGCATTGACCGCATTTTTATTGATGAGGCCCATTATTATAAAAACCTCGCGTCATTTTCTAAAATGCGGAACGTGGGCGGCATCGCCCAGACCGAAGCGCAGAAGTCCAGCGACCTCTATATGAAGTGCCGCTACATGGACGAGATCACCGGGGGCCGGGGCATCATTTTCGCCACGGGAACCCCTATCAGCAACACGATGGTGGAACTCTACACCATGCAGAAATATTTGCAGTATCACACGCTGAAAGAAAAAGGGCTGCTCCACTTTGACGCATGGGCGTCCACCTTTGGGGAAACTGTCACCGCTATGGAGCTGGCCCCGGAGGGCAGCGGCTACCGGGCCAAGACCCGGTTTGCCAAGTTCTACAACCTCCCGGAACTGATGGCCATGTTCAAGGAAGTGGCGGACATCCAGACGGCGGATATGCTCAACCTCCCCGTTCCCAAGGCCATTTACCACAATATCCTGCTGAAACCCTCCGAATTACAGCGGGAGATGGTGGACGGGCTGGCGGAACGGGCTGAAAGGGTACGCAACAGGATGGTACACAGCAGCGAGGACAATATGCTGCTCATTACCAACGACGGGCGCAAGCTGGCCCTTGACCAGCGGATGCTCAATCCCATGCTCCCGGACAGCGATACCAGCAAGACCAACGCCTGTGCCGACCATGTGTTTACGATCTGGCAAGACACAGCCGGTCAGCGTTCCGCGCAAATGGTGTTCTGCGACCTGTCTACTCCCGGAAAACAGCGGCCCATTGAAATGATGCCGACTGAACAGGGAGCCTTTGAAATGGCGGAGTTCCAGAACGTGTATGACGATCTCCGGGACAAGCTGATCGCCAGGGGCATACCGGCTGAAGAAATAGCTTATATCCACACCGCCAATACGGAAACGAAGAAAAAGGAGCTGTTCGGCAAGGTGAACTCCGGGCAGATACGGGTGCTGATCGGCTCCACGCAGAAGATGGGAGCGGGCACCAACGCACAGCGGAAACTTGCGGCCTTGCACCACCTGGATTGTCCCTGGCGGCCCTCAGACCTTCAGCAGCGGGAGGGCCGCATCATCCGGCAGGGCAACGAGAATGACGAGGTGGATATTTACACCTACGTCACCGAGAACACCTTTGACAGCTACCTTTATCAGATGGTGGAGAACAAGCAGAAATTCATCGGCCAGATCATGACCTCAAAAAGTCCGGCGCGTTCCGCCGAGGACATTGATGAAACGTCCCTGTCCTATGCGGAGATCAAGGCCCTTTGCGCCGGGGACGAACGTATCAAGGAAAAGATGGATTTGGATATTGAGGTACAGCGGCTAAAGCTGCTGAAATCCAACCATTTGAGCCAGAAGTACGCGCTGGAGGACGACATCATCAAGCATTTTCCCCATGCTATCGCCATCGCCAAAGGACGAATAAAGAACGTCCAGGAGGATATAGCCGTCAGGGACGCCAACACCCACCCTAATGAGGACGGCTTTTCTCCTATGGTGGTGGCGGGCGTGACCTATACCGAGAGAAAGGCGGCGGGCACCGCTATTCTTGAAGTCCGAAAGACTTTGACGGACAACACTCCCGTCCCCCTGGGCCAGTACCGGGGCTTTGAAATGGAGATTTTCTTTGACTCGCTTTTCAAAGAATACAAGGTAAGCCTGACAGGTGCCCATGAACACAGTATGACCCTGGGTGCGGACATTTTCGGAAATATCCTGCGGTTGGACAATCTGCTGGGCGGCTTTGAGGATGACCTTGCATCCGCACAGCGCGACCTTGCCACCTACGAAACCCAGCTTGCCAGCGCAAAGGTGGAGGTGGAAAAACCGTTCCCCCAGGAGGACGAGCTGAAAGAAAAATCCGCCCGTCTGGACGAACTCAATATTCTGCTGAATATGGATAAGCAGGAAAATGAGATCATGGACGGGGAACTGGATGAGGGCGACGGCCCCGCACGGGAACCCTCCGACCGGGAGCGCTAAAACGCACATTTGCCGTGCCGGTGGGCATGGTGTATAATGGCCGCAGCAAACAGACGGAGGTGAAAATGGTGCCTGACGAAATTAAGTTTGAAACCTTTGTGGATGCCCAGGGCACGGCATTTCAGGAGTATTTGAGTACCGTTATCGCAAGGCTCTCCAAAACGGATAAGAATTACCGTTCCATTCAGGGTAAGATCAGCAGCATCAATGAGCAATATCCCAGAGTGATGGATGCACTTGACACCGAACAATCGGCGGCGCTGACGGAACAGGAGTGCGCGGCGCTCATTACGGTGGTGGGCCTGCGAAACCAGCTTGTGGATTTGGAGATGCAGTCGGTCTACTTCCGGGGCTGTTATGACGGTGTGGGGTATCTCAAAAAGGCTGGCATCCTGTGACGAAGGGCGGCGTTGGTACACACCAGCGCCGCCTTTTGCATAGCCGGACGATTGACGAAGCGCAGTTATTTCGGTATAATAGCAATAACAGGAAACTTTTTCAGGAGGATATACGGCATGGCGTTGGAGAACAAATTTGGCATCACCGACTCGGCGGAGCTTGCCAGGGTGGAGGAACGGATCAGCAAGGCCAAGGCGCTGGAACTGTTTGAAAAGGGCCTGCTGGACGTGTTTGAGGTGGGAACCTTTCAGGGGCTTGCACAAATCCATGAATACCTGTTTGGTGAGATATACGGCTTTGCGGGGCAAGTCCGCACCGTCAATATCGCAAAGGGGAATTTCCGCTTTGCCCCTGTCCTCTACCTGCAAGCGGCGCTGGAGCATATCGGGCAGATGCCCCAATCCACCTTTGACGAGATCATTGAGAAATATGTGGAGATGAATGTGGCGCACCCGTTCCGGGAGGGAAACGGCAGAAGCACCCGGCTTTGGCTGGACGCCATACTGAAAAAGGAACTCCGGCAGGTTATTGATTGGAGCCAAGTGGATAAGGAGGACTATCTGCTGGCGATGGAGCGCAGCCCCGTCCGGGATTTGGAAATCAAGACCCTTTTGAAAGCGGCCCTGACCGATAAGATCAACGACAGAGAGGTTTATATGAAGGGCGTGGACGCCAGCTACCACTACGAGGGCTATGATGTTTACAGGATGGCGGACATGAACGGTGAACGCCCCCGCAAAAAAACTGACAGGGACGCACGGTGAAAAACAGCCGGGAGATTTTCGTTTTGAAAATCCCCCGGCTGTTACTATCTGAAAAGAAAGGGCACAATCTCAATAGCCGCAGAGAAGGCTTGCCGTTGACTCAATCGGATAACCCAAGAGCAGCCCGGTTGTGATTAACTCAACAGGCCCGCCAGCCTGATAGTAGAGGAACGGCGGCTTATCTCCTCCAAAGGACTTCATTTCAATCTGGCACAGAGCCTTTACCTGATCGACGACGTATGGAGGAAATACTAATCCAAGTCTGCCATAGAACTTGAAAACATCACCAAGATCAAAATAGTCCGCAATCGCTCCTTCACGGCATATAAATGTGTGCAGAAAATCCTCCATATCATGCCTGCTTTCAACGCCAGCGGTAACTCCGGCAGGGAGCGCATCTACAATTTTCTGAAATTCTTGCAGGGCTTCCTCCATTGACGGGAGATCGGGAAAATACGATGACTGCAAGCGTTGATACCGGCCCGCATACAACTTCTTGCCTTCCTGAACAGCCGTATCAAGGTAGGAATCGTCAGAACTCCATCCGCCGCAGCAGTCTAAATTCGCCCAAGAGCAAAACGGGGAATCAAAACGGTCAGAAATGAGATTAAAGCGATATGAGTGTATAACGTAGCGTTTTCCCTGAAATTCGGAAAATACTTTCACCTGACTGCGCTTTTTATAATCTTCACGAACCATTTTAACGCCTTTGGAGTTTTGATGCAGTAACTCGCTCATAAAAAAACACTCTCATTCTTTAATTATCAGCTTGTTCAAGTCAAAGAGGGCCGCTTTATAATTCTGAACCCGATACAGCCGCTTATTGGGATCGGGCTGTTCAATCACATGGCCTTCCCGTTCCAACAGCGTCTTTTGTGCCTCCTTGTCAAAATAACGGCCATAGTCTATCAGCATCCCACGGAGCGAGATCAAGCGCCAATAGGGTATCAAACTGCCCGTGTCTGCTTTGCCATAGTCTTTCAATTCTGTGATAAAGTCCACACGCTGGACATCGGCAGGCGTCCAGAACATCCTTTTGTCAAAGGGCATGATACCGCCGCCCTCAATCTCGCAGTAGTCCGCTCCCTTCCGTCTGGCCCACATCTCGCAGATGGCGTCCAAGGTGGTGAGTTTCCCTGCGGGGATCATGCAAATGATGGTGGCGAACATCTGCTTATCCAGATACGCCGTCTTTTTGGTAGCGGGGATATATTCATGGTCTGCCATGCGGCACCTCCATACGCAATTCTCTTTTTCCGCATTATACCATCTTTTGCGCCCCCTTACAACAGGAACCGTACATAGCCGGTAGATTTTCAATCCGAAAGTCTATCGGCTATTACTATCTGAAAAAGGAGCTGATGAATCATGATTGGCGAAGAAATGCAAGCCAAACTGTGCCAGAAGATGACCGCTGAACTGGAACAGTATCGGAAGTGGCTACTGGGCCAGCCCCCTGACCAAATGCTGACCCACGCCCTGGAATACGCCATCCGGGAGGCCATTGTGGAGGAAACAAAAGAGGGCGAACTGCCCATGACGCAGATCGGCCCCCTCCTGAAAGTCCGCAAACCGCTGGCAGAGGTATTCCAACAGTGGCAAAATCATCAGGTTGGCTACCTGGAAGGTATTCGGGATGCCTATGAGCGTTCTGCGGACGCCATCTCATACCAACAGGAGCAGAGGAAAAAACAGCGGGAGGGACGGTAGATGGGCTACGTCACGCCGGAGCAGATCGCCCAGGCCAAGGAGATTGACCTGCTGACCTACCTGCAACACTTTGACCCCCACCAGCTTGTCCATGTCGGCGGCAGCACCTATTGCACCCGTGAGCATGACAGCCTGAAAATCAGCAACGGGAAATGGCACTGGTTTTCCCAAAAGATCGGAGGCAAGACAGCGCTGGACTATCTCATTAAGGTGCAGGACGTTCCCTTTACCCAGGCGGTGGAAATGCTGGTAGGACAGGCGGCGGTTTTGCCGCCCGTTTCCCGTGCCGCCCCCAAGCCTGACCCACCCCGGAAACTGCTTATGCCGGAACTGAACAGCAACAACGACCGGGCGCTGAACTACCTCATGGGCCGGGGCATCCACCCCGTCATTCTGGACTACTGCCTGGAACACAAGTTACTGGCTGAAACAAAGCAGTACCACAACGCCCTGTTCGCCGGGTATGACCGGGAGGGCAAAATGCGCTACGCCGCTCTCCGGGGGACGATGGGCAATTTCAAGGGCGAGGTGACGGGCAGCGACAAGCACTACTCGTTCTCCATTTCCGCTCCGAAGGAATCGGGCAGGCTCCACCTGTTTGAATCGGCCATCGACCTGATGAGCTACGCCACCCTGATGCTGAGCCGTGGCTGGGACTGGCAGAAGGACAGCCTGCTCTCCCTGGCCGGTGTCTATCAGACCAAGCGGGAGAACGTGGTGCCTGTCGCTCTCAGCCGGTATCTTCAGGAGCATCCCAACGTCCACACCTTGCAGCTCCACCTGGACAATGACGAGGTGGGCCGGGGCGCGGCGGCGGGCATCATGGGCGGACTGAAAGACCGCTACACGGTGTTAGACCAGCCGCCCACCAGCGGAAAAGACGTGAATGAACTGCTCCAGCGCAAGCTGGGGCTGATACCGCGAAAGGAGGAATGGAGCCGGTGAAAGAGTACCAAGGCTTGAAGATCATCGGCATTGACAACGGCTATGGCAACATCAAGACGGCAAACTGCTGTTTTCCCGCAGGGCTGACCAGCTATGACACCGAGCCAGTGTTCAAGGACGATCTGCTGGTCTATGGGGGCCGCTACCACCTGATCGGCACGGGCCACAAGGAGTTTGCCGCCGACAAGACCGGGGACGATGACTACTATCTCCTGACCCTGGCGGCGGTGGCCCGTGAGCTGAACGTGTACGGCCTGACCTCCGCCAAGGTGCGTCTGGCGGTGGGCCTGCCCCTGACCTGGGTGAGCCAGCAGCGGGAGGACTTCAAGGCGTATCTTCTGCGCGACCGGGACGTGGACTTTACCTTCCGGGGGAAAGAGTACCGGATGGAGATCGCCGGGGCTGACGTGTTTCCCCAGGGCTTTGCGGCGGTAGCCAGCCAGATCAGGGACTTCCAGGGTGTGAATATGCTGTGCGACATTGGCAACGGCACCATGAACATTATGTTTATCAATGACCGCAAGCCCGCCGCTGACCGAATGTTTACGGAGAAGTACGGCACCCACCAATGTATGCTGTCCGTCCGGGAAAACGTCATGCGAACCCACCACGCCACGGTGGACGACTCCATCATCAACCGGGTGCTGCGCTTTGGTACGGCAGACATTCAGGAGGACTACCTGACCACTATCCGGGAAACCGCCGCAGAGTACGTCCGCGAGATCTTCCGCATCCTGCGGGAACGTGAATATAATCCCGCCCTCATGCGGCTCTATGTGCTGGGCGGTGGGAGCTGCCTGATCCGCAACTTTGGCGAGTATAACGCAGACCGCGTGACCATCAACGAGGACATTTGCGCCACGGCCAAGGGCTACGAGTACCTGTGCGAGATGGCGCTCCGCAAAGGCGGTGCTGTCCGTGCAGATTAAACGGATGACCCTCCGCTTTGACCTTGATAACCCGGAGGACAGGCAGGCATGGGAATACCTGAAGAACCTGAATCCGGCGTCTATGAACAGGGCTGTGCTTGCCATTGTCAATCAGGCAGAGCAGGCGGAGCGTATCAGCGGTATAGTACGCAGTGTTATTCGTGAGGAACTTTGCACCGCCCTGGGCCAAGCCCCTGTTCAGACTGTGCAGACGGAAACCGTCAACGAGGACGGAGCGGATGATACGATCATGGATTTTCTGAACAGCTTTTGACTGTGACGCCAAATTTGACGCCACTTTTTCCCTTAAAACCCCCGTGACGCTAAAAATGGCGTCACTTTATTTGTGCCTTAACCGATTATGACGCCATTTTTGGTGTCACACGCTGAAAAAAGGAGGTGCTTTTCCCATACCTGTGAAAGTGCCGCAGAGCAAGCCCCCTCCCAGGCCCGCCCGCCGTGTTTCCCCAGCGGAGTGGGCGTGGCTTGACCGTATCAAACGGCAGCTTGCCTACGACGAGTATATGCAGGCCAAGCGGGAATTTTGGCTGGCCGAGCGTCCGCCCAAGAGGGAAACCGGGTAGGACGGCCACCAACCCCGCACGTTCTCCCGCGCCGCAGGCGCAGAGGGCGGTATTGTCTTAACAAGCAACGAATCTGCTTGTGCAAATTCAGCTTGACAGGGGCTTGCCGCCCCTATGACCCCGCATGACCCCACACGAAAAATAGACGCCAACTGAACGTTGTCAGTTGGCGTCCATCCATTTAATCCTCGCGCCGATAGTGCGGCTCCGGTGTGTAGTGTTCCCGCTGATACTTTTGATATTTTGCTGAACGCTGATGCTCCGGCTCAATATCCGGCGACAAGTCGTATTCAATCGGATCATCACAAACAGCGTCCATCAGTATCTTTTCAAGATATTCATATTCAGAGAACTGGTCTAAGGACGCCATCACAAAGGAATCCCGCACATAACCGGCGCTCTCCGCTAAAAGCTCCTGATCCATGTAGTAGCCATGATATTCGACAAAGAATGTCAGCATCATAACCACTGTCCTGGTATTCCCCTCACGGAAGGGGTGTATCTGCCAAATCCTCGCAAAGTATCGGGATATGGCCGACACAAAGGCTTTCCGGGAAAGCCTTTTCCAATCCTGTTCCTGGATGTCCCGAAAGACAGCAGCCAAATCATCCGCGATGGCTTCATCGTTACTGTACCACACGCTGCGGCCCGCAAGAAGTTTTTCCCGCTTTTCGATGTTGATGATACGGAACTTGCCCGCCCAAGCGTAAATGTCCTCGAACAGAAAACGGTGGATGGCCTGCAATCCCTCTGGCGTAAAGTCCTGAAACCCCTGCTCATATAGGAGCATCATGTTAGCACGGGAGCGTTCCGCTTCAATCAAATCCAGCGTCTTTTCATCCTTGATGGCAAGTGTGTTCCGCAGAACGGGAACATCCTCGTAGAGATATGGGTCAGCCATGTTTCCGTACCTGTGCGGCAAGTTTTTCGTGAGAAGCCCAAAGCGCCTGCTTCATCTGTGCGCCGGTGATCTCTCCCCTCGCCCAGCTTTGCGAAAGTGTCCGAGCATACCGGGAAACCGGCACACCTTCAATGGCATTGATCGCATCAGCCGTTTTTACCGCCGCAATTCTACGGTTGATTTGTGCCGTTGTCATACCATCACCTCACGGATAGTATAGCACACCATCGAAGGAAAAGAAAGATACTTTTCAAACCGTAAACCCAATGACCAAGGAGGCAATATGAGAAAACGTAATTGCAGAGTAGAAATCTACTTCTCTAAGAATGAACTGGAAGTTCTCACAAAGAAAGTCCGCAAGTCGGGCCTGTCCCGTGAGGGCTACTGCCGCCGCATCCTTAACGGCGCGACGGTGAAGGAGAACCCGCCCGCCGAGGTGCCCCTGCTGATCCGGGAGGTGCGGCGCGTCGGCTACAACATCGACCAGATTTTGAAGCGGGCCAACTCCATCGGCCTGCTGGACGTGCCCCAGCTCCGCAAGGCCCTGGAGAACAACCGGGCCGTGGAGAAGCTGATCGTGGACACCTACACCACCCCCTCCGACTGACATGGCCGTGACCTCCATCTGGCCCATCAAGGGGCGCGTGGACAGGGTGATAAACTACGCCCGGAACCCGGAAAAGACCACCGAGGGCGGCTATGCGGAACTGGCGTCCTTCCACGCTGTTGACAACGTGCTGGAGTACGCCGCCAATGAGATGAAAACCGAGCGCCGCTCCTATGTGTCCTGCCTGAACTGCCGGGAGGACACCGCCGCCGCGCAATTCATGGAAACGAAGCGTTTCTATGGCAAGCTGGGGGGCCGGGTGTGCTACCACGGCTACCAATCGTTCAAGGCGGATGAAGTGACAGCGGAGGTGGCCCATGAGATCGGCGTCAAACTGGCGCAGGAGTTATGGGGCGACCGTTTTGAGGTGGTGGTGGCGACCCACTGCAACACCGGGCACTATCACAACCACTTTGTCATTAACTCCGTGTCCTGGGCGGATGGGAAAAAGTTTTATAATTCTCCCGCCGACTATGCCCGTATGCGGGAGGTGTCAGACCGGCTCTGCCGGGAGTATGCCATTTCTGTCATTGAGAACCCCGGTGGGCGGGGCAAAAATTACGCCGAGTGGCAGGCGGAGCAGAATGGCAAGCCCACCCACCGGGACACCATCCGGGCTGACATTGACCGGGCCATCCTTGCGTCCACCACCGAGCGAGATTTTATCCGGGTGATGGGCGAGATGGGCTACCAATTCAAGACCCACGGCAAGGGCGGCGCTCCGCTGAAATATCCGGGGCTGAAACCGCCTGACGCGGACGGGTATTTTCGTTTCCACAAGCTGGGCGAGGGCTACACGCTGGAAGAAATCAAGGTGCGTATTTTGCAAAATCTCCGCAAACAGGCCCCATTCCCGGAGGTGGAACACAGACCACCCCGGCGTTATCGGGTGCGGGGCCAGCCCCGCAAGAAAATCACCGGCCTGCGGGCGCTCTACTTCCGCTACTGCTACGAACTGCACATTATTGTCAAGCGACCGGCATCCGTCAAGCGGGTGTCTTTTTTGTTGCGGGAGGACATCGCCAAGCTGGACAGGCTGGACGCGGAAACCCGGTTTTTGGGCAAACGGCACATTGGCACCATCGGGGAACTGACCGCCTGCCGGGAGCAGTCATCGGCGGAGATTGACACCCTGACCGCCCAGCGCCAGGAACTCCGAAAGGAACTGCGTCGGCTGGTGCGTCAGGGCGATACCATAGCCGCCGAGGAAGTTAAAAGCAAAATCAGTACCATTTCCAGCCGTCTGAAGGTGCTGCGAAAGGAGGTGGTCTTATGTGACGGCATCGCCCAGCGTTCCGGGCAGGTCAAGGAAAACCTGGAGCGGCTGGTAAAGCAAAAGGAAACCGAACGAAAGGAGTTGAACAAGCATGAGCAGTTATTCAGGCGACGCGGCGGAGCAAGTCGTGAGGATGTCACTGGAAACAGGTGAGGTGGCGGTCAAGCTGGCCGGTACGGGAGCCAAGCAGCTTGCCATCCTACTGTACGCCATCCTGCGGGAACAAAAGAAAACCAAGGGCAAGACCCGGCTGACAAATATGCTCCGCAGCGGCAAGGAGTTGAAGGTGTTCGCCGTGAAGGACACCGACCTCCAGTTGTTTTGCCGGGAGGCCAAGAAGTACGGCGTCCTCTACTGCGTCCTGAAAGACCGGGACGCCACGGACGGCATCACTGACATTATGGTGCGGGCCGAGGACGCCAGCAAGATCAACCGCATCTTTGAGCGGTTTGACCTCGCTACGGTGGATATGGCCGAGATCAGGAGCGAGATCGAGCGCAGCCGTGCCGAGCAGGCCACTGACCAGCCGGAAACCCCAGCGGCGGCGGAGCCGATGACCGAGCAGGAAACCGAGGAATTTCTGGACGCGCTTTTCTCCCCCGTCCCGGAGCAGGAGGGCGAGCTGCCCGCCCCGGAGCGTACCGCCCCCGAACAGGAAATGGATGAATTTTTGGAGGCGCTGCTGGGGCCTGACCCCGCCAAGGAGGAGGGCCAGAACCAAAACCCTACGGAGGGCCGGGTGGCGAAATCCCGTCAGTCCGAGCCTACCTCAAGGCCCAAAGAGCCAGCCGGGGAGGATATTTCTGATCCCCAGGAGCGTTCCCGGCCCTCCGTCCGTAAGGAAATAGCGGAGATCAAGGCGGAGCGGCGGGAGAAAGCGGCGTCCTCCAGGGAGAAATCCAAGACCTCCAAGGGGCCGAAACACCTGGCCCCGCGCAAGAAGTATAAACCGAAACGACTGAAAGAGAGGTAAGGCATGGAAAACTTTGACGATCTGTTTGCCCCCCAGCCCGACCAGCGCGGGGACGCATCCTTTGATAAAGACGCATGGGCGGCGAGGAAACAGCAGGAGCGCGAGGGCGTCTACCAGATGATCGACACCTTTGCCCATGAGATGAGCATGGACGGGGGCCTGTTCTGCGATTACCTGGATGTGCAGGCCCGCTTTGACCGCTACTCCGTGAGCAACGCCATCCTGGTTGCCGCCCAAAAGCCGGATGCCACCAAGCTGGCCGACTTTGACACATGGAAGGCCAGCGGCGTGTACGTCAAACGGGGCGCGGGAGCCATCACCATCCTGGAACCCGGCAAGGAGTACACCCGTCAGGAGGATGGCTCCACCGGCGTGTTCTACAACCCCAAGAAGATGTTCGACATTTCCCAGACCAACTCCACCCAGCGGGCCGCGCCCCCGGTGGCCCGTGACGGGCGTCTGCTGCTGAAAGCCCTGATGAACAACGCCCCCTGCCGTTTCGCCATCTCCAATGAACTGCCGAAGGGCGCGAACGTGGCCTATTCCGGCAAGGAGAACACCATCCGGGTGCGGCAAGGGCTGGACGCCCCCGCCATCTTCCGGGGGCTGGCCCAGGAATTGGCCCGCGCCCACATGGATAAGGGCAGTTTTCAATGCCAGAACCCGGACTTTGTGGCGTACAGCGTGTCCTATATGCTGTGCCAGCGTAACGGCGTGTCGGTGGAGGGCTTTTCCTTTGAGCGTATGCCGGAGGAATACAGCCAGATGGACGCGCAGGCTATCCGGGGCGAGGTGGGCACCATCCGGGAAATCGCTGGAACCATCTCCGCCGATATGAACCGGCTCTTTGCCGCTCAGGAGAAAGCGCAGAAAAACCGGGACGACGGCGCGAGGTAAGGAGGGCGCTCTATGCGTGATGAAAAACGAGTGGTCACGCTGAATGACTTTGAACAGCGGCTCATGGTGCGGGGCCTGACCGACTTCCGCAACGACACGCTCCGGGACGGCAAGCCCACCCAGGATGTGGACGACCTCATTCTCAAAGTCATTGACGCGCCCACCAAGCGGGCGAAAAGGAGGGCTGACCGTGCGGCAAGATAAATTCTCCACGTCCCGGCTCATTCTCTACGCCTGCGGCCTGATCCCCGCCATTTGGCTGGCCCTGCTGCTGGCTCCCTATATGGGCGGCGGGCTGGTGGGGCTGGTGCGCTACGGCGGCGCGGCCCTCAATGACCCATTCCACATCGTACTGTGCGAGGACAGCCTGAAAACTGTCCTCATTTTTATTCTGTGCTATGGGCTGGGCATTGGTATCTATCTTTCCACCGACCGCAACTACCGCAGGCGGGAGGAACACGGCTCCGCCAAGTGGGGCACGGCCCAAAGCGTCAGGAAGAAGTACGCAGACAAAAAGGCCACCGCCAACAAGATACTGACGCAGAATGTGGCGATTGGCCTGGACGGACGCAAGCACCGCCGCAACCTCAATATTTTAGTGTGCGGCGGCTCCGGCGCTGGCAAGACGAGGTTTTTTGCAAAACCCAATATTATGAACGCCAACACCAGCTTTGTTTGCCTCGATCCCAAGGGCGAGCTGCTGCGGGACACCGGGAACCTGTTGAAAGCCAAGGGGTACGACATTAAGGTGATCGACCTTATCAACATGGAAAAGAGCTGCTGCTACAACCCCTTTGTCTATCTCCGCAGCGACAACGACATCCAACGGCTGGTGACGAACCTCTTTAAGAACACCACGCCCAAAGGCTCACAGTCCCAAGACCCCTTCTGGGATCAGGCGGCGCAAATGCTCCTGCTGGCGCTGGTGTTCTATCTCCACTATGAAGCCCCGCCCGATGAACAGAACTTCCCGATGGTCATGGAGATGATACGGGCCGGGGAAGTCCGGGAGGAAGATGAGGACTTCCGCTCCCCGCTGGACGAACTCTTTGACCGTTTGGAAATGCGGAACCCGGAGCATATCGCCCTGAAATACTACCGCTCCTATCACTCCGGCAGCGCCAAGACCCTGAAATCCATTCAGATCACGTTGGTGTCCCGGCTGGAGAAGTTCAACCTGGAATCGCTGGCAAGCATGACGCAGACGGATGAGATGGAGTTATGGAGCCTGGGCGAGAAAAAGACGGCCATTTTTGCCGTCATTCCCGATAATGACGCCAGCTTTAATTTCATCATCGGTATGCTCTACACCCAGCTATTCCAACAGCTTTACTATCAGGCGGACGTGGTACACGGCGGCAGATTGCCCGTCCATGTCCACTTTGTCATGGACGAGTTTGCCAACGTCGCCCTGCCCGATGAGTTTGACAAGCTGCTGTCCACCATGCGGAGCCGGGAAATTTCCGTGAGCATCATCATCCAGAACCTCGCCCAGCTAAAGGCCCTCTTTGAGAAACAGTGGGAGAGCATCGTGGGCAACTGTGACGAGTTTATCTATCTCGGCGGAAACGAGCAATCGACGCATGAGGTGCGCACGTAAGAACAGCCCATTCGCTGTTCGCGGTGCAGCTAAAATACTGCCTTGAGCAAGCAGTAGGAAAAGAATATCAAGCGATGCAAATCGCAGCCTATCACCCCCCGGCTTATCTGGACAGGGAAACCTGACAGGGAGTGTAGCATGCCGGAGAGCACGTGGTCACAGAGTTCCCCTGGGGTCACAAGGTGCAAACAGGGTGAAAATTTATGTATGAGGATGGAAGCTAAACTGCTTGAATGACAGCCGGAGATTGGGCCAAGTGCGCGCCTGCGCCGTATGGGAGCTAAACTCGGCGCTGTTCTGGCGGAGACATTTATTTGTGGTGCCTCTGTGGGATATTCCAGAACAAATCCAGCTACGGGAAAGTGGAAAACGGCGAACGTCACATTCCGAAAACATAAAATGCTCATGTTTTAGCTGTACTAAACGTGGATTGCCTAAAGCGGAATGCCCTCTCATTTGGGGCTATGGGCATCGGCCCTGAAAATCCGCCATGGCAACAGAGTCCCCATAGTAGTCTGCGGCGGTAATGCCGTCCACATGGCGAAGGGGGACAGTCTAATGTTCAATACACAGAAAGGACGGTGCGAGAGGCACTATGAGAGAACCGATCCATGTATTGAAAGGCATCCAACAAAAAGCAATCGACAAAACGTACAAGTTTCAACGGCTATACCGGAATTTGTACAACCCTGAATTCTATCTGCTGGCCTATCAGAATATTGCCAAATCTCAAGGCAGCATGACGGCGGGCGCGGATGGAATCACCTTGGACGGAATGAACATGGCGAGAATCGAAGCCATCATTGCGTCCATCAAAGACCGCAGCTACCAGCCGAAGCCTGCCCGCCGGACGTATATCATGAAGAAAAACGGCAAAAAGCGTCCGCTGGGCATCCCCTCCGCAAATGACAGGCTGGTGGAAGAAGTCGTGCGTATGCTGCTTGAAGCCATCTATGAACCGGCATTTTCCAAATACTCTCACGGATTCCGACCCCACCGCAGCTGCCACACAGCGTTAAAGGAAATTCAACTGACTTTTTGTGGCACAAAGTGGATTATCGAGGGAGACATTCAGGGCTGCTTTGACAGTTTTGACCACCATGTTCTCATTGACCTGCTGCGCAAACGCATCGAGGATGAAGCCTTTCTCTCCCTGATGTGGAAGTTCCTGAAAGCGGGCTATATGGAGCAGTGGACTTATCACGCAACCCATAGCGGAACACCTCAAGGGTCTGGTATGAGCCCTATTCTTGCCAATATCTACATGAGCGAGTTAGACCAATTTATCGCACGGAAGATGCTGGAATTCCAAAGGAAGGAGAGTTACCGAAAACCCAGCAAGGAGTACGAGAAAATACACAGAAAGTACCTGTACTGGATGAAACGCTATAAAGAACTGCGGGATATGGGCCGTTTGGATGAATCGGAGCAGGCTTTGCAGACGATGAAATCCTGCCGGAAAATCATGTTTCAGACCAACGGCCACGACCCCTTTGACCCTGATTTCAAGTCCATTCAGTACAACCGATATGCAGATGATTTTCTTGTTGGGGTCATTGGCTCAAGGCAGGAGGCGGTAAGCCTCAAAGAGCAAATTGCGAATTTTCTGAAAGACCACCTGAAACTGACGCTGTCCATGGAAAAAACAAAGGTGACCCATTCCAGCCAACGAGTGCGCTACCTCGGCTACGACATTTTCGTCAGCCGGAGCAAAGACACCAAGCGCAGCAAAAACGGAACATTGCGCAGAGCGTGGTATGGGACGGTGAATCTGCGGATGCCCCATGAAAAATGGCAGTCCAAACTTCAGGAATACAAAGCCTTCATCATTACGCATGACCAGCATGGCAAAGAGCAGTGGAGAGCCATGCCGCGGCGTTCTCTCGTCAACC
>CAJUKT010000118.1 GCA_910587255.1 uncultured Oscillospiraceae bacterium
ACAAGCTGATAAATCAGGGCTTGACGGACTTCAAACCGGCAAGTCGGATAGTGGTTAAGGCTGTATAACACCTGTATGCTGTCCTGTTAAAAACGACACTCCATTCCGGCGAAAATCGACATTTTCAAATGGCGCTGACAATATTGAGGAGCGCGCTCAAATCAATACCTCCCGTTCCGTGTGCGCCATGGTCGCCATCAACATCATCAATATCATCACCCTGCCCCTGATCGCCGCTTTTGGCGGAGAAAACCAAGCCAAGGGGTATCTGCTGGTCACGGTGCTGTACGGTGCGATTTTCACCGCCTGCCACTGGTTCTGCTTCGCGAAAACGAAAGAGATCGTGGCGCCTGCCGAAAAAAAGAGCATTCCCATCGGGGTACAGCTCAAGGCGGCGGTACAGAACAGGCCGTACCTGATCGCCCTTGTGGGGCAGCTCCTGTTCGGCCTTGTCCACTACGGGCGCAGCGCCAACCTGATGTACTACTTCAAGTACGTGGAGGGGAACGAGGGCCTGTTCACCACCTACTCCATGGTGCTCATGATCCCCTCCATCATCGGCGCGGCGGCGTTCCCCTTTGTGTTCCGTTTGCTGGGCAACAAGGGCCGCACCACCTCCCTGTTCGCTGCGGGCACCGGCGTTTGCGTGCTGGCCCTGTACTTCTTCAGCCCGGTGACTGCCCCCATCCCTTTCTACGCCTGCGCCGCGCTGTCTCAGCTGTTCTTCTGTGGCTTCAATACTGCCATCTACGCCATCGTCCCCGACTGTGTGGAATACGGCGAGTGGAAAACCGGCATCCGCAACGACGGCTTCCAGTACGCTTTCGTCTCCCTGGGCAATAAGGTGGGCATGGCTGTCGGCACCGCCGCCCTGGCGGCAGTGCTGGACCAACTGGGCTTCCAGGCCAATCAGGTTCAGAATGCGGCGGTCCAGGGTGTCATCCACCATGCCTTCTCCACGATCCCCGGTGTGCTGTGGATCGTCACGGCGGCTGTGCTGTTCTTCTACCAAATCAATAAAAACTCCTATCAGCGTATCATTGAGGAGCTGGCCGTCAGAAAGGGGGAAGCGGCATGAGCGATATCACGGCGATAGGCGAGCTGCTGATCGACTTTACGCCAAGCGGGAAAAACGAGCGGGGCGTTCAGCTGTTCGCGGAAAATCCCGGCGGTGCGCCCGCCAACGTGCTGGCAATGGCGGCGCGCTTGGGCGGAAAGACCGCCTTCATCGGCAAGGTTGGCAGGGACGCCTTTGGGGATTTTCTGCGCGGCGTGCTGGTCCAGAACGGGATTGACAGTTCCGGTCTGGCCGTGGATGGGGCCGCTCCCACCACCCTGGCATTCGTCCAACTGGATGAAAACGGCGACCGCTCCTTCACCTTTTACCGCAACCCTGGAGCGGACCGCATGCTCAGCGCACAGGAAATCAAGCCGGCGCTCATTGATGACTGCCGGGTGTTCCATTTCGGCTCCGTGTCCCTGACCCACGAGCCCAGCCGCAGCGCTACGCTCTACGCCGCACAATACGCGAAAGAGCAGGGTAAGCTGGTGAGCTTCGATCCCAATTATCGGGCCATGCTGTGGGACAGCGAGGAGGAGGCCCTGGAGCAGATCAAGAAGGGCATTGCCATTGCGGACGTTCTGAAGGTGTCTGAGGAGGAGGCCCAGCTGATCACGGGGGAGAAGGACCCGGCCGGCGCGTCACAAAAGCTGCTGAGTATGGGCTCCGCTCTGGTGCTGGTATCGCTGGGCGAGCTGGGAGCTTATTATCGGAATCGCGCCTGCTCCGGCTATGTCTCCTCGTACCAGGTGAACACGGTAGATACAACAGGGGCCGGGGACGCCTTCGTGGGCGCGTTCCTTTGGAAGGTTTGCGGCATGATGAAAGAGGAGCTGAAATTCATGCCGGATGTGGAGCTGAGACAGATCATCAGCTTTGCAAACGCCGCCGGGGCGCTGACAACGACCGGCAGCGGGGCTATCCCGGCCATGCCGAATATGGAGCAGATCCGTCAATGCCAAAGCAAGGAGGTGTAGTTATGCAAGCGGTAACAATTTCGCTCACTCAGGTCAGCCAGGTACAGGATTTTGTCAATCTGGTCAATCAATTCCCGTTTGATGTGGATATGGTATCCGGCCGGTATACGGTCAATGCAAAATCGATGCTGGGGATATACAGCCTGGACTTAAGCAAGCCGCTGCAGGTGCTGATTTACAGCGATGACTGTGAAGAACTGAAAAGTGCGTTGAAAGCATTCAGCGAAATGTAGCACTTGTTCATGGTCAGCAAGTATTGGCGCCAAAGAAAGTCGCAGGCTTTTTAGAGCGGAATCGCAGATTGATTTTGTGACGGGACACGCAAAATGTAATTGAAGCATCTTCGAAAGACGCGGTTTTATCTGCAATTAAACGATGCTTAAACGGGAATAACTGAACGCAAATCGAATAAGTATGCGTAGCGGCCCGCCTCCTGCATTGCATGGAGATGGGCCGTTGCTGTGCTTTATTCAAGGTCTGCGCTGGCTATCCGGGTGCGGGCCTGGGTGAGCAAGTACATCCTTCAGTTGTGCAACCAAATCCGGGTACTGCCGAACCTGGACCGACAAGTCAGCCTCCATCTGGTCAAAGGCAAGTTCCGCCTTCCGTTTGGTGGCATAGTCCGTCCTTTTGCGGTCAGCTTCGGCCTTGGCCAGCTGGACGAACAGCGGCCCCGCCTTCTCAATGGGAATATTGCTGAATTCTTCCTCAGCGGATGAAATCTTCTGCAATAGCCCACCTTTAAGGATAGCGCTGGTGGCCTCGGTGGTATCCAGGTCGGGATTTCTGCCGATAACGTCAATGATATACTTCGTTTTTTCCAGGTCATCGGCGATACGCTGCGCCGATTCAAACATCTCAAAAGCATAGCAGGATAAGGATGATTGGCTCACTTTGTAGCCCTGCTCTGCGAGCCATTCAACGATATCGGCATAACTCAGCTCATGGCCGGGGGCGGCATCATCGTCATCGGCACGACCCTCATCCCCCTGCTGTCGGGCCTGTTTTAAGGGCGGCGGCTTATGGACTTTCTCACCGACTGGCTCACAGACTGGCTCAAGGAGCTTTTGATCGGCGGCATCATGGGGAACCTTGAGGGGCTCTTTGATACCGTCAATGCCAGAGTCGGAGAGATTGCGGTGCAGGTAGGGACGACCCCGGCGGCATGGAACGCCGGGGTTTTCTCCCTCATCCGCCAGCTTTCCGAGACGGTGATTTTACCCATCGCCGGGCTGGTGCTGACCTTTGTAGCCACCTATGAGCTC
>CAJUKT010000119.1 GCA_910587255.1 uncultured Oscillospiraceae bacterium
CAGCAGGGGCATCAGAGTTTGCGGGAGAAATATGGGAAACGATAAGGGGGGGACAAGGAGTGAAGAACGTTGCCATTGTGGAGGACGAAAATGCCGCCGCTGAACGCCTGACGGCATACATACAGCGGTACGCCGCCGAGTTCGGCCAGCAATTCAATATTACCCGGTTTTATGACGGCGAGGAGTTCCTTCAAAACTATAAGTCCGTTTACGCGGTGGCGTTTCTGGATATTCAGATGCCGCGGAAAAACGGCATGGACACCGCTGTGGAGCTGCGCCGGTATGACAAAAACGTGTCTATCATTTTCATCACAAACCTGGTGCAGTACGCCCTGAGGGGCTACGAGGTGGACGCGGTGAGCTTTTTGCTCAAGCCGGTGAGCTACTACGATTTTTCCCTGAAATTCAAAAAGGCACTGGATATCTACCTGATGAACGAGGAGCGCAGCTTTACGGTGAACGCCCCAGGCGGGCTGTGCCGCATCTCCACGGACAAGCTGATGTATGTGGAGATTATCAAGCACCGGCTCCACTACCACCTGATCGACGATGTGATCGAGATGACCGGTGTGCTGTCTACTGTGGAGCAGGAGCTGGGTTCCCACGGATTTCTGCGCTGCAACACCTGCTACCTGGTCAATCCAAAGTTTATCGTGCGTGTAAAGGGGGCCGAGGTGCAGGTGGGGGACCGCACCCTCCAGATCAGCCGCCCCAGGCGGGCCGCGTTTATGGAGGGGCTGACCAACTGGTACGCCGGGGCAGGAGGTGGGAACCATGGCTGAGGTCAACGTGATCTACCAAAAAATCATCCTGGAATTCCTGTTTGAGCTGTATGTGTTCTACGCCCTTACCACGCGAAAGCTGAACCGGGCTCCCCGATTCTGGATACGGACTTTGGCCGGAGCCGGCGCTGTTTTGGTGCTGGCCTATGGCGCGGCCTTCTTCTACCGCTCCTTTGGGGATACGGCCCTTGGGCGGATCGGCATTTACATCCTCTTGTTTGCCGTTACCGCAGCCCATGTGCGGCTGTGCTTTGACGAGTCCTTCCCCACCGTTTTATTCTGCTGTAATGTGGCCTACGCAGCTCAAAACCTGTGCTATAAGCTGTATCTGACCCTGTGGTGCGGCGGAGAGGCGCTGGGCTGGTATAACGGCTGGGGTCAGCGGTTTGACCTTTACTACCGCTTAATGTACTACAGCTTTTTCGCCCTGGCGGTGGCAGCGGTCTATCTGGTATTTATCCGCCCCCTGCTTCGGCATATGTCCGGCGGGCGGCTGAATTACCAAATGTTTGCCATTGCCGTCCTGGTGCTGAGCATCACCGTGATCCTGTGCTCGGTGGAGGACGTCTATTTTGCCCAGCTGAGCGTGGGCCGGGAAAACCGGTTTGAGATCCCGGCGTACTTCCTCCTGCGGCAGTCAGGCAACCTGTTTTCGGTGATGTGCTGCGCCATCGCACTGATTCTCACCTCCAGAACCGTAGAGCGGAGGGAGCTTCAGCAGGAAGTGGAGTACCTCCAGCACGCCGTCCACCAAAGCGAGCTGCAATACGAGATCTCCCGGGACACCATCGACTTGATCAATGTGAAGTGCCATGACATCCGCTATAAGCTGGGAGCCCTGGCGGTCCAGGGGGAACAGGTGCGGCCTGAGGCAGTGGCCGACCTCCAAAAAAGCATTTCCATCTACGACGCCAAGGTGGAGACGGGCAACCAGTTTTTAGACGTCCTGCTGACGGAAAAAAGCCTTTACTGCGAACAGAACGGCATCACGTTTTCCTGCATGGCGGACGGGGCCAGGCTTACCTTTATGGACGACGGCGACCTGTACTGCCTGTTCGGCAACATCATCGACAACGCCCTGGAAGCGGTCAAAGCCATTGAGGAGGAGCAGAGGCGGGTCATAAACCTGGTGGTGAAGTCCCGGGGCAATATGCTCGTGATCCAGTCGGACAACTACTTTGACGGGGAGCGCGCTTTTGAGGGCGGCCTGCCCGTCACCACCAAGGCGGACCGAAACTACCACGGGTTCGGGATGCGGAGCATTCGGATGATCGTCCACAAATATGAGGGGGAGCTGACGGCCTATGTGGCGGACGGGATTTTCCACCTGAATATTTTGTTCAGTCTTGCCACATAAAAGAACAATTTGGAAGAAAATTGCTCCGTGCTTGTGACCGGGCTGCAAAGTAAGTAAAAATTGTGCAGTTTAAGGAACGCCCGTTGCCAGCGGGCGTTCCCTTTATTATATTATTGCCAGAAAGAGCAATGCGCGGCGTGAATCCTTTGTAGCATACGTAAAAATCCAGGCCGGGTACGTCCGGTTTGAGCATACGGTCACAAAGCGCGGCGACGCGCTGTGAATAAAAAGTGAGAAGGAGAAACGAGCGATGAAAAAGAAGATTCTTGCAATGCTGCTGGCCTTGACCATGGCCGCAGCGCTGGCGGCCTGCACCCCCACCGGCAATCAGCCCAGCAGCGCCCCCACCCCCAACCCCACCTCCCCCGGCGCTTCGTCGGCCCCCTTTGAGGCCGTTATGCTGGCCGACTTTGCCAACGGCCCGGCGGCGGACGGCAGTGTCTTTGCCTCCGACGGCTGGTCCAACGGCAGCGTGTTTAACGTGTGGTGGAAGGGCGATATGGTTACTTATTCCGACGGCCAGCTCCACCTGGGAATCGCCGACGCCAACGGCGAGGTGGAACAGGGCTACTATGGCGGCGAGGCCCGCACGGGGCTGTACTACGGCTATGGCGACTACATCGTAAAGATGAAGCCGTCCAAGGCGGAGGGCACCGCCAGCACCTTCTTCACCTGCACCGGTCCCTACGACATCAACGCGGAGGGCAACCCCAATCCCTGGGACGAAATCGACATTGAGTTTTTGGGCAAGGACACCACTGGGGTTCAGTTCAACTATTTTGTGGACGGCCAGGGCGGCCACGAGTACTGGTACGACCTGGGCTTTGACGCCTCCGAGGAGTTCCACGAGTACGGCTTCCGCTGGAGCGAGGACGCGATCACCTGGTATGTGGACGGCGAGGCTGTTTACACGGTGAATGCCAGCGCGGATAACCCGCTGCCCTCCACCCCGGGCCGCATTCTGATGAACCACTGGTGCGGTACCCCCGACGCCGAGGGCTGGATGGGCAAATATGAGCTTTCCGACGCCACCGCCGATTACCAGTGGGTAAAGACTTCCGCCACAGGCCGCGAGCTGGTTCCCACCGAGGGCGGGAATGAGGACGGCACCATGGACGGCCTGGACGTGAGCTTTGCCAACGGCGCGGCGGCGGACGGCAGCGTCTTTGCCTCCGACGGCTGGTCCAACGGCAGCGTGTTTAACGTGTGGTGGAAGGGCGACATGGTTACTTATTCCGACGGCCAGCTCCACCTGGGCATCGCCGATGCCAAGGGAGAGGTGGAACAGGGCTACTTTGGCGGCGAGGCCCGCACGGCCCAGCATTATGGATACGGCGAGTACTCCGTCAGCATGAAGCCCTCCAAGGCGGAGGGCACCGCCAGCACCTTCTTCACCTGCACCGGCAATTACGACATCGGCCTGGACGGCAACCCCAACCCCTGGGATGAGATCGACATTGAGTTCTTAGGCAAGGACACCACCGGCGTCCAGTTCAACTACTTTGTGGACGGCCAGGGCGGTCACGAGTATTGGTACGACCTGGGCTTCGACGCCTCCGAGGAGTTCCACGAATATGGCTTCCGCTGGGCGGAGGATTCCATCACCTGGACCGTGGACGGCAAGGACGTGTACACGGTGGAAGCCAGCGAGGAAACCCCGCTGCCCTCCACCCCCGGACGCATTTTGATGAACTACTGGTGTGGTACCCCCGACGCGGAGGGCTGGATGGGCAAATATGAGCTCAGCGACGCCACCGCCGACTACCAGTGGATCAAGACCACGGCCACCGGCGTCAGCCTGGGCGGCTGACAGTCTGCGGTCTGTGTGCCCCGCCCCTTTGGGGCGGGGCACACAGACGGATTGAATGAGTGTAGAATGATATGGGATATCTGACAACTCTTGCCATTATTTTTGTTTCCATCTGGTGCTGTTTCTTTCTCCTGCTGTTCCATTACGGCGTATTTGCCCTGATTGGCGTGTTCAAGCGAACGACCTATCCCAAGACGGACCGCTTGCTGAAGTATGGCATTGTCATTGCCGCCCGTAACGAGGAGGCGGTGATCGGCTCCCTGCTGGACAGCATCCGGGCTTGCGATTACCCGCAGGAAAAACTGGTGGTGTTTGTTGTGGCCCACAACTGTACCGACCACACCGCTCAGATCGCCCGGGCGCACGGGGCCAACGTCTATGAGTATGACAACCCGGCGGAACGCACGGCGGGCTATGCCTACCGCTATCTGTTCGACCGGATTAACGCCGAGTGGGGAGACGCGGGGATTGACGGCTTTTTCATCATCAACGCCGACAACGTTCTTGCTCCTGATTACCTCTCCAAAATGAACGACGCCTTTGTGGCCACGGGCGGGGAACACGTCATCACTTCCTACCGCAACTCCCGCAACTTCGGCAGCAACTATATGTCCTGCCTGTACGGTATCTACTTCATCTCCGCCTGCCGCTTTGAGGCCCGGGGGCGCACGGTGTGCGGGTGCAGCACCCGGGTATCAGGCACCGGATATCTGTTCCCGCCCAGGCTGGTGGAACACGGCTGGGAGTACGTCACCCTCACTGAGGACTGGGAGTTCACCGCCGACCAGCTGGCCCAGGGAAGCAAGGTGCTTTACTGCGACGAGGCGGAGTTCTTCGACGAGCAGCCCCTCACGATGAAAGTGATGCTCCGCCAGCGGCTGCGTTGGGCCCGGGGGCACATGATCGTCTTTTTCACCCGGTTCCGGGCGCTGATGAAAAGCCTGTTTTCCAGGGAAAATGGTCTGGACAGAAAGGGCCGGTTTTCCGTGTTTGATATCTCCGCCAGCATTCTGCCTCTGGGCGTGATCAGCGTGGTCCTGCTGCTGCTCCAACTGGGGGGTATTGCGCTGTGTCCTCTCTTCGGGTGCGATGCGGGGCGGGTTTGGCAGATTTACGGGCTGATCTCCCTGGCGCTGTTTGGGCTGTCCTATTTGCTCACCGTGCTGGGCGCGGTGCTGCTGGTTTTTTTGGAGCGGGCGCGCATCCGGGACGTGGGAAAGGGAACGCTGGCGGCAGCGGCAGCCCTGTGGCCCCTATTCCTGCTGGTGAACGTATTTTTGGACGTGGCCGCGCTGTTTCTCCAGGACCTGGAGTGGAAGGTCATCCCCCATGTGGGCGCTCCGGCTCTGGAACAGACCCCGGCGGCGTCTATTGGTGAAATCCCAACAAAATCATGATTTAGGAGGGTTCCCTGTGGCAAAGGAAAAAGGCAACAAGAAAAAGCTGAGCGCGAAGGCGTTTACCGCCATTGTCGCGCCCCTTCTGGCGGTTCTTCTGGCATTCTCCATTGTGCTGTCCGTGGTGACCACCTCCAGGTTTGACCTGGTGCTCCGGGACATCTTCGGAGAGACGGATTTCAGCGGCGGCGGCCCGGATCACGGCGTTGACGCGGCCTACTACATCCGGGACATCACCGATTCTAAAGAGCTCCAGGCCGCCGAGCAGGCCTACGCCCGCAGGGCGGGGGTGGAGGGCTTCGTGCTCCTCTACAACCGGGCGGAGGACGGCAGGGGGCTGCCCGTGGCGGCGGGCTCCAAGCTGAGCCTGTTTTCCTCCTCCTCCGTGGACCTGCTGGCCGGCGGCACCGGCTCCGGCGTGTCCACCATCTCCAGCGATATGCGCACCGCCCTCACCGAGCAGGGCTTTGCGGTCAACGAGGCGCTGTGGAAGTTCTACAGCGATAACCACGGCACATACACCCGGGGCGGCGGTTCCATTATGTACGGCGGTGCGGAGGACTGGACTATCCGTGAGGCCCCCGTCTCCGCCATCCCCGACAGCGCCAAGAGCGAGGCGGAGGGCACCATCCCCGTGTTCTTCCTGGCCCGCACCGGCGGCGAGGGCCGGGATCTGGGCCGCTATATGGGCGAGTGGACCAATGTGGCCGAGGACAAGGAGAAGCACTATCTGGAGCCTAACTCCGTGGAGCTGGAGGTCATCCAGTACCTGAACGACACCTTTGACAACGTAATCCTGGTGGTCAACACGAATAACGCCTTCGAGCTGGGCTGGGTGGCCGACTACCCCAGTATCAGCGCGGTGCTGTGGGCCCCCGGTGCCGGGGGCGACACCTGCCGCTCCATCGCCGACGTGCTCAGCGGGGCGGTGAACCCCTCCGGCCATCTGGTGGACACCTTCGCCTACGACGCCTTCTCCTCCCCCGCCATGCAGAACATGGGGGATATGATGCTGGTCAATGGCGGACAGGATGTGGAGGCCGCCGTGTTCTACGACGAAGGCATCTATGTGGGCTATAAATACTATGAGACCCGCTACTTCGACAAGGCTTTGAACCAGGGCAATGCCGGGGACTACGACTATGCCGCCGCGGTGCAGTACCCCTTCGGCTACGGCGTTTCCTACACCACCTTTGAGTGGTCTGATTTTAAAATGGGCCAGATGGACGCCGACGGCAATATTGAACTCAGCGTAACCGTGAAGAATACCGGCGCGGTTGCTGGCCGGGACGTGGTGCAGGTCTATCTCAACGCCCCCTACACGGATTACGACAAGACCAACCACATTGAGAAGTCCGCCGTCACCCTGGTGGGTTTTGAAAAGACCGGCGACATCGAGTCCGGCCAGTCTGAGACCGTGACCATCATCGTCAACCGCAGAGACTTTATCTCCTACGACGATGTGAATGCCAAAACCTACATCCTGGAGGCGGGGGATTACCTGCTTACCGCGGCGGAGAACGCCCACGCGGCTGCCGACAACTTCCTGGCTTACAATGGGCAGAATGTTGAGCCTCTGTTCGGCGGGGCGGACGCCTCCTTCGTGGGTAAGTGGACCTACGACTACGGCGGCAATGGCGGGGTGGATAACGTAACCTACGCCAAGTCCCTGGCCGGCGCCGACGTGACCAACCAGTTCGATCACGCCGTGTACGACGAGCTGACCTCCCGGGATCAGTACCTGACCCGTCAGGACTGGGATGGCACCTTCCCCCAGACCCATGGCGATCAGGACAGCCGGCGGCAGAGCCCCTTTAGTGAAAAGAACGGCTATACCTGGGAGGTGGAGGTATCCGATGCCATTCGGGACGCCATCAAGGCCAAGGGTGTGGGCGCGTCCATGAACCCCATGACCGAGGAGGAGGCCGCCGCCATGGCGGGCCAGTACGGGAAAAGGGGCGACCTGGAGCTTATCGATTTCCGAGGCCGGGATTATGACGAGGTGGAGGCCGAGGGCGGCTGGGACGCCCTCATCGACCAGATGGACGTAAGCGAGCTGGAGGCCATCATCCGCAACGGTGGCTACCAGACCCTGGGCTCCGCCAACATCGCCAAGCCCCGGGCCATCGACTATGACGGCCCATCCGGCCTGAACGAGGGCGGCATTACCCATGAGCCCTATTCCATCACCTACCCCTGTGCTACCAACCTTGCCGCCAGCTGGGACCGGCAGAATTCCTATCTCCACGGCTACTATGTGGGTGAGGACGCCCTGGCCGCCGACGGCAACTGGGGCAGTCACCAGTATGTGGGGCTCATCACCGGCTGGTACGCCCCCGCCATGAACATCCACCGCACCCCCTTTGCCGGGCGCAACTTCGAGTACTACTCCGAGGACGGCTTCCTCTCCGGCGAGTTTGCCCTTGAGGCGTCGGTGGCCTGCTCTGAAAAGGGCGTATACGCCTACATCAAGCATTTCGCACTCAACGACCAGGAGGACCACCGCAGCCATGTGGCCACCTTCTCCAACGAGCAGGCCATCCGGGAAATCTACCTCAAGCCCTTCCAGACCTGCATTGAGGAGCGGGGAACCACCCCCATCAAGGTTCAGGAGTATGACGCTGGCTCTGGGTCTTACACCGAAAAGGAGGTAGAGATCCCCGCTGTCATGGCGGTCATGTCCTCCTTCAACCGCATCGGCTGTACTTGGGCAGGGGGCAACTATAACCTGCTCACCGGGGTGCTGCGCAACGAGTGGGGCTTTGACGGCACCGTCATCACCGACTACGACGGCGGCGGCGTCATGGACACCGAGCAGTGCGTCCGGGCTGGGGGCGATCTGAAGCTGACGGGCTTTGAGGTGGACGCGCCCATTGACATGAGCAACCCCGCCTCCCAGTACTTTGCCCGTCAGGCTATTAAGCACATCCTGTATACCACGGTAAACTCCAACGCCATGGACGGCATCGTCCACGGCACCTCCGTGGGTGAGCTGCCCTTTGCCAACTATTACTTTATCCTGATCGGTGAGGCGGCGGTGGCCGCGGGCCTGATTGTGTGGGGTGCGGTTGCCATCGTGCGGCGGTGGAAGAAAGAGAAGGCCGGGAACTGACCGCATCTGAGACATACGAAAAGAACGCCGGAATGCCGGTGATTCTGTCATCCTCATTCAGCGGCAGCCGGGCTCCGTAAGGGCCCGGCTGTTGCTTATCGAAAGGCCGGTAGAATTTTACTGCTCTTTTTTTGTTTACAGCGGCGCAAAATTTGCGTGGGGCCGCTTGTATTTCGTGGGGCAGTAAGTAGGCAATCCGTGAGAAAAAAAGACTGGCTTGGGGATGCTGTGCGGGCAGTAAATTGGGGCGGGAGGAATCGTACTCCGTTTGCACAAAAACAGGTGTAGAGAAATTTGTGTTAAGCCATGCGGCAACGCTGCGCCCTTATTTTCTCCAATAGGTTGAGGCCATTCCCCCATGACCCACAACCTGACCCACAACAGGAAACGAGCGGGCGGAGGCAATGGAACGGAAAGCACCATTGCGCCCGATTTTCTGGAACAAAAATGCCCCCAAAGCGCCGGATGGAGGCGTTTCGAGGGTGGGGTATCAGTTGGTAAGGATGAGGTCTCCAGTTCAAATCTGGATAGCAGCTCCACTGAAACCCGTTGTCCCGCAAGGGATAGCGGGTTTTTGCTTTGCTCATGCGTAGAGGTAAGGCAACACAAAACCCATACAGAAACCCATACCGATAAGAGACGAGGGCTGGCGGGAGGTCATTCCTGACCAGCTTTTTTCAAAGCGTTGCGGAAGATCTGACTGGCCCGTTTCATGCTCTCCTGGTCTGCGTGGGTATACATTCGGAGGGTGACAGCCTTGTCACTGTGCCCTAACTTCTCCGACACGCTGGCCACATCGGCTCCATTGGTGATGGCGATGCTGGCAAACGTGTGACGTAACTTGTGTGGATGAAGGTTAGGCACGCCGTACTTCTTGGAGAATTTCTGCATATACTTGGCGGGGGACTGCGGGTGCATGGGCTCTGGGCTGTTGGGCTGGGTAAAGACGTAGCTGCTGATTGCATGGCTGGCCTGCTCCTGTCTAAGTTGACGGAGCAGGGAAATGATTTCCGGATCGACATCTATCGTGTCCGTACCTTGCCACTCTTGGGAGTGTCCAAATAGATACCCTTTTGCGGGGTATAGCACAGATTTCCAGCTATCGTAATCGTGTTTGCCTTGAAGTCAATGTTTTGCCACCGCAGGCCGCAGCACTCACCCCGCCGGATGCCGGTGTCGATGAGCAGTCTAAGCAGGACACGCCATTTGAGTGGTTCGCGCTCCAGAGCAGTAAAGATCCGCTGGACTTCTTCGACGGTGTAGGCTTCCACATCTGCATCTTTGAGCTCATTTTTGCGGGGCTTAGGCCGCTCGACCTTATCCATCGGGTCGATAGGGACCACGTCGGTCATGTACGCCATTTTGAACAGGCTGTGCAGGATAGTATAGACTTTGACACAGGTGGCGTGGGCCTTGCCCTGAGACTGCATGGACAGGAGCAGAGCGGAGATGTTGGCTGGGGTGATATCGGGCATTTTTAGCTTACCCAAAGCGGGGTAGATCCAGTGATCCAGATTGCCTTGATAGGCGCACCGCCCGTTTTCACTCATGGTCACAGCTTTGGCTGGCATGAATACTTCCTCGCCAAATTTTTTCAGGGTTTGAATTTTCGCGGACTCCCGCATCTGCTGGAGGCTGTTTTCTTTTTGCTCGGCGCGGCTGACTACCTCGCCCTCATGGCAGCGGCGCTCAAATTCGGAGGCTTCCTTCGCCAAAGCGCGGTCAATGGCCTTTTGGCTCCAGCTGTCAGGTGGATACCAACGGCTTGTCAGGTAGGACTTACCTCGCCCCCGGCTGACTCGGATCTCATAGAAAATTTGCCCATCTTTCGTTGTCCGTTTTCGTGTAGATGCCATAGCAGACCCCTTCCTTTAAGACATTCCCAATATTTTGGCTTGTACACCAAGCTGGTAAGGATGGGAATAGGAATTACCAGTTACTTCTTGCCATTTGGTATCCAAAAACTCGGCGTAAGACACCAGGCTGTTTAGAAAGTCAATTCCTATGGTAGATGAAATCTCGGCCAAAATGCGGAGCTTGTGCATTTCCACATCACAGCCAGACGCATTGAGATTATAAAGAACAGAAAGGATAGAGCAGAAATCACACTGCAATGCGCCGCCATAGGCGGGCGCCTTCAGAATAATGTAGCTATGATCTGTCTGTTCAACAGAGACACCATTGTCGAGCAAAGGGAGAACTGTCCGAACCCGTTTGTCGTTCGCATCGGTTCCTTCTGTAAAAGTGTTCCAACCCATTAAAAAGTCTGGAACAGTGTCAAGCGCGTCAGCCATGGGTTTGAGCAGATTGGCGGGCATTTCAATTTCATCATTCTCATAGCGGTAAATGGTGGCCCTGTTTTTGCCGAGCTTTTCGGCCAACTCGTCAACTGAAATACCCAGCTCTTTGCGTCGGGCACGGATGTTTTCGCCAAAGGTCATTTGTGTATCACTCCCAATTTTTTAGTAGAGTCAATTATAGCACGAGAATTGCGTAAGCGCAATATGAAAATAAATAGTTCGCAAAAATGTTAAAATAGCAGTTGACAAAATAAGGTAGTCAATGTATGATAAGGGCATCGCAGAAAAGCGCAAAGGAGATGATGAAATGCTGATTTGCGAAATTGAAGGAAAGGAGGAGATGCCCACGGTGCCATTCCAAAAAATAGCGGAAGCCTGCAAGACCACAGGACTGTCACAGTATTTTCTGCGGCAGGGCTGCAAGGACGGCACGATCCCGCACGTCAAAAGCGGCGGTGTGTATTACATCAACATCCCGGCACTGATGGAAGCATTGGGTGAGAAGCAAGCGAAGCCATAAGCAACTGCGGGCCAGCGGCTATCTGTAATGGCCGCTGGCCCGCCAGGCAATACGGTGCTACTACTGCGCTAATACGTCCAGGAGCGGAAATGTGTTTTAATACGTATAGCTTTGAAATTTATACGGCAGCATGACCGCTCGAATACGTACAACCCATATTCACAAAAATTTTGTACGTATTAGCACCGCCTTAATACTGCTGCAATACGCATAAATACGTAAAAGGAGGACATTTTTGAACAGAGAAATTTTGATCCAACGCGTACAGTCCATTGCAAAAGATATCCGCATCCTAAACAAGGCTGTGGAGAACATGGATGTGACCAACATTCCGCTTGTTTTGGAGAACTACAAAGATTTTTCGGCCGAGGCGGCGCAACGCGCGGAATGGGTTGCCATCCGCCTGCGGCATTTGGTCTATGTACTCCCTTTTACCCCCAAGCGGGACTACCTGCCCCAGGCCGCCGACACTATGGGGATTAAAATCGAACAGCGGGAGGGGATGCATGAGCTTACCCTGCCCGGCCTGATGCCAAGGCGGAAATCGACCCGGGGGACAGAGTTCCTCATCGACCCGCTGATGGCGGCGCTGGAACGGTTCGCGAGGGAGCATGGCGTTGTGCGCTTCCCCCACTACACAGTCTGCTTTGTCATGGTCTATGACCGAACCCTGCCCGAGCGGCGCATCCGGGACTACGATAACCTGGAGCTGAAAGCGGTATTGGATGCCGCGGCCTGCTTCCTGATGGAGAGCGACAGCGGGCTTTTGTGTGATGCCTACCATTCCACAGAGTTGGGGGAGACGGACTGTACCCGGAATGTTCATCGTGGACAGCCGGTGTTATCCGCAATGGTACGCCGAACGCCAGGAAAGGCTCCACGCCGCACAAAATTAGGGCGCGGAGAGGGCAAAAACGGGGTCCAAATTTTGCCTATTTTTCGGTTTTATTTTGGGACCCTGTGGTAAGCTCCGAAAGTATTGAAAATAGCGGCTTTTGAGCGCTTTTGAAAGCTGCTGGATTTACCGAAGTCGTATTGGTCACGGTAAAAACATAGAACAGAAAGGAGTTGGTGCCATGCCCCAGAACAAAAAGCAGGCCCTGCCGCTGACACAGCGGCGGGCCTGCTCCTGACGCTTACCGCCCTGTCCGGCGAGTTCCCCACCGCCCTGGTCAGCCGTCTGCCGGGTGGGAAGGCTTACAAGGTGAAGGTGGTCAAGCGGCTCAAGAAGGACAAGCTTTTACATACCTATTATGCGGATGGGCTGCGTGGGTTTCGTCTGACGAACGCCGCGAAAAAATTGCTGCTGGACAGCTGGCCGGAATCATTTGGCCCATATCTCACCGGGCGCACCGAGACAAATATGCTCAAGAGTGAACAACTCCGCCGCCTTCGTCTGCACCGAATGGCTGAGGTGCTGGCGGCGATGCACAGTGCCGGTGTGGGTGTGTTTCCCTGGCAAAAGCACGCTGTATTTGGCCCAATCCCACCGAACGATATCCGAATTGAATGGCCCATGTATTACAGCTCCCGCGAGGTGAAGGAGATCGGCCCCCAGCGCGACAAGATTCGGGGTTCCCGGGCCACGGGGGTGCTGCTGACGGAAAACGATGTGTTTGCCGTTTATAACGCCGGTGGGTCTGAGATAAAATGGGCGCGTGAGGCCGAGCTGCGGCTGCGGGCGTTTCTTCAATACGATTTGTGCCTGCAACGGCTTTCAGAGCAGTATGGAAGTGCCGGACAGAGCGCGATCATCTTTGGAAACGATATGAAGCTGATGCCTATGCTAATGGGAGTGGACAGCGACCAACGCCATAAATACCTTGTGGTGGAGGAAGACTACAATTGCTTTTATTACTTGACAAATGACCATTATGGAGAGATCATTTTGCGGCTGTTTTGTGAGCCGGATAAGAAGGCTATGCTGGATAATGTTTTGATGGAGGGACTATCCGAAGCCCAGCAGTATGGACACGTGGAGCATGACGCTATGGACAGGGAGTGCCCGGTATTGTTCGGCTACACCTGCGATATGCCCCGGATCAGGCGGTTCAATATTGGCTTGAGGGCGAACAGATTAAGGGGAATACTGTACTGCTTCAAGTTTCAGGAGGAAGTATTAAGACAGATCTGCGGGCCGAATGTGGAGATACAATGCATGGATTTTGGGGCGGTGGAGGGGCTGTTATAGACTTGGGTCGGGGCTGGCTTCTACGGAGGCCGGTCCCGCCTTTGGCAATGCTTTTTTTTCGATAAAAATATTCTCTACCACGTAGCAGGGAGAAAAATCGGTAGTAACTGCTTCGGATAGGTTTAACTTGTCCGACTGTCGGCTCCAAATTTTGTGAGTTAAAGTTTAGTTAAACTTCTACAGTTTCGAGTCTGCTCAATTCACAGAAACCATGCTATTGCTTGGATCACAATGTGCTGTCAATGTTCGCCGTCCAAGGGGGCGGCAGAGGTTCAGCAGAGTGCGCTGTGACGGAATGGCTGAACAAAAAACTGCCAAAACATGAGAGGCAAACTGTAGTGCAGATGATCCGCTAAGGAGTGGTTTATTTCTTGTGTTATTTCGGCCTCCGGCTGGAGAGAATCTTTTGCTGCTGGGTTCCGGGGTAGTCTAACTCCGTTTTTGCAAAGGAATACTCCACGGTATGCTAACGGATTTCATACAGTCAGTGAAAAAACAGCATGAAGAGCAGAATGCTGATGGTATCCCATCACACAGCCCACAATAATCTTCATTTTTGGGAGAGGGATGTTTATTGGTTAGGAATAGTTTCTCTAGGCATGAGGACGTTGCCAGCTCTGATATAAAAATATGCACAAGGCCGCCAGCGCCACTGAGGCGATCCCCGGCTTTAGAATCAGCTGAGACGAAATCTCGAATATAGAACGGGTAATCATGATATCATAAAGATGGTCGCTTTTCACAAAACACGGTAAAGCACTTTGAAATTCCCTGTGACGGTTCGTTTGCGGAACCACCACTTACCCCAGCGCCACATCCAGCGCCAGCATGATAGTAAATCCCGCCGCAAAGAACAGCGTCCCCAAATTGGAGTGTTCTCCAGCGGACGCCTCGGGGATCAGTTCCTCCACCACCACATAGATCATGGCTCCCGCCGCGAAACTGAGCAGATAGGGCAGAGTGGGCAGGATCAGCCCCGCTGCCAGCATGGTCAGGATCGCCGCCAAAGGTTCCACGATGCCGGAGAGAACGCCATACAGAAATGATCGTCCTTTCCCTGCTCCCTCCGCCCGGAGGGGCATGGAGATAATAGCCCCCTCCGGGAAATTCTGAATGGCGATACCGATAGACAACGCCAGGGTTCCTGCGGTGGTGATGCCGCTGTTCCCGGCCATCCAGCCCGCCAGCACCACGCCCACCGCCATACCCTCCGGGATGTTGTGGAGGGTAACGGCCAGCACCAGCATGGTGGTCCGCTTTAGGCGGGTATGAGGACCCTCCGGTTGACTGCTGTTCTGATGCAGATGGGGGATCGTCCTATCCAGCGCCAGCAGGAACAGGATACCCAGCCAGAACCCAATCACTGCCGGGAGAAACGTCCACCGCCCCAACTCCGCCGCCTGTTCCATAGCTGGCACCAGCAGGTTCCAGACGGACGCCGCCACCATTACCCCGGCTGCAAAGCCTGTCAGCGCCCGCTGGATCATGGGGCGCAGGCCATTTCGTATAAAGAACACACACCCTGCCCCGAAAGTCGTCCCTAAAAAGGGGAGCAATATCCCCCGCATCACTTCGACCGGCATAACCATCCGCCCTTCCCGCTTGTTTATGATGAGGTTCTCCAGTTGGGGCGGCCGTCATTCCGCATTTTCCTTGGCTGGGAGGGTTTTGACCCCCAGGTAGAAATAGGCGATGTGGAACACCCACACGCACCCCAGCACGATCCGCCCCACGGGGACGGCGTGCATCATGGCAAAGCCGATGGACATGAGAATGGTGACGGTGATCATGATCCGCACCTTGGTCTTCTTGGTCATGCCCTGGCCCTTCACGTAGCTCTCCAGGTTGTCCTTATAAAGTCTTGTGCCTGTGAACCAGCGGTTCAGCCTTTCCGCGCTCCTGCCGAAGCAGAAGGCCGCCAGCAGCAGAAAGGGGAAGGCGAGCAGCAGGGGCAGCACTGCCCCCAGCGCTCCCAGTCCCACGCCGATACAGCCCAACACGATATAGCATACCTTTTTGATGTTCATATTTGACACTCCAATCGTTTTTTCTCCCTTTTTGCCTCAATGAGATGGCGCACCGCCATCACCGGGTGGTGAAGCAGCATCCGCGGCCCGGGAAACCGCATGACGGCCTGGATCTTCTCCCGCATCTCTGAGGCGTAGCAGTGCACCGCGCAGTTGGAGCAGAAGGTCTTGTGTTCCATGAAGGGGCACCTGTCGCTGCGCCGGCGGGCGTATTCGGCCAGCGCGGCGCAGCCCGGGCACAGTTTTCCGTTATGATGGTTCTTCCGGCAGTAGAGGGCGATCATCTCAGACACCATGGCCTTTTCCCGCTCCCGTCTGGTTTCAATATCCCGCTTCATCAACTCATCCTCCCCGTTCTACGCTATACACCCGGTCGGCAATGCGCATGGTGGACTGCCGGTGGGACACCAGCACCACCGTGCGCTCCTCCCGCTCCTCCCTTAGGGAGCGGAGGATCACCGCTTCATTGAGGCTGTCCAGGCTGCTGGTGGGCTCGTCCAGCAGCATCAGCGGTCCGCCGTGGAGAAACGCCCGGGCCAGCCCAAGCCGCTGCCGCTCCCCGCCGGAAAGGGTGTCCCCCAGTTCGCCCACCGGGGTGTCGTAGCCCTGGGGCAGGGTCATGATGAAGCCGTGGACGGATGCCTTTTTGCACGCGGCAATGATCTCCTCATCGGTGGCGTCCAGTCTGGCGATACGCAGATTGTTTTTGATGCTGTCCTGGAACAGGTGGGTGTCCTGGGTGACGAAACTCTCCAGCTCCCGCAGGTTGGCGGTGTTGATCCGCCCCACGTCCCGCCCGGACAGGCGCACAGCCCCGTTTTGCACCGTCCAGAACCGCATGAACAGCTTCAGCAGAGTGGATTTCCCGCTGCCGCTGCGGCCCACGATGCCCACGATCTGGCGCTCCGGTACCTCCACGGAGACGCCGTCCAGGACGGTCTCGCCGCCATAGGAAAAGCTGACGTTCTCGGCCTCTGCGCCGGAAAAGCCCACCGGCTCCCGCCCGGTGATCTCGTTTACTACCGGGGCCTCGTCCAGGATGTCCAGCACCCGGTTCCCGGCGGCGAAGGTGCTTTGCAGGGTGCTGCCCAGGTTGGCCAGGGCCACACAGGGTCCAAAGGAGCTCATGAGGGCCAATGTGGGCAGAAGCGCCCCGTCAAAGCCCACCGCCCCCGCCCGGTACAGCGCCGCCACAGCAAAGAGCATGAATAGGTCGAAGCCCAAAATTACCGTGTTGGCCACTGCCATGCCCAGCCCCGCCGTCCGCTTCATCCGCCCCTCCTCCGCCGAGAGGGCGTCGGTGCGGGCGTTCATCTCCGCCAGCCGGGCCTCCCCCTGGCCGTACTGGAGCAGCTCCGGCAAACCCCGCAGGCTGTCCAGCACAAAGGCGCTCAGCTCACCGGACTGGGCGCGGAGTTTTCGCCCGCCGTCCCCGCTGAGCCTGGACACAGCCAGGGGCAGGAGTACCCCCACCGTGGCGTAGGCCCCCAGGGCCAGCAGGCCCAGCGCCCAGTGGAAGGAGCCGATGAACCCGCACAGGATGATGGTGAACAGGGCCGCGATAGCGATGGGGGAGATGGTGTGGGCATAGAACACCTCCAGCAGCTCGATATCCGAGGTGATGACCGCGATGAGGTCGCCCCGATCCCGCCCCTCCAGCTTGGCTGGACACAGCCGACGCAGGGTCCGAAACACCTTGTCCCGGATGAGGGCCAGCAGCTTGAAAGCGATGAAGTGGTTGCAGGCCTGCTCAGCGTACCGCAGCACGCCCCGCAGCAGGGCAAAGGCCCCCATGCAGGCGAACAGCGCCGTCAGGCCCAGCGGGGTGCCAAAGCCCAAAACACACAGCGCCGCATATCCGCCGAACACGGTGAGAAAGACGGCGCACAGGTGGCCCGCCAGCCCCATGAAGATGGCCAGCAGCATATAGCCCGCCAAAGGCTTTACCAACCCGATCAGCCGGGCCATCACTTGAAATCCGCTTCTGCGTTTCATGCGCTCCTGCCCTCCTTGCCGTAGTTTTCCAGGTTCTGCTGGGCGTTCCAAAGCCGGGCATATTGCCCGTGCTTTGCCAAAAGCTCCCCGTGCGTCCCGTGTTCCGCCACGGCGCCCCGTTCGATGACGTAAATGCTGTCCGCATCCGCCACATTGGCAAGACGGTGGGAAATCAGGATGACGGTTTTGGATCGGGCCAGGGCATGGATTTGGGCCATGATATCGTTCTCGCTCTCCACGTCGATGTTGGAGGACGCCTCGTCGAAGATGTAAACCGGGCTGTCGTGGAGCAGCGCCCGGGCCAGGGCCAGCCGCTGGCGCTGGCCCCCGGACAGGTTTTCGCCCCGCTCGGTCAGCGGGGTGTCCAGCCCCCGCTCCCCTTGGAGGAAGTCCGCCAGCTTCACCCGCTCCAGCGCCGTCCAGAGTTCGGATTCGCCGGCGTCTGGCTTTCCCATGAGCAGGTTGTCCCGGATGCTGCCCTTGAAAATGCAGCTCTGGTGGCTGACGTAGGTGATGTGCTCCATCAGGCTGACCTCCGCGATATCGGACAGCTCCGTGCCACCAACGCGCACCGAGCCGCTGTAGCCCCGGTTCCGGCCCATGAGGATGGAAGCGATGGTGCTTTTGCCGCAGCCGGACTCCCCTACGATAGCGGTAAAGCCCCCCGCGGGAAAGGACAGGTCCACCCCGTGGAGCGCCTCCCGGCCCGGTTCGTAAGAAAAACACAGATTTTCACATCGGATGGAGCAGTCCGCCGGGAAGGGCCGCTGGCCCTGTGACCGCTCGGGCAGGTCCAGCAGCCGGAAGATTTTCTCGCTGGCCGCCATGCCGTTCATGGCGATGTGGAAGAAGCTGCCCAGCTGGCGCATGGGGAGGAAGAAATCCGCTGACAGCAGGAGGATCAGCAGACAGCCCGCCAGGTCCACCCGCCCGGAGCAGAGCTGAGACGCTGCCATTACCGCCCCCAGGGCTGCGCCGCCGTAGGCGATCAGATCCATGATGGTGATGGAGTTGAGCTGCATGGTGAGCACCTTCATGGTGATTTTGCGGAACTGTTCTGCCTGGGTGTTCATCTCCTCCTGCTTGAACCCATCCGACTGGTAGATTTTCAGGGTGGTGAGGCCCTGTAAATTCTCCAGGAAGGTATCCCCCAGGGCGGTATACTGGCCCCAGTAGTTTGCCAGCAGCTTTTTGGCCCAGGTCTGCACCGACGCGATAGCCACCGGGATGAGGGGCACGCACACCAGCAGCGTTAAGGCGGCGGACAGGCTGACAAAGCTGAGGCAGGCGAACAGGGTCAGCGGGGCCAGCATGGCATAGAAGAATTGGGGCAGATAGGCGCCGAAATAAGAAGCTGTACCAATAGGCTAAAACCGCTTGAGTAAAGTGCTGAAAGCAGCAATGGTGCAAACAGCTTGTGCAGAACGGACAGACACTTCATAGTCTTTGGAAAGACGGCGGGAATTGTTGATCCAGGCCAAAGAA
>CAJUKT010000120.1 GCA_910587255.1 uncultured Oscillospiraceae bacterium
CTGTGCCGGAGGTCCCGGACAGATACTTAATCTGAAAAATGCAGCCCTCCACCGGCTCCCCGGAAATTCGATCATATTTATAGACCACGAGTGCGGACAGGGGGGTATTCTCCACCTGGACGGTCTTGGTCTCGCCAGCGGCCAGATAAAACTCGTAGTCCGCCTGCTTGATGGAGTACCCGGAGGGGGCCTCCAATTCGGAAATTTTGAACCAGCCGGGCTCGGTGTGCTCCAGAATGATTTCGCCCGCCTCGTTGGAGTAGAAGGTGCCCAGGTCGTTGTACTCGCCGGTCTTGGTGTCCCCGGAGGCCCGCCAGATCTGGAATTTGGCATGGGCCACGGGATTCCCCGTGATGGAATCAACCTTCAAAATCTTGAGGGTGGGCTTGACCAGGTTGGTCAGCTCGATGGTGGTGGTGTGGTTGGGTTCCAACTGAACGATGTGGACCGTATCATCATGGACGTAATTGGGGGCGGGAGCCACCTCATAAATTTTGAACGCTCCGGGCCGGAGCCCCTCCCAAAAGATGGTTCCGTCCGACGCGGTCTGTCGCTGGTCGGTAAAACCGCCGTTCACTTCCTCAATTTTGAAAATAGCGCCCTCAATAACTTCCCCAGTCTGCCCGTTCACCTTCAAAAGCCGGACGCCGGGGCGGGTGCTGTTGACGAAGTCCGCCGTCACGTCCTTGCCCTGCTTGGCGTCGATCCAGACGGTCTTGCGGTTTTCGGTGTCCAGGATCCAGGGGGAGGGCACGGCGGTTTCTTCAATTTCATAGCACCCGCTGGGCATGGAATCCAGCACCGCTTTGCCGTCCGCCCCGGTGACCACATCGTTCTCATAGGCCACGTTGATGCCCCGGATGTGGAAGGAGGTGTTGGGGATGGGGTCGCCGCTCTCCTGATCGCGCTTGGTGATGGTCAGGGATCGCTTGTGATGGTTGACCTTGGTGACCACGATGGTCTGTTCTCCCTGAATGTCCTCAGCGTCCACATAAACTCCCACAGGGGAGCGGTCGCAGTCGAAGCCCTCCGGGGCGGATACCTCCCGAAACTCAAAGTATCCCTCGGACACGTTGGATACGGTGATGGTGCCGTCGGCCTGGGTCTCCTCGGTGCCGATCACCTGCCCGTCCCGCAGGATCACAAAAATAGCGCCAGCCAGGGGGCTGCCGCTCTCATCCACTTTCTTCAGTTGGATCTTGACCTTGCTGGAATTCTCAAAGACGAGGCTGACGTCATGCTCCCCGTCCCACACGAAGGGCTGTTTCACTTTGGAAACATCGGAACTGAGGCTGAATCCTTCCGGCGGAGTGATTTCTTCCGCCAAAAAGCTGCCCAAGGGGAGGTTGGAGAAATCCAGGTCCTCCGTGGAGATGTAGCCGCCGTCCTTGGTAATGTATTCCCCGAAGAAGCTGCCGCCATCGTCCAGCTTGACGCTGGTGATGCGGATGACCGCGCCGGGGATGCCCACGGTGGGGTTGTCACTGTCCACCTTGCGGATGGAACCCTCTCCGCCACCGCCACCGCCGCCGCTGGGCTCGTTGTAAAAGGTGAAGGTGTTGGCCACGGAGCTGTTGGGCAGGACGGTCACGGTCTGGGAGACGGTCTGGGGCACATAGCCCTCCGGCACGGATTCCTCCGTGATCAGATACTGCCCCGCTGTGAGGTTATCGGCCTCTTTAGTCAAGGTGATAGTGCCATCCGCCCCGGTCTGGCGGGTGACGGAGAAGTCGCCGGACCCATCCGCGCTCTCGATTTTGAAGGAAACACCGGCCAGAGGCTTATTGCTGCCCGCCTCCAGCTTCCTCACCTTGAGCTCAATGGTGTCAATGTCAGTCTGCTTCTCATTCGGCACAGCGATCAACAGGTGCTGCATGGGAGTGCCGGACTGGCCGGTCAGCTTCCAGGGCTGAGACTTGTCCCACTCGTACATCCACAGATGATAGTCGTGGTAATATTCCGGATGGTTCAGCACCAGGTCTACGCCGGTCTTGATGTAGTCATAGGCGGAATAGCCGGTCTTGCCGCCGTCCGAGCTGTCAATGATCGAATGGGTGCCGATCTTGCTCCAGTCCTTGATCCAGGAGGACTGGCCGTAGGTCTCATGGTACAGCCGCATGGCGGCCACAAACTCCTCGGCGGCCTGCTCGATGAAGCCCTCCCGGTTGGAGCTCACATCCAGGATGATGCCGTGTTCGTAGTACCAGGACATGGCCTGGGCCACCAGGAACCAAATATCGGACCAATACTGATTCCAGTGTTCCAGGCCCACGGCATTTCCCGAATCAGTAAAACTGCCGTAGGTGTGGGAATAGACGTAGGTGAGCAGCACCTTCAGCGAGGCACTGTTCACCTCGTTCTTAAAGTTCCAGCGCTGTCCGTTGGCCCCCGGCCCCAGGGTACCCCGCTGGTAGGCGCACAGGGCGCGGGTGGCGCCAAAACCGGGCACATCCACCTGCTCATTGAACACATAGGGCAGGCCCACATTGTTGATGGTGCTGCTGGCGGCCTTGTAGCGGACGGAGCGTCCGCCGATGGTCATATAGGCGGAGGATTTCTGGGTGATGGAGCTGGGGGCGCTGGACAGGCCCCCGGCGGCAAAGGCGGACAGGGGCAGGACGCCCATGACGCACACCAGGGCCAGGATCAGGCTCAGGGTGCGGTTGAAAAAGCTGTGTTTCAAGATATCTTCCTCCAATCAAAAAGCGGGGCCGGACTGTTTTCGCAGTCCGGCCCCGTTTCGATGGAGGAGACTGCTTTCGCAGTCCGGCCAGTTTGTTTTTATGAAGTTGTCAGTCGGGATAGCGGGTATTGAGCGTATAGCCTGGTTGTTGCTCTAACCACCACCGGGGGTATTGCCCGCCCCACAGAGCACGATTGTTTCCACCACTTTCAGTTACTTTAACATACTCGTCTGTTTTTTCCACCACTACGATAGCGTGGCCGGATTGTTCGTTTCGGTAATCCAGCACATCGCCCACCCGGATGTCCTCCCATTTAGGATTGAGGATCAGTTTCCATGGCAGGTTTCCGAACGCGGCGTCGGAACACAGCATGGCCCAGCCCGCGCAGTGGTCGCAGTTGCTGAACGGGCGCTCGAGGCCGGTGTTGGGGCGGTACGGTGTGGGATACGTCGCGCCGTGGGGGTAGGTCTCCTTCAGCGCCAGGATAGCGGCCCGCACATTTTCTTCCGTGAGGGCCGAGGGGGAGGGCGTGGTCTGTGCAGGTGGTGTCACCTCCTCAACGTAGGGGGCATTGGGATCGATGTGGACGGTATTGGTGGCGCCGTCATAGGTCACGCCGAAGTCAACGATCCTTCCGATGTCCCGGAGCTTCACGAAATTGTTGCCATGTATCTCATATGCTTCAAATTGGACCTGCTGGCCGTGGACATAGAACGTCTGGCTGGTGGGCCGGGCGGTGCTCACCGCCTCCGCCGCCTGGGCGGCGGGGCCGCTGAAGGCGAGGCCCGCCAGGATGCCGATCCCCAAAAATACCGCTTCTCTCATTCTGCGCATGGTTCTTCCTCCTTACCAAAGTTTGGTGTATCCGCTGATACTACAATACCAAAACCTGGGCGGGAAGTCGAGAACAACTAATGCGCTTCATAGAGAAAAACAGAGGGGGAAACGAAGCATATTGCACAGCGGCGGCGCTCAGACCTCCCGGGCGGTGACACACCAGCGGTAGGCGGGCTGGTCGTTGACACACGTATACAGCGTCACCATGTTGACGCTGGTGGGTTCCAGGCCGCTGACATCGTTGACGGACACCTTGGCCACCCCGGTGACGGCATAGGTACGGGTACCCAGCCTGGTGGTGAAGGTGACGGTGTCGCCGGGGCGCAAGGTGTGGATCTTGCCGAAATCGTTGCGCACCCCCCGGTTGTGCCCGGCGAGGGGCACGTTGCCAGCCCAGATGCTGGTGCCCTCAAAGTGGCCCGCACCCTTGAGGAGCGGGGCGCTCCCCGTGCCCTCGAACACCTTGACGGTGAGGCCGATGGAGGGGATCTTCAGCGTCCCCAGGCTGCCGTCGCTGTAGGTGAGCTCGCTGGTCACCTCGGTGAACCCCGGCGTTGTGGAGGGGGAGGTGCTGGTGTCGGTGATGGGATAGCCGCCCGTGGCGCCGGTGCTGCCGGAGGCGGGCGGCGTGACCACGGCCACATTCCCGTTCACCTGCCCGGCCCCCGCCATCTGGGAGGGGACCAGGTTGGGCGTCAGGTACTCCCCGGTGTTCAGCATATAGCTGGTGGGCGTCCCGAACCCGGGCGGGATCAGGGCGGCGTTTTTGGACACGTCCTCGTTCTTCATAGCCCCGCCGTCGGCGGTGACCACCGGCTCAAAAGAAGTCGGTTTCCCATACTCGGGGTCGCCGGGGGCGGCTATGTCATAGGACAGGGCGCTGGCCGGGAGCGCCAGCGCGCACATGGTACACAGGCACAGCATGGTGGAAAGCAGGGTTTTCAGTTTTTTCATTGGCTGTCCTCCTCGGTTTCATAGCCGCCCTCGCGGCGCTTCTTGATGAACAGGGCCGCGCCGGTGCCGCCGCCGATGGCCGCGACCACGCCCAAGGGCGCCAGCACATAGCCCCAATGGAACTGAACGGGGGCGGGCTCCTGCACGTCGGCGGTGGGCTCAGCGTAGGATCGGGCTCCACAGGTACCAGGGGCACACCCTCGAAAATGGCCACATAGCGCACCTTGTTCAGCGCGATGCGGCTGACCGTGCCGCTGTAGTCGGCGGTGACCACATAGCCCTTCACATAGGAGCTGGTGGCGCTGCCGGTGTAGGTGGCGATGGCGGTATAGCGGTCGCCCACGGCGTAGCCGTCCTCGTTGGCGGTATTGTCCGTCCGCCAGTCGATGGAGGCCAGCTCCAGCGTCCTGCCGTTGTCGGTGATCTCCTTGGGGATGTAGGAGGTGTCCTGCCCAGTCAGGTTGGGATAGCTGCGGGTGGCGGACACCTGCCGGGTGGAGCTGCCATAGCCCGCCACATTCACCTGGACGGTGTCCAGCTTCAGCGACAGGGTGCCCGTCAGCCCATCCTCGGTGGTGAACTCCCGCTGGGCGGGGAGCAGGGCCAGCACGGATTCCATGTCTTTGGACTTGCTGTCCAGGGTCACCGTCTCGGTGTGGAACCGCTCCTCCCGCTCCGGGGCCTCCTGCTTCAGCAGATCGGTGAGGGTGTAATGGAACCCCTCCTGCTGGAAGTCGGAGCGGGAGATGCCCGCGGGATCCTCCTCGGGGCCCAGGTCGTACACCTTGCGGATCTGGGCGCCGTCCTCACTCCGGGTGACGGAGGTCGGATAGCAGGGGCTGGGCGGGGCTGCCGCAAACGCGGCGGGGGCCAGCAAGGCGGTGAGGGCCAGCGCCAGCAGGGTGGGGATGATCTTACGTTTCATTTCAAATTCCTCGTTTCCTTTTTATTTTGGTCAAGCCGCTCCTGGGAGCGGCGCGCCAACAGGTGAAATTCCCACGGGCTCACTTGCAGGGACTTGTAATTGCCCCGCCCATACATGCCGTGGGCGCTGATGTGGGTGACCAGGGGATATTGGGCGGCATCCTGACTGGCGCGGAAGCGCCGCTTAAATTCTGCGGCGGACAGCCTGCCCGCTCCTGCCACATAAAGCCACTGTGCGGCGGTGTTGAGGTCGCCGGGCTCATCGGGCCACAGGTACCGATCCCGCAGGGCGCGGGGAAGCTTGTCCCGGTCCGGGGCGGGGATGATGCAGTGCCGGTACAGGCAGTACCGAATATGCAGCCGGGAGGCCAGATCCCGCGCCATCTCCATGACCTGGGGGTCGGACTTCCATAGGGGGAATTCCAGAAACCGCAGCGTCATCACGTCCTCGCCCTCCCGGTCATTGGGGAACAGCGGCAGACACTGCACCAGGTCGATGGAGTCTGTGCCCCTCTGGAGGCCCAGGGCCTTTTGGTTGGCGGCGGGCAGGGTTCTGTAAGCCCGGATGGCATCGGGCAGGGACCGAAAATGATGGATGTCCAGCGTTCCCTTCCACAGATTATCCACCACGTAGAATTGCAACATGGCCATCACCTCAGTTCCATGCCGCCCTGGGCGGGGCTGTCCGTCCGTTCCTGGCTGTGATCAGCCTGTTTCTGGGTGGTGCCGCGCAGCTCCGCCAGCTTCTCCGCCGCCCAGTCCGGCAGATGCTGTTCATCCAGCACACCCATAAAGTCGGTGCGGTTCCACCTGACCTTCTCACCGTCACCCAGACAGGTGGCGTACACCGCCCGCCCGCTGGCGGTGGGGGAGCAGCCAAAGCCCATTTCACCAAGCCACAGCTGATTTTGGGCGGACCAGCACTCGTCTTTCAGCCGGTTCGGGCGCAGGACCAGCACCTTTCCGGTGTAGTCTTGGTCCGCGCAGCCGCAGTGCTCGGGGCCGAACATCCCCAGCGCCTGGTATTCGGCGTGGACCTGCTGGACAAACTGGGCCAGCAGGGTGCTGTCCGCCCGGATTTTGAACTCGCCGTTGGTTTTATCGGGCGGGACACAGGCCGTCCGCGCCCAGTGGAGGGCGTCCGGGTCGAACTCCTGGGTGCTGGCGCCGCACAGGGTATTGGACAGCACGAACTGCACCCGGAGGACCCCCCACTGCTTTAGGGCAAATTGGGCGGTGTCCGGCTCCAGCTGGCCCTGCCGCGCGTGGGTGTCGATGAGGCCGCTGAGGTTTCTGGCGCAGGAAATATTGGCCCGGTGGCTTTCCCTCCATCGCTCCAGCTCGCCCTCCCGCTTGGCTTCCTCCCGGGAATAGGGGTACAGCGCCTCAGCCATGATGGACCACCTCGCCATCCAGCATCATCAGCTCATCCAGGCTGCCCGCGCACGCCCCTATGTCCTCCAGCATCCGCCGCACCGCCGGGGGCACGTCGGTGATATCGTGCCGCTGCCCGCCGTCAGTGACGTGGGCCACGCCGTCGCGCACCTCCACATGGAGCTTGTGCCCCTCCGGAATGCCCATCTCTGCCCGTATATCCTCGGACAGCTCCGCCTCCGGCCCATACACCCCCTCATAGGGACACCCGTCCGGGCAGCCCTCGCAGGGGCCGCAGGCGTCCTTCAGCTTGCCCAAAAACTCCGCCGCGAGGCAGGTCAGGGCGTCGATGGCGCGGACCGTTTGCAGCGCGGTCATGCTCGCGGGCGCCGCCACCAGCAAGTCCTTCTCCACCCGGCAGCTCAATGCCTCACCGGGGTCGAAGCCGCAGATATCCACGACCTCGCCGGGGAGCGTAAACTCCTTCTGCCGCTTATGATCCTTCATGTTCGTGTTCCTCCTCGTTTTTTATTGGTTCATGGATCAGCTGATACATCCCTCCGCCGCCTCTGTCCTCGCCGCGCTGGAACAGGCTGATCTGCCAGCCCCGGTCCGAGCCCAGGGCGCGGGGGTCGTAGTTGGTCATCACCACCTCCTCGTACTCGCTGCCCGCCGTCTGGGACATGCTGTTGGGCCGCGTGGTGTGGAAGATGTAAAAATCCCGGTACAGATCGCAGATGAAGGGGCAGTAGTTGTAGGACACCATCACCAGCCCCTTGCACCGTGTCAGCGTGTCGTGGAGCCGGATATGGTCGGTCTTGGGGAAGGCCACCTCGTAGCACTCGGCGTTGAAGTACGGCGGGTCGCAATAGAAAAAGGTGTCCGCCCGGTCGTACTGGGCGATGAGCTCCCCGAAATCCTTGTTCTCCACCACCACATCCTTCAGTCTGCGGGAGCACTCCCAGACCAGGTAAAAGAAGCGGCGCAGGTCGCAGGGACGGCCCGCGAAGGCGCTGGCCCCGCCGCTGAAGCTGTACCGCACCAGCTTGAAGTAGCCCGCCGCCCGCCGCAGGTCGCCCCGGGGTGTGCGCTCCAGCATCAGGCGGCGGATCATTTCCTCCTGGGGCGGTTCCAAAAAGACCTGGGTCAGCTCCAGCTCCTCTGCCAGATAGTCCTCTGTGAACTCCTGCCGGGAGAAGAACCTGTAAAGCACGTTGAAATCGTCCCGGGCGTTCAGGGGCAGGAAGCCCAGCTCCCGGAGCAGGGCCATGGGGCGCTCCTTCACACAGCAGAACAGGTTGGTGAGGCTGCTGTTGAAGTCGTTGTAGACCTCAGCGCAGCCCCGGCGCAGGGGTCGGCCCAGGGTGACGGTGCCGCTGCCGCCGAACACGTCCACGAAGCGGGCATAGCTGGCGGGGGCCAGACGGTCGATCAGCCACAGCAGCTTCCCCTTGCCGCCCACCCAGGGGATGAAGCTTTTCAGGGATCACCACCCCCGGGGCCGAACTTGTCCAGCGAGCCCTCCAGTCCGGCGATGGCTTTTTCCAGCCCACAGGCCATCTGCCTGAGCTGCCGGATGGTGGTGTAGACCTCTCCCGCAGTCACGGCGTAGAAATAGCCGTCCCGGCTGCTGGCAATGGGGACGCCCCGTTTCCGCAGCCGATGGACCAGGCGGCGAAGCTCGTTGCCGCCGATCTGGAGCGCCCGCTCCAGCTGGGCGCTTTTCTGGATGCGGCCCCGCCCGGGGCACACGGTCTTGAGGTATTCGAGCAGCAGTTCTTCTTTCATGATGTCCTCCTTTTTCGGGGGCATTTTCCCGAAAAGAGGGCGTGAAGGCACAAAAAAAGAGGGGGCCGCTGTCCCCATCGGGAAAACGGCCCCTGTGTGATATTTATTGCATCGCCATCCCAGGCTCCTCCTGGGGCTGGGCGGGGGTGCTGTACTGATAGCAGAACTCGTTGGCGCTGCGCCGGATGTAGCCCCAGCCGTCCGCCGTGGGCGTATAGCCCTCCTGCTCCAGCAGGTGGGCCTTGTAGCCTGCCAGGTCGATGCCGCTGGCCCGGATCAGCTCCTCGGACACGCCCTTATCCATCAGGAGCGCCATGCCGGACGCCTCCAGATCGGCGCGCTGCATCCAGTCGTAGCAGTTGAGGTTTTGACTGACGTCCAGCGCCAGTCTCAGGTCATGGCAGCCCTCCAGCGCCAGCGCGGCGGTGTACCGTTCCTGAAAGGAGGGCGAACCCTGGCCTTTCTGCTCCAGCACGAATCCCAGCTGGACACCATCGTAGATCAAATCCGCGACGTTATTGCCGTACTGGGCCACCAAATCGCCTGCTTCAGGCAGGACGCACTGGGCGTCCACCAGGGCACACTCGTCCCAGCGCCGGACCCGCAGCTCCCGCAGGACCAGCGCCTCTTCGGTGGAGCTCTCATCGCCGTACTCATCCAGCCCCGGCAGCCGCAGCCAGACCCCCTCGGGCACAGCGGGGGAGGCCAGCTTCACCTTGACGCTCCAGCCCTCGTCGGCGGGCAGGGCCATGCCGGGCCGGTAGACCTGCTCGGGGAGCGCATCCGGGTACTGAACGTAATAGCTCCCGATGAACAGGCCGGGATGTTTGTCCTCATACTGCCGCCCCACCGATCCCAGGTCCGCGAAGGGCAGGGCGTCCACCGGCATCCTGGTGTCGTTGAGCAGATACCGCCTGCCCAGCGCCTCATAGCTGCCCGCGTCCAGGAGCACCCGGTATTCGTCCAGGGACTGGAGCCGGTCGATGGCCTGGACAGCGTTTTCGGGCGGGTCGGCCTGGGCTGCGGCGGCCAGGATGACGCCTTCCCGGACGCTCAACGTCCCCAGCCGCTTCCTGATCCAATCCTGTTCCCGTTCCTCGCCGGGGAGCTGGGCCAGGTAGTCAAACTCATTCAATTTCACATCATCTCCATTTCATTGCACGTATGCTCATGCTCCATCCCTTGGGCGGGCCCGCTGTCAGCGCGCTGGATCAGACCGTAGGTGGTGATCGTCCCGCCATCCTGCTCCACCACCGCTTCCCCATACCGGCGCAGATCTAAATATTGGGCGATAAGCTCCGCGTCGTCCTCCGACAGCATGGTATTCAGGCACTCCATGGCCGCGTCCTCCGGCTCCAGAAGCTTGGGGGAGAGGGTGTACTGATCCAGCCGATCCGCCAGGGACAGGGCCTGGACCATGTCGTCACAGCGGGCGGTTGCCAGAAGCGCCTTGTACTTGGGCAGCTCACCGTCCGCCTCCATCTCCGCCATGCGGCGGGCCAGACAGTCCAGGGTGCCCAGATTTCCGGTCAGGCCGTTGAGGGCGGGGGCGGCGCAGTCCACGCACTGGGCGGGGCTGTCCTCAACGCTCCTGCCCAGCGGCGCGGGCAGTTCTGTCCGGCTGCCGTCCGGCAGCTCCGCCAGCATGGCATAGTCCGGCTTTCTCGGCGTCAGGTCCAGGGTGTCATACACCTGCTTCAGCTCCTCCCGCCGCTGGACATAGCCGCCCCGGGTGAACACACCGCCCTCGGCCTCCCGGAACTGCCTGCCGATCCGCTCAAAGTCCAGCAGCTCAAAAGCCGCGTCAGACAGGCCCTTGGTTTCCGGCACAAACCCGTTTTCCGCGCAGAACCGGCCCAGCTGGGCGTCGGTCACCACACCCTCCACAATGTGGCAGCAGTCCGTGCTGTGGGCCAGGTCGATCAGCCGGGGCAGGGGGACGGGTTGTCCCACCGGCATACGCTCCATCGCCGCCAGGCCCTCGAAAGCAGTGATCTCCGCTCCGTCCAGCTGCGCGAACCGCTGAGCCAGGGCATTCAGTTCAGGCAGGGAACCATTGTCCTGATCCAGGTGCTGGAATATGTCGTCATCCGCGCCGAAAAGCTCCCATCTGGGCGTCTCGCCGGGCTCCAGCCGCAGCTTTTCCAGCGCGTCCAGAAGGACATAGGGCTCGGCGGGGAAGTTCAGCTGGACCCCGCCGTTCTTGGATACTGCTTCTACCTCAAATACCTTACGCAAGCGTCATCCCCCCTTGCTGGGGCTGGCCCTGGGCTTGCCCATAGGTCCTGGGGTCGGCGGCGGGCGAGTCCCAGCCGTGTAGGCAGCCGCCCTCCATCGCACGCACCTGGGCCGCGCTGAGGCCGCGCTCCTGATTGTAGTTATCTGCCAGATAGCGGTTGGCTTCGGGCTTATCACTGCTGTCTTGAGCCCTCTGCGGCCCCTCGCCCTTGACGATATAGGCCAGGGAGCCGTCCTCCGGCAGAACGGTAAAGCACATATCAGGCAGCTTCTCGGAAAAGTGGGGATCGAAGCGGTCCCGCTCCGGCATGATGCTCCAGCCCTCGCTCTGCCAGAGGTGGGCGTAGATCTCCAAGCCTCCGTCCACCCGGATCTCCCGCTGCTCGAAGCCCTCGCCCATGCCGTCGCTGGCCTGTCCGCCGATGTTATTGATCAGGTACTGCAGCTCCAGCGGGGCCAGCTCGCCCCGGACACTGCACTCCGCCACACCCCAGAGCCGGCCGTCCCGCACCTCGGCGGTGAACCAATAGGACTGCACCTTCTGGTCTACGCTGCGCGGGCCGTTAAAATAGGCCATCAGGCCGCGCTCTACCTCCTCTGTATTGTGGTTATACCCATAATCCTCGATCCAGCGGCGTTCGCTTTGCAGGGCGTTGATGATATAGGGGGCGTACCGCGCCGCCTCGTGAGGATCGATGGTGATGTCCTCCTCCGGATCCTCCTCGTCATAGCAGGTCGCCGTCATGGGCATATACAGCTTCAGCGTCTGGAGGGGCGGCGGCGACACCGAGAAGGAGTCCTGCCCGATGACCAGCCCCAGGCCCCGACCATCGTCCCAGGCCACATGGAACGTCCCCAGGTCGTCAATGGCCTGAAGCGTGCCCATAGATCCCGGCCTGATGGGGCACGGATCGTCCGTGCCCATCTCCCGGAGCTTGATCCGGCTGCCCACGGGGTACTGCTCCCGCAGAAAGTCCAGCCATTCTTTTTGGATGCTCATGGTTTTATCCCTTTCTGTTGTGATTTTTCTGCCGGAACTCCCTCCGGCTGGACATGAAAACGCCCCGTCCCTTTGGATGGAACGGGGCGCAGCGGCGTTTACGTTGGAACAGATTCACTTGGTACTTCTGGCCCTTCCTGCCCATGGGCTCACCTCCCTTCGCGATATTGACAGCAACAGTACCACAATACCCCATCGAAAGCTACCCGGCAGAACCAACAGACTTATCGCGCTCCATGATCCGGGCCATATCGGTACGAAGGCAGGTTTCCTTGTCCATGCGCCAGCAGACGAAGCCATGGCCGGGGTAGGGGCAGTCCGCGCACCGCTCAAAGTGGCCGGTGAGGACAGGGGGAGGCTCCCGGGGGACGGTGGTCAGGCATTCGGACTCGTAAAACTGCACCATGCGGTTCTTTTTATACCTCACTCTCACGGCGACAACCCCATTTCCGGTTCCGTGCCCGCTTTCTGTTCCGCCGCCTCCAGCTCCCGCTGGTTGGACAGACTGACGTGGTGGTCCAGATCGTCCACACTGCCCTCAATCTGCTCCGCCGCCCGCTCCAGAATTTCCCGCCGCTCCTTCGTCATGGGGTGCTCGTCCTCCAGCGCCTCACAGACGCAGCGGTACAGCTCGGTGAGCTGTTCGTCCGTAAACTGGCGGTGTCCATCCACCAGCCCCGCACGGCAGGCGAAGTCCAGCTTCGCGGCCTCATAGTGGTGGCCACCGTCGAAATAATCGCCGCTTTCCACGGCGGTGCGGTCCGGGCTGCGCCGCCAGGTGGCAAACTTATAGCCCCAGTCGCCCTCCAGCTCCTGTCCGGCCAGCACCACGCCGTTGAAGTCCGCCAGCAGCCGGAAGCCCTCATGGAGCCCGGACGCCACCAGGGGCGGCGCGGATGCCATGGCCTCGGTGTACTCATAGACCTCGCGGCTCAGCGCGAAGGTGAGGTCATAGACGCTGTCCGCCTCCGGGCCGCGCTCCACGTCGGCGTTGAAGACAACACCGCCCCTCGGCATGACCAGCACCGCCGTCCGCCCGTCCGCCAGCACGGGGAGGCAGCCTTTTTCCACCGGCCCGGTGGCGATGCCCTCCCGCTTCAGGCGGCGGGCCAACTCCGGGAAAAATTTGTCGTTCATAGCTCTGCTTCCTTTCTTCTTTTAGTGTACAGGGTCAGCCCATGCCGCCCATCTGCATCGTTGTCTCTGTGCCGCTGACGATTTCCTCCGCAGGAGCGGGCGGAGCCTCATAGATCGTGTTTCTGCCATAGGTGATCCTGGTGATGTCCTCCGCTGTATATTCCGCATGCCTGCCAAATGCTTCCTCGAATTTCCGGCGGTCGGCGGCAGGGATATGGAACGTGCTATAGTTGTTTCGGTGTCCCATCAAAGCACTTGCTTCTGTCTTGAAGGTCAGTTCCGTTCCGTCCTTCTGAATCGTAACGTTCACCGTTTTCCCGCCGCAGGCTTTTACTGCCTCCGTGATGTCCCGCATCCGGTGGAGGGGGCTGGCAGTGTCCTGGACCAGGGAGCGGTACTCCGCCAGCAGGGCCTCATTTTTCAAAAATTGCAGCAGAAGTTTCTCCTGGTTGACTTTGATATACCGCTCCGCCTCCGCCTGGGTGAACGCCTCCGGGTCTTCAATATAGGCCAGGAAAGTGGTTTCCGGCAGGTTTTCCAGCGAATAACTGCTGTGAAACCGGCCATCCGGCTCCCGGCCATCGAAGAGGCACCGGATGGCATCCTCCTTTGCGCCATACTGCTGATAGTATTGGAGGTCACGCGCCTCCTGCCAGCCGGTGAGTTCCTGGACAGGAAGGCCGTCCCGGTCATTGCCGATGCTCTCCTCCACGCGCTGGTTGACCCTGCCGCAAAGCTCATCCACAATGGAGGGGCAGATCACGGCCACCAGCGGGGCCTGGCCGTCCAGAAGGAGCGCCGCCAGGTGCTCCTTCAGATACAGCGCCTGGCTTTTTATATCGTGTACGCCGCAGAATACCGGGCCGCTGTTCCAGGAAATGCTGCTGTCCTTGTCCACGGCGATCTGATATAGATATTGATAGTCCGTGTTCGGTTTCATTTCGAACTTGAAAACCATGGACGCGTTTTCCTTCGTGTGGATCGTCAGCGGTCCATTGCCCCAATTCAGCCACTTAAGAAAATCGTCACGGGCGGGCGCACACTGGATCAGATCCTTCATCAGTTCATACCCCCCATCGTGAAGCCCGGCCCCTGTGTCTGCTCCTCCAGCGCCTGCCGGATCTGCTCCACAGCCCCGGCCGCCACAGGGTCATCCTTGAAGCTGTCCAGCTTCCGCCAGTCCTCCGGCATCCACTCCCGGCCATCCTTGGAGATCACCAGGTCCACTGTGGCGATGCCATCCTTGGTGACTCCCAGACGCTTGTCCCCGCAGTCCAGCTCCGTGTACAGGTGGATGGCCTCCTCCAGCGGCAGATCATGGTCCACCCGCAGCTCGGGCGTGTTGATGTGCTCGATCACATACCAGCTGTAGGAGTGGGGCTTGGAAGGGTCGGCGGCGTCCCGGAGCGTTTGGCGTCCTTTTTCCGTCAGGCCCATTTCCTGTTTCTGGGCCTGCTTATCGAAGCACCCGAGATAGGCTTGGTAGTCCCCCCGCACCGGGTTGCAGCGCAGGCAGTAGCGGTACCGCTCCGTTTCCAGCACGAAGCCGTAATTCTGACAGCAGCTGCCGCCGCTGATCTCGCCGCCGCTGATATGGCACAGGCGGAGCATAGCTGAGAAGTCCTTCAGCACACCCCGGCGCAGCTGCTCCACCACCTGGTCAAGCTCCTCCTTGAACTCCGGGGTGTTCAGCCCCTCGGGACCCCTGGGCCACCAGGTGTGCCAGAACTCACCGCCATTGCGCCCGAAGTCGATGCGGACGTGGCCAATAGTCCCTAACTCCTCGTCCTGTTCAGGCGGCAGGGCATAAAAAAGCGCCGCTTCCTCGGGAGCGGCGGGGCGCATCTCAAACTTGATGGGGTTGTCCGGGACCTCCAGGCCGTACTCCTCACAGAAGGCTTCCAGGTCCATGGTCTCACCGTGGAGGAAATAATCCCCCTTTCCGATCCACCGGGCCTTAGTGGCGGGCCGCTTCAGCGGCTTGGGGGAGAGAACGGTGCCGCTGTGGTCATAGCTGGTATAGTCCACCAGCTCGGCATGGGCGGCGGGGTCCCTTTCCGTGCCCCGCATATCATAGCAGAACCACCCGTCCGGCACCGTTTCCCGGGGGATCAGCCAGTTGGTGGTGAGCACAGGCTTGCCGAACAGCCGGGCGTGCTGGAGCTCGTCCTTGAAAATGTTGACTGCCATTGCTTTTCTCCTCTTTTCTGTCGTGATTGGCAGGTTTTAACCCATCGTCTGGCCTATCTCCGGCTCCTGATCGGGCCAGGGGGCGCTGAGGCGCTTGACTGGCCCATAAGAGGTTTCCCGAACGCCATCCTGCTCCATCTCCAATCGGCCCAGGGTATCAAAATCGGTAAAGCCGTCCAGTATTTCCAGGAGTTCATCCCCCGCTCCCGCGTAACGCAGGGCTTCCATGCCATACTCCCTTTCGCTGACGGACACCAGCTCGTAGTCGTCGATGTCCATGGCAATAGTGCCAGCCTCATGGAACGAGCGCGGCTCCTCCACCTCAAGGACCGCGCCGAACACCCGCAGCTCCTGGCCGGTCATCGCCCGGACGCATTCGGCCAGGGTGTTGGCGTCCTCCAGGGTGATGGCGTCCGTGGGCAGAAGGTGCGCCCATGGATAGTCGATCTCCACACCTTGAATGGCGGCGCTGCTCAGGCTGTCCAGCCCCAGCGCCCTTTTTGCCTGTTCCAGCGCATCGTCCGAGGCAGGCAGGTCCAGGCAGCAGGTACCACAGCGGGGGAGACCAGCGTGAGGACGAAGGCAGGACGGTCTGTCTCTTTCTGCGTCTGAATCACTTCCCGGCGTTTTACAAATCCCTGCTCCGTATGGGCTCCGCCCAGCAGCTTACGCTGTTCCGCGCCGATCTTGGCGTAGTCCAGGTAGGGCTTGGCCTCCTCAGCAAAAGCGAACTTGCCGGTGATAGGACCAGTATCCACGAGGAAATGGCCCAGTTCCTCATCTGTTTTGATGCTGGGGAACAGCTCATAGCTGTCCAAACTGCCCGCCACGCGCAGCACATCATCCAGGCATCTGGCGTGTTCCACCATCAGCGCACCGGCAAAAACCTTCTGGGCGTCCGCATCCATGGTATCTACCAACCCGGCCAATTGGTTCAGCTTCTGGATGCCAGCTTCGCTGAACAGGGCGTCGCGCTCGATGCGGCCCGTGAGGATCTGTGCGGCGCCATCGCCGCCTATGACATACGCGGGAGCCCAGCCGCCGAAGTCCTCCACGGCGATCACCTCGTTTCTGACCTCAGCCGCTTCTGCGGGGAAGCTGATGTGTGCCACATCCTGACTGAACGAACTCTTTGCAACGTAAAGCACCATTATGTCAGCCCTCCCATCTCCTGCCGGTACTGTTCCGCCGGATCCTCCTGCATCAGTTCCTCCAGCGTCAGGCTGCCGTGGTAGGCCACGTAGCCCAGGTCGGTCATCGCGCAGTCCGCTTCCGCATTGAATGGCCTGGGCATGAAGTCAAACTGATCCAGGTTCTCCGCCAACTGGCGCACCTCGCTGGCATAGTTGGGCCGGGCCAGCAGCACCACCGCCCCCAGCTTTTCCCGCTGTTCCGCGTCCAGCGGCTCAATGGCACGGCACAGGTCGTTGAGCTCGTCAAGGCCGTCGCTGGTGAGGCTGACCACAGCGGATACCTGCGGGGGCAGATCATCCATGGTGATCTCCATCCGGAAACCCTCTTGGCCGCATCCTGCCCGCGCCAGCGTCCGCTCAACCTGTTTTTCCGGGCAGGGCAGATAGAGATACCCGGTAGTTTCACCTTCCGACCCGGACTTGAGTTCGATCATCAGTTGGGGCGTTTGGTGGAGATAGGCGGGAAAGTGCTGCCCATCGTAGACCTGTTCCAGTTTCATGCCGTTGCTGTACACCACGCCGTAAGGGGTGACCATCCCGGGGGCTCGCTGGATCAGGTCGAGGGCCACCGCACGGTAATCCAACCTTTCAAACGCCTCCACCGGCATGGACTCACCGCTGACGGTCAGGGCGTGGACTTTGCCGATCCGCTCCAAATCGGAGAAATCGGTGATCACGGTGGCTCGCTGGCAGCAAAACGTCAGGTTGATGAAATCCCTGATGCTGGACAGGTTCAACTTGCTGGCCATGGCTTCAAATTTGATATTCTCGCCCTCAGAGAAGCTGTCCAGCCGCTTGGCCAGATAATCCAGCTCATCCACGTTGACGCTCTGGGTGGTCAGCCGGTTGAGGATGGGGTAGGGGCTGTCCAGCTCCAGCACCCAGCAGTCCTGCACAGTGGGGGAGCCGATACTCATATTCTCCAGCATACCGATGATGTGGTCGTACTTGCTGTCCGGGATGGGGAAGGGGACGGTGATCTGCCCAACCCCCGGGAGGGCTTTGCTGCCGAGAACCGCTTGATATTTCATAGGAGCAGCCCCCCTAACTCCTGGCGCACCCGAAAGCTGGGGAGCGCTGTCTTGCTCATGACCCTGATGTCTTTGGTGTGGGTGGTTTTCATGTTTGGACCTTTCCTTTCTTGAAAATAAAAAAAGGCCGTGATCTTTCACAAACGAAAAATCACGGCCTCGCTGGAATACCGACTATGGAATTGTATTGCAGTATCTTGCATCGTTGAGCTCAAAAAACGTGAGGGGTTAAAAATCTCGGAAACGGTTGATGCCGTAGGCGGCAGGATTTGTACCCACACGTTCTGTTGTCGTTGCTCTTAAAACACAAGAAAAGCCTTAAAATCGCATGACTTCAAGGCTTTTGGTGGACTCGAAGGGGATCGAACCCTCGACCTCCGCGTTGCGAACGCGGCGCTCTCCCGCATCAACTATGTGGAACCCTAACGTAAGGGAAATGAGCTGATGGTTCTGTACTCTGGGTAGCGCCCTTTTCCAACTCTAAAAAGGGCGCTATACTTGTAATCGGGGAAATGCCTATAAAAAGTTTCTGCTTGACTGAGGATTTCCCAAGGTCAAAAATTTAGCGCCCCTTTTGAATATTCCTACTGTGCGGGTTCAAATCCCGCCAGACGCTCAAAATGGCCCGTTGGCATCTGTAAGCGTCAAATAGAGCTGAACTCACACAGGCCACAAAATAACCGGCAGCCGTAGTTTTTAGCGGCAGCCGGTTATTTGCAGAGTGCTTGTACAGGATCGTCCCAAGGCAGACAAGCTTCGGCGGGGACGCCGCGGGACA
>CAJUKT010000121.1 GCA_910587255.1 uncultured Oscillospiraceae bacterium
ATCAACAATTCCCGCCGTCTTTCCAAAGACTATGAAGTGTCTGTCCGTTCTGCACAAGCTGTTTGCACCATTGCTGCTTTCAGCACTTTACTCAAGCGGTTTTAGCCTATTGGTACAGCTTCTAAGACTACCGATTATTTCTATAAGGCAGCTCTGTGGGCCGCTGAAAAGGGTTTGGTGTCCGGTTCCACCTTCGGAGCGAATACAGACTGCACCCGCGCCATGACGATGGAATACATGTGGAAAGCGGCGGGAAGCCCCATGCCCGCTGATAAGGCTGATTTTACCGATGTTCCCGCCAGCGCCGACTACGCGCAAGCTGTGGCGTGGGCGGTAGAGAACAAAATTACCAGCGGAACAGGCGGCAATAACTTCTCCCCCGCCGCTACCTGTACCCGTGGGCAGATTGTCACCTTCCTGCACCGGGCTATGGGGAAGTAAATCCGAGTAACTTCCGATGTTTTAACAGCATATGGGCCATGAAAAAGCGCCCACCACCTTTTACATTTTCAAAAGGTGGTGGGCGCTTTTTTGGGCGCGGGAAATCCTTAATTTAATGACATTGCAACAGCCTCTGGGAGATTTTCTGGACGGGCGGCATCACCAACCCCCTGGATGTGGTGGAGCAGATGACCTACCTTATGTTCATCCATGACCTGGACGAAACGGACAACCTCCGGGCCCGTGAGGCCGCCATGCTGGGGTTGGCCCACCAGAGCATTTTCACGGAGGAAGTTCGCATCGGTGAGCGCACCGTCCCCGGAAACCAGCTCAAGTGGTCGGTGTTCCACGACTTCCCGGCTGAGAAAATGTATGCCGTCATGCAGGAGCAGGTGTTCCCGTTCATCAAAAACCTCCACGGGGACAAGGCCAGCGCCTACGCCAAGTACATGGATGACGCCATTTTTAAGATCCCCACGCCGCTGATGCTGGACAAGGTAGTCACGGCGCTGGACGGCATCTATGAGCAGATGGCCCAGGTGCGGGACGGCGACGTCCGGGGCGACGTGTACGAGTTCCTGCTGTCCAAGATCGCCACCGCCGGAGTGAACGGACAGTTCCGTACCCCCGGCACATCATCAAAATGATGGTGGAGCTGATGGCCCCAGGCCCGGACGAGGTGATCTGCGACCCGGCCTGCGGCACGTCAGGCTTTTTGGTGGCGGCGGGGGAGTACCTCAAGGAGCACCACAAGCAGGAGATCTTTTTCGACCGACGGAAAAAGGCGCACTACATGAACCATATGTTCCACGGTTTCGACATGGACCGCACCATGCTGCGCATTGGGGCCATGAACATGATGACCCATGGGGTGGAAAACCCCTTCATTGAATACCGGGACAGCCTGTCCGACCAGAACCCGGACCGGGAGAAGTACACCCTCATCCTGGCAAATCCGCCCTTCAAGGGCAGTCTGGACGCGGATATCGTGTCCGCCGACCTGCTGAAGCTGTGCAAGACGAAAAAGACGGAGCTTTTATTCCTGGCGCTGTTCCTGCGGATGCTCAAGGTGGGTGGGCGCGGCGCTGTCATCGTGCCGGACGGCGTGCTGTTCGGCTCGTCCAAGGCCCACAGGGACATCCGGCGGGAGCTGGTGGACAACAACCGGCTGGAGGCGGTGATCTCCATGCCCTCCGGGGTATTCAAGCCCTACGCCGGGGTGTCCACCGGGGTGCTGGTGTTCACCAAGACCGGCCACGGTGGCACGGACAAGGTGTGGTTCTACGATATGCGCGCCGACGGGTTCAGCCTGGACGACAAGCGTTCCCCGGTGCCGGACAACGATATCCCGGACATTGTGGCCCGGTTCCACAACTTGGCGGAGGAACAGGGGAGGGCGCGGACCGAGCAGTCCTTCCTGGTGCCCCGGGAGGAGATCGTGGAAAACGGGTACGACCTGTCCATCAACAAGTATAAAAAGACGGAGTATGTGCCGGTGGAGTATCCGCCCACCAGCGAGATTTTTGCGGAGCTGAGGGAGTTGGAGGCGGAAATCAGCAAAGGCTTGGAGGAGTTGGAGGGAATGGTGTGATGGCGAAATTGGGGGAAATATGTGAAATTCTTGACAGTAAACGAATTCCTATCACAGCATCAGAACGTGTTCCGGGGCCATATCCATACTATGGTGCAAACGGAGTTCAAGACTATGTGGCGGATTACATATTTGATGATGAATTGATTTTATTGGCTGAAGATGGTGGGAATTTTGGCTCAAAAGACAAACCGATTGCGTACCGTGTGTCCGGGAAATGCTGGGTCAATAATCATGCACACGTTTTAAAGCCAAAAGCAGGCTATGATATTGATTATGTTTGCTATTCGCTCATGTTTTATGATGTGTCAAACCTTGTGAACGGAGCAACACGGCAGAAATTGACCCAAGCGGATATGCGCGAGATGGTTATCCCGGAGCAGCCATTAAAAGAACAACAACATATTGCTGCTATTTTGAACAGGCTGTACAGCTTGATTTCCCTCCGTAAGCAGCAGCTTGCCAAGCTGGACGAACTGGTCAAGGCGCGGTTTGTGGAGATGTTTGGGAATATTACGGAGACAGTGCCTCTTTCATATTATATTTCAGCCTTATCGGCAGGGAAAAGCCTGGCAGGGGAAAAGGAATATACCAATAAAGTATTAAAAACTGGTGCAGCGACCGATGATGAATTCGACCCTACACAAATCAAAAACTTGCCGACAGATTATATCCCACAGGCAGATCATTTATTAAAAACTGGCGATATAATCATTAGCCGTATGAACACCTTGGAATTGGTTGGTGCGACCGCATATGTATGGGAGGCCCCTCAGAACACATACCTTCCAGATAGACTGTGGAGAGCGGAAATAAACAAAAATACATGCCCTGTTTTTGTTTGGCAATTACTGATACAGAATTCTTCTAAAGATGAGATACGCAAAATAGCGTCTGGCACAAGTGGAAGCATGAAAAACATTTCAAAACCGGGGCTGCTAGGGAATCGCGTAAAAAAGGTAGAATTTGAGGCTCAGAAAGAATTTTCTATATTTGTTGAGCAAACTCATAGACAAAAGTTGACAATCCAACAGAGTTTGGATAAACTGGAAGTACTGAAAAAATCGTTGATGCAGGAATATTTTGGGTGAGGTGAAAGCAGTGGCTTCTTTTAGTCAGGAGATAGAAGGAAAATACGGAATTAAGACTTATCAGGAAACAAAGAATACCTATGATTGGGTTATGAAATCTCTGGATAAAGGAGGATTCAAAAATTTAAAGGTTGAAGCAAAATTTCATTTTCAAACATCTGAAATAAGTTGTAGTTGTGAAAATATAGAAGAATTTATAGAGTATGCATATGGGCAGGATGACTATGCCCTTATTAGCATGGCTTTCAGCGTTAAGTCAGGTGATATATCGTTATGTTACATATCAGTTAACTACAGTTCCAACGTCTATATTTCAACAGATACAAAAAACTTGTTGGAAAAAATTGTTAGCCTTCTAAAAAATACCGTTTTAAATGAGACAGAGGAAAATGATCCAATTTCTGTAACATATATTGGAAATCAAAGCAATGATGTTATAATAAATGGGGATAATAATACAGTTGCCGCCAACTCCAGCGTGGCTATGGATATTAAATCGCCGACTAACGCCGAACCCAAATGGAAACAAAACCTCAGGGCAATCGTACAAAACTTGATTGCAAATTGGATTTGGTATTTATTAACTGCGGCAGTTGCAGTTATTATTACCTACTTTGCCACTAAATGATCAAGTAGAAGGTGTCACTATGTCCAACTTCTCCTTTCTCCTAACCGACCCTCAATTCACTCCCTTCGCCCAAGCGGCGGTTGCGGCGGAAAAAATCTACCAGATCGACCCCGCCGCCTGCATCCTGTCCTGCCGCCGGGCCATGGAATCCGCCGTCAAATGGATGTACTCCGTGGACGGCAGCCTCACCCTGCCCGTTGACAACCGGCTGGCGGCGCTCATGGACAGCGGGGACTTCCGGGGCATCGTGGGGGAGGACGTCTGGAAGCGGATGAAATTAGTCAGGGTGCTGGGCAACCAGGCCGCCCACGCAGGCAAAAAGCTCACCCGGGAGCAGGCGGCGGTATGCCTGGAAAACCTCTACATATTCCTGGACCAGACGGCCTATTTCTACGCCAAGGACTACACCGAGGGGAAGTTTGACCCGTCCCTGCTGGACGCCAAGCCGGAGCCCGCCCCTGTCCCTGTGCCGGAGGTAACGGTGGAGCTGGAGAGGCTGATGGAGGAGAACCGCGCCCTGCGCGCCCAGCTCACCGCCCGCCGGGAGGAGCAGCAGCCCACCTATGTGCCCAAGCCGTTGGAGCTCACCGAGTACCAAACCCGGAAAATCTACATCGACGCCATGCTGCTGGATGCGGGCTGGACCGAGGGGAAGGACTGGCTCAACGAGGTGGAGCTGTCCGGTATGCCCAACAAGTCCGGGGTGGGCTACGCGTATTATGTGCTCTACGGCGACAACGGGAAGCCCTTGGCGGTGATTGAGGCCAAACGCACCTGCGCGGACGTGTCCAAGGGCCGCCAGCAGGCCAAGCTGTACGCCGATATTCTTGAAAAAAAGTATGGCCGCCGCCCGGTGGTGTTCCTCACCAACGGCTTTGACACCCGCATTGACGACGGGCGTTACCCGGAGCGGAAGGTAGCCATGGTCTACTCTAAGCGGGTCTTGGAAAAGTGGTTCAATTTGCAGTCCATGCGGACAAGCCTGAAGAACGTGACGGTAAACAAAAGCATCGCAGGGCGGTACTACCAAGAGGGCGCCGTTAAAGCGGTGTGTGACAGCTTCGACCGCAAAAACTGCCGTAAGGCCCTGCTGGTCATGGCCACCGGCTCCGGCAAAACCCGGACGGTCATCGCCCTGTGCGACGTGCTGCTTCGCCACGGCTGGGTGAAGAACATCCTGTTCCTGGCCGACCGCAACTCCCTGGTCACCCAAGCCAAGCGCAGCTTTGTCAACCTGCTGCCCGACCTGTCGGTGACCAATTTGTGCGAGGAAAAGGACAACTATGCCGCCCACTGTGTGTTTTCCACCTACCAAACTATGATGAACTGTATCGACGGGGTCCGGGACGAGATAGGCAAGCTGTTTACCTGTGGGCACTTCGACCTGGTGATCTGCGACGAGGCCCACCGCTCCATTTATAACAAATACCGGGATATTTTCACCTACCTTGACGCGCCGCTGGTGGGGCTCACCGCCACCCCCAAGGACGAAATCGACAAGAATACTTATGAGGTGTTTGAGTTGGAGAGCGGCGTGCCCACCTATGGCTACGAGCTGGCCCAGGCGGTGACGGACGGCTTTTTGGTGGACTTTTTGTCGGTGGAGACAAAGCTCAAATTTCTGGAGCAGGGCATCGTCTATGACGATCTGTCCGAGGAGGACAAGGCGGCCTATGAGGACACCTTTGGACGGGACGGCGAGGCGCCAGACAATATTTCCTCCTCTGCGCTGAACGAATGGGTATTCAATGAGGACACCATTCGGGAGGTGCTCCATATACTCATGACCAACGGGCTGAAAATCGACTATGGCACCAAGCTGGGCAAGACGATCATTTTTGCCAAGAACCACGCCCACGCGGAGAAGATTTTAGAGGTGTTCGGGAAGTCCTATCCAGAATTGCCGGGTTATGCCAAGGTCATCGACAACTATACCAACTATGCCCAAAGCGCCATCGACGAGTTCTCTGAGGCGAAAAAGCTGCCCCGGATCGTCATCTCTGTGGATATGCTGGACACCGGCATCGACGTGCCGGAGGTGCTGAACCTGGTCTTTTTCAAAAAGGTGATGAGCAAGGCCAAGTTCTGGCAGATGATCGGGCGGGGCACCCGGCTGTGCCCCGGACTGCTGGACGGGGCGGATAAAACAAAATTCTACATTTTCGACTTTTGTGGAAATTTTGAGTTTTTCCGCATGAGCAAGGGCAAGCCAGCCGCCAGCCAGACGGCGCTCCAAGGGGCGTTGTTTAAGCTGAAGTCTCAGATGGCGCTCAAGCTCCAAGATCTGGCTTATCAGACGCCGGAGTTGACGGCGTTCCGTCAGGAGCTGGTGGCCGATATGGTGCGCAAGGTGCGGGAGCTCAACCGGGAAAACTTCGCTGTGCGCCAGCATCTGAAGTACGTGGAACGGTTCTCTGCCCTGGAAAGCTATGCCGCACTCAGCTATGAGGACACGCTGAACATGGAGGAGGAGCTGGTCCCGCTCATCCTTCCCGATGAAGACGATGCCAGGGCACTGCGGTTTGATGCGCTGCTGTACGGTATTGAGCTGGCGGTTCTGGCAGGACAGCCTTACTCCCGGGCCAAAAAGGATTTGCTGAACAAGGTCAGCGGGATTGCTGGAGTGGCCAACATCCCAGAAATCCAAGCCCAGTCTGAACTGATTAAAAAAATCCTGCATACAGATTATTTAGAATCTGCGGGGATCAGCGAATTTGAGAATATCCGGGAGTGCCTGCGGGATTTGATCAAATACATCCCTAAAAGATGGACACGATATGACACCGACTTGGACGATGAAATCCTGTCCATGGTTTGGAAGGAAGCAGAGTTAGAGAACGACGATTTGAAGAACTACAAAACCAAAGCGGAGTTCTATGTGCGCCAGCATCAGGACGAAGCGGTGATCGCAAAGCTGAGAGGTAATGTTCCATTGACAGCCGGGGATGTGGACGCATTAGAGCGCATCCTCTGGAGCGAGGTGGGTACCCGTCAGGAGTATGAGGAGGAGTGCGGCCAGAAGCCGCTGGGCGAGTTTGTCCGGGAGATCGTGGGGCTGGACATGAACGCGGCAAAGACGGCTTTTGCGGATTACCTCAACGATGCCAATTTGGACAGCAGGCAGATTTATTTCGTGAACCAGATCGTGGAGTATATTGTCCAAAACGGGATGATGAAGGATTTGTCCGTCCTTCAGGAGCCGCCGTTCACAGACCAAGGCAGTGTGGTGGAGGTGTTCACCGACCTGTCCGTGTGGCTGGGCATCCGAGCGGTGATCGACAGGATCAATTCAAATGCGTTAGGTGCAAAAAATATGTAGCTATTTCCCACAGGCTGTGCTATTGTGTCTTGCTGACAGGAGGTAGGACACATGAACGAAACACTGAAAAATCTCTATGACCGGTTTTATACGCCGCTGACTGCGTCCGGAGCCAGCCAGGAGATTGAGGATGCGCACCGCCAGCTTATCCAACGGCTGAACAAGCCTGAGCGAAAACTGATTCTGCGTATCATCGATGCAAAAGATCACATCGCTGAGGAGAGGTCCATCGACAGCTTCATCTGTGGCTTCGAGTTGGCGTGGAAGCTGTCCTCTGAATTGAACTCATATGATGAAACCCGTCCAGGCAGTCAGTCTGGACGGGTTTTCTAACATGGATTCCCTGCCCCTCACGAATTTTTTAGCCATTCCTTGAACTCGTCCAGTGAGAGTTTTCCGTCGTCGCAGTCCTTTTTCTTTGCCTGGGCCCGCTTGCTCCAAGCGGCAAAGTCCTCAGTGGACAATTTGCCTGCTCTGATCCAGGCGAAATGCCGTTTGTACTCCCGGCGGTACTCTTTGAACACGGTGTCGTCCTTGCGGTTCTCGGTCCATTTTTGAACAGCCCCGGTGTTCCGGCAGGGCTTTCGATCCGCATTGGGCCGTTCACAGTACTCCGCTGTCACCCGCCCGGTCAGGGGGAAATACCTGCCGCAATTCCGGCACCGGCGAACTGGGATTCCGCTGGTGACACATTCCCGCAGGGAAAAATCGATCAGGTCGCGGATTGCGTCCGGCTGGAGAATCTGGCCGCAGAGTTCCTCACCCACAGGGCCAAAACTGACCGGGATCGTCTGGAAGCAGAATAGTGCGGGATCGCGGGGGCCGTCGAACAGATACCGGCTGCGCATACTGCGCTGCGTCTCCCGTCCAGTTTGGTCGATGTCCAGAACCTCCGTCAAAAAAGTCTGTGCCTGTCGTTGGTACATTGGGAGTTGCTCCAAAAGCTGGAGCAACTCCGTTTTCATTTCAGGAGCCAAGGTTCCATCTGTCTTGTGCGCGAACCATTGCAGGTAGGGGAGACGGAAATAGATGTGCTGCACCGCCAACTCTCCCATCTTCTGCATTGCATCGTCGGCGCACGTGGCCTCCCCGGTGGAGAAGAAGCACTCCCAGCGCGTCAGGATTTCGTGAAGCTGGTGCTCAATCTGCGCGCAGTCCAGCTCCAAAAAGCTCAGCAGACTTTCCAGATAAGGATATGATCTCTGCGTAGCGGCAGATCCCAGGGCACCCCAGGGATCATATTCAAAATGCTCTTGACTATCCGCGAAGTACATTCTGTAGCTCCACATAGACAACGCCCTCCGATATAGACACACTGTAAATTTTTTATAAAATAAGTCTTGACATGGGAACACTTCTGTGTTACGATACAACAGCCCAAAAAGTCTAACTTGATTATACGGTTAGTCTATCATGGGAATACTGGGGCTGTCAACCCCTAAAAAGGAGGAGGAACCCAAATGAAAAGATTAGAGACTATCGACGGCGAAACACTGATGAGCAAACCACTCCAACCGCTGAACTTTGTGGTGGATGCGCTCATCTCTCAGGGCCTGCACATCCTGGCTGGGTCGCCCAAGGTGGGCAAGTCCTGGCTGGCGCTGTGGCTGGCCGTCACGGTAGCCAAAGGGGAGTCCGTCTGGGGCCTGCAGGTGAAGCAGGGCACCACACTGTACCTCTGTCTGGAGGACTCCCAGCTGCGCATCCAAAACCGGCTGTTCGATGTGACAGAGGATGCTCCGCCCAACGTCCACTTCTGCACCGAGAGCCGCATTCTGGGCGACGGATTTGAGGAACAGCTCCGGCAATTCTTGGCGGAGCACCCAGACACATCGCTGGTCATCATCGACACGCTCCAGATGATTCGCGGTACGACCTACGACAACACCTACGCCAATGATTACCGCGACCTGTCTGTGCTGAAAAGGCTGGCCGACGCCCACGGTATCGCCATCCTGCTCATCCACCATCTGCGCAAGGAAAAGGCGGACGATGTGTTCAACCGCATCTCTGGTACCACGGCCATCAGCGGCGCGGTGGACGCCAGCTTCACGTTGGTGGAGGAACAGCGGGGGAGCGGCAGGGCGCGTCTCTCCTGCATCGGTCGGGACATCGAGTACCGTGAGCTGGAGCTGCGCCGCAATGCCGACAACGTCTGGGAAGTGACAACGGACAGTTACCAATGCCCGGAGCTGCTGGGCGACCGCATTATTTTTCTCATCTCTGAATTGCTGTGCAGCTGTTCTGAATTTATCGGCACTCCCACTGAGCTGGCACAGCGCATCGACCCTGATGGAACAGAGGGTGTTACACCGAAAAATGTGTCCCGCAAGATCCTGCAAAGTGTTGTGGCCCTAAGCGAAATCGGTATCACGGCGGTGGTGCGCAGAAGCAACGGGAAGCGGCTGATCGAGCTCCACCGTGCCGATAGTGCCGATACTACTGGGGTCGGAAACATTGTCCCTGTCGACCCTCTCGTCATATGACCCTCGTGCCAGCCCGTGTGCAGCCCTGTGTCCGCTCTTGCGGTGCAGGGCGGGAATTATTACTCGCACTGTGAGCCGGGCGCGGTGTGCGGCCCCCATGGACCGTCTGTGGGGAGCGCCCAGTTTAGGGTAACGCAGAAACGCCCCGTTGGGGCGGATGCCTACCCTTTAGGGTAGGGGGACCGTCTGTGGGGAGCGCCCAGTTTAGGGTAACGCAGAAACGCCCCGTTGGGGCGGATGCCTACCCTTTAGGGTAGGGCAAGCATCGCGTCCGGCTATACGCCGTCCGCATTCGCCGGGGCTATGCCCCGGCACCCCCTGCTGCCCCCTGAAGGGGGAGAGAAAGGAGTTCAATGCAGAAAAGGAAAACCGAAATCATCACCGCCCGGATGACGCCGGAGGTCAAGCACCAGCTCCAGGCGCGAGCGCGTGATGCAAACATGACCCTCACCAACTACCTGATCATCTGCGGACTGGGACAGGAAATTGTTCGGATAGATGGACTGGACAACCTGCTCTCTGAGCTAAAGGCCCAAGGCCGCAACCTTAACCGGCTCACCACGTTGGCCAACATGGGACGGATCACCGTCCTGCGCGGGGATGATTTGATTGGAGAGTACACCCGGCTGTGTGATGTGCTGGGTGCATTGATCCGGGAGGTGCGTTGATGGCGACCTTCACCGCGATCCAGTGCAAAAAGCAGACCGCCAGTTCGATGCGCGGCGTGATCGACTACGTGGAGCAGGAAAAGAAAACGCGCTGGGGCAATGCGAGACTGGTCACAGGTCACAACTGCGTTCCACAATCCGCGCTCGCTGAGATGCAGATGACCAAGGAACATTTCCGCAAACCAGGAGGGACGCAGTTCTACCACTTCGTCCAGTCCTTCTCTGCGGATGACGATATCACACCCCAGGAGGTCAACGCCATCGGTTTGGAATTTGCGCAGAGGCAGTTTCCAGACTTCGAGGTTGTGGTTGCCACCCACGTTGACACCGGCCATCTGCACAACCACTTCGTGGTGAACAGTGTTAGCTGTGCGGACGGTCACAAGCTCCACCAGAGCTACAGTGACCTGCTAACACACCGAAAGGTGAACGATGAAATCTGTTTGGCCCATGGGCTGAGTGTGCTGGGTGAGTGCGATTCCCAGAAGAAAAAGAAGCGCATGAAGCCCGGTGAGTACCAGGCCGGCCTGCGCGGCGACAGTTGGAAGCTGGATTTGATTCAGGCCATCAACGAGGCGCTGGAGTATGCCACCAGCCGCGAGAGCTTCATCGAAAACATGGAGGTGGAAGGTTACGAGGTTTCCTGGTCAGATAGCCGGAAGCACATCACCTTCACCTGTCCCAATGGGCGCAAGTGCCGGGACAGCAGCCTTCACGATGAAACCTTCCTCAAAGAGAATCTGGAGATGCTGTTCGTCTACCGACAGGCCACAAACTTCTGTCCCCAAACGCCGGAGCCGGACGAGGGCTGGCTGGGTGAGTTGGCCACAGGTTGGTTTCAGGTGCTGGCCGACCTGGAGCGCGACGATGAGTGGCAGCTCCCCGTGCCGCCCGTCTGGACAGACAGCAATCAGCGCCGCCGTGAAGCAATCAAAAAGCTGGCCATGGGTCAGAAATTCAGCGGCGACCAGCACTGGGAACAGACGATGTAAAAAATTGATAGACTTGTGGAGGCAGGTGCGGTATATTGTCGGTACCGCGCCGGCCTCCCAGATAGGAGGATCAAAATGAGCATTCGCAAATTTCAGACAAACACTCAGATAAACGCCAGATAAGAAAGGAGCAAATCAAATATCAAAGTAGGCCTGTCCGGTGCATACCCTTGGATCAAAGGGGGCACGCGGGATGGAGGAACGGGCGCGTCTGGTCGGGATTGAACACGACCGCAAGATCACCAAAGAGATGGACAGCCAGTTCCTGTTTGAGTACCAGAGGGCCATCCTGCTGTCGCTGAAGGACAGCGGAGCGCTGGATGAGGCGCAGTACCGATACGCGGAAGGGAAACTGGAAAACCAGCTTCGAACGCACATCAGAAAACAAAGTTGCACGGAAGAAAGGGGAGAGAAGCCATGATGAAAGTAGCATCCTACTGCCGGGTGTCCACCGACCGGGACGACCAGGCCAATTCCTTCGAGAGCCAGCAGCGCTACTTCAAAGAGTACATTGACCGCCAGCCCGACTGGGAGCTGTATCAGGTCTATGCCGACGAGGGCATCACCGGCACCTCCACGAAGAAGCGAGCGGCGTTCAACCGCATGATCGCCGACGCCCACATGGGAAAGTTCCAGCTCATCCTCACCAAAGAGGTGAGCCGGTTTTCCCGAAACATCCTAGACACCATCTCCTACACTCGGGAGCTGAAGGCCCTCGGGGTGGGGGTGGTGTTCATGAACGACGGCATCAACTCCCTGGAGCCAGACGCGGAGCTGCGGCTGTCCATCATGGGCTCCATGGCCCAGGAGGAGAGCCGTAAGACCTCCAGCCGGGTAAAGTGGGGTCAGACCCGGCGGATGGAGCAAGGGGTAGTGTTCGGCAGGTCGCTGCTGGGCTACGACGTGAAGGACGGGAAGATGACCATCAACCCAGAGGGGGCTAAGATCATCCGGCAGATTTTCTACAAATATGGCGTGGAAAAAAAGGGCACCTCCGTCATTGCCCGGGAGCTGAGGGAAGCTGGGTACAAAACTTTGAGCGGGAACACCAAATGGTCGAACACCTACATCATCAAAGTGCTGAAAAACGAGAAGTACGTGGGCGATCTGGTGCAGAAAAAGACCATCACCCCGGACTATCTCAGCCACACCAAAAAGTACAACCATGGGGAGGAGGAGATGGTGGTCATCCGCAACCACCATGAACCAATCATCAGCCGGGAACTGTGGGATATCGTTCAGTCTGAACTGAAAAAGCGAGACCGCAAAGGGGACTACGGCGGCGGACACTCCAACCGCTATGTGTTCAGCGGCAAGATCAAGTGCGGGGAGTGCGGGGCCAGCTTCGTTTCCCGGAAGAAGAACCGAAAGGATGGCACCAGCTATAGACGCTGGGGTTGCTTCACCGCCACCACGGAGGGGAACCGCCACGAGGACATCCAGGGAAATGAGGTGGGCTGCGATATCGGGAAGATGCTCCGAGATGAGCTGGCCATGGACATTTTGAAGCAGTCCCTGGCATCGCTGCAAATGGACGTGAACGGAATCATCCAAAATGTCACCGATATTGCAATGGAGGCAATTCAAGCAGGGGCGGGGCAGGGAACCGACCGTCCGGAGGCGCTGGAATACCAGATCGAACAGCTCACCAAAAAGAAAGCGGATGTGCTGGACGCGTTTATTTCCCAGCAGATTACCAAAGATGAGATGAAACTTGTAAATGAACGATACGACAAGGATCTGGGGGATTTGCGGAGCAGATTAGAGGCGGCGCGTTCTAAGGCTGGCATTTCATACAAGCCAGAAACCTTACAAAAAGACGTGAAGAAGAAAATAGCGGCTATCGTAGGCGGCAATACGGAGAGCGAAATATTCTATAAAAATTTGCTGGATCACATGGTGGTCTACAAGGACAAAAAGGTGGAGGTCTACCTCAATCTTCTGCCCCAGAAATGGGTCTTTGTACTGGAGAGTTTGCGGGACGCAAACCACTGTCTGACAGGCCAAAATATGGAAGAAAAAGAGGTGTGCAATGGAGAATACGATGTATCCCCCCTTTCGACACCTGACCCCACCCCCAAAAAACCCAGTGATTGCAACGGCTTGAGGTCGGTGTGTCAAAACGACCCCTCAGTACCAATATCGGTGAGCAGCCCTTTCAATTCAGAATATGGCATCGCATAGCGCTGGGACAGGTAGCGCAGAGAAGCGCCAAGCTCGCCGTCGGGCCCCCCATACATCAATAGACGATGAAAATGAGCCTAAATCAAGACCCGGTAGGTGATGGTAAGTAGGGAGTTTTCCTTGTCATAGATGCAGTTCTCGATGACGGACCGCGCCGCGTTGTTCTTTTCCTCCAGAGAGGCATCCTGAGACTGGAGCGTAGCCAGTGCCTGGGCGATAGCGGTCTGGAGCTGGTTCTCCACAATGTCCGTGTCGGACCTGGCCCGGAGCTCATCCAGTTCAGCCTCTGCCTTGGAGATGGAGCCTTCGATGTCGGTCTTCGCAACGGAGAAGTCTTCCAGGTTCAGGACGCCGGCCAGGTACGCCTCCTGAAGCCTTCCACGCTTCACCCGGAGCTGCTTCACGGTCGCTTCCAGGCGGGCCAGCTCATGCCCTCCGCTGGCGTTGGTGTAGGTGATGTTGTAGGCGAGGGGAGAGGTGCTAGTAGCGTCCTTCGTCAAACGGGCGATAATAGCTTCTTCTAGGGCATCGGCCCGGACGTGCTGAGAGTGCCTGCATCGGCCGCGGGCGTAGTTGTTGCACTTGTAGTAATGAGGCTGGGCGAAGATCAGCGTGGCCCCACAGGCGGCACAGCGCACGATGCCAGAGGTCCAGCCCTTCAGCTCGAAGGTGGGGCGGGCCTTGTAGCCCCACTGAGCCTTCACCGCGTCCAGTTGACGCTGAGCCGCCTCCCAGGTCTCGACGCTGACCAGGGGCTCATGGCCGCCATCGGCCACGATGATGTTCTCGTTGAAGAAGTCTCGCCGGGTCCGCCCCTCTGGATTCCAGCGGAGCTTCCCGATGTAGACAGGATTGCGAAGGATGTACTCCACGGTCCGGTTCTCAAAGGGATTGCCCCGGTGAGTACGGACACCCATGGCGTTTAACTCCCTGGCGATGACATAGATTCCCTTGCCGGCCAGGAAGCTGTCAAAGATACGGCGGATATACGCAGCCTCTTCCTCATCAGGGACGAGTATGCCGTCTTTGACATGGTAGCCGAAGGAAGGGGTGGCCTGGAGCCGCCCGCGCTCTGCGTTGATTTTCATGCTGCGCTTGACCTCTTGGCTTAGCCGGATGGAGTAAAATTCGTCCATCCACTCGATGATCCGCTCTATGAGGGAGCCGAAGGGGCCAGCAATCAGCGGCTCGGTGACGCTCACCACGTCGATATTACATTTGGAGCGCAGAATGGATTTGTAAAAGATGCTCTCCTCCTGGTTCCGGGCAAAGCGGGAGTATTTCCAGAGAAGGATGACGGAGAAGGGGCAGTCTGGAGACTTGGCGGTAGCAATCATCCGCATGAACTCCGGCCGCCGCTCCGCTTTCTTGCCGGAGATGCCGGCGTCAATGTAAATCTGGTCATCGAGTAGCAGGATGCCTTCGCGCTGTGCATACTTTCTGATTTCCTCCAACTGACTTTCTGGGGAGAGCTCAATCTGGTCATCGGTAGAAACGCGGATATAGGCAGAGCCGAATTGCGGCGTTTTTGGTTGAGTAGACATATCAATCACCCGTATATGGTCCAAAAATGAAGATAAGGATAGCAGGGAAAGCAGCTCCGTTTAGACGGGGCTGCTTAGTTATTATGCACAAAACGGATATACAAAAATTATGCAATATGCCCCCCCGGGGGGGGGGGTACATTCATAACCATGAATACAATGTATAATTGCCTCTTTGATTCCCGAATAATCGGCCCGAATAGGGCCTAAAAGTTGCAAAGAAGTGAGAGAGATAGTCTTCTGAGCACCACATACCTCATCCAGTTTTTTGGTGGAAATGACGTAAAAGTCCCAGTCATCCAGCACCAGCGGGTCGGCCCTGTTGCGGTCCTTCTGCGTATAGTGGCAGAAGACGTAGACATCCGATTGCCGCTTGACCTCACCGCGGTAGCCAGTTTCCGGGTCCCAGGCCCGTGCCGGCCGGATGCTGAAGATGATGTTGGAGAGCTTGCTTTGCTCCCAAGACTGAAGATAGGCTGCACTCTTGACCTCGATGTGAACGGCGTCATGTTCCACCCCGTCCTGAGCCCACTGGTAGGGGAAGAGGACATCGTAGGGCCCCCAATCTTCCCGTGTGCCAGACAGGTCCAGGTCTAGGGCGGAAGACACGATGAACTCGCTGAATGAGCCGCGTTCGGTGTTTATGAGTAGATCGGAAGAGTTCCAGGCCCAGTAGTCGCTGAGTAGGTGGCCGATGGGCATACCGTCAAACACGATATGCTCATCACCAGTACGTTGCTTGCCCATAGCTATTGCCTCCTCATATTCTGCACAAATTTACGTGTCAAAACTATGCAGATTCCATAAAAAGAAATTTTTTTAACGGAAAAAGACAGATTTTCGGGTGATTTAAGAGTTTTTTAGAACGGGGAAAAATGGCAAAACAGAGTTGATTTGTTCAGAATATACTTATACCACCCCGGCGAAAATGCCTCTACAAGCGATTCTAAGCCCTTTTAAGCCATGCCTTCTCATGTGAACGATTTTAGCTCAAAATCCGCCACTCATGGACGCCAGTTTTTGAAGTCAACCGTGATGACCTTGCTACCACTGGCCTTTTAGATGGCGGCAGCTTGCTCGGCCTTCTGCATAGTTTCAATGACGATATGCTGCTCTGTTGTCATATAGCGGTCCATGAGCGACCAGAGGACGTTGCGATCTGCGGCAGATGATTTTGAGTAGCAGGAAATCAGGATGTTCACATCGGGGGAGGGCCGTGGGGCCGCAGGCGGTTCGTAACCGACGAGTCGGTCGAGGGACACGCCGAGTATCTCAGCAATCGCTACGGTGGTTTCGACATTCGGAGTCCTGTTGCCAGAAGTATACCTGGAGACAGTGACCTCAGTGGTTCCCAGCTTCTCCGCGAGGGCCCGCTGCGTCATCCCGCGCTTTTCGAGCAAAGATTTGAGGCTATTGGCAAAAGTGTTTTTGTCGTACATAGATATGTGCCTCCTAAAAAGGTTTGCTTACCGATTTTACAGTATCTTTCCCAAAAAGTAAAATAAACTTACCAAAAATATAAAATACTTATTGACATTACCGTGTCGGTAAGTTAGAATGAAGATACAGAAGGGAGGTGAGCAAATGAACCGACTGGAGCTCGAATTTGCCAGAAAACGTAAGCAGAAATCCAAAGCAGACATGGCCGCCGCAATCGGTAAGTCTGTGGTTTCCTACGCGAAGAAGGAGCGTGGGGAGGTTGGGTTCTCTGATGAAGAGAAAATCATCATCGCCAGAGAGCTCGACCTCACCGGGGACCAGGTGAACGCTATTTTTTTTGACGGTAGCTTACCGTGTCGGTAAGTAGATGCACAATCCTAACCGACAAGGGAATTATACCGCAGAAGGGAGGTAGAGAAAATGGGGAGAGACGCTATGAAAGCCGGTGAAAATCCGTGCTTTCGGTGTAGGAAAGAGGCCGCAAAATACAACGACAGGCTGAACAGCCGGGAAGGTGCCGCTGAGCTGCTGGGAGTTTCAGTATCAAGCCTCGCAGACTACGAGCTGGGCATCACAAAAGTCATCCCGGTAGACAAGGTTGTTCTGATGGCGGAGCTCTACGGCTCCCCGGAACTGAAGGCTTGGTACTGTGCTGAAGAGTGTCCTATCGGGAGAGGGTTCCCGATGCCGTCCGCTGAGCTATCATCTGTCGAGAGGACGGCGATGCAGCTCCTGAAGCAGCTCCGTGAGTCTGATGTCCAAGATGTGAAGGATACACTCATTGACATAACTGCCGATGGCGTAATCAGCGAAGACGAACGTGCGGACCTCGCAAGGATACTTGAATACTTGGACGAGCTCATCAAGGCCGCCGGGGAGTTGCGGCTCATCGGAGAGAAGGTACTGGGACAGAGCCGTTCGTGAAGACGATAGAAAGGAAGACGAAACCATGAAAAACACCTGCATTTCTCACAAGCCCGGTGACATCGTTCAACTCGCGGGTATTGACTTTGTGGTCCTGGAGGACCGTGGCCCGTTCAATGGTGAAGGGGAGAATCACGACCTGTTTATCCTGGCCCTGGAGGGGCAGGGGGAGAGCCGGTTCGGTGACACCAATAACTACGCCGAGAGCGACCTGAAGGGCCAGGTGGAGGGCTGGCTGTACCGGCTGACCGAGAAGATGGCTGGGGATGGGCGCGAAAGCGACATCGACCTCATCCGCACCCGCACGATCAGCTTGACAACGCTGGATGGCTACAAGGGGTACGGCGAGCTGGAGGTAAAAGCAGCCCCCTTGACGCTGGATGAGGCCCGCCGGTGTGCTGAGTTCATGCCGGACCCGGATACCGCTTCCTGGTTGGCTACCGGCTGGGGTGGGCCGGAGCACTACGGCGCGGCGTACGCGTTGGGCGTCAACACCAGTGGCAATTGGAGCAGCAACGTCTGCTCCAACGCTGGGTATGCCATCCGGCCGGCTTTGGTCGTTTCCTCTTCTCTCTTTGCCTCTACTGAACTGGACCTGAGCGAAGTGTCCACCGACGATCTGCTGAGCGAGCTCCGCCGGCGCATCGGGGCAGAGTGATGACCGGAGAGGTCGATGCCGCAAGAGCGGCTGCGGAAAGGACCCTGGGATTCCGCATCCCGGACCGCATCGCGGAAGAGGTCCTGGCCCATACGAAGCGCAAGTGTGCGTTGAACCGGAAGCCGGACAGTTATCTTCCGTTGCTGTATGAGAATGAGCTGACCGACTATTACATGAGACTGGAAATTAACGTGAGAGGAGGAATGGTCGATGTGTGCGATCTGCGGGCGCTTCCCGTGCGACAGCAGGTGTCCTAATGCGCCGGACCCGCCGACGGTGTATACCTGCGCCTACTGCGGAGAATCCATTGTTCCGGGGGATGAGTACATGGAGCTGGACGGCTCCTACTACCACATGGACGACTGCGCCAGTGACGCGGCGATGAACTTGCTTTTGGAAAAGTGCGGTGCCAGGACCGGAGTTGCGGAGGTGTATGACGGTTATGACGGATAGTATCAATATTCCCCAGTTCCCTGAGCTGACCTTCGATGAGTTTTCGCACACCTACCGGCTGAACGAGCTCATCATCCCCAGTGTGACGACAGTGATGAAGCTGCTGTCCGATGACTTCTACCGCACCGTAGACCCGGATGTGCTGGAACGGGCGGCCAAGAGGGGGACGGCTATCCACAACGCCGTCGAGAATTTCGCCAAATTTGGCATTGAGGACATCCCGCCGGCCTATGCCGGGTATTTCCAGGCGTTCCGGGAGTGGTGGGAGCTGCGCCGGCCGGAGGTCTTGGCTACGGAGTGCAGAGTTTACCACAAGATTCTCCGATACGCGGGAACTGCTGACCTGCTGTGCGTTATCGGCGGGCGCGTGACGCTGGTGGACTACAAATCCTCAGCTCAGGTCAACTCGAAACTGTGCGCTGTGCAGCTCGAAGGATATGACCGAGCGTTTGAGAGCCACGGGGTCAAAATCGAGGATCGGTTGATTCTTCACCTCTCCAGAGACGGGAAATACACCGAAGTCCCGTTCCAGCGCAGTACGAAGTGCTGGTCGGTATTTTCGGCGCTGATGACAGTCAGAAACTACATGAACGAATAACGAGGAGGAACGACAGATGAAACAGGCAGAGACATTAGTAGCCCAGGTCCCGCAGACGGAGCTGGTGGATGAGCAGCAGCTCAACAGGGAGGTGACCGACATCGAGTTTCAGGCTGAGTCTATGGTCATCCAGAACGATGAAGACTACGCCGCCGCCGGTGAGTTCGGCAAGCTGCTGAAGCAGAAAGCGGCCCAGGTGACGAGCTTCTTCAAGCCCATGAAGGACAGTGCGTACCAGGCCCACAAAGCGGTCTGCGACCGGGAGAAGGCGATGCTCACCCCCTTGAAGAACGCTGAGTCGGTTGTCAAGAAGGCGATGAGCAATTACTTCATGGAGCAGGAGCGCCGGCGCAAGGAAGCTGAGGAGGCGGCCCGCAGAGCTGCTGAAGCTGAGCGGGAGCGGAAGCTCCAAGAGGCTACTGAGCTGGAAGCGGCTGGGGATACGACCGGGGCTGAGTCAGCTATGTCGGAAGCCATGGTGATGGACGAAGCCACGAGCTATACCGTGGCTTCTGCTACGAAGCCAAAGGTATCTGGGGTCAGCACCTCGAAGGACTGGGAAATCACCGGCATCGACCCGAAGACGGTGCCCATGGCCCTGGCTGGTGTTGAGCTCCGGCCCGTTGATACCGCCGCCGTCATGCGGTTGATCCGCGCATCTAAGGGTACTATCGAAATCCCCGGAGTCACCTATAAGCAGGTGGCGAAAATGAGCTTCAGGAGGTGAAGACGGTGAGCACGGCGATTAGCAAGGCTGAGCAGAACGCTCTGGCCGTTAGCTATGAGGTCCTGGGGACCCGCGTGGACCTGGACCTTCAGTTTGTGAAAAAGTACCTGGTGCGGGGCAGGGCCGACTTGACCAGTGACCAGGAAGTAGTGTTCTTCATGAACACCTGCAAGATGCAGGGCCTGAACCCGCTGGCCCAGGGCGAGGTTTACCTCATCAAGTACAGCAAGGATGACCCGGCCCAGTTGGTCGTAGGCAAGGACGCCTACCTCCGTAGGGCGTACAGCAACCCGGACTATCTCTACAAGAACGACGGCATCGTGGTCCAGCGGGGCAGCGACATCATCCAGAAGGAAGGGTGCTGCCTGTACCCTGGAGAGGTCCTGATTGGCGGCTGGTGCCGCGTTCACTTCATGCGGAACGGGAAGGAGCGGGAGACCTTCAAGGAGGTGTCTTTCGCTGAGTACAACAAGGGACAAGCCAACTGGAAGTCCAAGCCGGCCACGATGATTAACAAGGTGGCTGTTAGCCAGTGTGTGCGCGATGCCTTCCCGAAGGACTACGAAGGGCTCTACTCCGAGGATGAGATGGTGGCCTCCGGCGCCATTCCTGCGGACTACAAGGTCATTGAGGAGGACCCGCCTCCGGTGGAGGATGACACCCCCATCACCCAGGAACAGCGCCAGATGCTTTTTACGACTGCCCAGAAGGTCTTTGGTAAAGATGAGGGCAATCAGGTCATCAAGTCCATCATTGACCGGATTGGCTTGACCTCCACGGCGGGGATGAATCAGTCTCAGTATGAGCAGGTCACGCTGATGCTGATGGAAGCCTGCGAGGAATACCGGAACACGCACCCGCCAGAGGAAGGTGAGGAGCCCGATGGAGGCGATAGTAAGTAACCGAGCTGCGGAGTCCCCCGTGAGAAGGCAGGTGATGATGGGATGGCATGGGTAAGCGTCCATCAGGAAGTGGACGGCTCAAAACTGAGGCGGCTGTATAAGACCATAGGGTGCTCCAAGTTTGAGGCCCTGGGCATCCTGAATTTTCTGTGGTTCTGGGGAATGAAGAACGCTGATGAGACGGGCCTGGTATCGGACGCAGACCTGGAGGTACTCAGCCGGTATCTGTACGGCTGTGGAGAGGGCTCCACCCTTGACATGGGGAAGGTGGTCCAGGCCCTGGCTGATGTTGGGTGGATAGATATGGCGGCCGACGGCTTCTACATTCACGACTGGGACCAATGGCAGGAACAGTGGTATAAGCTCCAGAAAAATCGAAAACGTGACGCTGATCGCAAACGAAGGAGCTACGCGGAAACGGTGGTCCAGCCAAGGGAAGCGGTCGCAGCAGAGCAACCGGAGGAGTCGGAAGAACCCACGAAGAAGACCGGAAAAAAGAAGGATGGGCCGGAGAAGAAAGCCTATGCTGAGTTCGTGAAAATGACTGAGGCCAATTACGCTCGGCTCGTTGAGCTGTATGGCGAGTCGTTCACCGCGGCCTGCATCACAAAGCTGGACCTTTACAAAGGGTCGAAGGGCAAGACCTACAAAGATGACTACCAAGCCATCCTAAGCTGGGTGGTGCGGCAGGTCAATGAAGATAACCCCGGACTGATGAATAAGAGTCGGGGGGAGTCGGCCGGGGCGTCTCCTGGCGGCGACAATCCGTATGCAGAATGGGGTGAGGCAAGTGAATGATATGGCGGGAGAGATGTCCGGCATCATGGGGCACATCATACGAACTGCTGAGAAAGCCAATCCGCCGGAGGACGGCGACTACATAGACGAGGAAGGCTTCCTCTGCTGCGGAAAGTGCCATACCAGGCGCCAGGTTGAAATTGATATGCCTGACCTCAGCAGGGAACCGTACGATCCAACCGTGACAATCAGACGGAAGGTCCCGGTGTCCTGCCGGTGCAGGGCTGAGACCCAGCGAAAAAAAGAGCTGCGAGAGCAGCAGGAGAAAGAGATGGCCGCGATTAGTGCCCTGAAGAAACAGAGCCTGATGGATGAGCGGCTCCGAGGTGCAACCTTCGGCACATTCCGAACGACGAAGGATAATGCCTGGAACCTGAAGCTGTGCAGGCGGTTCGCTGAGCACTTCGACGAGATGCTGGAGAAGAACCAGGGCCTCCTGTTCTACGGTGACGTGGGAACCGGGAAGACCTTCGCGGCGGCCTGTATCGCCAACTATCTGCTGGAGCGGCGAATACCGGTGGTGATGACCTCTTTCGTGAAGCTGCTGGATTCTATGAAGGGCTTTCGCGATGAAGATGAGTCCCTGATTGTCCGGCTGAACAAGGCGAAACTGCTGGTAATCGACGACCTGGGCGCAGAGCGGGACACTGACTTTGCTCTGGAGAAGGTCTATAACGTCGTGGATAGCAGATACCGGGCCAAGCGCCCAATCATTTTGACCACCAACCTGAGCATGGAAGAGATGAAAGAAAACCTGGACATCCGGTACACCCGCATCTATGACCGCATTTTTGAGATGTGCTACCCGATGCAGTTCAAGGGACTGTCCTGGCGGAAGGGTGAGGCGGCCCGTAGGTACAACGACATGAAATCATTTTTGGAGGGCGACGATGGATAGAGCATACATCGGCCTGGAGGCGGACCGGCTGACCGTGGCCGCCATCCTGGTGAAAAACAAGTACACGGTCAGGCAGGGCTCCGAGAAGCGAGAGGGGAGCAAGAGCTATGACTACTTCCTGGAGTTTGAGAGGAACCAGGATAATGGCAGGCGGACGGTGAAGAAGGATGAGGGCTGAGGTCTGCATCTATGGGGAACCACAGGGCAAGGGAAGGCCAAAGTTCTCCACGGTCTGCGGACACCCGAAAGCCAGGACACCGGAGAAAACTGTCATCTACGAGAACCTGGTCCAGACTGAGTATCGGCACCAGTCAGGGCTCCGGTTCCCGGACGACGCGATGCTGGATGTCAGGGTCTTTGCCTACTACGCCATCCCGAAGTCTATCAGCAAGAAGAAGCGGCAGGCCATGCTGGACAAGAAAATCCGTCCTACGAAGAAGCCGGACGCAGATAATGTGTGCAAGGTCATCTGCGATTCCCTGAACGGTGTGGCCTACCGGGATGACACTCAGATTGTGGACTGTATGGTCAGGAAGTTCTACGGAGAGGTCCCGCGAGTGTTAGTCACCATCGAAGACATCAAAACAGATTAGGAGGAAAAGCCATGTGCAAAGCCAATGATTTGCCGCTGTCGCTGAAGAGTGACACGTTTAACGCCCTATGCTCTGACTTCGACCAAATCATCCGCAGCACCCTGAGCGGCATGGAGGAGACGGAGCAGGATGTGGCGGAAGTCAACGTCAAGGTGAAGATTACCCTGACCCCGGACTCCGCCCCGGACTTCAGCGTGGCCGGCGGCCAGCAGACCAGGGCTATCACGAAGCCCAAGTTTGACCATACCGTCAGCGCCGTCATCCAGAAGAAGGAGAAGAAGACCGGTACGCTGTCTGGCAACTATGAGCTGGTGTGGGACCGGGAGAGCTGCTGCTATGTCATGCGTCCCATCGACAACGGCCAGGTGTCCATGTTCGACAAGCAGGAAGGCGACGGCCGGGAGAACGGCGGCGATCTGCCCAGCAATGCCCTCCCGGTGCCTCGGCATCCCGCGCTCCCCGGCGAGGTCATAGACGCCGATTACGAGGTCATTGAGGATACCAAGACCGAGGGGGATAAGAAGGACGGGGACGAGGCGGAGGACGGTTCTGGCGGCGGCCACACGGACCCGAAGGTCCTTTTTGGGTACATGAAGCAGTATGTCGGAGCGGAGATGAAGGTGCTGGAGTCCATGGGCAACTACACGGTCAGGACTATGGAGAACCAGATTATTCTGTCCTCTGCCTGTAAGCCCACGGACCGGTTCTACTGCTCCCCGGAGAAGCTGGCACCTCATGTCGGTCACTCCGTCGTGTGCATCGGATACGGCCAGGATGAGATTGTCAGCATCTCCATTGAGTGCGAGGACTGCAACGAGGTCCTGTTTGAAATCGAGGCCCCGCCGGAAGATGAGCCGGAGGCCCCCGGCGGCGAGGAGGACGACGGCTATAAGTACAACGACCCCGAAGAGGGGGAGTGACCCGTGTACTACGGAACCTGCTTCCTGTGCGGGAAAGTGGGGCCCCTGGAGGAACATCATGTTTTTCCGGGGGCCCTCCGCAAGAAGTCGGAGAGGTACGGCCTGAAGGTCGGTCTGTGTGGGGAGAGCTGCCACCGGAATGGGCGAACCTCTGCCCACCAATGCCGGGAGACGGCGGATGCCCTGAAGCAGTTCTGGCAGATACGGTACATGATGCAGCATAGGGCCAGTGTCTCAGACTTCCGCGCCGAGTTCGGTAAGAATTACCTGGACCTGGACTATTACGACGATGAGAGGAGCTACCCCATGAATATCTCAGCAATCAGCGGCCGCCTGGTACGGGACCCGGAGCTCCGGCGCTCCCAGAGCGGGAAGGCTGTGACATCGTTCACCGTGGCGGTGGACCGACCTGGGGTGAAGGATAAGACGGACTTCATCGACTGTGTGGCCTGGGAGAAGAAGGCAGAGTTCGTCAGCCGGTACTTCCGCAAGGGCCAGCGCATCGAGGTCTCCGGCGTCATCACCACCAGAACCTATGAGAAGGACGGCCAGAACCGGAAGTCCACGGAGCTCCGGGCGGACCAGGTGTTCTTCGGAGACAGCAAGAAATCCGATGACCCTGAGCCCGCTGAACCGTATGCCGGCCAGCTTGGAGGATTCCAGGAGATGGAGGACGGCGGCGACGGCGACGGTCTGCCGTTCTGAGGAGGTAAGTATGTTTTACGGATTTACGCCGAAATGCCCCAAGTGTGGCAGAGAGTTGAGGGGTGTTACCCTTGACTACAATCAGCGGTGGGAGTGCTCCGACTGCGTGGAAGACAAAGAAGACCCGATTCACTGTGAATCCGGGTGCAAGGTCGCTTTTGTGTACCCGGAAAACGGTCGGGAGCATGAGCGCGAAGAAGCCAACAGGCTGCTGACCGTAGGCACGGCCTATGAGGTAGAGGCAATCCGCGTCGGTGGCTTCTTCAGTGAAATTGAGCTGAAGGAGTTCCCCGGTATCCGCTTCAACTCGGTGTTCTTCAAGCGGGCCGCATCGAAGGAGGGCTCGGAATGTTAGTGTTTAGAATCCTGCTGCTGGCAGTCCTGGCGGTCTCCGCCATCGGTTCGGTCGGTGGGAACCGCGAGGATCAGCGTACCATGATGAAGCTATTCGGTCTGGCCGGGGCCCTGTTCCTCCTGAGCCTTGCCGTGGAAAGGATGTGACCACCATGCAAAAGACAGACATTGAGTGGTGCGATGTGACGTGGAACCCCGTGACCGGCTGTCGGCGGGGATGTGAATACTGCTATGCCCGCGGGATCGCCCGCCGGTTCGGAGGCTGGACCTGCGACGGGGTGAAGACTATGGAGAACCTCATCAAGAAGGACCCGCCGGTGCTGGATAAGCCCCTGCTGATTAAGCGCAGCAGCGGGAAGGTAGAAAATGCTCCGTTCCCCTTCGGCTTCGAGCCCACGCTCCACCTGTACCGGCTGGATGAGCCGTACCAGCGCAAGGGCCGGAACATCTTCGTTTGCTCCATGGCGGACCTGTTCGGGCCGTGGGTGCCGACCGAGTGGATTGCCGAGGTGTTCAAAGCCTGCCTGCTGTCACCTCAGCATCGCTACCTGTTCCTGACGAAGTACCCTGAGCGGTATCTGGAGTTGGACGCAGCCGGGGCGCTTCCATGCCAGGAGAATTTCTGGTACGGCTCTACTGCTACCAACCCGGAGAAGGACCAGATGATGTACTCGGACCGGTTCAACACGTTCGTCAGCATTGAGCCCCTGCTGGGACCGTTCGGAACCCCGGCCACCGGAGCCCTAGACCTCATCGACTGGTTTATCGTCGGGGCGGAGACGGGGAACCGGAAGGGGAAGGTGGTCCCGGAGAAGGCGTGGGTGAAGGAGATCGTGGACTACTGCGATGCTGCCGGGAAGCCGGTGTTTATGAAGGACAGCCTCATCCCCATCGTCGATGAATCGCTGTGGCGTAGGGCGTCTCCGTGGGAGGAATGAATATGGGAATCAAGGATTTTAAGGTCGGCCAGACCGCCTATATCATCGGCGAAGGACGGCGCAGGGACGACGGTAAGGTAACGGCGGTAGAGGTCGTCAAGGTCGGCAGGATATACGTCACCGTCAATGAGGGCGGTAGTCGGGAATCGCGGTTCTGCGAGGTGGTTGGCTTTGCGGGCTGTCTCGCAGAGGACAAGAACTACGGCACAAAGCGCCTCCTGTTCCTGACAACAAAGGCTGTGGACGAGTATAACGAGCTTGAAGACCTGCGGAACTGGGTGCAGGAGGCAACAAACTGGTTAAAGGCCAAGGATTACACCCTCACCCAGCTTCGGGAAGTAAAGAGGATTTTGGAGCGGGAAGGAGAGCCGAGAAAGCACGTTTTCGCAAGAACCACAATGTGTACTATGCCGGGGAGTTGTACGGAGTGCAAGCTGGGCGAGAGGTATGGCTATGTCGGAGACGTGAAGTGCAGAATATTGAGAGAGTATTTCACCGGGAACGTGGAACCGCCCTACAAGGAGCGCCCGGACGAATGCCCGCTCTTGGAAATGGAGGTAAGCCCATTATGAGAAAATGCAAGGCTGCGATTTGGCAGAACGGAGAACAGGTTCCTGTGGAGGGCCTGTTTCACCGGTGGGCTCAGCAGTACGAGGACTGCGGGGACGCTGGCATCGGAAACTACACCGTCGCCCTCATTGAGCTGGTGGACGGCAGGATTGTGGAAGCTGCCCCTGATACGGTAGTGTTCACCGAACCGGCCCAGCAAGCACCGCTCTCCAGCCGATAACAGCAAAAGAATCAATCAATCCTTCACCTGGAGATGTCCAAGCGGCTCCATTCGGGTGAAATAACAAAGAATTGGAGGATTTTTTATGGAAGAGCTTATGAAAGCTGTCTCCGCCCTGGTGGGCGAGGAATACCAGAGGGCCGCAGCCGAGCACGGGGGCGCGGCCAATACCCCGCACGAAGGTTACGCCCTCATCAAAGAGGAGGAGGAAGAGGCCGGCGATCAGATGTCCACGGTCAGCCAGAAGGTCACGGCACTCTGGTGGTCGGTGAAGGGGGATAACCTGGGGGCTCAGAGGGAGTACCTTGACGAGATCAGGACCGCTGCTATTCTTGGGGCTTGCGAGCTTATCCAAGTGGCAGCCATGGCAGACAAGGCCGTTGAAGGGCTCAAAAGGATGATAGGGGGCGAAGCGGAGTGAAGGCCATTACCATCTGGCAGCCCTGGGCATCTCTACTGGCCCACCGAGCAAAGACCTATGAAACCCGGTCATGGGAGACAGCGTACCGCGGACCCATCGCTATCCATGCGGCCGCCATCAAAGTGCCGCAGGTTCTGAAGAGGTGCTTCCCGGAGGCGAAGGACCAAATGATGTTCTTCGACGCCATCGCCAAGGGCCTGCATGGGTGCTACACCACCAAAGAAATCGAGAGAATCTTGAATGAGCTCCCGACGGGGTGCGTGGTAGCCACCGCCAACCTGGTCGGATGCCACAAGATTGCCGCTATACATGGTGAGCGAGCCAGGTGCTTCGGAAATGACCCCTTCATCGGGCTGGGGGACGGGAAGACCTACACGCCAGATGATACAGAGTACGCACTCGGAGATTGGTCAAACGGACGCTTCGCCTGGGAGTTCTCTGGCATGAAGCTCATCGACCCGGTGCCTGTTAAGGGCAAACAGGGCCTGTGGAGGTGGGAGCCGTGAAGAAAGAAGTATACCAACAGGGAGCCCCTGGGGAGAAGTACGGCATCTGGAACGCCTCGCGCAAGTGCTGGCAGTTCGGCATCTGCGAAGACACCCCCATGCTGGCCGTGGCCCGCCTGTTCCAGAGAATCGGGGAGGATGCCCGGAAGTGGCGGTTTGAGCCGCGCCCCCTGCCCAAAAACATGAGGAGGTCCGAGAATGAGTAAAGAGCCTGAGAGCGGAGTGATCCGCAAGGTCCCCAAGGCTGAGTCCGGCCTGACCGACTGCGTGGAGATGTTCGCCAACGCCAACGTCACGTCCTTCAGCCGGAAGAAGGGGAAGATACAGGGCATCGCCGGCAGCGGCATCGCCAAGTGCAGGATGACGGCGAGCTACGAAAGCGGCGTAGTCTCCATATCCCTGAGAAGCGGGAAGCCCCTGATGGTATCCGTCCGCCTGGATGAGATGATGGCCCTGCTGCAATCCGCCTCCATGCGGGCAGCCGAAGTCAGAGGCCCGAAAGAATAACCTAGCCATCCGTTCCCTTCCCCCGTAGGGGGAGGGGGACGGGGGCAGAAAGGAGGAAATCATGGCAGGAGGAAAGCAGTCCCGGCTCAGCGATGAGCACATCCAGAGAATCGTGGAGATGACCCTGGAAATCCAGAAGCAGAAGGAGGCCGAGGAACAGAAGGCCAGGTACGACCGACGCTTTATGAATACCAAGCTCCTGCTGAAGAATTTCAGAGCGTTCGCAGATATGGAAGACAGCTCCATATATGAAGCCTCCCAGTGCAGCGACGACGCCTACGAGATACTCAGCACCATGTTCGACCAGCCCTCAATGGATGAGCTCCGCGTGGAGAGCATCAAAAAGAGTGCCGGAAGGACGAAAATCATCATGGAACATATCAGAGCCGCGCTGGATAGTTACAAGAAACACTGTCTCAGGACCGGACGAACAGAGGACGAGCGCCGGTATCGTACCATCTGCCGCCTTTTCATCGACGAAGATGCCTGGACCGCCCAGGACATCGCAGCAGGTGAACACGTCGATATTCGCACCGTCTACAATGACATGAATGAGGCAATATCGGCCCTGACACCAAGGATTTTTGGCATTGACGGGCTGAAGCCAACAGACGTTTCAAAAAGTCTTCATTGACAATACAATAACCGCTGTGGTAAGGTGTAGGAGCAAAGGCTGGATGTGTCACCCCTAAAAAGAGGTTTTTCCGCCCCGCCGCCTCGCTCCAGAAGGTCAGCAAAAACCACTGAAATCAGGCGTTTTTGACTTGACAAGGCCGCCATAATGGGTAGAATGAAAGTATGATACCCATTACCGCAGCGGTGAACAAGGAGTGAGTAAGATGGTGTATACCAGTAGATATAGCAATCCTGAGCTGAAGAGCGGAAAGTATACGACGGTCCGCATTTCACTGGGGAGCCCCAAGTGGCCCATCGGCTACAGCCTGGATGCTGAGATGGCAGACCTGATGCCGTTCGGCCTCCTGAACAAGTTTGAGGAGTACGAGGACTTCGAGAGAGCGTACTTCGACCGGCTGAACCAGAAGGGCGTCCAGAGAATCCAGGCCCAGCTCCAGAGGTTTGAGCGGAGCGGCAAAGATGTCGTGCTACTCTGCTATGAAGACATCCGCAAGCCTGACTTCTGGTGCCACCGGCGGACATTTGCCGACTGGTGGATGAAGCAGACCGGGGAGGAAATCCCGGAACTATTCGACCCGACCCCGGACCCCACAAAAGCCCGTCAGGGCCCGTCTAAGAGGGGTTCGCAGACACCCCCTACCACATTCCAACTGGAGCAGCTCGCGCTGTTCTAAGCGGATACAGGGCCCTACAAAGGCCCTCATGCGAAGTTCGTCTAACGGAGGACGCCGGGCTACCCGCCCGGAGGCGCAGGTCCGAACCCTGCACTTCGCTCCATATCAACAGGTGAGAGAGCGGTTGCGATGAGCAGCCGCTCTTTTGCTATGACTTCGAGGAGGGTAGCGTATGTTCTACGGCTCAGTACCGGCGGAAGCTCAGGCCATTATGAACAAGATCGTGAAGGCGTGGGATGTGTCCGACATTTACGTCGGGTGTTCCGGCAACTTCACCTTGGAGAAGTTCATCGGTCCCCTTGAGCAGTTCCGCCTGCATAGCAACGATGTGACGATGTACTCACTCTGTCTGGGGGCTCACTTCATGCGGGAGCACGTTCCCCTGGAGCTGTCGGAGGAGGGGGAGGCGATGTTCCCTTGGCTCCCTGAGTACATGAAGACGGACGTGGACCGGCTTGCCACCATGCTGCTGTGCTCCAGAATCGTCGCCTTCACTGACAAGGGCGACAACCCATATTACAAGATGATGCTGGAAGAAAGTGTCCGCCAGTTCCCGACCATGCACGAAAAGACAGTGGCGAAGGTGAGCGCGAACACCCTGACCATATCCAGCTATTTCAACGGAGACGCGGCCGAGTTCGTGAAGCAGGCCCCGGCTGATGCCGGCTTTATCTCATTCCCGCCGTTCAAAAAGGCGGGCAAGGCTTTTGTGAAGGACTTTGCAAAGCTGGAGAAGATGTTCAAGTTCACACCGCCTGAGTACGGCTTTTTTGATGAGCAGTCCCTGGTGGACTACTTCCGACAGATTATGACGAAGAAGGAGTGGTGCTTCGGTACAGATATGCGCCTGCCAGCGGATGAGTTCGGGGAACACCTGAAAGGCATGACGAAGACCACCAACAGGGGAATCCCCATCTACCTATACGCGAGCTCTGGTCATCCTCAGATTGTCACTCCGCTTCAGTCCACGACCCAGGCCAACATCAAGAAGTTCGGGCAGGGGATGGAGATGGGCGACGACATCCGGCTCTTCGAGCTGTCGAACGATGCCTTCCAGACGTTGCGGAGCCAGTACATGAACATCAACATCCGCCCAGGCTCAGCCACCCTTGCCATCGGCGTGGTGGTGGACGGCTACCTCATCGGTGTGTACGCCTTTTCCGCTGGCCCGACCGTGGCCCAGTGGGATAAGCACATCGAGACGCCGACGGTCTACCTGCTGTCCGACTTCCCGGTTGAGCCCACAGACTATAAGCACCTGGCGAAGCTGGTACTGTACGCAGCTCTGTCGAAGGAGAGTAAGCGGATCGCTGAGCGCATCACGAAACGGCGAGCTGCCTCCCTGGTCACTACGGCCTTCAGCAAGAACCCGGAGAGCATGAAGTACCGCGGGCTGTTCAAGGTGCTGAACCGGAAGCACAACGATTCCCTCCAGAAAGCAGACTGGGCGAAGGACATCGACCCGGCCAACGCTTACTATATGCAGCCGTATGAAATCAACTACGGCGCCCCCCTGGGCCAGTGGACGCTGAAGGAGGGGCTGGCCCTCTGGAAGAAGAAGCACTCGCAGAAGCGGTAGAAGGAGGAGCTGACATGATTAACACGCGCATTATCGAGATTGACCCCCGCGAGCTGAAGCTGCTGAAGATGAACGCCCGCTTCATGCGGCATGAGGAGTTCCAGCGGCTGGTGGCGAACGTGAAGAAGGACGGGCAGCTCACCTCAGCCCCGTTCGCGGCCCTGGACCCCGCCGACGGCAAGTACGAGGTGCTGTCCGGCAACCACCGGGTCCAGGCTGCTGTCTCCGCCGGCCTGGAGAAAATCCCTTGCATCATCACGGACGATGAGATGTCCGAAGAGCAGCGCATCGCCATCCAGCTCTCCCACAACGCCATTGTGGGTCAGGATGACCCGGATGTCCTGAAGAAGCTGTATGACAAGATTCTGGACATCGACCTGAAGGAATACTCCGGCTTGGATGATAAGACGCTGGGGCTGCTGGACAAGGCCAGCTCTCAGGCGATGAGTGAGGCCAACTTGGAGTTCCAGGTCCTGAGTATTGTGTATCTTCCCGATGAATTGAAGGAGGCCCAGCGCGTCATCGACAAAGCGCGGGAGGCGGTGAAGACCGGGAGCTCCGTGTGGCTGGCGCGAGACAGCGAGTATGAGAAGTGGCTGGACGCCCAGGAGACAGCTTCCTCCGCCTACAACGTGAAGAATGTGTCTGCGGCCATGCAGCTCATCTTTCGCATCTTCGAGGAGAACCTGGGCCAGCTCGCTGAGGGCTGGGAGGGAGCTGACCCGAAGAACGACAATTCGATGTGGGTCCCGCTGTCCACGGTGATCGGCCGCAGCAAAATCCCTGTTGGGAGTGCGAAGGTCATCAAGAAGGCCCTAGACCGCATGGTCGGCCACGGCGACATCACCAACAAGAATTTGTGGGAGGGCCTGGAGTATCTCTGTGCCGACTACTTAGGAGGGGATTGATATGCCGCAGCCCAGCGCATACAACGAGCAGTATCACAAAGACTGGGCGTGGTCGCTGTCGCTGAAGGGCGCAACTGATGATGAGATGGCGGAAGCCTTCGGTATCTCGGTCCGAACCCTCCATCGGTGGAAGAAACAATACCCTGAGCTGAAGGAGGCCATCGACCACGGGAAGTCTGTGGCTGACGCCAAGGTCAAGCGCAGCCTCTATGAGCGGGCTGTCGGCTATGATGCCAAAGACGTGAAGCAGGTCATTTCAACGGACAAGGCGACCGGCCGGCAGGTGGTGGAAAAGACTGAGGTGACAACGAAGCATATCGCCCCGGATACCATGGCTATCATGTACTGGCTCAATAACCGGAGCAAGGGGGAGTTCTCTCAGCGGCAGGAAATCACCCTCGGCGGTGCCGTGAAGACCTCGCCGATGGAGAAGCTGACTGAGGATGAACTCCGCGCCCTGGCCCGGATGGACGGGGAGCAGGATGGCGAGGAGTAGCCGCTCCATATCGTCAGCTCTGAAGAAGTCCATCGCCACCGAAGCGCGGTACGAGCTGGCGAGACGGCACTACGCAGATTATGTCCAGCTTGTTCATGCAGGCAGGTGGAAAAGAGCCAGACACCTCGACCTGGTGTGTCGAGAGCTGGAGAACATCATGTCCGGCCAGACAAAGCGGCTGATGATTTTCATGCCGCCCCGCCACGGAAAGTCAATGACCGTGACAGAGACCTTCCCCTCCTTCTTCCTATGCAAGAACCCGGAGAAACGGGTCATCGAGATCAGTTACAGTGGCAGCCTTGCCCAGCAGTTCGGCAAGCGTAACCGCGATAAGGTTGAGGAATATGGCCCGGTCCTGTTCAATCAATATCTATCACCCGTGCATCATACGAAGACCAACTGGGACCTTCAAAATGGCACTGGGGGCATGATTTCAGTCGGCATCGGCGGCTCCATTACGGGCTACGGTGCCGACCTTCTGATTGTAGATGACCCCATTAAGAACCGGGCTGAGGCTGAATCCCAGACCTATCGTGAGATGCTGTGGAGTGAGTACCAGTCCACGGTCAGCACCCGTCTTCACGCCGGCGGCGCGGTTATCATCATTCTGACCCGGTGGCACGAAGATGACCTAGCCGCCCGCCTCCTGAACCCTGAGTATGGGAAGGTGGAGGATTGGAAAATCATTTCGCTTCCTGCGATATGCGAGGACGCGGAAGATGATCCGCTCGGCCGGGAGGTGGGGGCGGCCCTATGGCCCGCCGGCGGATACGATGAGTTGTGGGCCGCTCAGCAGAAGGAGACGGTGGGGACCTACGCCTGGTCCTCGCTGTATATGCAGACGCCCACGCCCAGCTCCGGCGGTATGTTCAAGCGGGAGTGGTGGAAGCGGTGGGCTGCGCTACCCTCTGGCCTCTACGACTATCTGCAATCGTGGGACTGCACCTTTAAGGACAAGGACAGCTCCGACTATGTGGTGGGTCAGGTGTGGGCCCGGAAGGGCGCAGACCGCTACCTCATCGACCAAGTTCGCGGCCGCATGACCTTCACGGAGACGCTGAACGCCATGCGGGACCTGTCTGCCAAGTGGCCTCAAACCGCGCGGAAGCTGGTAGAGGACAAGGCCAATGGCACCGCGGTCATCGACGTACTTCGGAAAGAAATCCCCGGCATCGTACCCGTGGAGCCGTTCGGCGGCAAGGTAGTCCGCGCCCATGCGACGACAGCCGTAGCTGAGGCAGGGAACGTATACATCCCGGCTGCGAGTGTGGCCCCCTGGGTGGGTGACTTCGTGGAGGAGATGGCTTCGTTCCCCAGCGGTGCCCACGACGACCAAGTGGACTGTTATTCCCAGGCGAACGCCTACTACAACGAGAGTACAGCGTTTGACCTGACATCCCTTATTTCCTGATGGAAGGAGCGAAAGACTATGCGTACCCCCCAAAGCGAATTGGAGCGCCGGCGGCTGAATGAGCGCGGCCGCCAAATCCTTCTGAGGAAAGAAGGGAAGGCCGTCCGGCCTCAGCGTGAGGACGGCTATGTCAACCTGCTGAACAAGTACGGGACCCAGCAGGATAGCTCAGAGGCGTACCGCTATGAGCGGGAACCCATCATCCCGGACATGCAGCTCACCGGCCTCTATGAAGGGAACGGGCTGTTTGCGAAAATCATCGACACCCCGGCTGAAGAGGCTCTGAAGCATGGCTTCGACCTGAGCCTGAAGAACGATGAACTGGACGCCTTCGTGGAGGACGCCCTTGACGCCCTGGAGTGGGAGGAGAAGGCGGCAACAGCTATCAAGTGGGCGCGGCTCTACGGCGGCTCCATCATCGTTATGCTGATCGACGACGGCCGGGGCCTGGAGGAACCGGTGGACTGGAAGCACATCCGCAGCATCGACGAGCTGAGGGTCTATGAGCGGGCGGTGGTCCAGCCTGACTACTCCAGCCTATATATGCAGGACTACGGCGGGAGGGGCGTGGGGAACCGGGTGTCTAAGTTCGGATGCCCTGAGTTCTACTATGTGTCCAGCATCTACGGCTCATTCACGGTGCATGAGAGCCGGTGCCTGCTGTTCCGCAACGGCGTCCTTCCTGAGCTGACCACAAACACGACCTATCGGCTATGGGGGATGCCTGAATACATCCGAATCCAGCGGGCCCTGCGAGAAACGCTGACAGCCCATGGAGACAGCGTGAAGCTGCTGGAGCGCAGCGTCCAAGCCATCTACTCAATGAAGAACCTGGCCCAGCTCCTAGCGACCGACGACGGCGAGAACCAAGTCCTGAAGCGGTTGCAGGTCATCGACATGGCCCGCGGGCTGCTGAACAGCATCGCCATTGATTCAGAGGGTGAGAGCTATGACTTCAAGGTGGCTCAGTTCAGCGGGGTGCGGGACGTAATCGACGCATCCTGCAATATGCTGTCTTCCCTGACGAACATCCCGCAAACCCTGCTGTTTGGCCGGTCCCCGGCTGGGATGAACTCTACCGGCGAGAGTGACCTGGAAAACTGGTACAACTTCGTGGAGCGCATCCAGAAGCTGATGCTGAAACCAAACCTTCGGAACCTGCTAGATGTGACCTTCCGCGCTGGCGTTGCCTCTGGCGACATCGCTGAGGAGCCGACCTACAAGCTGAAGTTCAACCCGCTGTGGAGCCTGAGCGAGACTGAGCAGGCTGCCGTGGACCAGACAAAAGCTCAGACCGCCCAGGTCAAGGCCCAGACCGCTCAGATTTATGTGGATATGCAGGCCATTGACCCGCAGGAAGTCCGGCATAGCCTGGCCTCTGATGAGGACTTCGATGTGGAGGACATCGTATCTGAGGATGAGGGTGAAGACCTGCTGCGGGCCCTGTACGGTGACGACCCGCTGGTCATGGAGGACATCGAGGCCGCCCAGAAGAACGAGGAGCAGGAGCGGACCCCCGGCGGGGGAGAGCAGAGTGGAGCCAGCCAGCTCCCGCCTCAGCCCGCCCCGGCCAAGGTAGATCGCCAGGACGAAGATACCGCCCAGGGCGTTGGCGTTCTGGTCATCCAGAACGGCAAGATTCTGTGCGGGACAAGGGTGGACGACGGGACTATCGGCGGGCCTGGTGGTCACATCGAGGCGGGGGAGACCCCGGAGGAAGCGGCAATCCGCGAGACGCAGGAGGAGTTCGGCATCACACCGAAGGAGCTGATACCGATAACAACACTCACCGGTATGCCGGAGGAGTATTGCGATTCTCAGGTCTTCCTCTGCACCTCCTATGATGGTCAAATCCTCTGCAATATTGTGGAAATGACAAAGCCTGGATTCCTGACCATAGAGAAGGCCCTGGACTTGATGGAGAACAAGCCTGGACGCCTGTTCCTGCCGTTCGCTCGGTCCATCGTCGGTCTTCTTGCCGTTCTGTGAGCCACAAGCCCGTCTAAGCCCCTACAAGCCACGTCTGTACGGCGACTACACTTTACCCACCTTGCAGTACAGGAAGCCGTTCAGATACTCTCTAGCCTCAAATAAGACCGAATACAGTCCAATCCAAAACCGACGGAGCAATCCGTCGGTTTTTCTGCGTAGAGGTAGGTGTTCGCCGTGAACAATGTGTTCCGCAAGCAGATGGTCCAGGACGCCCTAGCGAAGAAGTTTGGAAGCCATGAGCGGCTGCTGTGCAAATACGAGGCCCAGTACCCACAACAGGCTGAGCGAGAGTTTCAACGCGTGACCAACTCCTACATCCGTCTGCTGAATGAGCTGCTGAAAAAGTACCTGCCGAAAATCCGCGACGCGGCCCGCCAGGAGCGAGAAGGGACCCGCCACGATGACACCTCAGACCTTATGGTCAAGGTCAAGGCCGTCTTCGACCAAATGGCCGGTGAGCTGGAGCGTTCCACATCCGGCTTCGGCCTCTATGACAAAATCACGGCTATGGCTAAGCTGACACGGAAGCTCAGCATCAAAGAGTGGAAGAAGGCGGTGAAGGCTACGCTGGGAATCGACCTGCTGGATGACTACTACACCGGCGAGCTGTACCGAGAGCTGATGAGGAAGTGGGTGGAGGATAACGTCGGCCTCATCAAGACTATCCCGCAGGAGAGCCTGGGCAGGATGCGGGAGATCGTGCTGGAAGGCTACATGAACGGCGAGACCACGACCTCCATCGTGAAGAAAATCCAGAAGGCGTACAGCACGGACCGGCGCCACGCTCAGCTCCTGGCACGGGACCAGATAGCCAAGCTGAACGGCCAAATCACGCAGAAGCAGCAGGAGGATGCCGGAGTGGACGAGTACATCTGGTCCGATTCTGGAGACGGCCGGGTACGCCCCGGCCACAAGCGGCTGAACGGGAAACGGTTCCGGTGGAATGACCCGCCCGTGGTAGATGAGAAAACCGGGCGGCGGTGTCACCCCGGAGAGGACTATGAGTGCCGCTGCGTGGCCCTCCCGGTCTTCAACCGGCATACCGTGGACCTGCCAATGGCCGGGAAGGTGGTGGTGGATATGAAGCTGATGACTTAGCGCCGGCCGGGACCGGCAGAAAGGAAGTGAGCAGAACATGAGCAATCCCAAGACCAAGCAAGTCCAGCGGCTTGACAGCATCCCGTTGGACCAGACCTATTTCACAGAAGAGGGCTACCTGGTGGACCACCCCATCGTGACATCGGTGGGTATCTTCGTTTACCACAACCCGGACGGCTCAGAACGCCGGGAGCTCCGACTGCCGGAGGAAGTCTTTTCCCCGAAGAGCCTCGCGTCCTACAAGGGGAAGCCCATCATCGTCACGCATGAAGCTGGCTATGTGGATAAAGACAACGTGCAGGAGGAGCACATCGGGACCATCCTGTCGGAAGGCTACCAGGACGGCGAAGATGTCCGTTGTGAGGTCATCATCCACGACACCGATGCCGTGAAGGACACCGGCCTGCGTGAATTGTCCTGCGGGTACAACCTGCGCCTGGAGGAGACCCCTGGCGTATGGGAGGGACAGCCCTATGACGCTATCCAGCGGGACATCGAAATCAATCATCTTGCCCTGGTCGATAAGGCGCGGGCTGGTGAACAGGCTCGGCTGAATGTTGACAGCCAGAGCCAGAATTGTCTGAAAGGAGAACGACTGAACATGGTGAAGAACAAGAAGACCAAGAGACAGGACGGCGAGGCCCCCACCCCGGAGGAACTGGCTGCCGCTGTCGAGGCGTACAAGCAGCGCCGCGCTGAGCGTATGGGCGTGGGCGACTCTGGCACCGGGGAAGAGCCCACGCCTGCTGCTGTTGCCGATGAGGACCCCGCGGCGGAGCCCGCCGCCCAGGATGAGGGGGAGCAGGACATGGTGCAGTCCGTAAAGGACCGCCGTGACCGCCGCGACTCTGAGGGCGATCCGCAGGACCTGAACGGCGCCATGGGCGTCATCGCTCAGCAGGATGAGGACATCGACACGCTGCTGGGTGTCATCGACGTTCTGAAGGCTGCCGGGACCGCCGCCGACAGCGCGGAGAACGAGGATGAGGATGAGAACGCCGACGGCGAGGAGGAGAATACCGACGGCGACGGCTGCCAGAAGGACGGGGAGGGCGAGGAGCCCAAGACCGACCGCAAAGACCGCCGCGCCGATGCCGCCACGGAGTTCCGGGAGATGCTGCGGGTGGTCCGCGTGGGTGATCGCCTGAACATGGACGGCCTGGAGACCATGAGCGTGAAAGGCGCGAAGAAGGCCATCCTGAAGAAGCTGAAGCCTACCCTTCGGCTGGACGGCAAGAGCGCCGCCTATGTCAACGCGGCTTTCGACATGGCAGTCGGTGAGCTGAACGCCCGCAAGGGCACCAACTACCAGCGCCAGCAGATGACGCGCCAGGACTCTGCGGCCCCGCCCAAGAAGGCCGTTGGCTCCGCCGCAGACGCCCGCCAGAAGATGATTGAGCGGCGCATGAAGAAGGAGGAGAAGTAAGATGAGCGTCCAGACCAAGTACACCTACAAGACGGGGAGAGGGCTCCCCGGCGGCATCTACGATATGTACCACTACCCCGTGGATTCCCGTTTCAACGAGGAGAAGAACGGGGTGCTGCGCTTCGGCGTCGGCGTGGTTCCCGGTACTCTGCCGGGGAGCAACATCAAGCTGCCCACCGCCGACAGCAAAGCCGCCGACTTCGAGGGTGTGGTGGTGAACGGCTTCGACCGCCAGCAGGACCTGGAGGGCAAGGTGTTCATCCTGAACAACCAGAACATCGGCGTCATGCGCCGGGGCCGTATCTGGGTCCGCGTGACTGCTGATGCCAAGCCCTCCTACGGAGACGCCCTGCACATGATCGCGTCCGGTGATGACGCCGGCTGCTTCACCACCGCCGGCGGCCTGGAGATTCCCGGCCGCTTCATCGGCATCGCTCAGGATGGCGTGGCCCCCGTGGAGCTGTATGGCACCGGCGCGGCTGCCGCTACCGCCGGCGAGTAATTTGAGAGGAGGAAACGAACTATGGCTAAGATTCCCAATCAGAAGTCTATGCGGTATGACCAGTACGACTACATGAAGCTCATGGAGTCCAACATCCCCGCGTCCCTGGTCGAGACCCGCCACTTCGACAGTGCGGAGGACGCTTCGGTCTTCTTCGCCCGCGAGCTGGACTATGTGAAGTCCCAGTCTTACGACGTTGAGTACCCTGAACTCACGGCACTGTCTCTGTTCCCCATGTCCAGCGAGGTGGACCCCGGCGCTGAGACCGTCACCTACTACTCCTACGACAAGGTAGGTCTGGCGAAGATTATCAGCAACTACGCCACCGACCTGCCCCGCGCCGATGTGAAGGGCAAGCCCACCACGGCTATCATCAAGTCCCTGGGCGCCAGCTATGGCTACTCCATCCAGGAGATGCGGGCCTCCGCCATGGCTGGGAAGTCCCTGGATACCAGGAAGGCGGAGTCCGCCCGGTATCAGATCGACTACCTGAACAACAAAATCGCCTGGTGCGGTGACGAGGAGACCGGCCTGCGCGGTGTGCTGTCCAAGGACACCGATGTCCCCCTGTACGTCCTGGCGAACGGCGCCAAGGGCTCTACCAAGTGGTCCGAGAAGACCGAGGATGAAATCCTGGCTGACATCAACGGTATGCTGAAGCAGATGGCCCGCACCACCAAGAAGGTGGAAAAGCCCGACACGCTGGGCCTGCCCTCCGAAGCCTACCTGGAGCTCCAGGGCCGCCGTATCGAGGGCACGGCCACCACCGTCCTGAGCTACATCCAGGAGAACCTGAAGGACATCAAGGAAATCGTCTCCTGCCCGGAGCTGGACCCCGACAGCGTGGACACCAACCCCTACGCCAAGGAGACCGACGGCCAGGGCGTCATGCTCCTGTTCAAGAACGACGCCCGGAAGCTGACCGTGGAGAACCCGCTGCCCTTCATGCAGTACCCCGTCCAGACCGAGGGCCTGGAGATGGTGGTCCCCTGCGAGGCCCGGACCGCCGGCGTCCTCATCTACTACCCCATGTCCCTGCTGATTGGTGTCGGCGTCTGCTGATACCTGCACCTCCGGGGGCCCCGCGAAGGGGCCCCCGATACTTTTGCTTGAAAGGAGCATGACCATGAAGGTAATGAACATCGGAGGCAAAGTCGTCAGCATCGGTAATGTCATCATTCTCCCCGGCGAGACCAAGCCTGTGGCAGACAGCTATGCGGGTAACGCTGCGGTGAACTGCCTAGTGGAGCACAAGAACATCCGGCTCATCCAGGATGAGGAGAAGGAGCCCCCCGCCTCCCAGGGTCAGCCCGGTGAGGATAAGCCGGGTGAGGAGGGCGATGGCGGTGTCAAGAAGCCCCTGTCCCGCATGAACAAGGCCGAGCTGGTGGAGGAGTGCCGGAAGCTGAACATTGAGGTCAGCGAGGAGGACACCAAGGATACGCTGGCCGAGAAGATCAGAGCCGCCACCGCTGAGTAAGGAGGACGCCCATGACCCCCATTGAGATTTTCCGGTTGGTGGCGACTGAGTTCTCCAGCATGGAGGACGCCACGGTGTCTCAGTGGCTGGAGCTCACGTCTCCGCTTATCAGCAAGAGGGTGTTTGGTAAGCTGTATGACCAGGCCCTAGCCCTGCTGACCGCTCACCGCCTGAAGATGGCCGGGTACGGCGACAGCTCATACGGGACCGTGGGGGACACGCTGAGGATCGGCAGCTACTCCGAAGGCGAGACCTCCATTGGCTTCACCGTGAACCAGGCCACGAACCTGCTGGTGGACGCTGAGCTGACCCTGACCCCCTACGGCCTGGAGTACCTGTCCCTGCGCCGGCTGGTGGTCATCCCCATCCGGTCAGCGGGTGAACACTGATGGCGGGCGGACATGACCGGCTGACCCCGGAGGGCCGCCGGTTCTACGCGGAGCTGGAGAAACTGCGGAGCAAGCGGGTGTTCGTCGGCTTCCAGGCCGGCAAGGTCACGGATGACCGGGGCGTGGACATGGCCCAGATTGCCATGTTCAATGAGCTCGGCACGTCGGAGATTCCGTCCCGACCGTTCCTCCGGCAGACTATGGAGAAAAACCAGGACGACATCAAAGCCTTTTGCGGAGAGAAGGTCCAGGGCATCGCAGAGGGCGGAACGGCCGGGGACGCACTGAAGCAGCTCGGCGTCTATGGCAAGGGTCTGGTGCAGGCGCAAATCAGGGAGGGAACCTTTAAGCCGAACGCGCCCTCCACCATCAGGAAGAAGAAATCGGATAAGCCGCTGATAGATACCGGCAAAATGCGGCAGTCCGTCAACTATGTCATCAAGCAGAAGGGGGAGAGCTGATTTGGGCCTCACGATTTTCAGGCGGGAGTTCGTGGTCCGTCGCTTCAGTAAGGAAGAAATTGTCGATGGCTACGGGACCGCCTCCTACAAGGATACCGTGGAGGTGCTGAATGTGCAGCCGCTCTCTGCGGATGAGCTCCAGGCCCTCCCGGAAGGTGAGCGCAAGACCAAGCGCATGAAAGCGTTCAGTGATTTTCTGTTCAACACCGCAGACCAGTCCACCGGTTGCCGGGGGGACTGGCTTTTTTATCGCGGCAACATGGACCCAGTGGGCCATTGGTACGAGTGTGTCAGCTCCCTGGGCTGGGACCACACGATGCTGGCCCACTGTAGGAGCGAGTTTGTCCAGGTCGCTGATTCCGAGAGCTATGGCCTGGAGCCGCCCAAGCAGAAGCGGAAGCGGAGGGGAGTGAGCAAGAAGAATGAACGTCGCTGAGGTGAAAGAGGCGATCCGCCAACTGACTGCGTTGTACTTCAGCGTAGCGAATGTGACCTACACGAAGCAGAGCTTCACCGCGAAGCCGACGAAGCCCCTGGTGACGCTCACATCTGGTACGGTCAGCAGGCCCAGAAATCCACCGGTCAAGATTATCGACGGCCGGCCAGTCAGTTTCTACCCGGCCACAATGCCTATCCAGATAGACCTGTTCACGCATGGCCGCAAGAAGGTCCTGAAGCGGGGGCAGACCCCCATCATGGAGAACACGGCCGAGGACGACATGCTGTCCTTCGCTGACTTCCTTAATTCCGATTTTGTGATTCAGTGGTGCCATGAAAGGGACCTATCCATCATTGTCCCGAACACGGTGGAGGACCTGACGGGCCTCATCAACGACACGAATTATGAGTACCGGGCGATGATGGAGGTCCAGATCGGCTTCACCATGACCGCCATCGGCTATACCGGCGTCATGTCCCCGGAGAGCATCAAGCATAGCGGCGTCACGGTTGACCCGGAGACCGGGGAGCAGACGCCCTATGAGTACACCGGTGGAGACATCCAGGGTGAGGATGTCACGGCCATGGAGCCCGTGGCTGCCCAGACGCCCAGCGGCGGCGGCAACGCAGAGCTGGCTGAGCAGGAGGGCGGTTACTTCACCAATGTTGAAATCAACAATTCACCCGTGAAGAAGGAGGAACAACCCCATGAGCGATAATCTCGAAAGGATTTGTACGGTTGACATCTCGCTGGCGACGCCCATCTCCAACAATGCCAACTTTGACAATTCCCTTATCATTGGCCCGCTGCCGAAAGCACCGAAAGCCACCATCCCCGGCATCTTCGTCGTGAATGGTCTGGATGAGCTGACAGAAATGGGCTTCGTTGCGGTCGGCGAAAACGCGGACCCCATCGGCGTGGCCGCCCGCGTGGCCTTCTCTCAGTCCCCCCGGCCGCATGAGGTCTATGTGACTTGCCTGCCGGAAGAGAGCGGAGAAGAGGTTGAGGCCGGCGGAAGTGTTGTGGCCGACACCCTCACTGCGGCCCTCGGCACTAACGGATGGTACTGCATCCATTCCGTCGGGCTGACAAAGGACCAGATTCGGGAGGTCATCCAGTGGACCGAGACCCAGAATAAGCTGCACGGCTATATGGATGATGACCCGGAGAACCCCATCGTGGAGGCCGGCATCTACCTTCGCAGCTTCCCCGTCTACCCGAAGGTAACTGAGGCCCAGCCGGATGAGGAAGTGCCCTTGGAGAACAAGTACGGTATGTCCATCGCCATGGCCGCCAAAGCCATGAACTTCCACGCCGGCGAGGAGACCTGGGCCCTGAAGCAGCTCAACGCTGTCACCCCGTCCAAGCTGAACACCACCGCCATCAAGAAGATGGAGAAGGCCAACTTCAGCTACGTCATCACCGTGGCCTCCAAGAATATCACCCAGGGCGGCAAGACCGGCGGAGGCGAGTGGATTGACGTGATCCGCTTCCGCGACTGGCTCCAGAACGATATGCAGGTCCGGGTGGTGAACCTGCTGGTCGTGAATCCGAAGGTCCCGTACACTGACCCTGGCATCTCCCTGGTGGAGAATCAGATGTTGGCGTCCCTGAAGGAAGGGCAGAAGTGGGGCGGCATCGCTCCGACGGAGTACGACGAGGACGGCAACGCGAACCCCGGCTACACCACCTCCGTCCCCCTGGCCTCCGGCCTGACCAGCACCCAGAAGGCGTCCCGCACCCTGGAGAACTGCCGGTTCACCGCCCGAATCGCCGGCGCCATCCATGTGGTGAACATCAAGGGCTGCCTGACCTATGAGAATCTCATGTAAGGGAGGGAACGTAAGTGTCCAAGAAAATCAAGACCTATAACCCGAAGGAGGTCACCGTCTCCTGCGGCTCTCACATTGTCGAGGGCTTCGCTGACGACAGCTTCATCACTATCGAGTTCAACGGCGACGGCATCACCAAGAAGGTCGGCTGTGACGGTGAGATTGCCCGCGCGGTTTCCCCGGATGACACGGCCAAGGTGAAAATCGTACTTCTTCAGACCAGTGACAGCAACGCCTATTTCAGCAAGAAGGTGGACCAGGACCGGGACACCGGCGACGGGATGTTCCCCATCCTCATCAAAGACCTGAAGGGCGGCGAAGTGTTCAGCACCGAGGCCGCCTGGGTCGTAAAGAAGAGCCCGCTGAACCGTGGCAAGGACACCAACAACAGAGAGTGGGAGCTGGACACCGGCAGCGCCACTCTGACCGAATGACGGAGGTAGCGTATGAGGCAGCAAGAACCGAGAATCGTCCCTATCGGCGAGAACACCTTTTACATCCGGCCTCTCCCGGCCATGAGAGCGGCCAATTTGACCGGTGAGCTCTCTGCCCTGGTACTTCCCCTGCTGTCCGGCCTCGCGCCTATTCTGGCGGCCGCAGACGGCAAAGAGAAGGGGAAGGGAGTGCTTGACGTGGACATAACTGATGCGGTCCCCGCTATTGCGGGGGCCTTTTCCACGTTGTCCGGCGATAAGCTGGAGGCCGTCCTGCGTCACCTGCTCATCACCGGTGGCAACATCGCCATCGAAGAGCCGGGGGCGAAGGTCGAGACCCTCAGCGAAGACCTGCTGAACGAGGTGTTCTGTACGGATGTCCAGGATATGTTCATTCTGGCGTTCGAGGTGATTCGCACCAATTACAGCGGTTTTTTCGCGAAGCTCGGAGGCCGATTTGGTCAAGCAATCGAGGAACTGATGAAGAAGGTAACTCCGAGGCAGGAAGATACGGCACCCTTGACCTGAGCGGCTTCACAGAGCTGGAGCTGCGGATGTATGTACTCATCAAGGCCGGCCTCGCCTCCATGTGGGAGCTGAAGACCTGTTACACCCTGGATGAAGCCCTGAAGCTCTACGCTCTCTACCGCATGGACCAGGACGTGGAGGCTGGGCGAGCCGAAGAACTGGCGAAGGGGGTGAGCTGATTGACGATAAGAGACATCGGCATCCTGCTGGGGTACGACATCGACGAAAATTCTGAGCAGGCAGCAGAGAACAGCATCAAGTCGCTGAAGTCCATGGCGACGAAGATGCTGGGAGCCATCGGCATCGGCTTCTCCCTGGCCCAGCTCAACGCCCTGTCGGAAGAGTTCGGCAGGGTGAATACCCAGATACGGACCGCCACCGCCGGGCTGGAGGAGCAGTCTGAGGTCCAGCAGAAAATCCTGGCTTCCGCCAACGCCACACGGACATCCTACGCAGACGCAGCCAACGTCATTTCCAAGCTGATGAGCGAGAACTCGGAGCTGTTCGGTAGCGTAGATGAGGCCGTGAAATTCAATGACGCGGCCACGATGCTCTTCAAGACCGCTGGCAAGACCAATGACCAGATAGCTGGCCTGATGGAGGCCATCAACAAATCGTTCGCCAAGGGCCGCGTGGACAGCGAGACGATCAGCCAACTCCTAGAGCAGTCCCCGGAGGCTGTAGTCTTGCTGAATAAGCGGTTGGGGTCCACCACGGACCAGCTCGAACAACTGGCGACCGACGGCAAAATCACCCTGGCAGACCTGAAGGGTGTCTTCGTGGACAACGCTGATACCATCGCGCAGAGCTTCGGCGATGTGCGGTACAATGTGACCGACGCCCTCACCAATATCAGGAACCAGTGGGGGCTGTGGGTTGCGGACATGGATGAGAGCCTGGGAGTTTCTCAGGCTCTCGGAACCACGATGGTCAAGGCGTTCAGCACCGGCATGGATGTCCTGCGGAAGCTGCAAACCCGGATAGAGTGGCTGGCTGAGAAGCTGGGCGGGACCGAGAAGCTGTTCAAGCTTATCGGCCTGATAGCCGGTGCCGCTTTTGGCGTCATGGCCCTGCCCAGGCTACTGGCCTTCCTCGACGGGCTCAGGAAAATGGACCGGGCCATGGCCGGGATGAAGCTGAAGATTCTGGCAATTGTAGCCGTCATCGTGGTTCTGGCGCTCCTGGTGGAAGACTTCTTCGCCTTTATGCGCGGAGACAGTAGTCTCATCGGGTCCCTGTTCGATAAGGCTGGTATCGGAGCCGACAACGCTAGGCAGGCAATCCTCAATGCGTGGGGGGCCATCAAAGACTTCCTGCTGAAAGCCTGGGAGCTCATACGGAACGCCGCGATGACCATATTCGGGGCCCTGTCCGAGTGGTGGGCCGAGAACGGGGAGGCGGTCAAAGAATCCTTCCTGAAAATCTGGGAGGCAATCAAGGCCCTGTGCGTTGCCCTCTGGAACGCTCTGTCCACCGCAGCTAAGTCCATATTCAAGGCGCTGAAAGCGTTTTGGGATACCTGGGGTTCCACCATTATCTCAGTATTCGGTATCATCTGGAACACGCTGATTTCGCTCATTCAGCCGTTTTTGGACTACATCGCAGGCATCATCAATTTCCTTTCCAGTGTCTTCACCGGCGACTGGGAGGGAGCGTGGAACGCCATCAAAGACATCGCCGCTGCGATATGGCAGATGATTACTACCATAGTCAGCGGCGCCTGGGATGTCATTTGCGCTATCTGGAGCAAGCTGGCTGAGATATTCGGCGGCATCTTTCAGGCGGCGTGGGACATCATCACCGAGAAGGTGTCCGGCATCAAGGATGCCATCGTGAACGGATTCACCACAGCTATTGACTGGATAAAGGGCCTGCCTGGGGAAGCTCTTCAGTGGGGAGCTGACATCATCGACGCTATCGTCAGCGGCATCACTGGGGCGGTGGGCAAGGTCGGCGAGGCCGTGAAGGGCGTGGCCGACAAAATCAAGTCCTTCCTGGGCTTCTCTGAGCCGGAAGACGGTCCTCTGAGCAACTTCCATACCTACATGCCGGATATGATCGACCTGATGACCCAGGGCATCCGGGCTGGCGAGGAGAAAGTGAAGGGTGCCGTCGGGAAACTGGCCCAGGGAATGTCTGTCGGTGTGAACGCTGAGGTTTCCCCGGATGTGCCGGACATCGGCGGCCTCCTGATGAACGGCATCGCAGTAGGAAAGGCCAAGCTGACCGAGTTCCTGAAGCCCCTGGCGGATGGCCTGTCTATCCCCATAAAGGCCGAGGCCCCCGCAAACAATGAGGAGCGGTCCAAAGGTGAGCCGGAGCCGGAACCGAATAAGCGGCCCAGCCCCCCGGCGCCGCCCAAGTATCCTAAGCTGGCCCCGCCTGAGCCGCCAAAGCCTCCGCAGGGGGGCGGCGCGATCCGCGTGAGCGACGTGCTCGATGTGGCGGTGAAGGGGCTCGCTTCCGGCATCGGCAAAGCGAAGGTGTTCTTGGATTCTGCCATGGGCGATATGAACACCATCGCCAAGGCCAAAGTGGTCAGCCCCAGCACGGAAGCAGCCGTCGGCGGCGGCGACCGTATCAGCAAGAGCGTGGTCCAGAACGTCAACATCCAGAACCAGTTCAACGGGGACCGGGCGGGCCAGAAGAAAAGCTCTGAGGCCATGGACAAGGCGACCGAGGATTCCACCAGCGAGCTGGCGCGGGCCCTCGCGTTCACAAGGTAGGTGACATTATGGGTAAAGCAAAGCAGCCTGTCAGCATCAACGGCGTCGAGTTCGACGCCCTGATTGATTCCGACGAGGGCTATGAGGCCCAGGTCCCTGAGTACCCGACGGAAAAGGGCTTCAGCGTGAGCGATAATATCACGCTGAAGCCCGAAACCCTTAATATGACCCTGTTTGTCACCGATACGCCGGTGACGTGGAAGAACCGGCACGGCGGCGGCCCCGGCTACACCGAGGGCATCGTGGCCCAAGTGAAAGCCCTCTACTTCGCCAAGCAGCCAGTGACGGTCACGACCTCTGAAACGGTGTATGAGGATATGGCTATCACCAACCTTAACATCAAGAAGAGCACGGAGGTCGGTTACGCTCGCGAGATACCCATAGTCCTGAAGAAGATAATCGTCACAGAGAGCGCCACCGTTACCATCCCGGACAGTTACGGAAAGTCCGGGGCGACGGGAGCCTCTGCCGGGACCGCCAACACCACGGCGGCCAGTAAGGGCTCCAATAAGCAGGGCGGCGGGTCTATCCTCTATAATGCCGCCAGCGGCTTCGGCCTGCTGTAAGGAGGTGCTGAGGTGAACTACACCATCATCGACGTACCGGATATGAACGACAGCATCTCCCGTATCGTCCTGAGCGGGAAACAGTATCAGCTCCGCTTCACATGGAACGACACCGGCGGCTACTGGACCTTCGGCCTCCTGGACAGCCTGGGAGCGCCGTTACTCATTGGAGTGAAGGTGGTGCCCCAATTCCCTCTGAACCTGTTTTCTGGCAGCGAGGAGCTACCCCTGGGTATCTTCGCCGCCCTGACGGAGCAGGACCATGTGGGACGCCAGGATTTCGTGAGCGGAAAGGCTCAGTTCGTCTACATCCCGGCGTGAGTAAGGAGTATCCTGCGGTAATTCCACTGGAGAAAAGACTGGAGAAAAATGAGGAGAAGGTACTGGAAATCTCCACGGAGAATCCGCGGTAACCGTACCTTACCTTACCGTACCTAACCGTATCTTATAGAACCGTTCTTTTCGCTTCGCTCAAAGAACTGACCGACATGGTAATATTCCGGTTTCGCGTTATATCATTGGTAACCTGACTTGACGTTACCGAGACGGTAAGTTAGAATGAGAATGTAACCAGGACGGACAAAAAAGGAACGGTGCCGAGCCCTCACAAAGCCGCACCGTTCCTGTGTCCTAAACCGAAAGAAGCCTTCGGTTGCTCTCATTGTATCATGGCCGACTGCTTCTTTCAAGTGCGATTTTACGAAAGGCAGGAACGACAGATGAACAGTGTGGCAACAATCGAGACTGAAGTGATCCGCATGGGGGATGTGGGCGTCATAATCGACACGGTGGACGCCAACCTTGCGGAAGGCCAAACGGAACAAGCAGAGCGGGCCGTCATCATCCTGAAAGAGATTTTCACGGCGCGGTACGGAGCCCTTCGGCGTCGCCTCCACGGGGAGGTGGTCTGAGTGGCTGAGTCCTTCAAGACGTTCGCCGACAAGAGAAAGCGGGAGGTCCGAGTGACTTTTGACCGGGACGGGACCGCTTACTACTGCGGGGTGGACCTGGCAGCCATGTCGGGCTATTCGGCACCGGCAAAGGTGGTCCAGACTTCGGAGACTGGCAGCCGTCCGGCAAAAGCTGTGTATCGCAAAATCGACTGCATCGACAAGAACAAGCGGGGTGTCCGCCGGTTCCGGTGCTTCGATGAAGAGAACGCGCTGATTTTCCTGGACCGCAGACCGGCCCCGCCGGAAGTGGTGAGCTGGTTTACCAATGAGGTCGTTCCGAAGGTCCGTCAAATCAGCTTGGAGATGGCCGCGAAGCGGGCCAAGGATGTCCAGAGAGAACTGGAACTTATGCAGGAAGTCCCTGCCCCGGAGGAGAAACCCGCTCAGCTCCCGGTGGCCGTGGGCTCCATCCTGGAGCGGCTGGACGCCATCATCCTGGAGTGTGCGCTGCTGAAGCGGGAGCTGTGCCAAACGAAATAACAGCCTGGGGAGGGTCGCAGAAATGCGGCCCTCTTTTTGTGCCGTCTGGAAAGGGGAGCACGATGAAGAATTTTGACAGACAGTACCGCCTGTCTGCTGGTCAGGCGGGGGCGGCTGGGTTTGAGATCGGAGGAGGGAGCCGCCCGCTCCATATCTCTTTCTCCGTAGAGAAGGCAGACACGGACAGCCAGAACACGGCGAAGGTCTCGATCTGGAACCTGAGCCCGCAGCACCTGGCTGAGCTGAACAAGAAAGACTGCGTGGTATCGCTGCGGGCCGGGTACGGCTCGACCATGCCCCTCATCTTCGCCGGCGTGGTCACGTTCGCCCGCACCCGGCCAGACGGCAGCGATGTGATGACGGAGGTGGAACTGGTAGACAACCGGGTGGAGGTCCGCGATACCTATGTCTCCGTCAGCTACGACGGCTCCGTCAACTGCAAGACGCTCATCCAGGATACTGCGGACCAGATGGGCATAACGGCGTCATTCTCGTACAATGCCGAGTTTAAGGACATCCCGAATGGGTATAGCTACGTCGGCCCCGCCCGGAACGTGCTGACCAAGGCTTGTGAGACGAGCGGCCTGGTCTGGAGCATCAACAACGGCGTCCTGCAAATCAAGAAGCCGGAGGACACCATGAGCAGGGAGGTCTATGAGCTGTCTGCGGAGACAGGGCTCATCGGAATCCCTGAGCGGGTCCAGATTTCCGACGAGGCGGACGGCTGCCGGTACGGGTGGGACGTGGAGTACCTGATGAACGCGGCAATCAACATCGACGACTATGTGTACCTGAACAGTAAATTTGTGAAGGGCTACCTCCGGGTGTACTCCGTTGCTATCGAGGGCGACAACATGGAGGGCTCCTGGACCTGCACCGCCCGTCTGCTGGAGGTGAGCTGAGTATGAAGCAAGAATTAGTGGACCAGGTGGCAAAGACGGCGCGGAAGGCCACGGAGAATATGCACACCGCCCTGCCTGGGGAGATCGTGAAGTTCGACGCAGCCAAAGGTCTGGCCTCTGTCCAGCCGAAAGCCAAGTTCAAGAAGCCGAACGGGGAGACGCTGGATTTCCCGGTCATCACCGGGGTCCCCGTGGTGTTCCCCCAGAGCGCCAACGTGTCTATCGCATGGCCTATCAAGCCTGGGGATGGATGCCTCATCGTCTTCTGCGAGTCTGCCCTGGATTTCTGGATGTACGGCAAGGAGACAGACACCGCCCTGAGTTTTGACCTGAGCAACGCCATCGCTATCACTGGCCTATCACCGAAGGGGCGCGATGCTATGCAAATCGCCTGTGACGAGGATGCAGCGGTGATGAAGGCCGGCGACACCATCCTGAAGGTGAAAGCGGACGGCGTGTATATCATCGGGAACCTGACGGTCAGCAACGGCGTTGTCAATCTGAACTGAGGAGGTGAAAGTTATGCCAGCAGCCACGCGCAAAGGGGACAACTGTACCGGCCATGATGCCTGTCCCTCTGTCCCGCTGGTTGAGGGAAGCCCGAACGTGTTCATCAACGGGAGGTCGGCGGGCAGGCTCGGCGACCACTATGCCTCCCATGGGTGCGTTACGCACTCCGGCCACCAGGATGTGATTGCCGCCGGCAGTTCCTCGGTCTTTATCAACGGCAGACCGGCGGCGAGAGTAGGCGATGCCGTTTCTATCGGCGGGTCCGTCCAAGACGGCAGTGGTGACGTATTCATCGGGGGGTGATGTGCATGATCGACCTGAAGCTCGACGCCAACTGGGACCTGGAGCTCTCGGCCGCAGGCGATATATCGAAAACGGACAGCATCGTGCAGGCGGTCAGAATCCGCCTGCTCTGGTTTTTCAGGGAGTGGAGGCTCGGCCCAGGGCATGGTGTCCCATACTTCGAGGAAATCCTTGTTAAGAACCCGAACGAGGCGAAGGTCAGACACCTGATACGCGAAACCGTGATGAGCGTGGAGGGGGTCACCAATGTCCTGGGTGTGGGCATCGCAGTGGACAAGAAAACCCGTCAGGCCACCATCACGGTGAGCTTCGCAACAGATGAGGATACCTACAAGGAGGAGGTGAAAGTCAAATGGCACAGTACGGATTGACCCCGAAGGGGCCGAACCCTAAGCGGCTGGATGTCATCTTGGATGAGATGCACGAAAGCATGACCCGGCGCCTGGGCGTGAACACCCGGCAAAATCCCCAGTCCCTGCTGAACCACCTGCTGACCAACGTGGCCGACCGGATCGCGGAGTTGTGGGAGTATGGCACCGATGTCTACTACTCGCAGTACCCGGCGACGGCGGAGGGCCGAAGCCTGGACAGCGCGGCCCAGTTCGGCGGCTCCACCCGTGAGCTGTCGGCGAAGTCCTATTACTCCGTCCTATGCACCGGCTTGGACGGAACAGTGGTTCCATCCGGTACGCTGATTGCTACCGACACGAACCCGGCGACAAACCTGAGCATATCTGCGGATGCTGCAATTTCAAGGGCTAACTTCAACAAAGCCACGGTTATTATGGCCTCTAGCGAAGTCAGGGCCTCTCTAAGCATCGCCCTGAACGGAACCCTATACACCATTACCCCTGACCCGGAAAAGACCGTCAGCGAGAACCTAAGCGCGTTACAGGCGGCCATCACGGACAACAGCTTCCGTGTGTCCGTGGCGGGGGATGCCTTGGTCATTGAGGCAGAGGACGCGATCAGCTCGAATGTGATGGTCCTGTCTGAGAATCTTACCACGCAGACGGTCAGCTCCATCATCCAGTTCGCCACGGTCGATGACGGCGACATCCTCATCCCGAACGGCGTCGTCACTAAGATAGTGAAGGCGGTGGCCGGGATGACTGCGGTGGTCAACGTGGGGCCCTATATCGCCGGCCGCCACGCAGAGACGGACATCGAGTTCCGCCGGTCCTATGCGGATAAGATTTATAACCGCTCTTCCTCCATGGTGGAGAGCATCCGCAGCGCCATCCTCAGCAATGTCCAGGGTATCCTGAGCTGCGCGGTCTACCAGAACGACAGCAACGTGGTGGACAGCATGGGGCGCTGGCCTCACAGCGTCGAGGTGGTAGTGGACGGTGGTGACGCGACCGAGATTGCCCAGCAGATACTCAACACGAAAGCCGGGGGAATCAGCAGCTTTGGCTCAGTAGAGGTCACGCTGCCCGGTGAATACGGGGAAGAGATTGTGGTGCGCTTCAATCGGCCCGCCTATGTCAAGGTCTGGTTCAAGGTCGGCGTGACCCTCAGCAGGACCACGAATCCGCCCATCAACTACATTGAGCTCATCAAGAATCAGATTCTGAAGAAAGTGGGGGAGCTGGAGGCTGGCGATAGCGTCATCCCCCAGAATTTCCACCTGGCGGTCTCCGGCATCGACTACATGGACGTGAGCCTCTTCGCCACGACGGACGAAGGGGCGATGCCAGAAGGTTATGACCTGCGGAGCGTGTCCATATCCCCGCGTGAGCGGGCGGTGACGGATGAGAGCAGGATAGAGGTGGTGCTGGATGGTTGACTATACCGAAAAGCTCCGGCAGGACCTGCTGGAGCAGTTCAAAGAGAAACCGGTCATTGACGCCCTTATCTGCGCCGTAGGTGAACAGCTCACCGACCTGCACCGGTTCTTCACCGCGCTACGGGATGAGCGGGGTGTCCTGACAGCCATAGGGAAGCAGCTCGACGGCGTGGGAGACATCGTATGCCTCAGCAGGGAGGAGGCCGGGGCGCTGGCCTGTACCGCTGAGTCCGTTTACGTCCTGGACGATGAGCAGTACCGTGACTACCTGATTTTCAAGATTTGGAAGAACACGAATAACTGCACCTATCACGATGTCATCAAGGCGTTCAGGATGTTCTGGCCGAAGCCTCTGTACTACCACGAAGACCCGGAAGAGCCGGCGGTCATGCTGCTGGATACCGGCGTTCTGACGCCAGAGGACCATGCCGAGAAGCTGTTCACCGCTCCATTCATCAAGGCCGCTGGCGTCGGCATCCGTATCACGGCGACCACAGAAACCCCGCCCATCGAGTCAGAGCTGCGTGTCACCCCATTTCTGGGCCGGGGAATGGCAATAACAAAGCTGCCGGAGCTGGAGCCAGATATACCGGCGACGGGAATTTATGTCGTTCCGGCAATCGGCCATGGAATGAGCATCACGAAACTGCCAGTCATCGAGCCAGAGCTGGGGACGGCGGCTGTTCTGGGCCGTGCCTCCGCTGCTGCCCACGGCTCTATCATGGAGACCCGGCTGCCGCCCTTACCCGAATTTGATACCGTAATACCTGCGGTCGTGGACGGCCGCTTTTTTGCTGCCTGTCATGGCAGCTTTATGGAAACGAGACTGCCTGAGTTGAAGGAGGAACTTGTATGAACCCGATGATTAACGACCCTATGAACCCCATCGAGATGTACGGATACGGTTGCACCACCACCAAGAGGGGGCGGGCTCTGATTGCCAAGATTATGGCAGCAAAGATGCCTCTGACCCTGACCCGAACGATGGTCGGCTCCGGCATTTGCCCGGAAGGGCTGTTCCCTGGCGAGCTTCAGGACCTGGTGGAGCCGGTGGCGGCGGCTACCTCCAATGAGCCCATGTATGACGGCGATACCGTCCACATGACGGTGGAGTACCGGTCCGATCTGAACGGCGGCCTGGACCATGGCTTTTGGATTCGGGAGTTTGGCGTCTTCGCCCGCGACCTGGACGGGGAAGAGGTGCTGCTGTACTACGGCACCCTGGGAGACTATCCTCAGTGGGTGAGCGCCTACTCCAAGACCGGCATCGACACGCGCCGGTTCCCCATCAGCATCACCGTCGGCGAGGGCGCCACCGTCATCATCGACTACTCGCCGGAGGCGTTTATGACCGCCGAGGACGTGTCCCAGTATTGCGTGGTGGTCATGCTCCCGCAGTTCCTGGCCGAAGCCCAGAAGCTCATCGACGCCCACAATGCGGACGCTGAGGCCCACCCCGCCATCCAGAACCTGAGTGCGGCCTTGGATTCCAGGCTGTCTCTGCTGGAGCTGATGTATAACACCGATGTCAACGGCAACCCGTTCACCGTTACCTTCGAGTCGTTGACGGGTCTGGTGGCTACCGGCGTCTGGAACGCCACGCAGAAGAGGCTGGAGTTCTGATGAAAAACGAGCTCATCAATCTATCCCTTCCGCCGGCGGAGCTGTCCTGCCTGGTAGGAAACCTGTTCGCCGAGATGGAGCCTCCCTGCGAGAAGGACCTGGACCCGGAAGGGCTCATATTGTGCGGTCGGACCCCGGCGGGCCGAGAGGCCATGCTGTTGATTTGCCGGGACCGCTGCACCTTCATCGGGTGCCGGGATGACCTGAACGCCGCCCGTAATGGGAAGTGTCCGAATAGGAGGTGTCCGTTTGGCTGACAAGGAATTTCTGCTGGGCAACCGGGCCAGGGAGCTGCTACGGTACACCAATCAGGTCACGAAGATAGTGACCGACGACATAAGCGTCCGGGACGTGCGGGAAATCATCAAGAAAATCGCAGCTCTGGATGACATCCGGGATGTGAAGTAGGTCTGCGCTCAGGTGATCGGCGTCCTCGACCGCAAGAATAAGAAGGGCTTCACGAAAGCCACCTACCGCTGCTATGGCGAGGATATTCGGATGATTGCGAAGGACATCGTGCGATACATCCACGCCGCCAACGGGAAGATGTTCGCCACTGAGCATGAGGAGCGGCTCCAGCTCATCGGAAAGATTCTGGACAACTGCTCGCTCATGCTGGAGTACATCCAGATTTGCCTCGATTTGGAGATTATCAGCCTGGAGCGTAGCGGCATCTGGACCAAGAAGGTCCGGGATGTTCAGTATATGTCAATGTCCTGGAGGAAGAACGACGGCGCTAGGGCAAAGAAGCTGAAGGCAGAAGAAAGGGTCTCCGTGGACAAGTGGCTGGTGTCCCTTGTCAAAGAGGCCATCCGGCAAATAAAGGCCGGGAATTAGGATACACGGCGGGGGCGCCCGCCTGGTATTAGGGTGCGACTCGTTTCTGCCGCCAACTGGTGGCTCCGCTCTCCGTACTGCAACTCCAACAACGGCGCGACGAACGCGTTGAACGTCAACACCAATGGCAATTGGAGCAACAACAACTGCTCCAACGCTGGGTATGCCATCCGGCCGGCTTTGATGGAAAACGAGCATGAGTAGGCGGGGGGACCCGCCGAAAACAGTGTACCATCTATCAAAGGGAGTCGCATCTCTGTCGAAAGCCTGCGCGTGGGCGGACGACGAATACATCATACCGAGGCAGGCCGCCCTCGCCAGGGGGCGCAGCTTGCTGCCGTGGGGAAGCGGACCGGTATTAGGCGAAGGGCTGGCTGGAGCTTCCCCTACAAACCCAGCCAGCGGAAGCAAGGGGGAAATTCTTGACCTACGAAGAGATGTGCGCTTTTGAGGTGCTATATAAAGCCTACCTAAGCGCCAGGGAAGGGAAGAGGTCAAAGGCAGGGACAGCTCAATATGAGGCCAACGCCTTGGCCTGTACCGATAAGCTGTCCAGGCAACTGCTGAATAAGACCTATACCCCCAGCAATTTCGAGATTTTCTATGTGTATGAGCCAAAGAAGCGGCTCGTGCAGGCACCGGCATTTGTGGATAAGGTCGTACTCCACGCTGTTACGGATAATGTGCTGTACGATGTAATCACCAGCAGCTTCATCCGGGACAACTACGCCAGTCAGAAGGAGAAAGGAACGCACGACGGCCTGATGCGGCTGAAGCAGCAGATGGTCGAGTATTACCGCAGGGTGGGATCAGCCGACGGGTGGGTCCTGAAATGTGATGTGCGGAAATTCTTTGCTTCAATAGACCACGACATACTGAAAGCCAAGCTGCGGGCCCGTTTCCTGAGACGCGGTATAGATATGCAGTTCTATGACCTTTTGTGTATCTACATCGACAAAACGGACGGCCTGCCGCTGGGCTATCAGACCAGCCAGTTATTAGCCCTGCTGTTCCTTGATGAGTTTGACCACTTCATCCAGGAAGAGCTGGGCTATCGTTATTATGGGCGATATATGGACGACTTCCGTGTCATCGCCCGGACGAAGGAAGAGCTCCAGCGGCTCCTGAAGAAAGTAGAGCGGTGGATGGGTGACCTCCGCCTGGAGCTGAACGAGAAGACTGGCATTTTCCCGCTGAGGAACGGCATCGACTTCCTGGGCTTCCACACATACCTGACCGAAACCGGCGGCGTGGTGCAGAAGCTCCGCAGGGAAAAGGTGAACGACATCCGCGCCAGAGTAAAGTATTGGAAAAAAGCGTACCCGGCGGGGGAAGTAACGAAAGAAGCCATCATCAAAGGCTTCGAGGGGTGGGACGCTCATGCGGCCCACGGTGACACCTACGCATTACGGCAAAAGTACGCTGCCCAGGTGGGCGAGATTATCGGGGTGGAAATCAAACCGCACCGGAAAATTAACTCGACCAATGTGGTCCGCGCAAAGCGGAGGTTGAAGCAGGAGCGGTGTATCCGCAGGAAGAGAGGTGAGGCGCTGCCCCAGGCGGCCCCGCTCCGCACTGTCCCGCTACCTGACGACGTACCGCCGTGGATGTAGATTTTCAACAGGAGGTTTTATCAATGGCATCGGTTGCCCTTAGCAACAAAACCATCGGCAGTATCGTGAAGCTGAAGGTCAACGGCACCCTGCGGGACTTCATTGTGGTCCACCAGGGGAAGCCCTCAGCCATCTATGACGCGAGCTGCGATGGAACATGGCTGCTGATGAAAGACTGCTATGAAGCGAGACAGTGGCACAGCAGCAACGTCAACGATTATGCCAGCAGCACCATCCACAGCTATCTCAACAGCACATTCCTGAATCTGATCGACGCCAACATCCGCAACCAGATTAAGCAGGTGAAGCTCCCGTACCGGGCCGGGTCCGGCTACGGAAAGAGCGTGTCCAGCGGGGCCAACGGGCTTTCCGCTAAGATTTTCTTGTTGAGCGCCGAAGAGACTTCGTATAAGCACGACTATATGCCCACGGGTGAGGGCGCGGAATTGGCCTACTTCAGAGGGTGCGTGGACAACGGCGCGGATAGCAAGCGCATCGCCAACTTGAACGGTTCTGCCGCCAACTGGTGGCTCCGCTCTCCGTTCTGCTACTCCTTCCGCGGCGCGGCGCACGCGTTGCTCGTCAGCACCGATGGCGTTTGGGGCAGCAACTACTGCTCCCTCGCTGGGGATGCCATCCGGCCGGCTTTGATACTTCCCTCTTCTCTCTTAGTCTCTGACGACGGTAGCGTAAATACGAACACGGCCCCGACCACGCCCAGCAGCATCTCCGTCCCCGGCAGCATCCAGGGCGGCAGCACAATCACCGTGAGCTGGGGGGCCAGCACCGACAAGGAGAGCAACCTGGAGGGGTACATCCTGGAGCGCAGCACCGACGGCGGAAAATCCTGGTCCCAGATATACCAGGGTAGCAGCCGAAGCACAACCAATACGGTGGCTTTTGGCACCGCCAGCGTGATGTACCGGGTGAAAGCCTATGACAGCGAGGGGCTGGCATCCGCCTACAAGACCAGCAGCCAGGTAACGGTAATCAATAACAATGCACCCACCGCGCCGCCCAGTATCACGGTCCCGAATACCGTGCTGGGCGGCGCGACGCTTACCGTAACCTGGGGAGCGGCCACCGACCAGGACGGGAATCTGGCCGGGTACAGCCTGGAGCGGGAGGTGGACGGCAGCGGCCAGTGGTCGGTGGTCTACACCGGGAACACCCTGAGCTATGCCGACAACATCACGAAGGGCTGGGCCAGCGTGAAGTACCGCGTCCGGGCCTACGATAGCAATAACGCATACAGCGGCTATACCGAATCTCCGTCCCGCCCGGTGAACAACAACACGGCCCCGGAGATTTCCTGCGCCTCCCCCAGCGGGAGTGACTTGGGAACGAAGGATGCCGGCTTCAGCCTGTCCTACACGGTGTCCGATGTAGACGGCGATGAGGTCTCCGTGACTGAGGCCATCGACGGTTCGGTGAAGCGGACCTTCACGGTGGCCCTGGGCACTTCCAACAGCTTCAAAGTCACCGGCGAGTATTTTATGAAGCTGCTGAACGGCGACCACACCATGACCATCACCGCCAATGACGGGAAGTCCAGCACGGTCCACACCCTGACCTTCAAGAAGGAGGTCACCGGCGCCACTGTGACGCTGGAGGCCCCCATGGAGGCGGACGCGGCCATCACCATCTGCGTTTTGTCCGTGGCCGGATTCATCCCGGCGGATGCCCACTACACGGTGGAGGTCACGAACAACGCTAAAGACGATGCCCCGATATGGGAGGACTGCACCACTGAGGTAAAGAGCGGGGCGAACCACATTTTCGAGAACAAGACCGCCGCCAATGGCTTTGCGTTCAACTTCCGGGTCACGGCAGAGCGCGGGGCCAGCGGTGAGGGCGGCTACATCAATTCTGTGCAGGGAGGTTTCCAGTAATGGGACTGAATGTAATCAGGAAGGATTCTGTGAAAGAGAAGCAGAAGGAAAAGACCCGGAAGCAGCTCCAGGAGGAGAACGAGCAGCTCCGGGCCAAGGTCGAGAGCCTGGAGGGGCAGCTCACCGACACGCAGATGGCCCTCTGCGATGTGTACGAGCTGCTGGAAGGTGGTGAGGCGTAATGGCAAAGGTGTACGCTGACCTGATCCGCAAGGGACTGAAGAAGCTCAAAGACGTTCCGGCCCGTCTCCGGGCCGATGTCGAGGCGCTGCTGAAGGAGACCGACCATGAGTAGGCTCCGGGAGTGGCTGCTGAAAGTCTTGCTCAGGAAGGAGGTGCAGACCATGGCCGTTGTGTACGCAACCCTGATTGTCAAGGGTAAGAAGACCCTGGAACAGGTGCCCGCCAAGCTCCGTGAGGAGGTGGAGGACATCCTGGAGGCCCTGGAGGTCAAGGTCTAAGGACCAGCGCAAATAGGCCGTTCCCGCTATTGGGGGCGGCCTCCTATGTTGCTAAACTGCGTGAAATCGTTATTGAAACAGGAGGAAGTGTAGTAGTGAACGTCCAAGAGCTTTTAGCTGGCGGGGGCGGTCTGCTTCTGGTTCTGATGACCCTTATGCAGATTGCCCCCGTCAAGATTAACCCCTGGTCTTGGCTGGCGAGAGCCATCGGCCGGGCTGTCAACGCTGAGGTCATCAAGAAGCTGGATGACCACATCACCATGGATGACCGGCGCACCGCTGATGGACACCGAGCCCGCATCTTGCATTTCAACAATGAGTTGTTGCGGGACATCGGCCACACGCAGGAGGAGTTTTTTGAGGTGCTGGCCGAGATAGATGCCTATGAAGATTATTGCCGGGAGCACCCTGAGTATCCGAACAACCGGGCTGTCCTAGCAATCGAAAACATCCAGGAGGTCTACAAGGAACGCCTGAAGAAACATGACTTCCTCCAGGTCAGCTCGGCCCCCCGAAAGGAGCAGATGCCATGAAGACAGCCCTGATCGCCGTCGGCACTCTGGTGGTCGGTATCGCCCTGGGCATTGTGTACTGCGAGGCCACCATCCGACACCTACGAAAGAGGCTGAAGGAGCTGCGGTCGGGGAAGCCCCCGCCCAGCATCCTGCGGTCAGTGACGCGGTTCCTGTTCGTTACCACGCAGATATGCGCCATTCTCTGGGTGTCGTGGTCCTATGGCATCGCCACCTACTCTACCATCGTGCTGGAGCAGCCGTTCCCGGTTGAGGAGCTGAGCCGCCAGGCCATCATCACACTCCTGGGTATGAGCGGCCTGAAGGTAGTGGAGAACATCTTCGAGCACAACGAGGGCGTAGTGTTCGGCCAGAGCCGGACTGAGGATGATCCGCCCGATGAGGGCGGGGAACAGGAAGGAGAAGGATAAATCGTGACTACGAAAATGAGGTCCGAGGTCGTGCAGTCCGCACAAAAGATTATTTTTGGGAATGAGGGAGGGTACAGCTCCGTAAACGCGAATGACAACGGGGCTGTAAGCGTCGGCAAGGTACAGTGGCACGCTGGGCGGGCGCTTGCCCTCCTGAAGAAGATATGCGCGGCGGAAAGCGGGGCGGCCTCCATCCTGGGGACCGCCCTGTATGGAGAAATCACAACGGCGGCGTCTGGGGCCTGGAAAGCCAGGACGGTGAACTCGGCGGAAAAAGCGGCGATCAGCAAGTTGCTCTCCACCGATACCGGGAAGCGTGTGCAAGATGCTCAGGCAGAAACGGACGTGGGTGCGTATGTGGACCACGGGCTGGCGGTGGGGGTGGATGCTCCGGCGGCCCTTGTATATTTTGCGGACATGGAAAACCAGGGCGGCGGCGGTGCATCTGCGAGGGTGGCTGCTGCCGCCCAAAAGCCCGTAACCCTGGACACGATACACGCCGCAGGACTCGCAGACAGGGTGATGGGCAAATACGCCACCAGGCGGAAAAAAGTGTATGAGGCCGCAAAGAAGCTGAAATGGAGCGAGGAAGAGAAGGGAGGCCAGAACATGAGCTTCACGCCCAGACTGACCCGGCCGGAGGCCGGGAACAAGTATTACATCACAAAGGCCGCCGGGGGATACTCCGACGCCGTGAAGGGGAGCCCCACCGATTCGGCTTGCAATGTGTTGTCGAACTGCGTGGGGTACGCCTATGGCCGGTTCAATGAGATTATCGGGGAAGGAGCCTGTAAGCACCTGCGCCCTGTGAACGCTGAGAACTTCATCCAGTACAAGGGCACCTTGGAGGTCGGCATGGAGCCGCGCCTGGGGGCCTGTATGGTCTGGCAGAAGGGGGCCACCCTGAAAGGGTCCGACGGCGCGGGTCACGTTGCCATCGTGGAGAAGATCGTCAGCTCTACCGAAATCGTGACATCCGAGAGCGGCTGGGGGGCCTCCAAGCCCTTCTGGACGCAGACCCGGAAGAAGGGGAGCGGCAACTGGGGCCAGGGGAGCAGCTACAAGTTCCTGGGCTTCATCTACAATCCAGCGGCCTGCTGCCAGGGTACGGTCCCTTCCGCTCCTGCCGCCGCAGAAAAGCCGTCAGCCACGCCCACCACGGAGAAGAAGGCCAAGGAAGCAGCCAGGTCCCTCAATAAAGCCCTGGCCGGAACATACGTTGTTACCGCGGACAAGGGCCTCCACATCCGCAGCGGCGCCGGTTCCGGGAAGAGTAGCCTCGCCGTGCTCCCAAAGGGGACGAAGGTGAGGAACTATGGCTACTACACCGATCTCAGCGGCGTCGCATGGCTGTATGTGCAGGTCGCCTACAAGGGCGTTACCTACACCGGTTTTTGCAGCGGCCAGTATCTGAGCAAACAGTGAGCGCCATGAAGTGCTCAATATGCGGTCGAGAGATTGCCACCATAAAGCCGTGCTCCTACAACCGGAAGGGGCTTTATACCTGCGACGAGTGCTGTGAGGCGTGTTTCAGGAGCGAGCCCTTTCCGTGTAGAGAGCATGAAGAAAGACGGGCCTCTGTGCCCACCGTCAATCAATAAGGAGGAAAAATTATGGAAGTCATCGTTCAGAACATCCCCGCGGTCATCTCCGTCATCCTGCCCCTGGTGCTGGTGCTCATGGTCGTGACGAACATCATCGTCGAGGTCCTGAAGGGCCTGACCTGGGGGAAGCTGCCGACCAACCTGCTGGCCTTCATCATCGCCATGGCCGTCACGCTGCTGGCCTTCTTCGCCATGTGCCAGATCGCCGGCGTCCCCATCACCTGGTACATGGTGGTCGGCGCTATCGTCCTGGGATTCTTCGTCTGCTTCGCTGCTATGTACGGCTTCGACAAGCTGAAGCAGACCATGGAGCAGATTAACAGCATCAAGCGGAAGAAAGAGTAACAGCCCTTTATAGCCCCCGTCTCGGCTTCGGCCGGGGCGGGGGATTTTTTTGTTGTTTTTGCATGGATTTAGCCTCAAAAACTGTGCGTTTTTACCAAATCACAACTTTTTCGTTGAGAAAAGACTGATTTTATAGTGATTTCGCGGATTTTCAGAACGGGAAAAAATGGCAAAACAGAGTTGATTTGTTCAGAATATACTTATACCACCCCGGAGAAACGCGCCTCTAAGACCCGTCTAAGCCCGTTCTAAGACGTGTTTTCCATGGGAGACGTTTTGGGCTCAAAATCCGCCACCCACGGACAGGATTTTCAGCCTTCTGTGGGAGCGGTTTTCGCCTGCACCACCATGGAAAGCGTCAATGCCCCCTACAATCGAAATAAAGCCCCGTAAATGCGTCCTATGACGTGAGTCCACCAAATTACTTACCGAGACGGTCAGCTTGCTTAAAACGCATTACAGCGCGAAATACGCCCCCTTACCAGCAGATGCCGGAAATGAACTCCGTGCAAGTTGGTTATGGGGCGTTATTTTTTGACTAAAAGCAGTAATATCACATTAGAAATGTATCGAATAAAGCGTAAGATTGACACACAAAAATATTTTGGAATATTTCAATTTTTGACTTGACATTACCGTGTCGGTAAGTTAGAATGATGACAATGAAACTTACCAAGACGGTCAGTTTCTGAGCGCACCGCCTGCTGAGGGCGGTGCGCGAACACTTTGGCAGGAGGTGTACCTCTCATGGAAGAAGGTGATGTGAGCATGACCGCTATGGAAGCTGCTCGCCTGATTGACTGGCTCATGAGCAACGGTCACACGGCAGATGAGGCTACCCAGTGTATCAAGTACATCGCTGGAACGCCGGCCCCGGCCAAGCCGGAAAAGTAAAAAGTTAGGCTCCCCCGCAGCGACCAAACTACCGGGAGCCTAACCCATAAGGCGGGACGGGACCTGCCCCCGTCTCGCCACCTATGGTAACAGACGGGCAGGAGAAAGTCAAGGCCGAGAGGCTGGGAGGTAACGATATGAAGAGCAAGGTTTACAAGCTGGATGGCAAGATGTTCCGCTACAACTTCGACCGCAGCACGGTGGAGTACGTCGCCAAGGCCGGCAAGGAAGAGCTGAAGGATGAGGCCGAGTGGATGCAGAAGTACGGTGAACCGCTGTTCGGCATCGAACACGACGGCTACATGGTGATCGACAGCATCGGCCTGAGCCGGGAGAACTGGGAGAACCACGAGGCCCGCGACGGCTACCTGCACGGCTGGGCGCAGGACCTGGAGGCTGAGTCCTCCCAGCTGGCGGCGGACTTCGTGAAGTACGAGCTGCCGTACTTGATGTAAGGAAAGGAGAGATTGAAATGGCAGTTATCGCTGGTATCTACGGCAAGACCGAGCCTGAGTATGTGGGCTGTGTCCTCAGCACCTATGAGCTCAACGGGTACAACGATTCTGATTGGTACGCTGTCTGCTGGGATAGGGAGCAACAGAAGCTGGTTGAAGTCGAGTACGACACCACCAGGGCGGGCGGCGGCGGCCGCGCCGAGATCGACGCCACCCAGGAAGTATTGCGGGAGGTGTACCGCTGGTACAAGCGAATGGGCCGGGAGCATTTCGACTGCTGCACCAATCCTTCCAACGCCAAGAAGGTCCAGAAGGGTGACACCGTGAGGGTCGTCCGGGGGCGGAAGGTTCCGAAGGGTACTGAGGGAGTAGTGTTCTGGGTCGGCACTCGGTACAACCAGTACAGCCGGATGGATGAGGAGCGTGTGGGCATCGAGGTGGCCGGAGAGCGGGTCTTCTTGAACGCCGAATATGTCGAGGTCATCGACTGGGAGGCAAGGCTTGTGACCGGCCGGGAGCGGAAGCAGGCCATCCGCAACTTTGCCGTAAACTCCATGCCGCGCCATTTTCGGCATTTGTTCAGCCGGCGGGACTGGGAGTGGGCCGAGTTCGTCGGCAAGACCCCCGGATGGAAGCAGTTGGTAGCTTGATGGGGGTGAGCTGATTGACACCTGAGCTGTTGGATGAAGCGGTGGTAGCCCTTGCCATCCTGACGGGCTACCTGCTCATCCTGTTTGTCGGCGGCCTGATTGCCGACTATGTATTCCCGCACATCCCGTTCATCCAGCGATTCCTGGATAGCCTCCCGGACTGGAAGGACGAAGACTGAAAGGAGAAACGGTACATGCCTGCAATTCGCAACAAGGAAGACCTCTGTCTCGCCTATGAACGCCTGAGCATCTTCAAAGAGGCCGGAAAAGGCGATTGCCAAAAGGCTGCGGAGCTGAAGAAGCAGATTCGTTCCTACTCAAAGCTCCCTCGCTGTTCACACATTGTCCGCGATGATGGCTTTGACGGATATGTCAAGTTGATAGAGCTGCCGGGTGACTTCGATGACTTCAGCAGGGAGGAAGCGACAGAGTGGTTCGACAGGAACTGTACCTTGGGTCCGATCTGTTCTCCCTACGACTGTACTGGGAAGCCGTTCACGGTATGGTTCAAGGTGTTCCGCAGGCGAGGCCACTGGTTCGTTTACCATGCAGTATCATTTGATGTTTGAGAAAAAAGAGGATTATGATTATGCCGAACATGAGCTACTGCCGATTCCGCAACACCCGGAGCGATATGGAGGACTGCTTGGATACTCTCCGGGAAGAGAAGCACCTGAGTACCGATGAGGCCCAGGCTGGTTGCCGGATGTTCGATGACATCCTGGACTTCTGCCGGGATATGGGTATCATCGACAGCTATGACGCTGGGATGCTGGAGGCCCTCTTCGACGGCCTGACCACGGAGGAGGATAACGATGAATGATCCGTATTGGGTCCGGTGGTCCCATTGGACCGACCAGGGGATGGTCGAGCACGGCCAGATGCCCAGAAAGAAGATGCAGGAGAACCTTCAGCGGTTCGAGGTCGAGGCCAAGAAGCTGCTGGCTGAGACCGGTGCTGACCATGTGTTGTATGGCCGGAAGCTCTACGACGAGGGTGGGGAGCTGGAAGAGCTCCGCTTCTACCTGATGCCGATGACCGATGAGGAGTTCGAGAAAGAGGTGGTGCCGCTGAAGAGTCAGCAGGTGTACGCCGTCCACAAGATGAAGTGAGGAGGTTGGGGCCATGAGGGTGTATGCAGTAGCGTTCTGCGCCAATGGGACATACAACATTTCCCAGGAAGCGTACAGCAGTCTGGAGGCGGCTCAGCGGTTCGTTGAGTCTCGCCGGCCAAATCCAAAGAAGGTCAGCGAGATGTTCTACCAAGACAGCGAGGGAGGCGAATATTTCATCCATGGTCTGCTGGTCCGTGAGGACAGCGAGGAGAAGACCTTCTGGCGGGTTTGCCAGAAATACTTCGATGATGGCAGGGTATCCGTGGCGGTCTACGCCGTGAAGGCCACCAAGAAGCCGGACAGCACATCAGTCGAGGGCAAGACCTTCGATGAGTACAATGACTACTTCGATACCCACGAAGAAGCGGATGAGTGGGCTGAGAACGCTCGTAATGCGTAAGGAGGGAGAGTTTATGCAAACGATTGAACAGGCCCGCCGGATGTTGGAAGGGCTGGGCAAGATGCAAGAGGAGGGATTGGCTACTGGTCTCCCGTGCCCCCGCTGCGGGCATCCGCGCATGAGGGACAGGCTTGTCGAGAACTCCCTCAGTCGGCGGGTTGATGTCCATATCTGCAATGTCTGCGGCATGGATGAGGCCCTGCGCGATATGGCGGGTAGCGCCCCGCTTCCCTTGAATGAGTGGGGGATGATTCGCGGATTTGACAGCAAGGAGGGATGACCATGGGACGCGGCAATGTCTGTGTGACCGGCGCCTATGAAGGGCTGTACTACATCGACAACGATGACTTCCATGTTTACCGCCGGGATGACCCCAACAGCGATGATGAGTTTGAGAACCGGTTGCTGAAGGACCTCAGTTACCAGGAGTTCACCGGCGGAGAGTGGTTCTTCTGCGAGCGGGAGACTGAGGATGAAAAGGATGACATCCTAGAGTGCTTTATCGAGGGCTTCACCAAGATGTTTCCGTCTTTCCGCAGGCCGGAGTCTGCTGAGCTATGGCTGGAAGATGCTCGTGTCATTCTGGAGAGCAAGCTGTTCCACATCGCCGTGGAGGACAACCAGTGGTCGCTGGCCGTGAAGCTACTCCAGAAGGAAGAACCGTGGGGCGATGTTTGGATGGAAAACCTCCAGAAGCGGCTGTATGAGAAGTACCTCGAAGGCATGAAGCGGTGCCTACTGGAAGTTCTCCCCAGTATCGGAACCTACAAGGGGGCCTGGACCTCCGGCAGAATTACGAGAGAGGAGTGTTTAGCATGAACGAGAAGAGATTCACCGTCCGTCCTCAGATTGAGGTCAATCTGACCCAGCAGGATGTGGACGACATCATGGTCGCCGCCCTGGAAGGGGGAATCAACTACTGGTGCCGGGAGGCTGAGGTGGTCGGCGAGTACCTCGGCGAGTACGCCAGCGATCAGATTTCCCGCGGCGGGTCCCTCATCCTCCATGATTCCGAGAGCAGCGACAAGTGGGAGCTGACCCTGGAGAAGTTCCTGAACGGGGTGAAGCTGTACTTTGAGGACGGCTGTCACGTCCAGGTCGAGGATAACCGCATCGACGCCGGCGACATCGACGCCGGCGATGCTGACTGTATCATCCAGTTTGCCTTGTTTGGGGAGGTGGTGTTCGGATGACTACCGCGCTGAAAAGCAAGGCGTTCGACATCGCCTACAGCCTGTATAATGGGGATGCCCTCAGCAGCACCGACTATGAGGCCATCCGCGACGGCCTGGAAGAAATCGAAACCATCCGGGACCGGGATGAGGCCCTGGAAAAGATGTGGAAGCAGCTCTCCGACACCCCGATGGACCCGAAGACCGAGTGCATTGAGGAGCAGTTTTTTGGCTGGGGTCCGGGAGTGAGCCGGGAGGAAATCTGGCACTGGTTCGACCGGCGGCACAGCAAAGGAATCGGCTATCTGCTGTATGGGGACGGCATCGACCGCACGGACCAGCTTGCCAAGCTGGTCTATCTGAAGCAGCTCTGCATTGAGTGCGAGTCCCAGACCTGCCAGTACAATCACGGCGGCGAGTGCCGGTTCGCTCTGGTTCATGAGCGGAAGGCCCGCATCACCGATGATGATGGCTGCATCGACTATGACTATCAGGAGGGAGACTTATGAATAGCGACATCCGCTGTGCAACCTGCCCCGCGATGAAGATGACCGGCCGCGCAAGGTTCACTGGCAACAACAGCCACATGGCTCTGCCCAGAGGGGACTGCTTCTGCAATCACCCGGACGCCCATTCCGCTTTTGAGATGGTTTGCCCTCGCAGCCCGCGCATGGCCCGCTTTATCGGATATACCAAAGGGAGCAGCGATAAGCCCAACATCAAGACGGCTCCCAAGTGGTGCCCCCGGAAGATGATGGCGAAGCCCATGGAGATCAGCAAGATTCAGGCGCTTCAGGTCATCGAAACGCGCAAGCCTCGCGGGTTGTTCTTCGTGGTAGGCCAGGTGGTTACCGGCATCGACAACCGAACCGGAGACGCCTGGACAGAGGACTTTACCACGAAGCGCGAGTGTCTGAAGTGGCTGAAAGATTACAGCAGGGAAGGTGACGCATGAAAAACCGAGTAACCGTCCTGCATGGTATGCTTCCGGATTTGGAGGAATATCTGAAGAAAAGCGGGTGGAAGATAGAGACTTCGGTCGGAGACTATGAGGTCTTACGAGCCCGTCGTGCTGGCTACCCCCGCCCGCTTCTCATCCATGACCGGGCATCCGGCGGCTGCGGATATAGCATCGACGAGAGGGACATGAAGGTGTATCAGGGCTGGCAGAGAAACCGCAGGCGGCGCGGCCTTGACCCGTACTCTTATACCAGGGAAGAGTGGGAGGCATACTGGGCTGGAGTGACTTCCAGTAAGAAGAAAGGGGAAAAAGATGAAAGCGTCTGATATGGTGCGCTCCGCGCTGGCGAGCGCAGGCAAGACCCAGCGGGAGCTGGCCGAGTTCATGGGCTGGAGCCCGCAGAATCTCAGCGGCCGGCTGAAGAACGACACCCTGACCTTCGATGAGCTGACCAAAGCCCTGAGCATGACCGGGTACACCGTGAAGATGGTCAGTGCCTCCGGCGCGGAGCTCCCCATGCTGGGGAACAGCAGCAGTCCGCGGGTGGTCCAGATGGTAGAGGGCGTTACCTATGACACCAGCAAAGCAGAGTCCCTCTGTTCCAGCCGGGATGAGGCTAACAAGGATTTTTATACGGAGCTCTTCAAAGACCCGTCAGGGGCCTATTTCGTGGTCCATTTCCAGCTCTGGGATGGCGGCTATAATTCCATATCCCCCATGAGTAAGGACGCATCTAAGCGGTTCTGGGCGCGTTACAGCGGCCTCCCGGAGAGCGAGATGAAGTAGTCGGAGCTTTCCGTGTCGGTAAGTTTTGCGAAGCTGTGCGTATTTTCTGAAAAAGCCACGCAGCTCCTTCAAAAGTGCTGGAAATCAAGCGTTTTGAGGATAGCAAAAAATATTTTGCTATTTTTCATTTTTGACTTGACATTACCGTGTCGGTAAGTTAGAATGTGAGCATGATAAATAACTTATCCAAGACGGTCAGTATTTGAAGGAGGGCGTTGAGATGAAGCGAGACATTTTGAAGCTCATCAAGAACGATATGTGGGAGACCCGTCACAACAAGAAGGATGTTCAGGCAATGCTAAAAGCCCAACTCGCTGAGCTGGAGGCTCGCAGGAAGGAGGCCATCGCCGAGAACGACGATGTGGCTGACGAGGAAGTTCGCGGCTGGTTCAATCGGGATGTCAACCGGACCTATGACCGGCGCCGTCAGGAGCTCATCAGCAACGTGTACGACTTCTGGCACAACGACCAGATGTACCATCTGATTTACAAGGACGGCAGCGAGGTTGCCATTACAGCTGAGGAAATTCTGAGCGGCGAGCCGTTCCCCAAGATGTCCGACATCGTGTACGCCGAGATGTCCAGCGCGGATGACCACATGGACACCGAAACCGGCAACCTCTATTGGTACTCCGATGAGCGAATGGAAGCCTGCGACTGGGACTACGATGTTGAGGGCGAGCGTGTATGGCAATATGAGACAGCAATCCAGTACAAATTTGGGACCGAGTGGAGCAAGCGGTACAGCCGTGTGCATCCTGAGTTTGTCCCGATGGAAATTTGAGAAGGAGGCGAGCTGATGAAGGAGTTCACTGTGAAGGTCACGTCCATCGCGACGCTGACCGTTGAGGCTAAGTCGGAAGATGAGGCCATCGACAAGGCTTGCGAGAAAGCCTGGGAATATGACGCCGATGAGAAGACCGGCGAGATTTTGGAGGTGGCAACAATGCCTGAGAAGACGTGGAAGCTCGGTGAGGACCTTGTTACCAGCGACAGCCTGCTGGACGGCCTGACCTTCGATGACCTGATTTTGGCGGTTCACTGTAACTGCCGCAGCATCACCCCGGAGGCGGTCCGGGCTGAGCTGAAGGAGGTGCTGGAGAGCCGGAAGCAGGATATGATGTTCCTGCTGGAGAAGAACATGGATGCAATCATGGCTGAGGCCAGAAAGGGGAGAGAATGATGACGCTGCATGAGGCTATCGGTGTCCGGGTGGACACCGACATCAAGACTGGGGAGAAGTTGACCCACTCTGAAATCTACGGGAGGGCTATTGAGTTCCTTGGCGGGCTGGACGAGGTGGCCCGGTTCGTTCCGTTCCCGGTGGAAACCCTCCGCAAGAAGCTGAAAAGCGACCCGTTCCTGAACAACACGGCAATGAGCCGGTGGGACGCTGCATCCGGGTTCGTTTGCCGCAGGGGAGACTGCAAGTACATCGGAGGCGGAATCTGGTCGCTGTACCGTCAGCACGGAATTAACGCCGCCAGTGCATCGGACGGCGTATCACTCTTGAAAGAAGCTGCCCGACGGTTGGTTGAGAGAGAGGAGGCTGCGAAGTGAAGACTCTGTATTTTGAAGGCGCTGGCTGGAGCGACGCCGACATCAGCAAGGCAACCATCGGCAACTGCCGCATCCGTACCGCCTTCCATCTCGATGATGGAAGGGCGGTGTACCTGGAAATCACCGGAACAGAGCGGACAAAGCATAGCAGCCCTCAGATTTTCCAGTGGCAGTACACCGGCTTTGTGGATTACTGCCACTATATTACGGATGACAAGCCGAACGACGATTGCAACAAGCACCATGTCATGCTGCCTAAGAAACGTGGCTCAAAACGCGGCACGGTCGAGAAAAACGCACGTTTCGAGTACACAGAGGCGGAAATCCTGCGTCTCGTGAATAGTCTTGGAGCCAGCTTCGACGCCGTGAAGGTGGTTCCAGACCTCGGCGGCTACCGCGTGTTCCCGGAAGACCATTCCTGCGACGGACCAGATGGCTACAACTACGGCGACGAGTTTCAGTTTGATTCCGAGATGACCGCCCGCCGTGAGGCTGTCTACAAATGGGTCTATGACCTGGAGGCCAGAGAGCTGAAGGAGGACCGAGCCAATGGAGAGAAGAGGTTCGTCCATTCCCCGTCCGGGGCCGACTTCCCGAACTTCTCCCTGTGGGTAGACCGTAACGCCCCTGGCCTCCTGCATCTGCTCCGCCACTTCAGAGGCTACAACAAACACTGGACCATCAGGACGGATGCCGGAGATACCCTGGAGGACTGCCTGGAAACGATGCAGGAAGCTCACCTCGGAAAGTACGGATGCTGAGGAGGTAAGCTGATATGAAAGTGTATATCGTAACCGGCGGTTGCCGTGACGACCACCACATCATCGCTGTATGCAAAACCCCAGAGCTGGCAGAAGACCGCTGTACGGCTGAGAACCGAAAGTGCCGTGGTCTGAACGCCACTTTCGAGGAATGGAACGTAGATGAGAGGTGATCTGATGTTCAAGCTGGAAATCAAGACCGTCGGAGCGGCGTTCCGGGATGATAATGGAGAGGGCCTGGACCCCTACACCACGGAGGTGCGCCGTATTCTGTTGGATGTCATCTGTGAGCTGGAGGCTGGGCGTACCGACGGTCCCGTCATGGATGTGAACGGCAACAAGGTCGGCCGCTGGAGCTACAAGTGATGTTGAAATAAGCCCGTCTAAGCCTCTACAAGACGGGCCCGCCCGCAGACTACTTACACCATTCGCGGGCAGAAAAGGACGCTCCAAGAGGCTCTCAGGCGGTCCCTATGCAGGGTCCAGAGAAATATTTAACAAAGTATAAGATTGGAGGGAAACAGATGACTGGTGCGCAAAGTCTCCTCTGCGAGATGCTGTCCTGCGGCAGCGCAGACCTGGAGATTCTCGACCGTATCGGTTACGGGTGGGATGAGATTCTTGACCAGATGGATTGGCCCCGTGAGGGCCTCGACTTCAACGATGTTTTGAGAGCGGCCGTCAGCGTCGGCATCATCAACATAAAAGAGGCTATCAGCGAAAGGACGTTCCTGCTGGAAGCGACTCAAGGTATCCATGGGAAACTGGAGCCAGAGGAGGCTGAAGAGCTGGAAGCCCTGCGTGACCTACACCCGGACGATGACATTGAGGGAGACTTCAACTTCCTTGCCACGCACGTCTGGTTTAAGAGCAACGGACCGGCCTACCGCCGGTATCTGCCGGAGGCCGTAGACAACTTTGAGGACAATGTGGGTTTTTTCCTGACCGGAGGTGAAGACGATGACTGAAATAAAGAAAGCTGAGGACCTGGTGGCCGTTTCCATCCGCCAGGGGCTCCAGATGAACCTGGTAGAAGCCGATATTGTGCTGGGCTATATCGAAGGGCATGGCTTCTCGCTGATGTCGAATGAGCAGTTTCAGATGGCTCTGCATGATACCGAGGAGGAGGAGAAGTACGGGTACAGCAAGGACCAGCCCTACACCATCCGGGAGGCGGTCGAGTTCTGCCAGGAGATGAATGAGGAACTGCTGCGGGATGCCTCCAGCGAGGAATCCTGCGACGAGAGCCGTATCCTTGACCTGCGGAAAGATGACTTCATCCTGAGCGGGCTCGTGGAGAGAGCTACTGCGGTGATACCGCCAGTGATCCGCCGGTACAACATCGTCATCCTGGAGTACCTGAAGCGTGTGGTCCCCGTGGAGGCTGCGAGCTGGGAGGAGGCCAAATCCAAGGTGGAGCAGGCATGGAAGGCTGGGGAGTATGTCCTGAGCGCCGATGACTTCGCTGGGGTGAGCTTCAACACCGGAAGCTGAGGAGGGAAAATAATGGATAGAAACGCTGAGTTCAAGTTCATGGCATCCTTCGCCATGCAGAGCTGCTTCGATGAAGACATCTGCCGTGACCGCTTCAGGATGCTGTGGACAGCGTACTGCCTCCACCACAACCTTGACGTGGATACCGCCAGCTATGACAGCGACCTGCGGGAGCTGTGGGAGGCTGTGGCTGCTGATGAGGAAGATACCTCCGACTGGTCCGACTTCGACAGCTTTGGCATCTTCATGTGCCGGTATTTGGTATGAGGTGTTCCCATGAAGCTGATTGACATGGACGAACACTGGGAGATTCCCCTGCCAACACCTGAAGAGTTTAAGCCCACTGACGGCAATCTGGTGGATTTCCTGTGCGGCATGGAATGGGTGGGCCAGTACCTGAAAAGTATCCCGGCCGTGGACCCCGTTCTCGCTGCTGGTGCGTGTTATTGCAAAGAGTGTAGGCACTTTGAGCATCGAGAGGAAGAGGAAGGTGTAAGCTGGACCGGGTACTGCAAATATGGAGAGCACCATACAGACGAGGGAGACTTTTGCAGCCGAGGCAGCAGGAGGGAACATGAAAAAGAAGAATGACTACCTGGTCCGCCAAGAGGCCAAGAAGCGGACGCTCCAGGATGCCACCAGGCAGACCTTCGTGCAGTACATGACGGACACCCTCATGTTTACGCTGAACGACCCGGAGGTCATGGGGAAAGATGTGTTCGGCCACGCTCGGCTGAAGAAGGTGCTGGAAGCCTGGGGCCGGTACTACGACAAGTTCTTCGATGCCCTGACGCTGAGCCCGGAGGCCGACTATGCCAGGGCAAAGATGGATGAAGTCCTGAAGCGTATCTGCGGAGACAGCGGTGACTTCATCCCATTTGAGGAGCGGTACGACTGGCTGCCAGAAATCCGGTATGGTCATAAGCGGTAGCTTCTGCTGAATACTCTGTGAGAGGGAGGTGGGGCCATTTGGCGAAGAAGCAGGAGATACGGACGGTATCCTTCGTACATATCGGAGATGAGCTGGTGAACACTGATGACCTGGACGACGATCAGCGCCGCAGGCTGGCGACATGGCTGAAGACTACCTACCTAAACACGCTGTTCCAGGGGAAGGCCGAGTTCTTCGAGAGTAGCGGGGAAGGGGATTGCCAAGGTCGACGCCGTGGTGTAAAATAGCGAAAGCCGGAGCAAAACCGCTCCGGCTTTTTCGTAGTCTGATGGAGTAAGATCCTCCATATTGAGAAATGATTACAGATGCCAGTTTGGGATTGCAGTTCTTAATGCGTACAGGATATTGCAGCTTTTTCTCATAAACAAACATGTCTCAAGCCCCCTCGTTCTTTTTGAATTCCCAGGGCCAAGGATCATCCAGCCAACGATAAGCGGCATCCTGCCCGGCGGACATCTGTGTCAAAGGGCCATGCATTTCCTCGTAGCGCTGCTTTGCCTCCCGGGCCATGGTGGTATACTGCTTGAAGAGCTGAAATGCCTCTGCATCGTCCCGGTGTGTGTCCAGATACAGCCCCAACTCGGTGACAACAAAGAGCAGTGCTTGAAGCTGGGTAGAATGGTTATCCGGCAGGCCAGCGGCTTCCGCCTTCATATGGAAGGGCAGGTTCAGGCCGGGGAAAACAGTTCCGTTGGCCAGGGCATCGGCTTGGTTGTACTTCTGGCTGCCCCTCTGCTGGAAGGGTACATATGGTACAGCCAGAGGCGCGCAGGCGGGCATGGTGCCGCAGCTATCCGCGCAGGGGCGGGGATTAGTTTCGGTATCAGGATTCAAGAGAATCTCTCCTTTGCTCAAAGTCTGGCAGCAAGGCTGCTAATTCAGCTTATGCTCCTGTACCTTTCAGTGTCACGGGAAATGTCGAAAAGATAAATTTGTGTTGAAATCTATAAATAGGCGTGGTATAATAAATCAATCTTTTGAATTGGAGGAAAGATACCCATGACTCATGTCCAGACTCTGAACGGCGCAACCTTGAAGCAGAGCGCTGCCCATGGCGGTTGCGGCGAGTGCCAGACCTCTTGCCAGTCCGCCTGCAAGACCTCCTGTACTGTGGCCAACCAGAAGTGCGAGAATAACAAGTAATTTATCAAAGCGCTGGAAAGGGTGGGCTTGTCCCACCCTTTTTCTGCGTGTCAAAGGAGGATGAACCCAATGGTCCATACATTCATCTGCTTAGGTGTGCCCATGGCAGTGGACGTGAACAGCGGTGCCGTTCATGTGTTGGATAACGCTGCCTACGATGTGCTGTCCCTCTTGGATGCTCCCATGGCGGACATCTGCCCAAAGGAATTCTACCAAAAGCTGCCGCAGTATACCCCCGCTGTGTTAAATGAGGCTTGGGGGGAGCTGTTGGAACTCCAAAAAACTGGGCTGTTGTTTACCAACGACAACTATATCGACCCTGCCGCCGCTACCCTAATGCAGCAGGATGCACCTATTAAGGCACTATGCCTTCACGTGTCTCACGACTGCAATCTGCGCTGCCAATACTGCTTCGCTTCCACTGGTGACTTTGGCACCGGCCGGCGGATGACCATGGATGTGGAGACAGCAAAAAAGGCCATCGACTTCGTGATTGAACGATCCGGCAACCGACGTAACATTGAGGTAGACTTCTTTGGCGGTGAACCGCTGATGGCAATGGATACGGTGAAGGCTACAGTGGAATATGCCCGGTCTCTGGAGCAAAAACACAATAAAAATTTCCGCTTCACCATCACCACCAACGGCGTACTGCTCGATGACGAAAATATTGAGTACATCAATCGGGAGATGTCCAACGCAGTGCTGTCTCTGGACGGCCGCTCTGAGGTCAATGACCGAATGCGCAGGACAGTGAGTGGAGGAGGAAGCTATGATGTAATTCTGCCCAAGTTCCAGAAGCTGGTGCAGGGTAGGGGAGAGAAGGACTATTATCTTCGGGGAACCTTCACCCGGTACAACCCGGATTTTGCCGCCGATGTGCTCCATATCGCCGACCAGGGGTTCCGCCACGTGTCAGTGGAACCTGTGGTCGGTAGCCTTGACTGCGATTATTCCTTCCGAGAGGAGGATCTGCCTGGCATTCTGGAGGAATACGAGCGGTTGGCTTTAGAGCTTTTGAAACGAGAGGATGTTAATTTCTTTCATTTTAATGTGGACTTGTCTCAGGGGCCGTGTGTCATTAAGCGGATGCGGGGATGTGGAGCCGGGTGCGAATATGTGGCCGTTACCCCGGACGGTGATATCTATCCCTGCCATCAGTTTGTGGGAAATGAGGAGTACAGGCTTGGCAATGTTTACGACGATGCCTTTAATATGGAGTTGTCCAGAAAATTTGCCGGACTGAACATCTACACAAGGCCAGACTGTAAAGATTGCTGGGCCCGATTCTATTGCAGCGGGGGATGCTCTGCATCCAATCTGCTTGTCAATGGCGACATAAAAAAGCCCAATCGCTTTGGCTGCGACATGCAGCGCAAACGCCTGGAATGTGCCATCGCTATAAAAGCAATTCGGGCTGGAATGGCAAAGATTGAGCCCTAGCTCCAAAAATTTGAAAACGTTAGCAAAACGGTTTGGGATCTCAACATTTTGAGGCTCCAAACCGTTTTGCTACAATATCCTGCGCCCTCCGCTACCCCAAATACACAGTTTACATAATTTTGTTTACATAAAACAGACGCATAAAAAATTTTATAAGAAATCTGGACGATTTCTCTTGCCTTTCCAGGAAAAGAGGTCTATATTAAATAAAGACACTGCTTTGTTGCCATTGGAATAAAGTCTATTTCTATCCCAGCATATAGGATGCGTATGCTTACGGCGATTACATGCTGTATATGCGCGGGCAGTGGTTGACAAAGTGTTGCTGCGTTTTTGTCTGGCATACGCTTCGGTTTTCAAACATAATATAGTTTCAGCGCAAAGGCTATATTTGGGAAATCCGGGGTGATGAACGGTGACAGTCCGCAGAATGGGGAGCCGGATTAAATCTGCTCCGGCCTGGGACAGGCTGACCCAATTAGTGGTTCTGGGCATTTGTTTTGCGGCAGGCACATTGGGCGGGTTCCTGTTTTCGGGCTGGGGTGAACAGAGCCCTGAATTGTTAGACTACCTGAGCCGCTACTTTGAGATAGCGGCTCAGGGAAGTGGAGTAGAGCCTGGCTTGTTGTCTTCTGCCTGGGATTTGATCCGTTGGCCGCTTGCATCATTTCTGTTGGGAGTTTCTGCGTTCGGGGTGGTGGGGATTCCTGCCCTATTGGCGCTCCGTGGTTTTTTGTTGGCGTATTCCGCTGCTATTTTTGCCCGGCTGTTCGGCCTGCCCGGCGTGGCGGCTTCATTTGCGGCTTTTGGGGTAACGGCTCTTGTAGCGGTACCAGTGCTGTTCGTGGTGTCGGCAGATGCGTTCCGGCAGTCGCTGGGCCGCCTGTCAGGGGAGCGTCCCACATCTTGGGCTCAGAGAGCCCAAGCATTGTCCCCCTGCGCTGGGGTGCTGGTATTAGCTGTGGCCTTACAGCAGACGCTAATGCCCGCGCTGCTCGCTGCGGTGTGTACCCGGCTGTTTATTTCGTGAGAAGAGGAGTTGAGCGGCTTTGGATCATCTCACTGGTTATGAGGCGTGGCTGGCCCAGGAAAAACGGGTTGCCGTCAATACACTCAGCTCCTACCTTAGAGATGTGCGCCAGTTTGCCGACTGGGCCGGTCAGGAACATCTGGATATCACTCAGATGAGCCAGGATGATATACGGTTTTATGCCCAGCACTTGGAGAGGAAGGGAAAATCCAACGCCACAATTGTTCGATCTGTTGCGGCATTAAAATCTTTTTACACCTACCTTATTTCTATCCGGGCGGTGCAGATAAATCCTGCCAAGGGCTTCAGTCCCTGCCGGGCAGAGCGTAAGCTGCCCGCTATCCTCTCAAACCATGAGGTGGATCTGTTTTTGGAGCAGCCCGATCCCTCCGACTCCAAGGGCTGCCGGGACAAGGCCATGCTTGAACTGCTGTACGCCACAGGTATTCGGGTCTCTGAACTCATTTCGCTGGATGTACAGGATCTGAATCTGTCTGCCAGCTTTTTGCGCTGCCGGGGGCGGAGCAAAGAGCGGGTGGTGCCGCTCTACAAAGGGGCAGTGCGGGCCATGGCTGCATATATCAACGATGTGCGGCCTCAACTTTTGGAAAACCCTGGGGAAACTGCTCTCTTCGTTAACATGAACGGGGAACGAATGAGCCGGCAGGGTTTTTGGAAGATTGTCAAATGTTATCAGGATAAGGCGGGCATCCATAAAGATATCACCCCGCACACGCTGAGGCACTCTTTTGCCGCCCATTTGCTGGAAAACGGAGCGGATCTCAAGTCTATTCAGGAAATGCTGGGCCATGCAGATATCTCTGCCACCCAAATCTATGCCCAGGTGATCAACCAAAGACTCCGGGATGTCTATGTTATGGCCCACCCCCGTGCCTGACCAGCAAACCTCTGCGGCGGATGATAGCGTCATCCGCCGTTTTTGCTTGTCTTTGCTGGCGAATTGTGGTATCATATATGAAGACATTATGGAGGCGGGAGGGCGTGCCGTTGCTGATTCTTGGAATAGACCCCGGGTACGCCATTGTGGGCTTTGGCCTGGTGGAGTCCATTCAGGGAAAATACCGTTTGGCCGCCTGCGGAGCCATCAACACGCCTGCGGGAGTGCGCCTGCCTGCAAGGTTGTGGCGGATTTCCACTGACTTGGAAGATCTTATTGGCCAATTTCACCCGGACGTGATGGCAATTGAGGAGTTATTCTTCAACCACAACGTCACCACCGGCATTGGAGTGGCTCAAGCTCGAGGCGTTATCCTTATGACCGCGGAAAAACTGGGCTTGCCAATCTGCGAATACAATCCTTCCCAAGTGAAGCAGGCGGTGGTAGGTTACGGAAAGGCGGAAAAGCGGCAGGTAATGGATATGACCAAGCGGCTACTGAACCTGAACGCCGTCCCCAAGCCGGACGATGCCGCCGATGCAGTGGCGATTGCCTTGTGTCACGCCCGGTCGGCCACATCCCTGTTGAAAACCATACACTGAATTTGGAGAGATCATTGTGTTTTATTATTTGAATGGAACTGTTGCCCGGGTGGAGCCCTATCTGGCTGTCATTGACTGCGGCGGGGTCGGCTATGCCTGCCGCACCACCAATTACACTGTCAGTAAACTCAGTGTGGGGAAAGCAGCAAAGCTTTACACTCATCTCTATGTCCGGGAGGAGATTTTTGAACTGTATGGTTTTTCCAGCGAGAGTGAATTAGGCTGTTTTCGGATGCTGATTGGAGTGTCTGGGGTGGGCCCCAAAGCGGCGTTGGCTATTTTGTCTTCCAATAGTCCAGAGGGACTGGCTATGGCTATTGTATCCGATAATGAAAAGGCGCTGACCTCCGCACCAGGCATTGGCAAAAAGATTGCCCAGCGCATTATTTTGGAACTGAAGGATAAACTGGCCAAGGGGCAGCTCACTACGGGCGGGGGAGAAACCTTCGCCGGAGGCGTTACCATTATCCCGGAGAACAAGGCCAGCGAGGCGTCTGCCGCCTTGGCGGTACTGGGCTACAGCCAGAGCGAGATCGCCGTGGCGCTCAAGGGGATTGACTTGGACGGGATGTCCTTGGAGTCTGTGATTAAGCAAGCTCTGAAAAAGATGGTAAAGGCATGAAAACACTCATATTTATTAACGGCCCAATGGGTGTAGGCAAATCCGTTGTATGTAAGGCTCTCTTGGAACGGTTGACGCCTGGCGTTTACTTGGATGGAGACTGGTGTTGGAACATGAACCCATTCCAGGTGACGGACGAGACTAGGGCTATGGTGTTGGATAACATCACCGCCATGCTCTCCCGCTTTTTAGCCTGCGCGGAACTGGACTACGTGATCTTCGGCTGGGTTATGCACCAACCTGAGATTGCTGAGAGCATTTTAAACCGACTGGAACTGCATGGTGTAAAGAAGATGCACTACACACTTTTGTGTTCGGAGCAAACCCTCTCCCAACGTATAGAAAGAGATGTTCAGGCTGGTGTACGCTATGCAGACGCACTGGAACGCAGTATGACTTATCTGCCGCTTTATGCCAGTCAAAATACAGTTAAGCTGATGACGGATGGACTTTCTCCTCAAGAAATCGCAGAATGGATTATAGAACATGGATTAAAGGAATGCTGACCTTTGAGAATGCTGTCATTCTTAGTGCTATCAAGTATTAGCGCTGCATTTATTTGTGGGAAGGGTCGCGTGCGGGGTGTTATTGCGCTAAGCCATGTGCTTAACAACAGGCCCTTTATGCATACGTTCTTATCTTGCTTGTAATTTTGACGTTATTTATATGACACCATCAAAAAAGTCAAGAGGAAGTGAACCTTTGAGCATCGACTTTTCTGACAGTGGAGGCTTTGAGACGGAATCGCCTCTTGTGACTACCTCGCTAACCCAGGCCGATGAAGGAGAGGGATCTCTACGCCCGAAAACCTTGACCGAGTACATTGGTCAGGAGAAGGCAAAGGGGAATCTGTCCATTTTTATCCAAGCTGCCAAAATGCGTGGGGAGCCCCTGGACCATGTGCTGCTCCATGGTCCTCCGGGGCTGGGTAAAACCACCCTGTCTGGCATTATTGCTAACGAGATGGGGGTAAATATTCGCATTACTTCTGGTCCGGCTATTGAGAAACCAGGCGACTTGGCAGCGCTTCTTACCAATCTTCAGGAAAATGATATCCTGTTTGTGGACGAGATTCACCGGCTTAACCGCGCTGTGGAGGAGATTTTATATCCAGCCATGGAGGACTATGCCATTGATATTATTATTGGCAAAGGCCCTTCCGCTAATTCTATCCGATTGGATCTTCCCAAGTTTACCCTCATTGGAGCCACAACACGGGCGGGGCAATTGTCTGCGCCCCTACGAGACCGCTTCGGCGTCACCTTGCGGCTGGAGCTGTATACCCCAGAGGAGTTGGCCCTGATTGTCACCCGTTCATCAGGAATCTTGGATGTGCCAATCGAAAGGGAAGGGGCTCTGGAAATTGCCCGGCGTAGCCGGGGTACTCCCCGGATCGCCAATCGAATGCTCCGCCGGGTACGGGACTTTGCCCAGGTCACTGCAGGGGGTGTGATCACTCGCTCTGTAGCAGACCGTGCCCTACAGGCACTAGAGATTGATGAGTTAGGTCTGGATAATGTGGACCGGCGAATGATGGAGAGCATTATTGTCAACTATGGCGGGGGACCAGTGGGGCTGGATACCCTAGCCGCCACCATCAATGAGGAGTCGGTCACCCTGGAGGACGTATATGAACCCTATCTCATGCAGCTGGGTTTTCTCACCCGCACACCAAGAGGGCGGTGTGTTACACCAAAGGCTTACCAGCACCTGGGTTTGACTGTGCCAGGCGGGGCCGAACCTCCAGAGCAGTTGTCTTTTTAACCCATTTTGCAAGAATAAATTTCCACCTTCATCCAAAATTGTAAATTACTATGGACTGGCGGACGATTTTAGAAGATTTTCTAAAATTATCAGTGAAACCAATTGACATTTCAGCAGTTATGTGATTAAATATACAGGGTCGAGTTATGAGTGAGATCACTTCCAAGATAAGTGAATACAGTGATGAAGCGTTATGCGCATTAGTGGCAAACGGTTGCCGGGACGCAGAAGAAGAATTGGTCAAGCGTTATTTCCGTTCTGTGCGCATGTATGCCCGCCCCTATTTTTTGGCGGGAGGAGACAGTGAAGACCTGATTCAAGAGGCTATGTTTGGCCTGTTGAAGGCAATTCGGGAGTTTGATCCCCGTTGCGACGCACGGTTCAGAACTTTTGCCGAGGTGTGCATCCGTAACCGTATCCGCTCCGCTGTCACCAATGCTACTCGGAGCAAGCATGCTCCCCTGAATGACAGCATTCCCTTTAAGTCCCCCATGCTGGGTATTGGCGCTAGTCCAGAGGAGTTGTATATCAGCAGGGAAGAGGAGACAGAACGGCTGGCCCGTCTGGGAAAACAGTTATCTCCCTTAGAGCGTAAAGTGTTACAGCTCTTTTTGCTCGGTTTGTCCTATCAGGAAATCAGTAAGCAGGTGGGACGCTCCATGAAATCCGTGGACAATGCGGTTCAGCGGATTCGGCGTAAGGTCGCCGTTAATTTTGGCGTTTTCAGCGAAAGCTGACGCAAATATTACAGTCCCAGCAGGTTGTATTTCCGATTCTGGGCATCAAAAGAGAGGGTATTTCCAATGTACGAAGACAAGACCTTAGTTTGCAAAGAGTGTGGCCAGGAGTTCGTGTTCACTGCCGGTGAACAGGAGTTCTATGCTGAGCGCGGTTTCCAGAATGAGCCTCAGCGCTGCAAGGCCTGCCGCGATGCCCGCAAGGCCGCTGCCCGCGGTCCCCGCGAGTACTTCACCGCTGTCTGCGCCTCCTGTGGCGGCGAGGCCAAGGTTCCTTTTGAGCCGAAGTCTGACCGCCCGGTCTACTGCAGCGAGTGCTTTGCCAAGATGCGCGGCGAGGGCTAAGTAGATAATCCAATGAAAAGGACCGCGCCTAGGCGCGGTCCTTTTTTGTTAATGGCTACAAACTTGATGTTGCAACTTGTCCTAGAACTACTGGTGTGATATAATGACCCAAGTTCCAAAATCGTTAATTTGAGGTGACGCATGGATATGAGCAAAACAATTTATGAAAGCCCACTGTCTTCCAGGTATGCCAGCGAAAAAATGCAATACATTTTTTCCCCTGACAAAAAATTCTCTACATGGCGTCGGCTATGGGTTTCGCTGGCCCGGGCAGAGATGGAACTGGGCCTACCTGTTACCCAGGAACAAGTGGATGAGCTGGAAGCGCACCTCACCGACATTGACTATGAGCTGGCGGCAAAAAAAGAGCTGGAGCTGCGCCATGATGTGATGGCCCATATTCATACCTATGGCGCTGTGTGTCCAAAGGCTATGCCTATAATTCACCTTGGAGCCACCAGTTGCTACGTGGGAGATAACACTGATATTATCATCATGCGGGAAGGATTGCTCCTTGTCAGGGATAAGCTGGTACGGGTAATCAATGCGTTGGCTCAATTTTCTGACAAGTATAAATCCTTACCAACACTTGGGTTTACTCATTTTCAGGCGGCCCAGTTAGTAACTGTTGGAAAACGAGCTACCTTATGGATAAACGAATTGCTTCAGGATTTGGAGGAAGTGGAGTACCGCATTTCCACCCTAAAGCTGTTGGGGTGCAAGGGCACCACCGGCACTCAAGCATCCTTCTTAGAACTATTTAAGGGAGATCATAATAAGTGCAAAGAACTGGATCGCTGTATTGCTCAAGACCTGGGCTTTGAAGGAACAGTCCCTGTGTCCGGCCAGACCTATTCTCGAAAGGTAGATGCTGCCATACTTGCCTCTCTGTCTGGCATTGCCCAGTCAGCCTGTAAATTTGCTACCGATGTGCGGCTTTTATGCCACCTAAAGGAGGTAGAGGAACCTTTTGAGGCCCACCAAATCGGCTCCTCTGCCATGCCTTATAAGCGTAACCCAATGCGGTGTGAGCGCATATGCTCTTTAGCCCGGTATGTCATTGCAGATGCCGCCAACCCTGCTTATACTGCTGCTACCCAGTGGTTTGAACGCACCTTGGATGACTCTGCTAACAAGCGTGTTTCAATCCCTGAGGCTTTCCTTGCGATAGATGCTATTCTCAATATCTATGAAAATGTGGCATCTGGGCTAGTGGTTCATGAGAAGGTTATTGAGAAACATATCATGGAAGAGCTTCCTTTCATGGCCAGTGAAAATATTATGATGGACATGGTACAGCGGGGAGGCGACCGCCAGCAAATCCACGAGCGTATTCGGATCCATTCCCAGGAAGCCGGGCAAAATGTAAAGGATTTTGGCCTAACAAATAATCTCATTGACTTGTTGGCTGCCGACCCTATGTTTAACATCAGTCCTGAGGAACTGTCCGCCCATTTGGAGCCCTCCCGCTATATTGGACGTTCTCCAGAACAGGTAACTGATTTTCTAAACGACTGCGTACGTCCTGTGCTGGAGACCCACCGCTCTGCTTTAGAGGAACAGGCTGTTGAACTGAAAGTTTAAGAAGCCAGTGCTATAAAACTGATGTGGAGAAAGGATTTGATTATTATGAAATCTGCGGTTCATCGTATCGGCGTATTTACCAGCGGTGGAGATGCGCCGGGCATGAATGCGGCAATCCGTGCCGTGGTTCGGGCCTCCCTGCACTATGGAATTGACTGTATCGGCATCCGCCGAGGCTATCATGGTTTGCTCAATGGCGATTTTGCCCGGCTGAATTTTGAGAGTGTCAGCGATATTTCCCGCCGGGGCGGCACTATGCTCTACTCTGCCCGCAGTCTGGAGTTTATTGAGGAAGCAGGCCGGAAGCGGGCCCTTTCAACCTGTAAACTACTAGGCCTTGACGCCCTAGTTGGCATCGGCGGCGATGGCACTTTTAAAGGTCTGCTCAGCCTGGCTAACAGTGGTATCTCTGTTATCGGCATTCCCGGCACCATTGACAATGACATCGCCTGTTCTACTTATACCATTGGATACGATACCGCCTGTAACACCGCGTTGGAGAGCATCGACCGCCTGCGCGACACCATGAAATCTCATGAGCGCTGTTCAGTTGTGGAGGTTATGGGGCACCGGGCTGGGCATCTGGCGGTCTCTGTAGCCATTGCCTGTGGGGCCACCGTTGTGCTGGTGCCGGAGAAGGAAGTGGACTTTGATAAGGATGTTATTGAGCCCATCCGTCAAGCCCGTTTGGGGGGGCGCACCCACTTCATGGTCATTGTAGCTGAAGGCGTTCCCGGCGGGGCTTATCGTGTGGCAGAGCAGATCAAAAGCGCTACTGCACTGGACACCCGGGTTACCGTACTGGGCCATGTACAGCGCGGCGGCTCTCCCAGCGCCCGGGACCGCATGGTGGCCACCTATATGGGCCATGAGGCTGTGAAGCTGCTGTCGGAAGGGAAGACCTGCCGGGTAGTGGCCATGCAGGGAGAGGACATTGTGGATTACGACATCACAGAGGCGCTGGCCATGACCAAAGGGCTGGACGCCCGGGGGCAGGCCGTTACCCGGGCTATGACGGGTGTGGCGGGCATCGAGGACTGAATCATGCACATGATCGTGGAGCAAATGCCCCAGTATCCTAAAAGAATGATTTACAACTCAGAAAATCACAGTTTTGTGGAATCTGATAGAGATTCTCTGTTATTTGTCAGGGAGATTCCATATCCCTATGGCTGGATTAAGGAGTCGGGAACGCCTCCGGGGCCCCACTGTGATTGTATTCTGGTGTCACAGGCAAGATATACATTGGGCGATGAGATTGCCATAAAAATAATCGGCGTATTCCAACGGGCGGATGGAGACCATAAATATGTGGTTGTAAAATCAGACTGCGCGGCAGAGAATTTGGCAGAGCTTACAGAAAAAGAGCTTCTTGCTTTGAAGCAATTGTATCCTCGGATTGGCGAGGGAGAGGGCTGGTTTGGCAGAGAGACCGCGCTGGACTGTTATGAGCACTGCGAAAAGGCGCTGTAATGAATGGATAAAAAAGTACCGAGTCCAAAAGGACCCGGTACTTTTTTCGTCTCTGGTTACTTTGCCAGTTCTTTTTTCAGCCGCGCGAAGCGGGGCAGGCCGCTCTCAGTGACGCGGTGATTTTCGCCCTGGATCAGGGGCAGGGCATAGTCGATAAAGGCCTGGGTTACACCGTTGTGCTCGGCATTGATCCACTCCAATGGAACCTTTTTCTCAAAGTTTGCAACCTCAGAGAGGTTAAACAGCTTTGTTTTGCAGGTGTACACACCGTCCACACGGGTGCACTCGAAACCCACCATTTTGTCGGTCTCACCGGCTACGGCAGCCTCTACAGCAGTCTTTCCCGCAAGGAAGGACTCGTCGATGTCGGTCTGAGAGGCCAGATGCGCGCCACAGCGCTGGAGTAGGGACAGCTCAATGCCCCGGACCTTAGCACCCGTCTTTTCCTTCACCACGTTGGCCAGCAGAGCAGCCAGACCGCCCAGTTGGGCATGACCAAAGCCGTCAGTGGCGGATGTTTTAGCCTCGGACACGAAAGAGCCATCAGCATAATGGATTCCCTCGGAGACAGCTACTATGCAGTTGCCGTTCTTCTTGTAGATGGTATCCACATCGGCCAAGAATTTGTCCATGTCGAAATCCACCTCAGGAAGGTACACCAAGTCGGGGGCGCAGCCCACCACACCGGCCAGGGCGGCTGCACCAGCAAGCCAGCCCGCGTGACGGCCCATGATCTCAATCACAGTGACCATGCCAGTATCGTATACCCGGCCATCCTTGTACACCTCAGCGCAAGAGGTGGCAATATACTTGGCGGCGGAGGCAAAGCCAGGGCAGTGGTCGGTGCCGAACAAGTCATTGTCAATGGTCTTGGGGACGCCCATAACCCGGCACTCATAGCCAGACTTGGCCATGAAGCGGCTGACCTTGGCACAGGTATCCATAGAGTCATTGCCGCCATTATAGAAGAAATAGCGAATATTATACTTCTTGAAAATCTCCAAAATACGCTTATAATCGGTTTCATCCACATCAGGATCGGCAATTTTATAGCGGCAGGAACCTAATTCAGAGGAGGGGGTATTAAGCAGCAGCTCTAACTCCTTGGCATCCTCCTGCCCCATATCGTACAGCCGATCGTTCAACATGCCTTTGATGCCGTGGGCCATTCCATAAACGGCAGTGATATCCGGGCAGTCCAGCGCGGTGCGAATAACGCCGTATGCGCTGGCGTTGATGACGGAGGTGGGGCCGCCGGACTGGCCAATAACGCAAGCTCCCTTTAACTGTGCCATGTCGAATTTCTCCTTTTTTGTGGTTAATTACGCTTTGCCGTTGCAACCCAGCACATCCACCAGCTTGTGGCGCACCAGTTCTTTGATGTTGGCGCGGGCGGGCTTCAGATACTCACGGGGGTCAAACTTCTCGGGGTGCTCAGTGTAGAACTTGCGGATGGTACCGGTCATTGCCAGACGCAGGTCAGAGTCAATGTTGATTTTGCACACAGCGCTCCGAGCGGCCTCGCGCAGCTGCTCCTCGGGAATACCAACCGCGTCGGGCATCTTTCCGCCGTTGGCGTTGACCATCTGCACATACTCCTGAGGAACGCTGGAGGAGCCATGGAGCACGATGGGGAAGCCAGGCAGGCGCTTGACCACTTCGTTCAGAATGTCGAAGCGCAGGGGAGGGGGAACCAGCTCGCCCTTTTCGTTGCGGGTGCACTGGGCGGCGGTGAACTTGTATGCACCGTGGCTGGTGCCGATGGCAATAGCCAAGGAGTCGCAGCCGGTCTTGGACACAAACTCCTCAACCTCTTCGGGGCGGGTATAGTGGGACTCCTCAGCGGAGACATTTACCTCGTCCTCCACGCCGGCCAGAGCACCCAGCTCAGCCTCCACAACTACACCGTGGTCATGGGCATACTGAACCACCTTCTTGGTGATTTCGATATTCTCCTCAAAGGGCTTGGAGGAGGCGTCGATCATGACGGAAGTAAAGCCACCGTCGATGCAGCTTTTGCAGGTCTCAAAGCTGTCGCCGTGGTCCAGGTGGAGCACGATGGGGATCTCGGGGCACTCAATGACCGCAGCCTCCACCAGCTTAACCAAATAGGTGTGGTTGGCATAAGCCCGGGCGCCTTTGGACACCTGGAGGATAACGGGGGCCTTCTCCTCGCGGCAGGCCTCGGTGATTCCCTGCACGATCTCCATGTTGTTGACGTTGAACGCGCCTACGGCGTAGCCGCCGTTGTAGGCCTTTTTGAACATTTCGGTCGAGGTAACCAGTGGCATAATTGTCCAACTCCTTATCAAAATTAAATTTTGGTGGTTTCCGTTATGATTTTAACATTCACTTGAGGAAAATGCAAGCAAAAGCTCCGCTTTTTGCCGGTCAAAACCCACAAAACAAGAGGGATTCCTTTAAGGCTGTGTCAACAAAATGACGGCAAACGTAAAATAATGAGAAAGGGGGAGAGGCAGCGTGATCCAACTGCTCCCATATAACCGCCGTGCGGCGGTTGCCTATGCCCACAAATGGGCCTATACCCGTAATCCAGCCTTCTACGATTTTAGTGAGATTGGCGGCGACTGCACCAATTTTGCGTCCCAGTGCCTGTACGCAGGCACTGGCATTATGAATTTCACCCCGGAGTTCGGCTGGTATTACATCGACGCCACAGACCGGGCCCCAGCCTGGACGGGCGTACAGTTTTTCTGGGACTTTATGACGAGGCCCCAGCCCACTGACGGCCCGGTGGGTATTCAGGTTCACATGAATTTTCTGCGCCCCGGCGATTTCGTTCAACTCCGTTTTGAGAACAGCGGGGAGGTTTTTGCCCATACGCCTGTGATTGTATCGGTAGGCGCCGTCCCCAGGCCAGACAACATCCTCATCGCCGCCCACTCCAACGACGCCGACTACCGGCCGCTGGACAGCTATCAGAATGTGGTGGAGTGGCGGTTCCTTCACATTGTAGGGGCGCTCAAGGTGACGAACGGATCTAATAACGGGCAGGGACGGACAAACAACGGCGCGGAGAGTTAAAACCTTCCGCGCCGTGTGCTATTGTGCCCATTTTCGATTTTGGACCGGATTTCCATGGCCGAAGTGGATAGTTCTAGTCCCAAGTTTTTCGATTTTTTCCACACTCTTCAGCATTATTTCCTGGCTATGATAGAGCATAGAAACTGTGGGATAGAACATATTCATCAACGCGTCTCCAACGATCAGATCCCGTTCGCCCACATCCAGGCCAATGGAACCGTCCGTATGTCCGGGAAGGCCGACAACCTTCGCAGAGATTCCGCAGTTATCCAAGCTGTCACCATCCTCCAGAAAGACTGTTGGCGAAAATGCCGGAATACCATCAAGTTTAAAGCTTTTGACGGAGAAGAGCAGCACAATTCGTCCTAAAATACTGCTGGCCGACAGACGCTGAACCATATTATCTGCCAGTAGGTGCAGATCAGCCTTGTGCATAGCAATGGGGCAATGCAGGGCCTGCGACAAAAATGCGGCGTTTTGCACATGGTCCATATGACCGTGAGTGAGCACCAATAGCCGCACTTGATACGGTCTGCAAGCGTCCAATACCTTTTCTCGGTACTTTTTAAAACCAGTATCTACCAGAACAGCGTTTTTCCCATTGGAAATCAAAAAGCAGTTAACGGTTCCACATACAATTCGTTGAACATGTTCCAAGACTATTCCTCCTGCTTCTTTGGCCGCCCCCGGCGTGGCTTCGCCTTGAGCTTGCTTAAAGGATTGGACTGGGCGGCGTTTTGTAGGGCGTCGCTGTCCACGTGGGTGTAGATTTGAGTGGTATTCAGGTGCTCATGGCCCAACACCTCCTGAAGGGTACGCACGTCCACTCCGTTTTGCAGCATTAAGGTGGCAGCGGTGTGGCGCAGCTTGTGGGCGGAGTATTTGCTGCTGTCCAGTCCTGCGGCAGTGAACCGCTGCTTGAGCATATAGTGGACACCGTCTTTTGTGAGCCGAGTGTGCTTGCGGGAAATAAACAGGGCGGAAGGATCCGCCGCTCCAGAGTGGGATCGTACCGACAGCCAATCCTTGATGGCGTTCTGACAGGCAGCGTTCAAGTAAATTATCCGCTCCTTGTTACCTTTGCCCAACACCCGAATGCGATCCTCCCGGATATCGGAAAGGTTTAGCCCTACCAACTCAGAAATACGCATCCCACAGTTTAAAAACAAGGTGATGATACAGAAATCCCGCTCCGCGTTTTCACCATCAATGGATTCCAACAGCTGAATACTCTCATCAAGGGTTAAATAGCGCGGCAAGGTCTGCCGAATTTTGGGGGAATCCAGCTCTTGGATAGGATTTTCGTCTAAAAGCTTAGCTTTTGACACAAGATATTTATAAAAAGAGCGTATTGTGGCCACTTTTCTGGCTCTAGAGGATACTTCCAGACCATGACGAGAATTTGTGGAATTGGCGTTTTTCACTCGGTCACGGCTAAGAAAACTGAGGAATGCATAGACATCCGTCAGCGTTACCGATTTGACCAAGGACAAATCCACATCGTCGATGGATATCTCATCCAATGGTGTGAAGCGCGGCACGCGGCTTTTTTCAATCTTAATATAACGAAAAAAAGTGCGCAGGTCTAGAAAATATTCATCCACAGTTTTTTTAGAGTGGCCTTGAATGGTTTCATGGTAGGTTAGGAAATCCCGCAAAATAGGCGGCGCTTCCAAGCGATAATCTATCATATAATCTGGCCGGCAGTCCATATCATAAACATACAGACACTTGGGCAAACTAAAGGATACAATTCGGCCATCGGCAAAAGACGAAGTTGAGTCTAGATGATCATATGCCTTAATTCACCTCCTTCCAGCTCAACAAAATCTTGATTTTGTTGAGTTGGATATATGCCGACCCGCACCTCCTCCACATAATCTGTACAAGTTCTCTGAACAAATCTACGCCTAAGGTGATCGCTATGAGCTTCATTCCGTGTACGCAGAATTGCAAATTTCAAGACGAGGGGCTGTGCACACTTGCGCAGACCCAGGTCATGGGGCAAGCTGTACCCAATGACACTTGCCTCAACTTTACTCCTCGCCTGTCAAACCAGCATAGCAACAGCCTCACGAATGTTGCCAACCCGGATCAGGTTTAGTCCGGCGGGCGCGATGATTTTTCCACTGCTCCTAGCTGGCACCAGGCACTTGGTAAAGCCTAGCCGGCGTATCTCACTGAGCCGCTGGTTGACCGCATTAATTGAGCGCAGTTCCCCGGTAAGCCCTACCTCCCCAATGGCTGCCAGATCGAAAGGCACAGGCTTGTCCCGGAAACTGGATGCCAATGCCACAATGAGGGCCAAGTCTGCAGCAGGCTCATCCAACGTCAGTCCGCCAATAACATTGACATAAAAATCACAGCCGGATAGCGCCAAACCACCCCGCTTTTCCAATACAGCCAGCATCATCATAGCCCTATTGTAATCGAAACCGTTGCTGGTACGTCGGGAGTTACCATAGGCCGAGGGCGACAATAGCGCCTGAACTTCCGCCAGCACAGGACGAACGCCTTCCATTACGCAAGTGACGCAAGAACCAGGCATGTTCTCCGGCCTCCCTGATAGCATGGCCTCCGACGGGTTGGGCACCTCCGCCAAGCCCTGATCGCCCATCTCAAACACACCGATCTCGTTGGTGGCGCCAAAACGATTCTTGGCCGCTCGGAGGATACGATAAGAGTTGTGTTCCTCGCCCTCAAAGTGGAGAACACAGTCAACCATATGCTCTAACACCTTGGGTCCGGCCAGAGAACCCTCCTTATTGATGTGCCCTACCACAAACACTGTGACACCTATACCCTTTGCCAGGTGCATCAGCGCCATTGTGCACTCTTTTACCTGAGCCACACTCCCCGGTGAAGAGCTGGAGTCGCCGTTATAAATGGTTTGAATGGAGTCCACAATAAGGATATCCGGCTTTTTCGCCTGAACGGCTGCTACAATATCATCCAGATTTGTTTCTGAATAAAGATATAGCCTCTCCTCCCGAATACCAAGCCGCTGGGCGCGGAGCTTGATTTGTCGCTCTGATTCCTCGCCGGATACATATAATACATCAGAAAACCGGCATAAATTATCACAGATTTGCAGCATTAGCGTAGATTTTCCAATACCCGGAGCGCCGCCAACCAGCACCAGTGAGCCTTTCACCGCCCCGCCGCCCAGCACCCGGTCAAGCTCGCTCATGCCAGTGTTGAAGCGAAGTTCGTCAACTGCCTCCACCTCAGCCATGGGCCTGGGAGAGCGAGCACCCAAACCTGAGGAAACAGCAGCAGCCTTTTTTTTTCCTTCCATGGCAGGCTGTTCCACAATAGTATTCCAGGCTCCGCAGGCGGGGCACTTCCCCTGCCATTTCAGTGTTTCATTTCCACATTCCGTACAGTAAAATGAGGATCTGGCCTTAGCCATATCATTTCCCTCCCTCAATTGAGGATATCATTTGTGAGCATAGTAGGCCCCCGCCAGAGCCACCGCCACCTTTCTCTGATATGTTTCGGTAGACAGCAGGGCCGCTTCCTCCCCATTGCTGAGAAAACCACACTCTACCAGGATAGCGGGACAGCTGATGTGGTCAAACAAATAGATGTTTTCCGGCATAGGTTTGGCCTTCCGCTCATTGCCTGGAGCCAATATCTGCCGGAATATCTCCTGTGCACATTCCCCCCACTGCTGGTTCTGGTCTCCCCTGTTAAAAAACACCTGAGATCCTTTATATCTAGAATCTGTAAAGTGATTTTGGTGCACACTAATAAGCAGTGCATTCGGAACACTATCCACCAGTGCCACTCGATTTTTCAGGTCAGACACTTTTTTCTGCCGGATGGTTTCCGCCCCGTCGCTGTGTAGAGAGATGTCGCTATCTCGGGTTAACCGAGGCTCTTCCCCCAAAAACACCATCAGAGCCTGAGCTTTAAGGACAATGCTCAAATTGATATCGCTTTCCCTCTCCCCTGCCGCTGTGCTGGCGCCGCCGTCCTCTCCGCCGTGTCCAGCATCCAGAATCAGTGTTTGCTTTCCTTTCGGCTCCACAGTGGCGGACACAGGTACAGCCTGCCGGTTTCCCAGCCAGTTAACCCCAGCCAGTACACACAGACATGCCGCTAACAAAATAATGTCACGTTTCATAAGCCAGTCCCCCCTCTCTCTACCATATGAGTGGGGGGACCGCTTCATACCTGGCTCATAGGTACGAAAAGACCTCTGTATGCCGTTGGGACACAGAAACAGACACTTGGGGGAACCGATGTGCCAGCCAGTTTTGAAGCACAGGACAAATAACATTCTCTGTGGGGAAGTGCCCAGCGTCCACCAGATTGAGCCCCATGGCACGCGCCTCCAAAAATTGATGGTACTTCACATCGGAGGTGACAAAGGTATCACAGCCTTGAGCAAGGGCGTCGGCCATAAAGTCCGCGCAGGCGCCGCCTCCAACCGCCACCACATGGACAGGTTTTCCTCCGTCCACCAACCGAATTCCGTTTGCCCCCAAAAGCCGCTTTGCAGCCATGGCAAAGTCATATAGGGATTGTTCCGGCACCAGCCCCACCCGTCCAATGCCATAGGGCCTCCCCTGTTGATCTACCCCGGTCTGCCTCAACTGGCCGATTTCAGTTAGTCCCAGCCGCAAGGCCAGAGCATCATTGACGCCATCCTCCACTGCATCCAGATTGGTGTGGGCACAGATGGCGGCAATTCTATGCTCAACCAGCGACAATAAAATGCCGCCGGTAATGGTTTGGTCCGTCACCGATTTTAAACCTCCAAAAATCACCGGATGATGGGCCACGATGAGTTGAGCTCCCTGCTCTGCCGCCTCTTGAACCACTTCCTCGGTAATGTCAAGCGCCACTAGAATTTTGCTGACGGGGGCCTGCTCCCGCCCCAGCAAAAAACCGGCGTTGTCAAAATCCTCCTGAAGTTCAAACGGAGCCTTTTTCTGTAAAAAGGCGAATACCTCTCCCACATTAGTCACCTGGATCAACTCCTTCTTCATCTCCAGCAGTCCAAGCAGAACCGCCTCAAGCTCTGCGATGGACGCATGGTTTGGTTCACGGGCGGCCAACTGCCCCTCAAGTGCCTTTTGCACTTTTTCTTCTATCATAGACAAGTAATCCAGACGAAGCGGGCCAGGCCTATTCACCCCAGCCCACAGCTCCGCTGGAGACAGTAGTGGCATGGCGCCTCCTTTGACGGTCCAAATACTGTAAAGCCTCTTACCTTCCTGCACAATCTGCTCTTCTAGAATCGCATAGCCATGGCGTTGAAGCCATTGCCTAAGCTGAGGCATTCCGGTCATCGGTTGTAAAAGCATCAGCTTATCCCGGTCAGTCCAGGGCGCTGCCGCTAAAATGGCAGCGATGGTCTCTCCTCCCATGCCGGCGATGACCACCGTATCAACTTCATCCGCCGCGATATCTGTTAGCCCATTGCACATCCGAAATGAAATATTTTTATCCTGACCATATTGCTGCGCAGTCTCTCTAGCGCGATCCAGCGGCCCCTTCCGCAGGTCGGAAGCAATTGCTGTCTCAATACGTCCATGCAGCAGCAGCCAGACCGGCAGATAGCCATGATCCGTCCCTACATCGGCAAGCCGTGCTCCCTGGGGCACTTTTGCGGCAATGGCATACAGTCTTGGTGTCAGTTCCATGCTGATTTCCCCTGTTCTCTGGAGATAAAGGAAAAGAGCGGAATCCCGCTCTTTTCCAACATTTTGCTCAGGCAATGGTAGCGTTCAGCTTGTCCAGCAGTGCGTCCACATCAACACCATGAACTATGCAGGCCTGCTCTACGGTCTCTCCCCGGGAGGAGGGACAGCCTAGGCAATGCATACCAATGGACAAAAAGATTGGTGCGGTGTCAGGTGCGATATCCAGAATATCGCCGATGATGGTGTCTTTTGTAATTTGAGCCATGTCGGGATAGCCTCCTTGCAGTTTTTGTCGAACAGGTATAGTATACCCAATACATCTTCAGTTTGCAAGTATTTTTTGTGAAATAGAGGCAATGCGTAGATTTTGCGTGGAGCACCCACACAATGCCCTCCGCGCCCAAAATCTGCCTGATGCTGGACAGCATGGTTCCCCCCTATTTTTCTATAACATTGATCATTCAGACCATAGTTTTGTATGTGCTAAAAGTCTAATTCTATTTTGCTCCTGTCTTTGTCTCACGGAGAAAGTAGGGTATTCTCAAATTCATAGTTCTCCGGCATCAATTCACACGCCGTCCCGTCCGTCAGGGTGAGGCAACGCGCACAGTCTCCCCATATACAGTTTCGAAAGCTGGATGTCGTTCTATCAAATGGACAAAAACCCCCGGAACCGTTTAGTTCCAGGGGTTTTTGTGGCAGCGGATGAAGGATTCGAACCCTCACAAACAGAGTCAGAGTCTGGTGTGCTACCATTACACTAATCCGCTATCTTTCGTTTGCTAACCTGAATGACCGTAAACTATTATACCAGAACCGCAGCATTTGTCAACCCCTTTTTTCAAGTTTTTTAGCGAAACCCGGCGGGCTGACCTGCCCGCCGGGTCTTCCCTTAAATCACACGGTTCTTCAACACACCGATTCCCTCAATAGCGACCTCCACCCCATCGCCAGGAATCATGGGGCCAATGCCGGAAGGCGTACCCGTTGCCACCACATCGCCAGGCTCCAGCGTCATGACAGTGGTAATAAATTCCAGCAGTTGGGGAATTGGCGTAAGCAGGTCCACCGTGCGCCCCTGCTGTACCAATTTTCCGTTGAGTCGGGTGGTGAGCAGCAGCTCTGCCGGATCCACTTCATCTGTTACCAGTGGACCTATCGGACAAAACCCATCCATAGATTTTGCCCTCGTCCACTGTCCGTCCTGCTGCTGCACATCCCGGGCTGTCACATCGTTCAGACAAGTATAGCCTAACACATAGTTTGAAAAGTCTTTTGCCTTTATATCTTTTGCGCGCCGCCGGATTACAATCGCCAGCTCTCCTTCATAATCCAAGCGGCCCACAAATTCAGGCGCGTGGACAGCTCCATCAGGCCGGTTAAGCGTATTGAGTCCCTTTAGAAATAAAATCGGATGACCCGGCGGATCACCGCCCATCTCCCTGGCGTGATCTGCATAATTTTTTCCCACACACACAATCTTAGTGGGCTCGCAGGGCGCCAGCAACCTGCACTGGCGCAGTGGCAGTTTTCCTCCATCATAATCCAGCTTCTCGTAGGGCGGTTTTGTCAGGGTAAGCACATCCTCCCCCTTAATCACGCCCCAGCAGGGACCTTCTGGCCGGTCTATCCGAACATATCTCATTTAAACCTCCAAGTAGTGTTTAATTTTCCCCAAAAGCACCTCTTTGCCCTCTCCCCTTTCAGCAGAAAAGAGGATAAGGGGTATGCTGTCCGACAGGGCCAAGGTCTCTCGAATCAACTGTTGGTTCCCATTGATCTCACTTTTTTTCAACTTGTCCAGCTTATTGGCCGCCACTAAAAACGGTTTTCCCGAACTCAAAAATACCTGCGCCATCATACAGTCGTCCGCTGTAGGCTTGTGTCGGGCGTCCACCACCAAAATACCCAGCGCCATGCGATCCGTATCGGAAAACCATGCCTCAATCAGCCGTCCCCAGCGATCCCGTTCCTGTTTAGACACCTTGGCGTAACCATAGCCGGGCAGATCTACCAGATAGAGCTTTTGATCCACAGAAAAATAATTGATATGAGTTGTTTTACCTGGTGCCGATCCCACCCGCGCAAAGTTTTTACGGTTGAGAATACGGTTAATAACCGAGGATTTTCCCACATTTGAACGCCCCGCGAACACAACCTGGGGCAATCCGTCCCGGGGAAAGTCTGCGGGCTTTGCCGCGGAGCGGACAAATTGCGCCAAATTCCAATTTATCGTCATAGCACTTCCCTCATTGGCGCAGATTGACGGCGTGGCCCACTGTCCTCGGTGCTTCTGTAGTCTTACGGGATGCGCCACTCAGTGTCACAGGCAGCGCGCTGGTAAGCGCCTGCACCAGTCCCTCGTCCACTTGGCGAATAGGCACAAAGTTAAGCAAATTACGCACAGCTTGGTCTATTTCATCCAAATCTTTTACATTGTCCGCCGGAATGATAACTGTACCTACCCCATTTCGCAGGGCGGCCATGCTCTTTTCCCGCAGGCCGCCAATCGCCAGCACCCGACCTCGGAGGGTGACCTCACCAGTCATCGCCACATCCCTGCGAACCGGGATGCCGGTAAGGGCGGACACCATAGCAGTGGTGATCGCAATTCCGGCGGATGGCCCGTCTTTTGGCACCGCCCCCTCGGGGAAATGGACATAAATATCCTTTGCGCTGTAAAACTCAGGATCCACACCCAACTGGGGTGCCCGGCTTCGCACATAGGACAGCGCCGCCTTGGCCGATTCCTTCATGACATCCCCCAGATTGCCGGTGAGGGACACTTTGCCTGTCCCGGGCACCACATTGACCTCTACTTCTAGGATCTCTCCACCCACAGAAGTCCATGCCAGCCCATTGACCACGCCAACCAGCGCATCCCGGTCTACGGAGTCATCCAAATATTTCCTTGGCCCAAGAAATTCTTGCAATTCACTATCTGTAATGTGAATTTGCTTTATCCCCTTTTCCACAACCTGCATCGCACATTTCCGGCAAATTGCAGCCAATTTCTGCTCCAGCATTCGCACACCGGATTCCTTTGTGTACCCGGTGATCAGTGCGTCCAGGCCACGATCATTGATTTTCAGCTGTGCCCTTTTTAGGCCATGGCGCTTGAGCTGCCGGGGCAGCAGATGGCGCTTTGCAATTTGAAGTTTTTCCTTATCCGTATAGCTGGACAGCTCAATGACCTCCATACGGTCCAGAAGGGGCCTGGGAATAGTATCGGTGGTATTGGCGGTGGTGATAAACATCACATTAGAAAGGTCAAAAGGCACCTCCAGATAGTGGTCCCGGAAAGTGCTGTTCTGCTCACTGTCCAAAACCTCCAGCAGAGCTGCCGCCGGGTCTCCCCTCTGATCGTTTCCAACCTTATCTATTTCGTCCAGCAGCAAAATGGGATTAGAGCTCCCCGCCTGCCGGATTCCGGCAATAATCCTGCCGGGCATGGCCCCCACATAGGTTTTACGGTGTCCCCGTATGTCCGCCTCATCCCGAATGCCTCCCAGGGAAATGCGTGCCAGCTTCCGATTCATTGCCTTGGCCACGCTCATAGCGATGGATGTTTTTCCAACCCCTGGCGGGCCCACCAGACAAATAATCTGCCCCTTCAGGTCCGGCGCCAACTGCCTCACTGCTACAAATTCCAGAATACGCTCCTTCACCTTGGTCAAACCATAGTGATCCGCTTCCAGCACCTTAGATACGGTAGCCACATTCACCCTCTCCCGGGTCTTCACCCGCCACGGAAGCTCTAAGCATGTATCCAAATACGTGCGGATCACCGCCGCCTCCGAGGAACCATAGGGCTGCTTTTCCAGATGCTTTACCTCCTTGAGCAGCTTCTGCTCTACCTCATCAGGCAGCTTGGCCTGCTCAATGCGTCGGCAGTAGTCGGCAATTTCGCCGTCCTCGTCCCCCTCGCCCAGTTCTCGCTGGATAACCCGCAACTGTTCCCGCAGGAAATAGTCCCGCTGGCTGGAAGCCACCTGTTCATGGATTTTGGCCGCCAGTTCACTCTCCACTTCCAGTATTTCCACTTCCCTGCCCAAAATACGGCATAGCCTGTCTAACCGGCGGGAAGGGCGAAGCTCTTCTAGAACAGCCTGCTTATCCTCAAATCGAAGGGGCAGGTTTTGCGCCGCATAGTCGGCAATATATCCCGGATCGTCGCTGGCAAGAAGCCGCAGATAGATCTCCGGGGCAACCCGGTCAGACAGCTCGGTATACCGCTCCATCTGATTATAAACCTGCCGGATGGCGGCCTCCATCCGGGGGGAATTCCCCTTTGCCGCGGGGAGCGTGGGCAGGTACTCTACCTCGGCCGTCAGGTAAGGCTCCATTCCGGCCAGCCGCAGCAGGCGCCCCCGGCGGCGGCCCTCAACCATTACGCGCACGCCGTTTTCCGGCAGGCGAAGAATCTGCTTTACATCAGCCACAGTGCCGATGGCATACAGGTCGCTCTGGGTGGGATTTTCCACAGTGAGCTCTTTTTGGGTAACAAGGAATATCTCACGGTTCTCCCCCATGGCCTCTTCCAAGGCTTGAATGGATGCGGCGCGGCCCACGTCAAAATGAAGAGTGAGCTGCGGGAATACTGTAAGTCCCCGAAGGGCCAGCACTGGAATGGTCACCGGCACAGATTTGATCGCTGTCATTTCGGATCACTCCTTCCTGTACAATTACCCGTAATCAGGTAGATCTGTCACTTCTAGGAAATCATTATGAAGGGGACGGACTGCCGCCCGTCCCCCACAACACAATTTATGTTCGGGAACGGCCCAGCCGATAAACCCGTTTTAAGATGCGTTTCCTCTAGGCGATGCCTGACCGCCTTTTTCTGCCCGCAGCGCCGCTGCACCCAGCCGGGGCCGCGCGGGACGGCCCTCCTGCCGAAGTATTTCTGCCTCGCCCCCGCCCCGGATGGACTCACCTGTAATCGTTACTTTGGCAATGCTCTGATCGGAGGGTGCGTCATACATCACTGGGGTCATGACCTCTTCCAGCACTGCCCGCAGCCCCCGGGCGCCGATCTTCCGCTCCAGAGCCTTGTCGGCAGCGGCATCCAGCGCCTCTGGGGTGAACTCCAGCTCCACGTTATCATAGTCCATCAGACACTTGTACTGCTTCACAAGGGCATTTTTCGGCTCAGTGAGGATGCGCACCAACTGCTCCCGATCCAGCGCCTTCAGGGTCGTGATAATGGGGAGGCGGCCCACAAGCTCGGGAATAATGCCGAACTTCAGAAGGTCATGAGGCTGAACCGACTTGAGGACATCCGCCTTTTCCCGTTCGGAAGCGGTTTTAACATCTGAGCCGAAGCCAATGGTTTTCTGATCCAGCCGGCGCTCAATAATCTTCTCCAATCCGTCAAATGCGCCGCCGCAGATAAACAGAATGTTCTTGGTGTCAATCTGCAAAAATTCCTGATGGGGATGCTTGCGCCCGCCCTGCGGCGGCACATTGGCCACAGTGCCCTCCAGAATCTTCAGCAGCGCCTGCTGGACACCCTCGCCGGATACATCTCGGGTAATGGAGGTGTTCTCACTCTTGCGGGCGATCTTATCAATTTCGTCCACATAAATGATGCCCCGCTGGGCCAACTCAATGTCATAGTCGGCCGCCTGCACCAGGCGCAGCAAAATGTTCTCCACGTCATCGCCCACATAGCCCGCCTCGGTAAGGGTGGTGGCGTCGGCAATGGCAAAGGGCACCTTCAGGATCCGGGCCAGGGTCTGGGCAAACAGGGTCTTACCGCAGCCAGTGGGCCCAACCATGAGGATATTGGACTTTTGCAGCTCTACATTATCCCCACCGCCGAAATAAATGCGCTTATAATGGTTGTATACCGCCACCGACAGGGCCACCTTGGCGCTATCCTGACCGATGATATACTCATCCAGCACCGCAACCATCTCTTTTGGGGTAGGAATCACGTCAGGGATATCCGGCGCAGCGGGGGTATCGTCCTGTTCATCCCCTAAAATGCTCATGCACAGATGAACGCACTCATTGCAAATATAGGCGCCGGGACCGGCGATGATCCGCTCCACCTGCTCCTGATGCTTGCCGCAAAAGGAGCAGCGCACAGATTTGTAGTCGTCTCTTGCCATATTCTGGTCTTCCTTTCGGGAAAGCGCCAAAGAGCGGAGAGAAAGCCCTCCGCTCTTTGGCTATACTCAACGATTGGTAATGATTTTGTCAATGAGGCCATAATCCAGGGCCTCTTGAGCGGTCATAAAGTTGTCTCGCTCACAATCCGCCGTGACCTGCGCCAGATCCCTGCCACAGTTGTCGGCCAAAATCTGGGTCACTCGCTTTTTGATAGTCTCCAGCCGCTTCAGGTGGAGGGCCATATCGGTGATCTGCCCCTGGGTGCCGGCGGAGGGCTGGTGAATCATGATCTCAGCGTTGGGAAGGGCCATGCGCTTGCCCTTCGCCCCGGAGGACAGCAAGAACGCGCCCATAGAGGCTCCCATACCCACGCAGATGGTGGATACATCACATTTGATGTACTGCATTGTGTCATAGATGGCCATACCGTCGGGGATAGAGCCGCCGGGACTGTTGATATAGAACTGAATGTCCTTGTCGGGATCCTGGGCCTCCAGGTAGAGCAGCTGGGCTACCACCAGAGAGGCAGTGGTGGCGTTGACCTCTTCACCCAGAAACACAATGCGGTCATTGAGCAGCCGGGAGAAAATATCATAGGACCGTTCGCCACGGCTGGTCTGCTCTACAACATAAGGGACTAAACTCATAGGTATTCTCCTTTCCGAGGGGGGAATATCATTTCCCGCCAGCGCAGGCTATTATGCCCATACTCCAACGTACGTTATTCCCTCCTGGGCTCAAAAAGGTTTCGGGCACTTTACTCCTCGTCCTTCTTTGCCTTGGATGCGGCCTTTTTCTTGGGGGCAGCCTTTTCCTCCCCGTCATCCTCCGCCTTTTTGGCTGTTTTCTTGGCAGTCTTTTTCACTGACGACTTCACCAGATCCAGCGCGGCGCGCATGGTCAGATCACGGCGGATATCGTCCACCTTGACAATGGAGCGAACCTTGTCCTCCTCCATTTTGTACTGCTCGGCCAGCTTGGCAATTTCCTCGTCTACCGCAGTATCAGAGATCTCAATTTCCTCGGCAGCAGCTACGGCTTCCAGTGCAAGATCGCTGCGCACAGTCCGGGCAGCGGCGGTCTTAGACTGCTCGCGCATATCGTCCACGGACATCCCCATCATCCGCAGGTAGTCCTCAAATTTGATGCCCTGGCTCTGGATGCGGTTGGCATAATCGTCCAACATCTTATCCGCCTGATAGTCGATCATGGCCTGGGGCACATCGCACTCCAGCTTTTCAATCAGCGCGTCAATGACGGCAGTTTCAAACTCCCGGTCTGCCTGCTCCTGGCGGCGAACCTTGAGCTTTTCGCCCAAGTCCTTCTTAAACTCGTCCAAGGTGTCGAACTCAGACACATCCTTGGCAAACTCATCGTCCAGTTCGGGCTCCTGTTTCTCTTTTACCTCGTGGACCTTGACCTTGAACACCACCTGGGCGCCGGCCAGCTCGGGAGCGTAGTCCTCAGGGAAGGTGATGTCCAGATCCTTTTCATCTCCGGCCTTCATGCCGATGACCTGATCTTCAAAGCCGGGAACAAAGGAGCCGGAACCCAGCTCCAGGCTGTAATTCTCCCCCTTGCCGCCCTGGAACGGCACGCCATCCTTAAAGCCCTCAAAATCAATGACCGCAGTGTCGCCCTTTTTGGCCTTGCGTTCCACACTCACCAGGCGGGAAGCACGGTCGATATACGGCTTGAGCTCGCCCTTAATGTCGGCGGCGGATACCTTTACATCCGGCTTGGCCACACTCAGGCCCTTGTAATCCTTAATGGACGCCTCAGGCTTGACGGTGACGACAGCCTTAAAGGTAAATCCATCTGCGTTAACGTCCAGCACCTCCAATTGGGGGTAGGCCACGGGGTCGATCCCCGCCTCCTTCAACGCCGCCTCGTAGGCGTCGGGATACGCCAAGGAAATGGCGTCTTCAAAGAAGATCTCAGCGCCATACATCTTTTCCACCATCTTCCGGGGCGCCTTGCCCTTGCGGAAACCTGGAACATTGATGCTTTTCTTCTGGCGATTGTATACCTTGTCAATGGCGGCCTGGAACTCGGCTGCGCCGACCTCAATCACCAGCTCATAGGTACTGTTCTCTTTTTTTTCATTGCTCTTGATGTTCATGGTGTGTTCCTCCAAGCTTGGCCCGGGCACAGATCCCTGGGCCTTCTTTCTAAATAATCCAACCTATTCTATCAGATAGGCGCGGAGATTTCCACTGTTTTTTTGTCTAATCCAAAATTTTTTTTGGGCGGAACCCGGTAAAGTCTGCGGACACCAGGTGATAGTCCACCGCTCCCTGGACTCCCTCAATAGCCAGACGGTGGCTCGGACCGTGAAGATGGCCGTAATAACAGGCCCTAACTTGGTATTGCTCCAGAAGATTGATGATTTCCTGGCATCGGTAACCCCGGTACAAGGGCGGGTAGTGGAGAAAGCACAGCTTTTCCCTCTCCTCTGCCGCCTTCAGCGATGCCTCCAGCCGGATCAGCTCCCGCCGGAATACCTTTTCCCACTGGGGTGCGCCGTTCTCCTCAAAAAACCAGCCCCGCGTACCACACAACGCGGCCTCGCCATAGAGAGCACAGTTGTTGTGAAGGATGTGCAGCCGGGTAAAGCCATTAGCCTGAAAAAAGAAATTCATTTTAGAGGCGGTGGTCCACCAATAATCATGATTGCCCTTGAGCAGCCACTTCTCCCCTGGCAGCTCATGATTGAGGAAAGCAAAGTCGTCCTTGGCCTCCTCCAAGCTCATGCCCCAGGACAGATCGCCGCACAGTACCACAGTGTCGCTGTCCTTTACTGAGGCAAACCCCTCCCGCAGCTTGTCCACATAGCCCTCCCAACCCCCGCCAAACACATCCATGGGCTTGGCCGCGCTTAGAGACAGATGGGTATCGCCAATGGCATAAAGGGCCATCCTATCACCTCTTTACTTCAGGAAGTCCAGTACACAGTCCTTCATCGCGTCCTTTTTGACCACACCCTCAAAGCGGCGCCGGCGGCTCTTCAGTCGGGCCAGGGGCATGGGCACGGGTTCGCCGGTAGCCTCGGCCAGCTGATCCAGAATATCCAGCCCGGCTCTATGCTCCTTCACACCCAGCGCATCCAGCACGCTGCTGCAGAACTTAAAGGGGCTGGCAGTGGACACAACCACGGTGGGGGTGTCATCCCCTGTCTCCGCCCGGTATTCATCCAACACGTGAAACGCGACGGCAGTGTGGGGGTCAATGAGGTAGTTCCGCTCATTCCAAATCCGGGCAATCATGGCGCGGGTCTGCTGGTCATCACAGTACCCGGCGCTGAATTCCTTTTTCAGCTTGGTGCGGATGGAGCTGTCAACCCGGTAGCTACCATACTGTGCCAGTTGGGACATATACTCCCGCACCAGCCGGTCGTCCCTGCCAGACAGCTCAAAAACCATCCGTTCCAAATTACTGGAAACCAAGATGTCCATCGACGGAGACATCGTATTGTAGAAGGTGCGGTTGCGGTCATAGGAGCCGGTATGGATGAAGTCGGTGAGCACATTGTTCTGGTTGGAGGCGCAGATCAACCGGCCGATGGGGATACCCATGGCCTTGGCGTAATACGCCGCCAGAATGTTGCCGAAGTTTCCGGTAGGCACGCATACATTGATCTGCTGTCCTTTAGCGATAGCGCCCGCCTTGAGCAAATCACAGTAGGAGGAAGCGTAGTACACAATCTGGGGTAGTACCCGGCCCCAGTTGATGGAATTGGCGGAGGACAGGAAATAGCCCCGCTCTGCAAGCTCAGCCGCCAGCCCCTCATCGGCGAAGAGCTGCTTCACTCCGGCCTGGGCATCGTCAAAATTGCCCACCACCGAGCTCACGCCCACGTTTCCACCCTCCTGGGTGACCATCTGAAGCTCTTGAATTTCAGAAACGCCGTCCTTGGGATAGAACACCAGAATCTTTGTGTTCTCCACATTGCGGAAGCCCTCCAGCGCGGCCTTCCCGGTGTCGCCGGAGGTCGCCACCAAAATACACACCGTCTTTTTCTCATCGTTCTTATCCAAGGAGGCGGTGAGCAGATGGGGCAGGATTTGCAGCGCCATATCCTTAAATGCGCAGGTGGGCCCATGCCACAGCTCCAGACAGTAGGTATTCTCGTCCAGCTTGCGCACTGGGGCCACATCCTCATGAGAGAACTTTCCCCCGCCATAAGCTTCGGACGCATAGCTGTTCAGCTCAGAGGCGGCAAAGCCCTCCAAAAAGCTGTTCATGATATAAACCACCCGCTGCTGGTAGGACATGTCCCGCATGGTCTCCACCGCGGAGGCGGGCAGCCTGGGCAGCACTGCCGGGGTCAGCAGCCCGCCGTCTGGAGCCAATCCCTTTGCAATAGCCTGGGAGGCACTCATGCGCAGGTCTTTATTTCTCGTGCTCAGATAGTTCATGGTTATCTCACTACTCTCATTAAATTGTTGTAAAACAGGTTTTGGACAACCGTTTCTTCATATCCGCGGAGCAGAAGGTGCTCATACAGCCGGGGCAGGCTGTCAATGGCGGGCAGATCGCCAATAAGGTCACATCCATCCCAGTCACCCCCCAGCGCCACATTCCCGGCCCCGCCCAGCTCCAGGATGCGGTCCAAGTGAGCCCGAACCATGTCCAGATCCCGGCTCCCCCCTACGAACCCCTCATAGAAGTTGAGACCGATTACTCCTTGATTCTCTATTATCGCAGTTATTTGTTCATTCGTCAAGTTCCTTGTGTGATTCCACACAGATTTTGCGTTGGAGTGGCTGGCGATAAAGGGGCGGGACGCAATTTCCGCCACATCCCAGAATCCGGCCTCCGACAGATGGGACACATCCACCAGGATGTGTAAATCCTCCATTTTACGTACAAAATCCCGTCCAACGGTGGACAAACCCCGCTCAGGCCGTTCCTTAGAGGAACCCGACAGAGCGTTGGCATAGTTCCAAGTTAAATTGATGGCCGTCACCCCGTCTATTGCCGCTTGATCCAGGCGGGCCGGGTCGCAGCCCAGCAGCTCCGCCCCCTCTACCGTCAGGAATGCGGCGGCTTTTCCGCAGCGGTGGGCCTGCTCCACATCTTGGGCCGTGCGGCACTGGATGATTTTGTCTGAATTGCAGGCCATTTGCGTCCGGAAGCAGCCCAGTAAGGTGTGATACGCTTCCTCCATAGTACAGCCGTCCCCGTCTGCATATTCTTTTGTTGTCCACAGCGCAAAAAATTGGCAATATCGAGCAAACCTTTCTGTCTTTTCCAGGGACAAATCACCAGTATTACATCTCAAACCTTCGTGAAGATAGTAACAACGGGAAATCGTATCGCAATGGGCATCAAAAACCGAGATGGGCTTCATCGCCGTCCCTCCCTTTAAAAAGCGTTCTCTATATAATATATATTCGGCGCTTCGGTGCGCACTCCATCCGGCGCGTATACCTCCGCCACATCGAACCGGGGCTGGAGCCCGGTGGGATTCTTTAGCAGATAAAACTCAGCGGTCAGCCGGAGCTTTCTCTGCTTGGATGGGGTCACTGCCTCGCAGGCCGCGCCGTACCGCCCATCCTTGCGCAGCTTGACCTCCACAAAGACCAGGTAAATGCCATTCTCCGCAATTATATCGAGTTCACCCAGACGGCAGCGGAAATTTCGTCCCACAATGCGCCAGCCCTGCCGCAGGAGCCGGTTCGCCACCTGCTCCTCCCCCCACTGGCCCAAACGCCGGGCCCCTTCCCCGCCGCTCACAGCTTTTTCAAGAAGCTGCGACGGTGGATCGGGCATGGGCCAAACTCTTGCAGCAGCTCATAGTGACGCTTTGTGCCATACCCTTTATGGCGCTCAAACTCATAATTTGGATAGAGCCCGGCCATCTCCACCATATACCGATCCCGGCTCACCTTGGCCATCACAGAGGCGGCGGCAATCGACACTGACAAGCCATCACCCTTTACAATTAGTTTGTGTGGTGTTTTAACAGCGTATCGATCCCCATGGTCCCGGTTGCCGTCCACAAGGGCAAACTCCGCCTGGGGGCTCAGCGAATCCACAGCCATCTGCATGGCTTTGATGCGGCTGTTGAGGATATTGATTTCATCAATTTCCTCCGGCTCCACCCAAGCGATAGCCCATGCCACAGCCTGCGCGGCAATCTGATCATACAGCAACTCCCGACACTTTTCCGACAGCTTTTTGGAGTCGTCCAATCCAGGCAGCTCCAAGCCCTCCGGCAGGATGACCGCAGCCGCATATACCCGCCCAGCCAGCGGTCCAGCCCCCGCCTCGTCACAACCGCACACAGCGCTATATCCGTTCTCTTTAGCTGCAAGCTCCAGCTCCCAGCTAGGCATATTGCCCTCATCTCCTATCAAGCATCTTCAGGAATCTCAAGTGTAAAGCGGCCTAACTTTCCTCCTCGGAACTCGTCCAGCAAGACATTTGCCATCCGCTCTGTATTTACCTCGCCGCCGGAAACCAGCATTCCCCGCTTCCGGGCACACTGCTCCAACAGTTCCCACCCCTGAAGACCGTCAACATCCGTCAGCTTGTATCGCACCTCCAACGCCTTGGGATAACGGTTTCGCAGCAGTTCCAACAGGGCGCAGGCCAATCCCTCCACATCGGTTATCTCATCTTTTACCGCGCCGGTGAAGGCCAAGTGCAGCCCGGTGGTCTCATCCTCAAATTTGGGCCAGAGAATGCCAGGCGTATCCAACAGTTCCAATCCGGCATCCACGCTCACCCACTGTTTTCCCCGGGTTACGCCTGGCCGGTCGCTGGCCTTAGCAGATTTTCGCTTTGCCACTTTATTGATAAAGGTGGACTTTCCCACGTTGGGCACCCCCACCACCATAGCTCGGATGGGGCGTCCAATTTGCCCTTTAGCCTTCCATGCCACCAGCTTATCCTTTAAAACCTGCTTTGCAGCTGAGGAAAACTGTCCCACTCCCCTGCCGCTTTTGGCGTCCGTCTCCAGCACATCGCATCTCCGCTGCCTGAACCAGGCCACCCAGCGCTCAGTTATGGCCGGATCCGCCTGATCCGCACGGTTAAAGATAATCAGCCTGGGCCTGTCCCCCACCATGGCGTCAATGTCCGGGTTTCGGCTGGAGATAGGGATGCGGGCATCTACTACCTCGGCCACCAGATCCACCAGCTTTACATCATTCTCCATCTGGCGGCGGGTTTTTGTCATGTGTCCGGGATACCATTGTATGTTCATCAAACCAGCCTCCTTTGCCTGACCAGCATCATTTGAATAAAAAAGGAGCGGTTACCCGCTCCTTTTTTATGACAAGATTACAGGTCCTCTTTGACCTTGGCGGCCTTGCCCACGCGGTCACGCAGATAGTACAGCTTGGCGCGGCGTACCTTGCCCCGGCGGATGGTCTCCACTTTCTCAATGGTAGGAGCATGCAAGGGGAATACCTTCTCCACACCCACACCATAAGAGATGCGGCGGACGGTAAAGCTCTCCTCCACACCGCCGTGCTTCTTGGCGATGACGGTGCCCTCGAACACCTGAATACGCTCGCGGCTTCCCTCCTTGACCCGGATGTGTACCCGGACCGTGTCGCCCACGTTGACGGAAGGAGCCTGCTCCTTCATGTACTTCTCGCTGAATTGCTTCAACAGTTCCATTTGTACTTTCCTCCTAGTTTCAGGCGTTCATGCGTCCAAGCCAGTGGCCGCGCAGAGGACCGCCCTATTTCAGACTAGGGTAGTTTACCACAGTCCCATCTAATTTGCAAGGACTTTTTCTATTTTCTGCGCAAAAATTCATGTCTGTCCGCTTTCCCTGCGCAGCACGCCAGCCAGCAGCCACAAAGCCGTAAGCAGCAAAGTCGCATTGCCATAATGGACGGCGGCCATGATCCCCACACCGGCCAGCACCCCCACCAGGCAGCCGGACATGGCAGTCATGAGCCGCTCCGCCCAATCTGTGTCCAGCCGAACCGCCAGCCAGCCGTATACCACCCTTCCCCCGTCCAGGGGCGGGATGGGCAGCAGATTGAAGCCCCCGATGGTCAGACTCACCACCCCTGCCAGTTCCCATCCCAGGCTCAGCATCAGCATGCCAAACAGCAGGTTCACCCCCGGGCCGGCCAAAGCCACCATGCTGTCCGGCCCATAGGCCAGCGGCGCGTCATAGTCAATACGCAGCTCCGCTCCCACCACCGTCAAAGACAACTTCCGCACATGCCCTCCCCATACTGCGGCGGCAGCAATATGCCCCAGCTCATGGAGGCCGCAGGCCAGCACCCCCCAAGGCAGCAGCCCGACCCCCTCGTCCAGCCAGAACAATGCCCCTATCAGCAGCAGAAAACCGGGGCTCACCTCTATCCGGGGCATCTCACGGCAGCTCCACATAATACGCCGGGTCTAACCGAATATTATCTTTCTCAATAGTCAAATGAAGGTGCGAACCGATGGCGTTCCCAGTGTGCCCCACCAACGCCACAGTCTGGCCGCAGGCCACCTCGTCCCCTTTATGCACCAGCAGCTTGCTGCAATGGGCATAGAAGCTGCTCACATTGTTTTCGTGGCGGATCTTCAGATAATTTCCGAATTCATCGCTTTTTCCGATATATTCCACCACGCCGGAGGCAAATGCGCCGATTTCATCTCCTTCCTCTGCTCCAATGTCCAGGGCCAGATGGAACTCATTCTTGCCGTTAATGGGGCTCTCCCGATAGCCAAAGCCGGACGTAACCGCTCCCATCACCGGCACAGCCGTCTCGTTCAACCCAAGCTCATAAAACTCCATGCTCACATTTCGCGGCAGCTTAATCCCGTCTTCTGTGTACTCCTGTGCCACCGCCGTCTCCAAGACAGACTGGGAGGGCTCGGGAGAAACGCTCTGCACTGGCCCGTCCTCTTTTTCTGCGAGTCCGCTCCTTGCCAGAATGCCATGGCTGCTCAGATAGCTCAACCCGCCTCCCGGCGCCTCACTCAACAGGCCTGTGGGGTATTCCGGGCCATCGTCCACAGGCGGGGGCGGCGGTTCCAGCTCCACCTCTCCCCCCAGCAGCGTAAAGCAGAGGGTCTCCAGGGCGCTGTGCACCGGCTCACCCTGGGAGAGGGATGATCCGAAACGTTGGAAGGCGGCTCTGAAGTCCACATTAGCCGAAGCCGCATCTCGCCATGCATCCAGCTGGGCAGGAAACACCCCCCGGCCAAAGTAGACCAGCAGAAACAGCCCCAGGCTGACAGCCAGCTGGAGCAGCCTCATCCGCTCCCGATCCACATCGCTGCCCTGAGGCTGCCGCCTTGCCCTCTGGGCTGATCTCCGTCCGCCCCCCGCCGTTCTAGGCCGTCCTGTTCTGCCGCCCATAGCATTTCCCTCCTTGTCCACACAGCCTGCACTACTGTATGTCCCGGCCAGGGATTTTATGCAAACCATCCTGGGTTTTTGCACAAAGGAACAGCTGGTCTTAAGTGAAGTCCATTTATTTGACATCAACTCCAAGCAGCCCCGCCGCTCCTGGCGGCGGTTGCGCAAATATATAGATAAATCAATAGAAATCGGCATTTATATGCCTTAATTAAATAAAATGGAGGTATTGCGCCGCAAGTTGGCGCAACACCTCCATTTGCTATTTATTGAGATAACTTAATACACCATAAGATACATCGTGCTGCCTTCAAATCGAATCTGATTTTCAGGCTCAAATGAATCCCAGTTTTCACCTTGAAAATTAACTGCCCAAATTTCATCCGGCATTAACGCTGAACGAAATCTGCGTCCGGCATAGTAACTGATGCAATCGGGCAGGCTCCAGCTTCTGCCGCCTGCTCTCACGTTCATGTCCATGAACGTATACTTAATTGTTGGATGTGTCCAAGTGTAGTTGCCGTCTGAGCGCCAGCTAATCGTATCTACCGTTTGCCCACTATCCTCCTCATAGGCTTGGATGTATTCAACGATTGTCTCGGCCTCCAACCGATCCAGCCGGTTCAGTTCAATTTGATCCAGCGCAATACCCTGTATTGATGCTACATTTGCTCCGATTAGGATCACCATGACAGCCAGCATGCCATGAGATATACCCTTTCCTTCACGCGAATAATTATAGCTCGTAATAATGGCCATAAAAGAAAATACAGCAAAAAACGAAAAGATGGATCGGGGCGGAATCCAAACATTTCTAGATAAAAAATGGGGTGCAAATACCATGAGAAGATCAAAAATCAACACTGCTAATGTGGTAATAACCGATGGCAGCGGATAGGGTTTTCTACTGTTCTTATCAAAAGAATCAGCCATTACAAAAAGCAGCACAGGTCCCGATATTATAAAGATGACTTTTAGTATACCTGTCAGGTAGGTAGGATATCCCCAAGGATAGTAGAATTTGAACTGTGAAACCATTTGCTGAAGGCTGTCCAGAATATCTGCCAAGTTAAGTGATGGGGACCGATTTGAGTCGAAGCCTACGGAACTTAAAATATTCAGAGTGAGCACATTGACAATACTTGCTCCGCCACCGACGGCCAAGAGACAAAAAAACTCCTGTAATAACGGCACAGCGCTGCGTTTACCCGATTGCGGCCATAAAACATCGTGTTTTATCAAAACCAAGACAGAACTTAGGATTATAAACATTCCTATCGATGCCTGATAAAAGCTGAGTGAGCAGCACAGACAGATCAGCGAAAGAAGGACACCAACGATTTTGTTCTGGTAAAAAAACAAGCATACCGCCAGCGTCATGAAAAAAATATTAAATGTGTACATTAGCACAACATCGGAGAAGAAAAAAAGCTCTGCAAAATAAATATTGGCATAAATCAGCACAATGGCAAATTCCACAAACATAAGCGTCAGCCAATTCATGTATGGAAAATATGCTTTCAATTGATACAGAAATACCGCGGCAGACCACGCAATCGTCAGACAGAATACAGCAGTAAAAACCGGCGACATTGCAACACTGTTAATGCCCAGTGCCAGCAAGACCTTATATAGCAAGAATGTGCCGATACGGCCTAACTCCAAAAAACCGCTCAATCCATCACTACTATAAAAATAGACGGAATAAGCATCCGTAGAAAATCTTGGAATCAACATAATTCCATAGATAGCGAAAAACAAAAAGGTTTGCAATAAAAATATTTTCCAAAAGCTAAGTTTATCCAGTTCAACTCGGCGCTTCACGCAGTTCTGCAAATTCTTTATCATTATGAATATCCTCCTCCAGGTAAAGCGACGGACAAATTCTCTATTCTCGTCCAGCGGTACTCGTCTACCGTATGGAAAACAAAGGAAAAAGGAACAGCTGGTATTTCGTATAAAGCGTTAGGGGCTGGAGAAGCCAAAAGGATTTTTCAAGCAGTTCTCTCCAAAGGTTTTGACTGCCATCCGATACATGGCCTTGGCATGAATGCGGTCATGCCACAAAAACCGCCGAAGAACTTTTCGGACTGACCACAGCTCGTCATAGCTGCCCGTCACAGCCGGGGCGCTCAAAAATCCGGGCACGTTCTCCAGCAGCGCAAAGCCCCTCTGCCGGCAATGAATAATCGTCCCCTCGTTGTCTGCGTCCACGCCGATCTCTCCGAAATAATAGGAGTTGACATTTTTCGTGTGTTGGTACATCTCCTGGGCCGTTCTGGGCACAGCGCCGTAAAATGTGTTCCGCTGCGGCAGACAGCTCGCATCCTTATCCGGCACAGAGCAGTACAGGGCATAAAAGTCCTCTGCGGACTTCAGCGCCAGCAGCTTCAGCTGCTGATACTCTTCCTTTGTCAGCAGCATCCGCTCCGTCTCAAAAATGATGTCCGAATCGGCGTCGGCAATCTGAAGCCCGCTGGCCTTTTCTTGAACAATCTCAATTTCAAAGGTATCGGGACACTTCTCACCGCTCCAACGCATGTAAGACGTGAGTTCTTCCGGCATTTTTTCCACTGCCAGCGCTCTGCCCGCCCCTCGTGTATAAGCCCCCGGAAAGTCCAGCGCATACAGCAGGGTATCGTCCCCATTATGCTCCCAAGCGCATCGGATTCTCATTGTTCCAACTCCTTTCAACAGCCGCCCCGTCTAGGGCTCGTTTGAAAATTGCCAACATACCCAAACGGCGAGTCTTTTTCCGCCATATGTCGTTGATTTGACTTGAAATACACAAAGTATTTCTGCGTCAAATTGCCTTGTCTGGCGAAAAAATCCCTTGCCGCTGGGCACATCGTCAATTTTCAAACAGCGCCTAGTTCTCTCCCACAAACAGCAGATGGTTTGTCATACCCAAAAGCTCCGGCTTTTCGCAGATATAAAAATGATATCTCAGATATTGCCGGTAACTCTCATCATCCATGGCGTTGATCTGCTCTTCCATCAATTCGCTTACGCCGTCTGCCGCAATCTCGTGGAGCACACGCACGCCTGCCTCCCTCAGCATCCGGCGGCACTCGTCTACTGTGTGGAACACAAAAGGAAAATCATACAGCTCAAACGTCTCTTTATCATAGTCTCCGACTAGAAAATAGTCCGGGCGGTAGGAAAACTCCGTCAAAATTATAAAATCATGGGAAATAAACGCAAAGAATATTTTCCCTCCGGGCCTGCATACCCGCTTCGCCTCCGCAATGCACCGCTGCTTATCCTCCTCCTTGTGCAGGTGGTACAGCGGGCCAAACAGCAAAACCACATCAAAGCTGCCGTCCTCATATCGGCTCAAATCCATGGCGTTTCCCTGGGCCAGATTGATGCTGTCCTCCGCCGTGAGCTTTGCGCGAAAGGCCTTAAGGTTATTTTCTGCCAACTCCAGTGCACACACCTCATACCCCTTTCGCGCAAAATATAGGCTGTACTCCCCTGCTCCGGCTCCCACATCCAAAATCTTGTCTCCAGGCTTTAAGTAACGCTCAATGTATCGGGTCGTTGTCAAAAATTCCACACGCGCGGCCTTGGATCTGTTCAGGCGGCTGTCCTCATTGAACACTTCGTAGATCTTCTGAACCTGTTCCGCCTCGTTCTCAATTTTCTGGATATCACGGAACTCCATTCCATCCCCTCCTAAGTTTATAAAATAAAGCCGGGCAGCTATCTTGATACTTCCGTATCAAAACAGATGCCCAGCCTGCTGGAGCGGGTGAGGGGAATCGAACCCCCGTGTTCAGCTTGGGAAGCTGACATTCTGCCATTGAACTACACCCGCATCTGCTTTTGCATTATAGCAGACAGCGGCTAAAAATGCAAGCTTTTTTTTAGCTGGACTTGCAAAAACTGGGATTTCAAATTTTTCACAAAAACCCCTTTACAAGCTGAATATTTATTGCTATAATACACAACAAGAAAACCAAGGAGGTGATGACAATGAAGGTCCTCTTTCAGAATGCGCCCGTTGATATCGACGAGTTGATCTTCGCCGGAGAGACTACCGTTCCCAGCGACCGCTGAATGTACGGAATTTCAAAGGTTATAAGATTTAACTCGTCCTTATGAGGGACGATTTTTATTTTGCCTGAAAAAGAGGGGCGCCGCAGAAAAGCGGCGCCCCTCTCTCTATGATTATGTGCCGTTTACCTGCTGTTCCTGCCCCGCCCCAAAAAGCGCAGCATATAAAGAAACAGGTTGATGAAATCCAAGTACAACTGAAGCGCGGAGTAGATGGACGCCTTTTGCAGCAGCACCGCATCGCCGTAGAAATACTCATAGTTTGCCTTGATTTTCTGCACATCATAAGCGGTGAAGCAAAGGAACACCACAATACCCACCATGCAGATGATCCGCTCCATGGAGCTTAAATTGAGGAACATGGTCAAAAGTCCTGCAACAAGCAGAAAAATCAGCCCGCCAATGAGAAGGGGACGCAGCTTGGACAGGTCTGTTTTGGTGAACCGCCCATAGAGGGAAAAAGCACCGAAAAACAGGGCGGTCAGGCCAAAAATCACCACCAGATTAGCCACATCATAGATCACAAAATACGCGGAAAACACAAGGCCGTTGAGGATAGAGTAAACCGCAAACAGCACACGGGTAACGCCCACCGGCCTCTTCAGAATACCGGCCGACAAAACAAGCACCACGACCAACTCGGCGATGAGCAGCACCATGGGAATATAGGGGTTTACAAAGAGGTAAACCACTGCCCCGGTCATGGCCAAAACCGCCGCCAGCAGGAAGGTAATCATCAACCCCACAAACATCCAGCCAAAGGTACGCGCCACATACTGGTTCAGCGTCAATCCCGCCTGAGCATAGCTGCTGTCAAAATCATATTGGTTTATATTGCGTTCTTCCATGGTCAACTCTCCTTATCCACCTGTTTCATCTGCTTCAGGTTCCCGATTTTCTGCGCCCGGCGGTCCAACTCAGCCAGCACGCTGGCTAAAGGGATATTCTTTTCCGCCAGCATCACCAGCAGGTGATAAATGAGGTCGGACACTTCCCCCACCGTGTCGGCAGATATGTCGTTTTTTGCCGCGATGATGGTCTCGGCGCACTCTTCCCCCACCTTCTTCAGAATCTTGTCCAGTCCCTTGTCGAACAGGTAGCAGGTATAAGATCCTTCCTGCGGATGGGCTTTGCGGTCCAAAACCACCTGGTACAATGCCTCCAGCGTGCTGTCCATAGCATATCCCTCCTGCGCGTTTTCATTATAACTCAATTTGGTTAAAAAAGCAACTCCTTGCTCCTGTGTGGCAGACCGGGCCCTCCGGCACACATAAATATAGCAGCGTATCGGTGTCGCAGTCGGTGAAAATCCTCTGCACATGCAGAAAATTCCCGCTAGTCGCCCCCTTATTCCACAGCTCTCCCCGGCTGCGGCTCCAAAACCAGGCTGTTTTGGTTTTCAGCGTCAGCTCCACCGCCTCCCGGTTGGTAAACCCCAGCATGAGCACCTCCCGGCTGTCCGAATCCTGAACAACCACCGGGATCAGCTCCGATTTTTGAAACAGCAAATTGAGGTCAAACACCTGCTTATCCTCCCAACAACGCCCATATTTAAGAGCCTCTATCAGAAGCCTTTTACCTCACCGGAATATTCCTACCCCGCAGAAACTCCTTTACCTGGGGCACTGTCAGCTCACCAAAGTGGAACAGGGATGCCGCCAGCGCCGCATCGCAGCCAGTCTCCTCGAATACCTGGGCGAAGTGCTCCAGATTTCCGCAGCCGCCGGAGGCAATCACGGGGATAGACACCGCTTCTGTAACCGCCCTTGTCATGGCAAGATCGAAACCCTGCTTGGTGCCGTCGGCATCCATAGAGGTGAGCAGGATCTCCCCCGCCCCCAGCTCCTGGCCCCGGCGGGCCCACTCCACCGCATCCATGCCGGTGGGCGTGCGTCCTCCGGCCACCACCACCTCATACCATCCCTCGGAACGCATCCGGGCGTCGATGGCTAGCACAACGCATTGAGAGCCAAACCGTTGGGCGGCACGGGCAATCAACGTATTATCCTTGACAGCAGCGGAGTTGACCGAGATCTTGTCCGCCCCTGCCCGCAGCAGCCGTTGAAAGTCTTCCAGCGTTCGGATTCCGCCTCCCACCGTGAGGGGGACAAACACCTGGGCGGCGGTCTGCTCCACCACATCTGCCACGGTGTCCCTGGCGTCGCTGGTTGCGGTGATATCCAGGAACACGATCTCGTCCGCCCCCTGGTCCGAGTAGAACTTGGCCAGCTCCACCGGGCTGCCCGCATCCCGGATGTTCACGAAATTGACCCCCTTCACCACCCGGCCGTCCCGGACATCCAGGCAGGGGATGATACGCTTAGCTAACATGAAATCCCCTCCAAATACTGGTCAATCTCCCCTTGGCTTTTTAAAACTACCGTTTTTATCGGATATCTCTCCGCAACGCTCCGCAATTCCCCCCGTTTTTGGCGGGTACGCCCCTTCCACAGAATCCACCACATGAATTCCCGGTCCATCCTTTCTGGGCAGCCCTCTCCCATGTCGGCGCGGGCCGTACCCCGGTAATGAAAATAGCGTCTCCACGCCCTGGCAAAGCAAACTAGCCGGGACAGCGCAAGAATAATAATTTTGTCCGCCTCCGCCAGCCGGCGTTCATATTCAAATTTGGTATAATTCCCGTCAATCACCCAGCCAGAATTCTCCATGAATTCGTGAACCAGCCGATGAGCCTCTCCCCGATCACGCTCCTGCCAACCCGGCGCCCAATGAACCCGGTCCATATGTAATACTGGGACGCTGTACCGTTCTCCTAATGCACGCGCCAGGGTAGACTTTCCTGCCCCGCTGTAGCCGATCACTGCAATTCTCACTGCTGGGCCCCTCCCTCTCGGACCGCTTCAGCCAGATCAATGGTACCGGCATAGTAAGCCTTGCCGATAATAGCCCCGTACAGCCCCATGTCCCGAAGCCGTTTCACGTCATCCAGGGTGGTCACCCCGCCGGAGGCCACGATATCACACCCAACTGCACTTTGCAGCGCGGCAAGCTGACCAAAGCTGGGCCCGCAAAGCATCCCATCAGTGGCGATATCTGTGAAAATTATTGTCCTTATCCCTTTCTCCTCCATCTTTTGGGCCAGCTCTAAATAATCAAGTCCAGAATCCTGCTCCCAGCCCGCCGTACGCACCCGACCGTTCAAGCAGTCAATGCCCACAGCCACCCGGTCTGGTCCATACTGCTTCAGCGCATATTCCACCACCTCGGGATGGGCAGCGGCGGCGGAGCCGATGACCATGCGGGCCGCTCCTGCTCCAGCCACGGCGTCCACATCCGCACAACTTTTGATCCCGCCGCCCAGTTCAACCTGAAGATCGGATTGCTGAATGACTTCATGAATGGCGGGAAAATTTTGCCGTATTCCATCTCGAGCGCCGTCCAAATCCACCATATGCACCCACCTTGCCCCAGCGGCGGCAAAGATCCGGGCAGTTTCCATCGCATTGTCTGCCACCTGGCTGGCGGTGGAAAATTCCCCTTTTCGCAGGCGGACACACCGCCCGTCCTTCATATCAATGGCAGGTAAAATAATCATCCAATCAATTCTCCAAAATTTTTCAAAATTTGCAAGCCGGCCTCTCCACTTTTTTCCGGGTGGAACTGACAGCCATATACCCCATTGTGGGCTACCGCCGCAGTCACGTCCGAACCATATTGGGTGCGGGCGATCACATCCTCCTCCCGTGCCGCCTGGCCGCAATAGGAATGAACAAAGTATACATAGGTTCCGTTATCTAAGCCCCGGAACAACGGCGAACCGTTCTGAATCTCCAGGCTGTTCCAGCCGATATGAGGCAGCTTAAATCTCGTCTCAATCCGTTTAACATAACCACTGACAAGTTTTAATCCTTCACACTTTTCTCCTTCTTCTCCCCAGTCAAACAGAAGCTGCATTCCTAGGCATATGCCTAAAATCGGCTTGCGTCCCACCTGTCGGACCACCACCTGATCCAGCCCGGTATTCCGCAGCTTGTTTGCCGCATCTGGAAAGGCCCCCACTCCGGGGAGGATCACGGCATCCGCCCGCTCCAGCTCCCCGGAATCACCAGTGATCGAGGTTCTTTGCCCCACATAGGTCATTGCGTTAGATACGCTTTTTAGATTGCCCACACCATAGTCCACAATGGCAGTATATCCCATCACAGCGCCCCCTTGGTGGAGATGATATCCCCGCCCGCAATCCCTACAGCCTCTTTTAAAGCCAACCCCAAGGATTTGAACAGCGCCTCAGTAATGTGGTGGGCATTCCCGCCATATTCGCGTTTTTGATGTAAAGTAATTCCACCGTTCACCGAAAGCGCTCTCATGAATTCCTCTGTCAAACAGCTGTCATATCCGCCGATCATAGGCTGAGGCATGGGCGCATCGAACACCAGATAAGGCCGGCTGGAGAGATCCAGCACTGTGCGGCACAGAGCCTCGTCCATGGGCACAAATGCCATGCCGTAGCGGCGGATTCCCTTTTTGTCCCCCAACGCCTCCCGGAGCGCCTGGCCCAGCACGATGCCCACATCCTCCACCGTATGATGGCCGTCCACATGCAGATCCCCCAGAGCGGACAGCTCCAGCCCAAACCCGGCATAAAACGCCAGGGCGGTGAGCATGTGGTCAAAAAATCCGATGCCGGTGGACACGCTTATTTCTCCACCTTCCAAACACAGGGCAACGCTCACATCGGTCTCTTTGGTGGTACGCTGTATGGATGCCTGCCGCATAGACAGTTCCTCCTTATCTGCTTATCAAGTACATATTTTGAACACGTTTCAATACCTCACTCTATCTCCTTGGAAAACAGTTCCTCCACCAATTCCCTGGCGCCATCAATGCGGGATGCGGGAACAAAGAAACGGATACTTTCTGATAGGCCGCCTGTCTTAATGGCAAGTCCAGCCCCCAGCGAGCTCTCCTTGAAAAAGGGGATGCCGTTCTGCTGCAAAACGTCTGCCAGCATCCCCGCCCAAATGGGGCTTTGCTCTGTCAAATAGCACATCTTCTCCGGCTGTACAGCCTGAGGCGCCGCGGTCAGTGCCTCATACGCCTCCATACTCATGATAACCAAGTCGCTGTAACCGTTTTTTGTGATAAATACCGGCTCGTTCTTCCCATGGCAAAGCTCTGATATCTTTGTGGTGTTCCGCAAATCTGTAATCGGTATAATGATCGGCATATAAAGCCCTCCTTTCGACGTACGCAATTATATCATAATAATATACATATTGCAAGGCATTTTTATGCCTGTACCTCATCCTTCAAACCGAACCTGAATGGAATTGGCATGGGCTGTCAGCTTTTCCGCCTGGGCCAGTGCGATAATTTCCCGGGATATGGGCTCCAGCGCCTCTCTATCGAACTCCAGTACGCTTATGGACTTCAAAAAGCTGTCTACGCTGAGCGGCGAGAAGAACCGAGCGGTGCCGCTGGTAGGCAGCACATGGTCCGGCCCTGCCAAATAATCCCCCAGGGGTTCCGGCGTATAGGCCCCCAGAAACACAGCCCCCGCATTTTTCACGCGGGGAAGCAGCTCTCGGGGCATTTTTGTGACGATCTCCAGATGCTCCGGCGCAATTTCATTGGCCAGCTCCACACACTGTTCCAGGCCACCGCACACGATGGCGCAGCCAAAGTCCCGAAGGGAGGTCTCCATAATCTCGGAACGGCTGAGATATCCGCTCTGACGGATGATCTCCCCGTCCACCTCCTGAGCCAGCCCCATGGAATCGGTTAACAGCACCGCCGAGGCCAGCTTGTCATGTTCCGCCTGGCTGAGCAGGTCGGCGGCTATGAACTTTGGGTCGGCAGTCTCATCGGCGATGACCAGCACCTCCGACGGTCCGGCTACCATATCAATATCCAGCGTTCCATAAGCCAGCCGCTTGGCCGCCGCCACATAAGCATTCCCTGGCCCCACCAGCTTGTCCACTTTGGGGATAAATCCCGCGCCATAGGTGACGGCCGCCACGGCCTGGGCGCCTCCCACGGCGATTACCCGGTCCACCCCCGCGATTTTTGCCGCGGCCAAAACCGCGTCACTGAGGTTTTCCGTGGGCGGCGTGAGCATGACAATCTCCTCCACGCCCGCCGTCTTTGCGGGAATGGCGTTCATCAGCACCGAGCTGGGGTAGGCAGCAGTTCCGCCAGGGACATAGATTCCCACCCGGCTCAGCCCCCTGACGATGCGGCCGACATTTCCCCCATCAGGGGATTTCCACTCCATAGACCGAACCAGAAGCTTTTCATTGTAGTCCCGGATATTCCGGGCAGCGTGCTCCAGTGCGGCGGTAAGCTCCTTTGGACAGACGGCATACGCCTCATCCAACCGATCCTTGGACAGCTCATAGGGCGCCCTATGGTCGAATTGGAGGCTGTATTTCTCCACCGCCGGCATCCCCTCCGCCCGCACATTTTCCATGATGGCCTTGACGGCCAGCTCAATATCAGCGTTCTTCTCCGCAGCCCGCGCCCGCATGGCGTCCAGCTGGCAGCGTTCCGCAATCCCATCCGCTCTGATGATGGCAATCATGCCTCTCCCCCCAATTCCCGCTCCACACGGAATAAAAAGTCAGTGATCTCATTTTTGTACAGCTTCATCGCCGCAGTGTTCACAATAAGCCGCGCCGACACCTGGGCCACATCCTCAATAGGCTCCAAACCGTTTTCCTTTAACGTGGCTCCCGTCTCCACAATGTCCACAATACCGTCAGCCAAATCCAAAATGGGGGCCAGCTCCACGCTGCCCTCAATTTTGATGATATCCACATCCATTCCTTTGCCCTCAAAGAAGGCTCGGGTGACATTGGGGTATTTGGACGCCACCCGCCGGGTCTTGTAGGTGCCGTAGAAATCGCAGCCCCTTTTCACCGCCAAGGCAAAGCGGCACCGTCCAAAGCCCAAATCCAGCACTTCATAAAAAGCCCCGCCCTTTTCCAAAACAGTGTCCTTCCCCACCACGCCCAAATCACAGACGCCATGTTCCACATAGGTGATGACATCCGGCGCTTTGGCCAGCACCACATCCAACGGATAGTTAGGCAGCGCATGGATCAGCCGCCGTCCAGGGCTGCGCACCGGGGTACAGTCCAGCCCCGCGGCCTCAAACATCTCCACGGATTTTTCTTGTAGCCGCCCTTTGGTCAGGGCAATTCTCAGCCGCTCGCTCATATCGGCAGCCACCTCTCTCCTTCACAATCCACCAGCAGCACCTGGGCTGCTCCCTTCTCCCGGGCCAGATTCATGGTGCTTTCCAGGGTTCGGCAGGGGGAGAGTTCACAGCTCCCGGCGGGGCTGCTGTCCACCAACGCCAGCGCCCGGGCCAGCAGGCCGGGGCCGTAGTGGATAACCGTTTTCAATTTTGGTGTCTCTACATCAAGGCAGGCCCCCACCGCGTCCACGTCTACGGCAAAGCCGATGGCCTCCGCCCTGCGGCCAAACTGCTCCATCAGCCCGTCATACCGTCCCCCGGACAGCACAGGGGCTCCCGCGCCCTCAACATAGCCCCGGAACACCAGCCCGGTGTAGTAGTCCAATTGATGGACCAGTCCCAAATCAAAGCGGACGCAGCCCCCGTATCCGGCCTCCGACAACTCGCTATACAGCCGCCCCAGATGATCCAGGCTGTCACAGGGCCCCGCCAACTTCCGGGCCTCATCCAGCACCTCCACTCCTCCAAATAGATAGGGCAGGCGGCGCAGGGCGGCGCAGGCACCCTCTCCCCGGTAGGGCTCCAACATATCGTTGAGCAGAGCAAAGTTTTTGCCCTCGATGGCGGCCCGCAGCCGCTCTAATTCCTCCTGGGGCATATTCATCTGCCCGGCCAGCGTCCGATAGAAGCCGGCGTGGCCCAGCTCGATGTGAAACTGCGGCAAAGTGCAGGCGCGCAGCGCATCCACCGCCATGGCCACCATCTCCAGATCGGCCTTGTCCCCCACCGCACCGATCATTTCCACCCCGCACTGAGCAATCTCACGACTGCCGCCCGCATGGGCCTGTCGGTCACGGAACACGGTCTGGTCGTAATACAGCCGCTGGGGCAGCGCCAGGTGCCTCAGCTTGGTGGCTGCCACCCGGGCGATGGGGGCGGTGCAGTCGGGCCGCATAACCATGATTTTCCCGGAACGGTCAATGATCTTCAGCATGGTCTCCTGCGGAACTGGGTTGCCGGATTGGACAAATAAATCGTAAAACTCCACATCAGGGGTGATAACCTCGGTATAGCCCCGGCGGCGGAACAGCTCCACCAGCGCAGACTGCACCTGCCGTCGCTCCAGGCACTCAGCAAACAGCCGGTCCCGGGTCCCCTCGGGAGTGTTGATGTGTATGTTCATGAGACAGCCTCCAGATTCTTTATCTCGCTAATGTAATGAATATTAGCATATTCGTGCCTTCCTGTCAACCCCAGATCGACCCCCTTGCAAAAGCGCCCTTTACATGATATACTTGAAACAATAATCTAAATTTGGAGGAGATCGTCATGCTGATCGCGATTTTTGGCGAGAGCTGCACAGGTAAAACCACCTTGGCGGAGCGTCTCAATGCTGCCGCACAGGGGAAATCTACAGCGGAAAGGACTATTTGCGGCTGGCAAAAAGTGAGAGCGAAGCCGTCCAGCTGTTTCAAACGCTGCTGGCCAATGCCGTTCATGGGGAAAACGTGATTTACGTCACCACCGAGCGGGAGCACCTGGCATTGCTCCCGGATGGCGCTGTCCGCATCCTGGTCACGGCGGAGCTTGACACCATCAAAGAGCGCTTTGCCGCCCGGATGCACGGCGTCCTTCCCGCCCCGGTAGCCGCCATGCTGGAGAAAAAACACGGCTGCTTCGATCATGAGCCCCATGATTTTCATGTCCATAACGGCTGCCCGGACGCCGAGGAGATATGCCGGAGCATTTTTAGCTGAATGAAAAGAGGCCGCTCAACAATGGCAAAGTGCCGCAACGAAGTATTCTATGTAAGGCAGGGCTGTGACTGTAAAAGGTCACAGTCCTGCTTTTTCAGGCCGTTTTCCGCTCTTTACGCCACTGTCCTCTGCCGTCCCCGGCTTCACAGAGGTTGTCAGCGATGTCAATGATCCCAGCGGCCTTGTAGTAAATCTCAATCTTTTGCCTGCGGTGCCCACTGCTCTTGTCGGGAGCGTGGACGATGATCTTGTCAACCAGTTCGTTCA
>CAJUKT010000122.1 GCA_910587255.1 uncultured Oscillospiraceae bacterium
AGCACATCTCCCCGCCGCAGACAATCCCCGTTCTACGTCCGTTCCGACTATCCAGACAGTCAAGGGACGAGTAGTATTTTTTGCTTTGCAAAAAATCTCCTACAATAAAGTTACGGTAAAAGGCACGGCAGCCAGCCGTGTCTTTTGTCGTCTCAAAGCTGAAGCTGTAGAATGAGGGAGTAAATGGCCTGACACAAAAAATCCTGGGCCAACACGCCCGTAGTGGAGTCAGTCAGCCGTCTCTCTCATTCGCAGCATTCGATTTGCGCAGGTAGAGCCATCATTCGGTGCGCTCGCGTCAACCAGGAGATTGAACAAGCGGCGAGAAACAGGGGCGGACGCCATATCCAATCACACAGGAGGAGATCATGAACGCAGTAGGAATTGACGTATCGAAAGGGAAGAGCATGATGGCGGCCCTGCGGCCAATGGGTGAAGTTGCTCTGCCGCCAAAGGAGTATTCGCACACCGAGGTTGGCCTGGAGCGGATGGCGCTGGACATCCTCGCGCTTGGGGAGGATACCAGGGCGCTCATGGAGGCCACAGGCCGGTATCATGAGCCGGTGGCGGCGGCGTTGCATGAGTACGGTATTCGTGTGACCGTGCTGAATCCGCTGTTCATCAAGCAGAGCGGAGGCGGTTCCATCCGCAAGGTCAAGACCGACAAGGCTGATGCGATGAAGATTGCCAAGTACGCTCTTGACAACTGGGTGGATCTGCGGGAATATACCCCTATGGAAGCGGTTCGAGAACAACTGAAGCTGTGCTCCCGCCAGTACAATCTCTACATGAAAAATGTGGTGGTGCTGCAGAACAATCTTATTTCCCTCACTGACAAAGTCTTTCCGGGTGTAAATGAGCTGTTTACCAGCCCGGAACGCGCCGATGGCAGCCAGAAGTGGATCGATTTCGTCATGGTATTCTGGCATTGCGAGTGCATTTGTCTGGTCAGCGAGACGGCTTTCACCGAGCGCTACCGCAAGTGGTGCAAGCGGAAGGGCTACCAGTTCAGCGCACAGAAAGCGGCGGAACTGTATATGGACAGCATGGGCCATATCACAACCCTGCCCAGGAACAGCAACACCAAACTGCTCATCACTACTGCGGCAAAGGAGCTGGCCTCCGCTAAGGCCACGCTGGCCGTTTTGCGCGCTGAGATGAGCAGGCTGGCCCAGCAGCTTCCGGAGTATGAAACCGTCCGGGCCATGTACGGTGTGGGCGAAACCACTGCCGTCCAGCTGATGGCGGAGGTCGGCGATGTGCGTCGGTTCCCTCGCCGCAGCTCTATCGTGAGCTTTGCCGGTGTTGATCCAGCGGTAGATGACTCTGGCAAGCATAGTTCTGGCGGGTGAGTTTTTATACAGCAAAAATTTTTTCGGCACATGAAAAATAAAATGTCGTTTTGGACTCTGGAGGTTGTGGTAGATGGATGAGGGAGTCAGCGCATAAGGGCAGAGGAAAAACTAACTCAACAGAAAGGGTGGGCAAGTACAACATGAAAGAATCCAGCTACAAGAGCTACGATGAACTGCCGCTGTTCCTGAATGCGGCAACGGTAGCGAAGGTGCTGGGCGTCTCGGCACACCCAAGGAGG
>CAJUKT010000123.1 GCA_910587255.1 uncultured Oscillospiraceae bacterium
ATGGTATTTTTCTTTGTCGGCCTGCCGGAGCGCCTGCACCCTGTCAAAGGTTTCCCTGTCAACGAGGGGTTCATGGGTATTCTCCACGATGATCCATTCCGACTGGGGCAGCCGCCGGTCCGGTATCCCGGCGTAAAACTGTGAGCGCCGCCGTCCCTGTACCATATGTCCCAGATAAGTAAGATTCTCCAGTATTCTCTTCAAAGTTCCCTGCATCCATGGTTTTGCTTTCCCATCAGAATATCTTTTATCCAGGCAAATACCTTTCTGATAGCGGTATGAACAGGGAGACGGGATATTTTCAGTATTAAGCCAGCGCATAATCGCACGCACTTCTTCACCGTCTGCTCTCCTGCGGAATATCTCTCTGACAATGGGAGCTGTCTCTGGGTCAACAATGATTTTATGAGGGTCCTCTGGACTTCGCAGATAGCCGTAGGCGGCAAAAGCCCCAATAAACTCTCCCCGCATCTGCTTTTCCAGCAGCACGCTTCCCGACTTCCGGGAGATGTCCATGGAATAGGCTTCATTGACCAGATTCTTCAGCGCAATTGCCAGCATATCGCCGGCGTTGGCCGCAGCGCTGTCGTAGCCGTCAGAAATGGAGATAAAGCGGACTCCTAAAAACGGAAAAACACGTTCCAGATAGTTCCCGGCCTCCACACAGTTGCGGCCAAAACGGGACAGGTCCTTTACCACGATGCAGTTAATTTTCCCAGCCTGAATATCGGCCATGAGCCGCTGAAAGTCCGAACGGTCAAAATTCGTCCCGGTCTCTCCGTTATCCGCGTACAGGCCGCAGAGCTTCAGATCCTGCTGTTGGCCGATATATCCACACAAGAGGTCCTTCTGATTGGAAAGGGCTTCGCTGTCTTTCCTGTCCCGGGTCTCCATGATGGACAACCGGGCGTAACCGGCAGCATTCCATAGGACCGTCTGCGGCGCGGCGCTTTCCGATACTGGCAAGGGCGTTCCGTCAAGCACAGCTTGGATGGACGCTTTTCTGCTTTTTCTCGCCATGGTCAGACCACCTCCTTCCATTCGTGTTCCTGGGTGTGAATGGAGAGGAACTGACGCGCCATTTCATATTCAGCCTGATAGCGGAACACGATTTCAACGCGCCCGCCCTCATAAACAAGCACCTGGTCGATCAGCTTCACCGCAATAGGCCGGGTCAATTCTTCCACTCGGCCAAACTGCCGGAAATAATCAATCCATGGACTGGTAGGGGAGCCGCTTTTTAGAATAGCGTCCAGCTGCGCCCGCTGTGCGTCCATCGCCTGCTCCGCTTTTTGGCAGTCCTGCTCAAAGATCCGTTTGAACTCCCGGAAATCTTCCAGCTCGATCTCGCCCATGGCATACCGGCGGTATAGCGCGTCTTTCAGCTCCCTTGCCTTTTCCACTTCCTTCTGCAACGCATCCATGCGCCGGTTCAGCTTGGAGACCTCCAGCTTCTGTGCAGGCCGGCGGTTGATAGCCTCCAGAGCCTGACGCAGATCGGCAACGGATGGGATATGGAGGTTGATGCCGTCTAAAACGGCCTGCTCCAGTTCGATGGTGCGGACGGAGTGGGTAGTACAGCTTTTGCGGTCGCGCTTATATCCGCCGCAGATGTAATAGTGGTAAGTCTGCTGGTCTGTGATGGAACTCTTACGGGCCATACTGCTGTGGCAATCCCCGCAGTACAGCAGACCTGCCAACGGATAAACGACCGTTTCTCCAGGCGCGGAGCGGGTGTCCAGCAGCAAGAGTCTGGCCACCAGGTCAAAATCATCCTGTGAAATAATCGGCTCATGGGTGCCTTCTACCCTGATCCACTCACTCTGGGGGCGCTGAATCTCCCGTTTGACCTTGTAATTGGGGGTCGTCCGTTTTGCCTGTTCCGTAACGCCCAGATAAACCACGCTGGTCAAAATACGCCGGACGGCAACAGAGGACCAAAGGGCCTTGGAATGGACCTTATAGCCGCAGCCATATTTGACGCCGCTGGCCTGCTTGTATTCCATCGGGGAGAGGATGCCCAGGTGGTTGAGTTTGTCAGCAATCCCCTGATTGCTCATACCGCTGATCTTCCACGCGAAGATGTCCCGCACTACAGCGGCCGCTTCTTCGTCAATGAGCAGGTGGTTTTTGTCCTCCGGGTCTTTGAAATAGCCGTAAGGCGCAAAAGAACCAATAAACTTTCCGTTACGGCGTCGAACATCCAGATGGCTGCGGATTTTGATGGACGCATCCCGGCAATAATTATCGTTCATTAAATTTTTGAACGAAACGAGCATATGAGAAGAAGCGTCCTGACGGGCGCTGTCATAGCCGTCTGTAATGGCGATAAACCGGATGCCCTGAGCGGGAAATTGTTTCAGAATATATTTTCCAGCGTCCAGGTGTTCCCGGCCGAACCGGGAGAGGTCCTTTACGATGATGCAGTTCACCTTTCCCGCCTCCACCGCCTGCATCATCTCCTGAAAATGTGGACGGTCAAAGTTGGTTCCGGTATAATTGTCGTCATAGCCCTCCATGCAGAGGGTCAGATCCGGGTGCCGGTCAATATATTCGTGGATCAGATCCCGCTGATTCTTAATACTGTTGCTTTCGTCATTTTCCCTCCGCGCCTTTTCCGCATCCTTTTTGGAAAGGCGGCCATAGGCGTAACAGAGATATGTCCTTGATTCCGGGCACGAAAAAAACTCCATGAAAACAAGCCTCCTAACCTGATATTGCGGCAAAAAAGCCGCTCCGGTCAGGAAGTGCTTTCACAGAGCTGTCTGATTTGGTCCACCGTCAGTATAGCAGAATCCCGGCGGATTGTCCAGCCTGAATTTTCAGATCCGGCGCGGCTACATCCATTGTGCTTTCGGTTACAGGGTTTCCAGGCAGTTCTCCAGAAGAGCTTGCAGCCGGGCCTCTCCGCGAAAAGAGGTCTTGACGATCAGGCTCCCGCTGCGGAAAAAATAGGGATTCCCGTTCATCTGCTGGAGAACGCTGGCCATCCGCTGCTCCGGCGGCAGCGAAGTGTCCACCCGAATATCCGCAATATCCGGGAGCGTGTCAGGGTCAATTTCCCGTACATCCATTTCCCGCATGAGTTCCAAGTCTTTTCCCATCATGCCGTATTCCCCCTTTAGGACAAGAGTACGAAAAAAGCGGCCTGCCTATGACAGCCCAATAAGAAAGCTGGCAGAGGGCCGTTCCTCTGTCGTTTGTGATAAATGCGGACCGTCCGCTGACGGCCCGCACTTTTTTACAATAGCAATTATAGCAGGTTTGGATTTTACTTACAACCCCTCACATACAGACTTTTTCCTGCTACATTCCCTGCAAAAAACTTTTTCCTTTTATGGAAACAGGGATAAGAGCGCCTCACACGCCGCATTGACGCTATGGACGCCGCTCGCACTGTTTCCGCCTTCGCTGGCGGTATTTTTCCATATCTATGTGAGAAATTGGTGGACATCACGATTTATCTCCATAACGTATCGGGCAGTAAACAATGAAAAGGCTCATCTTGCATAAGCTGCGAGATGGCTCTTCTAAATCGCAGTCAATATAAAAGTCCCCCAGACCAAAGCCTATGATACACCGCTCAAATATGCGGACCTCTTTTGTGGCAAGGCTGATAACCCCAACGCCAAAGCACTGCTCTGTATCCTGCGGAAGAATCTCGTTCAAACATTCCGCACATAGAAACGTGACCGCTTTATCTATGTCAAGCGTTTTGTCGTCGTGAAACTCCATAGAGCCGGTGGCATAGCCCCTGTCATAGTCCAGCAGTACCGTTGCGGAGAAGCCGCCGTCTTTACTTGCG
>CAJUKT010000124.1 GCA_910587255.1 uncultured Oscillospiraceae bacterium
ACAAGCTGATAAATCAGGGCTTGACGGACTTCAAACCGGCAAGTCGGATAGTGGTTAAGGCTGTATAACACCTGTATGCTGTCCTGTTAAAAACGACACTCCATTCCGGCGAAAATCGACATTTTCAAATGGCGCTGACACGCTGCGCTGGCCCCCATCCCCCTGTCCAGCTTTGCCGGGGAACCCAGCCAGAACGTAGGCAAGAGCTTCTTGAAAGGATACGCCGCCGTCTGTCTGGAGGGGGCCGTCATTGTGCTGGCCTGTATCATCTTCTCCGTGTTTGCCAGCTCCCCGCCCGCCGTTGACCCGGACGCGGCGGCGGCTTCCATGGTGTGGAGCTATATTGGAGAATTGACGTTTCATATGCTCATTTTGGTGGGCAGCGTCAAAATGTCCGACCATGTTGTGCGTGAAATGATGGGCTTGTAAAGGAGGCCGGAATGAAACGATTTTATGTGTTTAAGGACGGACGAATGGAGGGCAGCACCGCCACAAGAGAACGGGCGATTGATATGATCCGTCTATATCAAGAGCGGGAAACGCACCCCATCCTACGGGCGGAGTTCAGCATGATTGAGGGGGGGCAGGAATTTGTGCCCTACCCCTTCCGGCAAAAGACGCCCCGGAAAAAGAGCGGGATGGAACGATAGGAGGTCTTATTTTGGAAGTCAAGATCAACCGTGAAATTCGCAATTACACGGAGAGTATGTTTTTCGGGCTGTCCCTGCGGCAGCTCGTTTTTTCTGCCCTGGCGGTGGCCGTGGCCGTGGGGCTGTACTTTCTGCTGAAACCCTACGTCGGCACGGAAACCGTGTCCTGGATGTGCATTGTGGGCGCGGCCCCCTTTGCCGCCCTGGGCTTCTTCACCTACCACGGCATGACGGCGGAGCAGTTTATTTGGGCGTGGCTGCGCTCCGAGGTGCTGGAACCCAGGGAGCTGCGCTTTGAATCGTCCACGCTGTACTACGACCTTTTGAAGTCCAGCATGGAAAAGCGGGAAAAGGAGGAATACAAGCGCCATGATTAAGAGCATCAAGACCATCATGCGGCAGGATCGGGAGCCGTACCGCATCCCCCGCAGGGTGCAGGACGTGATACCCATTCAATGCGTCTGGCCGGACGGCATTTTTAAGGTGGGCATCAAGTTCTCCAAGACCTACCGTTTCACCGACATCAATTACAAGGTAGCAAGCCGGGAGGACAAGGAAACCATGTTCCTGGCCTACTCGGAGCTGCTGAACGGCCTGGACAGCGCCGCCACTACCAAGCTGACCATTTGCAACCGCCGCCAGAGCCAAGCGGACTTTGAGCAGTCTGTCCTTATGGCTATGCGGGGGGACGGCCTGGACAAGTACCGCCAGGAGTATACCCAAATGCTCATTGACAAGGCGACCGGGGCCAACGGCATCATCCAGGAGAAACTTGTCACCGTGACCGTCTATAAACGGGACATTGAGGACGCCCGCGCCTACTTCACCCGCATCGGGGCCGACCTGACCGCCCGCTTCGCCGCCCTCGGCTCCAAGTGCGTGGAGCTGGACGCCGCTGACCGTCTGCGTATCCTCCACGACTTCTACCGGGCCGGGGACGAGGGCAGTTTTCACTTCGATATGGCGGACATGGCCCGGAAGGGCCACGACTTCAAGGACTATATCTGCCCGGACGGGATCGAGAAGCACAGCGACTACCTGAAGCTGGGCGACCGCTATTGCCGGGTGCTGTTCCTAAAGGACTACGCCAACTATATCCAGGATGAGATCGTGGCGGATTTGACCGACCTAAACCGTAACATGATGCTGTCCATCGACATTCTTTCCGTTCCAACGGACGAGGCCGTGCGGGAGGTGGAGAACCGTCTGCTGGGTGTTGAGACAAATATTACAAACTGGCAGCGCCGCCAGAACCAAAACAACAACTTCTCCGCCATCGTCCCCTACGATATGGAGTTACAGCGCAGGGAGAGCAAGGAATTTTTGGCCGACCTCACAACCCGCGACCAGCGGATGATGCAGGCCGTCCTCACGCTGGTCATCACCGCCGACACCAAGCAGCAGCTTGACAGCGACACGGAGAAGATACGCTCCCTGTCCGGGCGGTGCCAGTTGGCCGTTTTGAAATACCAGCAAATCGACGGCCTGAACACTGTCCTGCCCATCGGCACCCGGAAGATCGACGCTTTTCGCACCCTGACCACCGAGAGCCTTGCTGTGTTCATGCCCTTTAAGGTGCAGGAGATCATGGACAGGGGCGGCATCTACTTCGGTGAGAACGCCATCTCCCACAACCTTATCATGTGCAACAAGGCGAACCTGCTCAATCAGTCGTCCTTCCGGCTGGGCGTCCCCGGCTCTGGCAAATCGTTCAGCGTGAAAGAGGAAATCGCGTTCCTCATTCTCAACACGGACGATGATATTCTCATAGCAGACCCGGAGGGAGAGTACGCCCCCCTCATTGAAGCGATGGACGGCCTGGGCAGCGTTGTCCGGGTGGCCGCTGGCGGGAAAGACCGCTTGAACGCCATGTATATGGTGGACGGCTACGGCGAGAACAACCCCATCGTGGTGAAATCGCAGTTTATCATGTCCCTGGTGGAGCGCATCGACCCCAACGGCGTGGGGGCCAAGCAGAAATCCATTATTGATCGCTGTACGGGGGACTTGTACGAGGAAGCGGAGCGGAACGGCACTGTACCCACCCTTGCCGCCCTCCGGGAAAAGCTGATGGAACAGCCGGAGGATATGGCAAGGGAAATCGCCCTGGTTCTGGAGCTGTTCACCACCGGCTCCCTTGACATTTTCGGCCATGAAAGCACCGTTGACCTGGACAAGCGGGTGGTGGTGTTCGACATCCACGGCCTGGGCGAACAGTTGAAGCCCATCGGCCACCTTGTCATTACAGACACCATGCTCAACCGCGTCACCCTGAATTGGAAGAAAGGCAAGCGCACCCACGTCTTTATTGACGAGTTCCACGTCATGTTTGAGAACGAGTTTTCCGCCGCCTTTTTCAACTCCGCGTGGCGGCAGTTCCGCAAGCGCAAC
>CAJUKT010000125.1 GCA_910587255.1 uncultured Oscillospiraceae bacterium
ACAAGCTGATAAATCAGGGCTTGACGGACTTCAAACCGGCAAGTCGGATAGTGGTTAAGGCTGTATAACACCTGTATGCTGTCCTGTTAAAAACGACACTCCATTCCGGCGAAAATCGACATTTTCAAATGGCGCTGACAACACCCACGCGCCGCAGGGCCAGTTGGAGCCGGACACTGCCCAATTTGCCCTGAAGCAGTGGGGCTTCCTCCGGGTGCAGTTCGTGCTGTCCAACACCCTCACCGCTGCGGACGGGCTGGGCTTTGAGCCGGACAGCCTACATTGGGCGCGGTCTGTTTTTATCCCGCCCGACAAGACCAACGGTGAGTTCAGAGTCCAGGCAGACAGAGCTCTGCTGGCCCAGTTTGTCCAGCAAGTCCACGCCGAATACCAGGAACTGGGGATGTTTGGCCCGGAGCACTGCGGCGACGCGGACCAGGACTTCACCGGGAAGGTGCTGATCCTGCGCCCGGACAGGCTGAAAGACGAGTGCTGGTCCCCCAAAAACCAGCTGTGGTATGGGGAGGGAGGCTTTGGCTGCTCCCCCACCTCCAGCGGACGCGCTGTCTATGCCACCTGCCTGGGGGACGGCGAAAAGACCCGCTGGAACCGGGCGGACTTCATGGGCGTGCTGGACGAGCGGCACCTGCCGGACTGGGCGGCGGAGAAGCTGGCCGAGCTGCGCGGCCCCCAGCAGGAGCAGGTGGACAGCCACGCTCAAGGCGGCATGGAACTGAGGTGATGGCCATGTTGCAATTCTACGTGGTGGATAATCTGTGGAAGGGAACGCTGGACATCCATCATTTTCGGTCCCTGTCCGATGCCATCCGGGCTTACAGAGCCCTGCCCGCCGCCAACCAAAAGGCCCTGGGCCTCCAGAGGGGCGCAGACTCCATCGACCTGGCACGTTGTCTGCCTCTGTTCCCGACAGACCGGGAGAGTGAGGACGTGATGGTACTGCGGTTTCTGGAATTCCCCCTGTGGAAGTCCGACCCGCAGGTCATGGAGATCGCCCGGGAGCTGGCCTCCCGGCTCCACATCCGCTACTGCCTGTACCGGCGCTGCATCATCCCCGCCCCGGACCGGGACAAGCTGCCCCGCGCCCTGCGGGGGAGATACCTGTGGCCCGATGATCCCGGTAATCCCTTCAGCGCCGCCAAATGGGTCTATGTGGCTGGGGTGGGCAGGCTGTCCGCCGACGAGTTCAAGCGGCGTTTTATGGACGACAGCGGCATTCGGTATCCCCTGGTGGTCCACATCAGCGCCTGGGGCATGGATGCTCGGGGCAATTACAAGTCCCTCCAGGTATCACCGTGGGAGTTCCATCTGCTGACCCACGCCGTCAGGCCGGGCAAATGAGCGTGGATATGTTTTTCGGGTATCCGAGGGCGCCCCCCTCGTCCATGCCCGCGCCTGTTTCGAAAGCTGCTTCGCTGGGCTTTGCCGCGATGTTCAACGCGGTGCTGGACGCCTACAAACAGGAGATGGCGGCTGTCCTCCAGCGCAGTCAAGCCCAAGAGGACGGTCGCTCGCTTCAGGAGGAGCGGGATGAGTCCATGCTCCCCGACATGACCATGTAAAAAACGAAGGAGATATCAAAATGAAACACAAGATCATTCCCACCCTGCTGGCGCTGGCCTTCGCCGCCACGCTGATCCCCGCCGCGTTTGCGGCAGCCCCGCCCACCCCCTGCTACCCCACGTCCGTCACCCGCAGCGAGGACGGCGCCCAGATCCGCAAGGTGTACGACCTGGGCCCCCAGGACGATCCTGCGGGCATCTCCCGCTCCGACTTCGAGCAGGAGGGCTTTGTGTATACCCTCACCGACCTGCTGAAGCAGGAGGCCCCCGAGCGTGAGGAGCGGTTCCACACCGAGACGGTGACCTTGGAGAGTAAGAACAAGGACATGGAATCCGTGCTGGCCCTGCTGCCCGCCCAGCGGGAGTTCACCACCGAGGATGGACTCACCGGCGTCCTGTCGCTGAAGCTGGATACCGTCCAGGTGAATGTGGCGGGTTACGGCAGCTCCACCCGGCAGGTGTCCGCCACCCGTTCCTATCCCAACCTGGCGGGGCAGGACACCTCCTACATCCCCAAGGAGATCACTGACGGCGGGTGCACCCTGGAGCTGGTCTCCATCGACTGGCGAACAGACAACACCGCCAATGAGGACGGCTACGCCGTGGGCGACTGCTATACCGCCATCGCCACCTATACCGGCAGCGCCACCAGCTCCTATGTGAAGGGCTACGTGGTCACCGCGGACTACAGCGGCACTGTGTCCCGCATCGCCTTGACCAAGGTGCGCTATGTGGCCATTTTCGAGGGTGTGCCCCTGGTCCCCGCCGAACCCGA